>NZ_JAFCUF010000005.1:0-394240 GCF_049896385.1 Hymenobacter sp. B1770
AGCACCCTGCGCCCCGGCACGTATCTGCTGCAGGCCCAAACCGCGGCGGGCAGGGCCACCCGCCAACTCGTGGTGGAATAGGGTAGGGAGAGATACTGGAAACTCACCGGTTTCTTTTACCCACTATTTTAACTTGCGTGATGGTGTCCCCGCTGCTCTCGCTCTTTTTCGCCTTCGTGCCCGCCCCGACTCCACGAACGCTCCCTCCCGCCACGGCACCCACCATTACGTTTCTCTCCTACCCCGCGACAGCCCAGCAGCCGTTTGTGTTCACCGTGCAAAGCCATGGCCCGACAGAACGCATCGAGGCGCAATTGTTTAGTCGTGCCAAAGGAAGTAAAAGGTGGACTTGCATCAACTGGGACCTCAGTCATCCCGAGCGGGCGGACGTAATGGTTTCCGATTGCGGGGTGCTGCTGCGACGGGGGCAAACCCTCACCTTCGGCTACACCTTGACGACGTGGGATGCAGCGATGCTCGAGGAGATGAACTGCGTCGTCAACCAGCGGGCGGACGTTAAAATCAAACTACTCCGGTGTGCCGATAAGTAGGGAAAGGGCTACGGGGAAAGCAACCCGACCAGTATCAGTGGAGTCCCCTGCATTCCCGTGGTTAACAAGCGACATTCCGGCGAGCCGGAGCCCTTGCCCATGAACCCCCGTTGGAATTGAAGCGCGGTGGTCTATTAAGTCATAAATAACGCCCGTTTTGCTAATCGGACTAATCTTTTAAAACATGATGGATGAATTCCACGCTGAAGAAGGCATCGTTAAAATACTAGGCCGGACAGGCCTATACTTTAAAACGCATACTGGAGAATACTATATTGATTCGGAAATGGGCATCGGGGAAACGCCGAATCTGGCCCTGTACAAAGACTCAGTAAAGCCCCTGGGACAAAGAAGATAAATCCGCTATACCTGCGGCTAATCGGCACCTGATTGCAACTCAAGCGAAAAATGTCCTTGTGAAGGCAGGTATGGTAGTTTACTTTTTTTAGGCAAAACGCTCGTGGCTGTTGCAGAACTCCCCATCGTAAGGCCCAAGAGTAGTGGCGCCTGTAAACAAGGACCTAAAGAGCGGTTGGACGGTCATTTTGAACACGGATTCACTGGTTAACGGCATCCTGTCGCTCTTTCACGACTTCTGCAACAGCCACGCTCGTTTATCTGAACCCGCCTATAGCCTCTACCAGCTCACCCTAACGCCTTCTTCCAGCGTGTGGCGCTGGTTCTTCACGGCGTTGTGCAAGTCCCATTTCACCTCGTGCTTGAGGGGATGTTGGCGTACGGGGCAGTCGGGCATGAGGCACAAAGAGCACGCGGCAAACGTGCAGGGGTCGGCGTGCACGAACATCTCTACTTCCACCGCAAAGCGGGCTCGGATGAGCTCTTCGATGTCGTGCAACTGGGTATGCACCTGCTCCAGGGTGAAGTAGTAAGGCATCTGCATGTGACAGTCGATGTGCAGGTTGGCGCCGTAGCGCTGTACGCGCAGGTTGTGCACGTCTATCCAAGGGGCGCGGCGTTGGGCTTGCAGCTCCGCGATTACCTCAGTCACGGTGGCGGTATCGGTTTCGTCCATTAGCCCCGAAATGGAGCGGCGAAGCATGCGCCCGCCATTCACTAGGATGAAGCCACCCAGCAGCAAGGCGGCGCCGGCATCAAATCGAACCTCGCCAGTGGCAGCCACCAGCAGCAGGGCTGCCGAGGAGACAATGGACGTGAGGGCATCGATGTAGAGGTGCTGCCCGTCGCCCACCAGCGCCAACGATTTCAGCTTCTTACCGTTGCGCACCAGCAGCAGGCCCACGCCTAAGTTCACCACGGCGGTGCTGGCCAGCAGCAGCACGCCCCAGTCGGGCCGGGCCACGGGCTGCGGGTTGAGCATGGCCAAGCCAGACTTGTAGAGGATGTAGGCACCGGCCATAAAAATCAATCCGCCCTCAAAGCCCAGCGAGAGGTTTTCGACCTTGCCGTGCCCGTAGGGATGGTTTTCGTCCTTGGGCAGGCTGGCCAGATAGATGCTGTAGAGGGCAAACCCGCTGGTGAATACGTTGATGATGCTCTCGAGCGCATCGGTGAGAACCACCTGCGAACGGGTGAGGTAGTAGGCGTAGAATTTTATAGCCACCAGAACCACGCTGACAACGAGGGACAGCAGGCCAAGGCGGCGCTTGATTTGAGTGGGCGTCATGCAAAGCGGATTACAGGGCAAAGGTCGGGCATTAGGGCTAAGTAAATCGGGCAACAACCTGAACTGCTCAGGCCCTGACGAGCTCCATTTGCACAGTGAAGAGCTAACCGTAACACCAGTAGCTAAAAACATAGCCCAACGTTGAAACCTTTTTTTAATTTTTCTGTATTTAAGGCAGTCGAAAAATATTTTTAGGCTAGCCTAAAAATAGAGTATCTTTGCTTAGAACCAATTGCTTAACGTGCCTCCTTTTACTGTTACTGATACCAAGCAGCCCGTGCCTGAGGCCGGCTGGCGCCGCGCCCGCCATGGCAACTCATTGAGCGAGGTGTACGCCAGCATTCGGGTGCCGGCCGCCGATGCCTCGTTCTGGCGCAAGCTGATGGCCTTTTGGGGTCCTGGCCTGCTCATTGCCGTGGGCTACATGGACCCTGGCAACTGGGCCACCGACATTGCCGGCGGCGCCCGCTACGGCTACACCCTGCTCTCGGTGGTGCTGATTTCCAACTTGTTTGCCATGCTGCTACAGCACCTGGCAGCCAAGTTGGGCATTGTGACCGGCCGCGACCTGGCCCAGGCCTGCCGCGACCATTACTCGCGCCCCGTGAGTCTGGTGCTCTGGGTGCTGTGCGAAATTGCCATCGCCGCCTGCGACCTGGCCGAGGTTATCGGTTCCGCCATTGCCCTCAACCTGTTGTTTGGGTTGCCGCTGGCGTGGGGCGTGGTATTTACGGCCCTCGACGTGCTGGTGGTGCTCTACTTTCAGAACAAAGGCTTTCGAATCATCGAGAGCATTGTGGCGGGCCTCATATTTCTGATTTTTGGGTGCTTCGTCTACGAAATCGTGGCGTCGAATCCCGACTGGGTGGCCCTGAGCAAGGGCTTGATGCCCCGTCTCGAAATCGTGACCAACCCCGCCATGCTGTACGTGGCCATCGGCATTTTGGGCGCTACCGTGATGCCGCACAACCTCTACCTGCACTCCAGCATCGTCCAGACCCGAGCTTTCCCGCAGGACGAGCCGGGTAAGCGTTCGGCCATCAAGTTTGCCACCATCGACTCCACGGTGGCGCTGTTTCTGGCGTTTTTCGTGAACGCGGCCATTCTTGTCACGGCCGCCGCGGCCTTCCACGGCAAGGGCTACGAAAACGTGGCCGATATCACCGATGCTCACAAGCTGCTCACGCCCGTTCTCGGTGCCGGGGCGGCCAGCGTGCTGTTTGCCGTGGCGCTGCTGGCCTCGGGCCAAAGCTCGACGCTCACCGGTACCCTCGCCGGCCAGATTGTGATGGAAGGCTTCCTAAATCTCAAGCTCAAGCCCTGGCTGCGGCGGCTCATCACGCGCAGCATTGCAGTGGTGCCAGCCCTATTCGTGACCATCATCTACGGCGAAAAAGGGACCGGCCAACTGCTGGTATTGAGCCAGGTTATACTGTCGTTTCAGCTCAGCTTCGCGGTGGTGCCGCTGGTGCTTTTCACTAGCAATAAAGCCAAGATGGGTGTGTTCGTGAACAAGCCGGTGGTGAAGGTCGTGGCCTGGGTGATATCGGGGATAATCATTGCGCTCAACGTTTTTCTGCTCTGGCAAACTTTCACCGAAGGGGCATAGGAGGTAACGCAAGAATAGGATTTATTTATAAGTACTTATATATATGAAAACATTATCCCTCTTTCTTCTATTCTTCCCCGCCCTGCTTTGGGCCCAAACGGCTACCGTGCGCGGCACCGTGCGCGACCGCGACGGCAAGGGCGTTCCCTTCGCCAGCGTGGCGGTGACCGGCGCGCCCATTGGCACCACGGCCGGTGAAACCGGCACCTTCACCCTGCCCGACTTGCCGGCCGGTCCGCTTACGCTGGTGGCTTCGGCAGTAGGCTACCAGCCCGCCCAGCGCGCCCTCACCGCCGTAGCCGGCCAAACCCAAACCGTGACGCTCACTTTGGGCGGTGGCCAGGAGCTGGGCGAAGTCGTGGTGTCCGGCACGCTCAACCCCGTGGCCCGGCTCGAATCGGCCGTGCCGGTGGAGGTATACAACCCCACTTATTTTAAGAAGAACCCCACGCCGTCGGTGTTTGAGGCGCTGCAAACCGTGAACGGCGTGCGCCCACAGCTCAACTGCAACGTGTGCAACACCGGCGACATCCACATCAACGGCTTGGAAGGTCCTTACACCATGATTTTGCTGGACGGCATGCCCATTGTGAGCGGCCTGAGCACGGTGTACGGCCTCACGGGCATCCCCAACAGCCTGGTCGAGCGCATCGAAATCGTGAAAGGGCCGGCCTCCACGCTCTACGGCTCGGAGGCCGTGGGCGGGCTGATTAACATCATCACCAAGAACCCCGAGAAAGCCGCCAACGTGGCCGCCGACGCCTTCGTGACCGGCTGGGGGGAGCTAAACATGGACCTGGCCCTGAAAGCCAAGAAGGGCGCGGTAACCTCGCTATTCGGCGTGAACGGCTTCGTGTATGACCGGCCGCTGGACAAAAACGGCGACGGCTTCACCGACATGACGCTATCCAAGCGCATTTCCGTGTTCGACAAGCTGACGCTGGCCCGGCCCGAAGGCCGGGTGGCGTCGCTGGCCGCGCGCTACCTCTACGAGAACCGTTGGGGCGGGCAAATGCAGTGGACCCCTGAGTTTCGGGGCGGCGACAGCATCTACGCCGAGTCGATTTATACCAACCGAGCCGAAATTATCGGGGCTTACCAGTTGCCCATTCCGGGGCAGAACGTGCAGCTGAGTACGTCGCTGAACACCCACCACCAGAACTCGGTGTACGGCACCACCGTGTACCGGGCGCAGCAGAACATCGCCTTTGGGCAGCTCACCAGCACCCACCAGCTGGGCCGCAACCAGCTGCTGCTCGGCACCGCCCTGCGCTATACCTACTACGACGACAACACCCCGGCCACCGCCACGGCCGACACGCTGCGCCCGGGCAATCTGGCCTCCCAAATCTGGCTGCCGGGGCTGTTCGCCCAAAACGAGCTGCGCTTTAATGAGCACCACACGCTGCTGCTGGGCGTGCGCTACGACTACAATTCGCGCCACGGCAACATTTTCACGCCGCGCTTCAACTACAAGTTCTCGCCCGATGCCCAGCAGACGTTCCGGCTCAGCGCCGGTAACGGCTACCGGGTCGTGAACGTGTTCACGGAAGACCACGCTGCCCTCACCGGAGCCCGCCAGGTGGTGTTTGCCGAACAGCTCCGGCCCGAGCGCAGCTACAACGTGAACCTGAACTACCAGCGGCTGATTCCGGTGGGCCAGGGCTTGCTGGGCTTCGATGCCAGCGCGTTTTACACCTACTTCACCAACAAAATCACGCCCGATTACACCACCAACCCCAACCAGCTGATTTACGACAACCTGCGGGGCCACGCCGTGTCGCGCGGGCTCACCCTGAATACGGACCTCACGTTCGGCTTTCCGCTCAAGGCCATTCTAGGCGTGACGCTGCTCGACGTGTACCAGACAGGGCAGAACGAGGAGGGCGCACTCGAGCGCAGCCGGCAGCTGCTCACCGAGCAGTTTTCGGGCACGTTTGCCCTGAGCTATACCTTTGCCCGGGCCGGCCTGAGTGTCGACTACACCGGCAACCTGTACGGCCCGATGAAGCTGCCGCTGCTGGGCCCGCTGGACCCGCGCCCGGCGTATTCGCCCACGTTCAGCATCCAGAACATTCAGGTGACCAAGCGCCTGGGTTCGCAGCTGGAAGTGTACGGCGGGGTGAAAAACCTGCTCAACTTCCGCCCCGACCGCCGCTCCATCGCCCGCTCCTTCGACCCCTTCGACAAGCAGGTGGTTTTCGACGGCGACGGCCGGGTGGTGCCCACGGCCAGCAACCCCAACGGCCTCACCTTCGACCCCAGCTACGTCTACGCTTCCAACCAGGGCATCCGGGGCTTCCTGGGGGTGCGCTACACCCTTACTAAGGGCAAATAAGCAGCCTGGACATAGTCTGCACAATTAGTCAGCTACCGTTAATGTCATTAATCAGCTCCTCTTTCCTGCTTCTGTTGATGCTGACCCTGGGCAGCAGCAGCCGGCCCAAACCAAGCCTTGTTCGTTGGGTCACGCCCCAGGCCCTGGCCGACAGCCTGCGCGTGCGGCCCCGGCCGGTGCTGGTGTTCGTCCACACCACGTGGTGCCAGTACTGCAAGCTACAGGAAATGACCACTTTTCGTCATGGGGAGGTGACTCGCCGCCTGAACGCGGGCTATTACGCCGTTTCGCTTGATGCCGAAAGCCGCGCGCCCATCCGGCTGGGCGGTGAAACTTTTGGATTCAAGGCCACTGGACCCACTACCGGGGTCCATACGCTGGCGTTGGCCCTGGCCCGCGACGAACAAGGACAGCTGGCCTATCCAACCACCGTGCTGCTGGACGAGCGCCTGCAGGTGCGGGGCCGCTGGGCGGGGTTGCTTAAACCCTCGGAGCTAGTCGTTGCCCTTGAGAAGCTTAGCAAAGCGTCGCAGCCGTAGCTTGGTCAGGCAAGCAAGAATGAGCCAGAGTGGTTGCCGTATCAGGTGCAGGTTAAGTGCGGCAGTCATCATTTGAGGTAACTGCAAATAAAAAATTCTATTGCCGTTGCTGTAGTGGCTATTTCAGAAATGGCCACGTAAAAGCGGCAATGAAATTTTTCTGCCTCTTGCTTCTATTATGCCCCATTCTTGGCTGGGGCCAGCAAGCCCCCGCGATTTCGCCCTACGACTCGGCCCACTACAGCTGGCGCAAGCCTGTACCGCGCAACCGCCTGCGGGAGCTGCGGCCCGACCGGCCGGGGGTAACCGAAAGCCCGTTTACCGTGGATGCCGGCCACGCTCAGATAGAAGTAGATGGTTTTCGGTTGATTAACAGCGGCAAAAACGAGGAAGCCCGCACCCGCGACCTACGCGTGGCATATAGCAACGTGAAGCTGGGCCTGAGCCGCTACACGGATATTCAGGTCGAGGTACCGCTCTACAGCGTAGTAACGGAGCGGCCGAGGAGTGCCCCTGAGTGGCAGGAGCGTAATGCTGGCTTTGGAGACCTGGCCATTCGGCTGAAGCACAACTGGGGTGGCAACGACGAGAAAGTGCCCGTAGCGGTGGCTACCCTCGGCTACGTGCGGCTACCCACCGGTGGCCTGGGCGGCAGCGGCGGGACCGAGTACGGCCTGCTGGTGCCAGTGAACGTAGCTGTGGGCGACCGATGGACCCTGGAAGCACAGGCCGCATCAGAGCTGAAGTATGACCGCCAGGAGGGGCAACGCTTTCTGCTTTTCTCCCCCTCGGTGGCGGTAGACTACAAATTCACCAAAAAAATTAGTTTGCTGGTAGAAGGCGTCTCCCAATGGGACACCCAGCAAAAGCAATGGCAAAGTGCCTTTAACCTCGCCTCCATCTTCAACGTCACCGACAATTTTCAACTTGATATAGGTACCCACCTGGCCCTGGACCGGCTGATGGACCGCGAGTTTTTCGTGGGGTTTACCCTGCGGCGATAAACCAGAGCCGCATCGGTAGTCCGTGCTATGTTGCTATCTTTGCCCCGTCAAGGTGCCAACCCCCCAATCGCGGGGCGCGGCTGAAAAGGGAATCCGGTTCAAGGCCGGAGCTGTCCCCGCAACTGTACGCTCCACATCGGGGTGGGCCCACATGCCACTGTTCGCCGCTGGTTTTCTTCTCGAAAACCAGGGCAAGGAATGGGAAGGCGACCCACCCGGCGGAGCAAGCCAGGAGACCTGCCCGGACATTCACAGGTTCAGCATTCGCGGAGGACGGATGGAGAAAGAGAGCAGCAGCTGCCTTCGGGTGGTTGGTTTTACAACTGTTTTTCGGCCTCGGCCCGACAGTGGTTTTTCTTCACTTGAAGAGCACTACGACGGGTTTTGAATCGAATTTTCTTCGTCGAAAATTTGATTCGGATGCTTTTTTTTAATTCCGGACGCGCTGTCTGGCGCCGCGGCCTACTCTGGTCGCTGCTGGCGGTCCCGGGCGTAGCCATGGGGCAGCAATTGCCCGGCCCGGCTGCCGCTCCGCCCGACTCGGCCCGCCTCAGCCAGCGCCAGCACCGTCTGTCCGATGTGCAGGTGCGCGCCGTGGGCCCCGAACGGTTTGCCGTGGGCAGCCGCCGTTTCGAGCTCGACTCGGCCGTGCTCGCCCAGTACCGCGGGGGCAACCTCGCCGATGTGCTGCAGGCCCGCACGCCGCTCATTCTGAAAAGCTACGGCCCCGGCCAGTTGGCCACCATTGCTCTGCGCGGCACCTCGGCGCAGCACACCGCCGTACTTTGGAATGGCCTGAACATCATGCTACCCACCCTGGGCCAGAACGATTTTGCCCTGCTGCCGGTGGGGGCCAATACCGGCGTATCGGTGCAGCCCGGCCCGGCCGCGGCGCTCTACGGCAGCGGTGCCGTGGGCGGCGCCGTGCTCCTCAACAACGACCCCGACTGGCGGCCCGGCTCCCGTGGCAGCGCTCAGTTCGATGCTGGCAGCTTCGGGCTGCTGGGCGGCAGCCTCGAGGCCCGTACCACTACCTCAGCCGTGGCCGTGCGCGTGGCCGCCAGCTACCGCGAAGCCCAGAACAACTACTCCTACGTGCTGCGCGAAGCCCGCGGCCCCGTGCGCTACACCCTCCAAAACGCCGCCTTGCGCCACCAGTGGAGCATCAGCCCCGACGTGGCCTGGCGTGTGGGCACGGCCGGCGAGGTCACCGCTGCCGCTTGGCTCACCGATGCCGACCGGGAAATCCAGTCTGGTGTGAACGTGGTGGGCAGCGAAGCCCGCGAGCGCGACCAAAGCCGCCGCTTGGTGCTGGGCTACCGCCACGTGGCTGCCCGTCAGCAGTGGGCCGTGCGCGGCGCCTGGTTCGAAGACATCATCAACTACCGCGACCGCGGCACCCCCAGCAACTCGCGCGTTCGCACCACCCAAGCCCAGGCCGAACACACTTCCGCCCTTGGCGCCCGCGGCAGCTTGCGCGTGGGCGCCGAAGCCCAGCACTTTGCCGCGCTGGTGGGCGGCTACGGTTCCGAAATTATTGCCGAGAACCGCGCAGCGGCCTTTGCCCTGCTGCGCTACGACCCTCGCCCGGCCCTGCGCTTCTCGGCCAACCTGCGCCAAGCCGCCCTGCCCGCCGGCTTGGCCCCGCTCACGCCCACGGTGGGCCTGGAATGGGACCTGCTGCCTGCTCCAGTTGATACGCTCACCAACTCATTAATTCACCAAATTACTGCTAAAGCCAGTGTGGCGCGCAGCTACCGGGCGCCCACTCTCAACGAGCGGTACTGGCTGCTGGGCGGCAATCCTTTGCTGCGCCCCGAGTCGGGCTTCGGCTCCGAGGCCGGGCTGCGCCACCGCCTAAGTTGGGACCGCCGCACCTCCCTGGAAACCGAGCTGACGGCCTTCCGGCAAGACGTGGACGACTGGGTGCAGTGGCTGCCCATGGCCGGCACCGGCATCTGGAGTCCCCGCAACCTGCGCCAAGTGCGCAGCCAGGGCCTGGAAGCCAGCACGGCGCTGCGCCGGCGCCAGGGCCACTACACCGGCAGCGCACAGCTGGCTTATCACTTCACCGACACCCGCAAAACCCAGGGCAGCGCGGCCGACTCCGACCCCGTGGGCGTGCAGCTGGCGTTTGTGCCCCAGCATCAGGCCAGCTTTAGCACAGACCACCACTGGCGCGACTGGCTGGCAAGCGGCACGTTCGTATTCACCAGCTTTCGCTACATCAACGCTTCGGGCACCGATTTCCTGCCCGGCACCGGGCTGCTCGGGGCCACGGTGGGACGCACGCTGCACGGGCCGGCGGACACTAGCCTGCTGGTGCTGGTGCAGGCCGCCAACCTGCTCAATCAAGCCTACGACAGTTACCCCGGCCGGCCGGCGCCGCCGCGCACCGTGGGCGGCAGCCTGCGTCTAAACTGGAATTAAGCCGCTTGCGGGCCCTTGTTCTTCTATCTAAACTTCTTCATTTCTTATTTTTTACTGCCGGCCAAGGCCGGTGCTTCATTCCATGGAAAAAAAGTTTGTTCCCTTTCTCGCGGGGCTGGCCTTGTTGGCTGCGTGTGACCCCAAAGGTGCCGAAGTTGTCCCGGCGCCAGAGCCTGCGCCCACCACGGGCGTGTTCGTGCTCAGTGAAGGCCAGTTTGGCGCTGGCGATGGTGCCGTGAGCGTATTCGACAAAGCCACCAAGAGCCTGACCGTGGATGCCTTTGGCAGCGCCAACAACGGCGCCAAGCTCGGCGACGTGGTGCAGAGCATGGGCGTGCAGGGCAACCGCGGCTACATCGTGGTCAATGCTTCTAAAAAAATCGAGGTTGTAAGCCTGCCCGATTTTAAGACGGCTGGCACCATCAGCGGGCTCGACCAGCCGCGCTATTTCACTTCCACTTCGGCTACCCGGGGCTACGTCACCGAGTGGCGCGGGCCCTTCACGGGCTACCTGCCGGGCGTGCTCAGCATCCTCGACCTCACCACCAATGCCGTAATTCGGAGCGTGGCCGTGGGCCGCAACCCGGAGCAGCTGCTGGCTTTGGGCGGCAAAATATACGTGCCCAACAGCCTCGATAACACTGTTTCCATAGTAGATGAGGCTTCGGCGGCCGTGTCGTCCACTGTCACCGTATCCGATGGCCCCTCGAGCATGGTGGCTGACAAAGACGGCAACGTGTGGGTGCTCTGCTCGGGCTTCGTGACTTACTTGAGCGTGCCGCCTTACACAGCCACCCGGGTGTCGAACGGTGCTCTCGTTCGCTTCAGCCCCAACACCCCGGCTACTCAGTTCAAGCTCACGTTCCCATCTACCGGTGGTCCTAGCAAGCTGCGCATCAACCCGGCCAAAGACCAGCTGTACTACGCCTTTGGGGGCGCCGAGTACCAGATGAGCATCGCCGCCACGGCGCTGCCCACCACGCCTTTCATCCGCCGCAGCTTCACGGGCTTTGCCATCGACCCGCGCGACAACACGGTTTTCGCCGGCGTTTCGCCCAGCTTCAACCGCAACGGCCGTTTCATTCGGTACCAGCCTACGGGCGTAGCAATCGACTCTTTCGAAGTGAAAGTGGGCCCCAACGGATTCGTGTTCTACTAGGCCTACTCTTCTACCAACTCCCTCTACCAATTTCCCCTCTACCAAACCTCTCCTGAATTCTGCAAAAAAGAAAAGCCCCTACTGCACGGTAGGGGCTTTTTTTGTGGCAAAGCAATGAAATGGTACACACACATAAGCCGCACGTTATGATGAGCTTGTGCGGTGTAGCTGTTTCAGCCGCAACGGGTTGCTCATCAAAATGCCGGTTTGAAGCTTCCTACTTAATCGGCAATGCCGTCGTGGTTGCGGTCTTTGGCATCGGCTGCAGCTTTATACACCTCCTTGCCGGTGGGCTGGCGGGGGCCGGTTTGGCGGGTCATACCGGAAGTGGCCGAGTCGCTGGCCGTGTTGCCGGGCAACCCGTCGCCGGCCACCATGGGCCTGATTTTGTTATGACCGCGCTCTACGTTGGTGTCGCCTTCTTTGGTGCCCGAACTGCATGCACTTAACGTGGCCGTGAGGGCGCAGGCCACGGCTAAGGGACGGAGGAGATTTTTCAACAGCATGAAAGAGGATAAGCGGAGGTGAGGAGGTGAGAATGAGCGTGGCCGCAAGGTAGAAAAATAACTTGCTGCCGCGCAACCCGAACTCTGAAGCGCGGGTACGGTTGTAGCGTGAGCCGCGCCTGTTTGGTTGCGCGCCGAGCCGTCATTCTCTCTTTTGTGCTGATGTCTAACTCCATTCCCTTGCCCGCAGCGGTTCCCACCCCGGCCTATACCTACGCCCAGTTTCGGGTCCTGATGGACACGCTTACTGCCAAGCGCCGCACCACTGGTCCCGACCAAAGCCCCGGTCTCATCCGCTACACCGACCAGAACCGGGTGCACCTCGACCGGGCCCATGCCATGCCCCTGCTGCCCGAGCTGGTGGAAAAGCTGGCCCACTTGCCCCGGCCCGAGCACTGGCTGGTGCTGGGCGAAGCTTGGTGCGGTGACACGGCCCACCTGCTCCCCATCTTGGCGCACCTGGCCGAAAAAAGTGCTGGCAAAGTCGAGCTGCACGTGCTGCTCCGCTCCGAGCATCCCGAATTGATGGCAGCCCACCAAACCAATGGCTCCAACAGCATCCCCAAGCTCATTCGGCGCGAGCAGGGCTCAGGGAACGATTTGGGCGATTGGGGCCCGCGTCCGGCCATAGCTCAGGTCCTTGCCCAGCAATTGCACAAAGACAAATCATTGCATGTCAATGAAATAATAAAAACCATGAATGCGTGGTACGAAGCGGATAATGGCCGGGCCATGCAACAAGAGTTGTTGGCGTTGTTGGGTAAGCCCGTGGCTTAAAGCAAATTTTGCCGTATTTTCACTTTCTCAACTCCCAGGATTTATGCCGCCTCCCCTGCTCAATCGCCTCCAAAAACACGTTGCTGACTGGCCTTGGCGGCGTGTGGGCGTGCTGGCGGGCGTGAGCTTGGTGCTGGCACTAACGCTGGTGGTTTATTTGTTTGGAATCAGCGACCATTTTTTTAGTCGACTTTTTTCTGCGTTTATCGTACTGTTCTGGCTGCTGGCTGTTACGTTCTTGGCCGTTGTGCCTTTCGTGACCTGGGCCACCGAGCATTGGTTTGGTCGTGGTTGGGCGGAGGTTTCTACTCCGGCACCGCGTCCGCGCCGAGCTGGGGGTAGTCCAGCAGCAACTCGTTCTTTTTCTTCACCGGCCACCTCGCGGCGGCCCGAAACTCGTTAAAGCCCTTGAAAACCAACCTACTGCATATCAAAAATATGGTGTGCCCACGGTGCGTCGAAGCCGTGCACAACTTGTTGGAGCGGGCCGGCTATCGTCCCAAGGTTGTGACCTTGGGAGTGGCCGAGCTCGACGAAGCCACCCCCGCCAACCCCGAAGAGCTGGCCCCGCTGCTGCAGGCTGCCGGCTTTGAGCTCCTGCACGGCCGCGCCGAGCAGCTCACCGAGCAAATAAAAACCGTGCTGGCCGATTACCTCGAGCATTTGCGCACGGCCCGCTCGCCGCTCACCACCTCGGCCTTTCTCACCGACCGGTTTGCCGCCACCTACTCGCACCTGAGCAAGGTGTTTTCGCGCACGGCCCACCTCACCATCGAGAAATACCTCATTCGCCTCAAAATTGAGCGTGTTAAAGAAATGCTCAGCTATGGTGAGCTGACCCTGAACCAGATAGCCGACCAGATGCGCTACAGCTCTGGCCAGCACCTGAGCAACCAGTTCCGCCAGGTAACGGGCTATTCGGTGAGCGAATTCCGGCGCCTGATGCTGCCCGAGCGGGTGTCGCTCGACGCGCTGGCATAAGGCAAGCGCCTGTCATTGCGAGCGCAGCGAAGCAATCCGCCCTGTTCTCAGCGACCAGCCTAATAATTTGACAAAGCCTCGGTACTGTTCGGTACCGGGGCTTTTCGTTTCATTACACTATTTGACTTTAATAGGACGGGTTGCTTCGCTGCGCGCGCAATGACAGGCGCTTCCACATTCTTGCCTTTTAGGCCCGACCTTTGTGTCCGAAATGAACCCCGGCCCCCTTTGCCGGGTTAGTTGCTGCCGTGTCGTCTGTCTCTCCCCGCATCCTGCTGCTTACCCCGCCGCTCACGCAGCTCAATACCCCGTACCCGGCTACGGCCTATATCAAGGGCTTTTTGGGCGGGCGGGGCTATGCCGTGACGCAGGCCGACATGGGCCTGCAGCTGGTGTTACGCCTGTTTTCGGTAGAAGGCCTGAAGCAGGTTTTTGCTGAAATCGAGGCTGGCAACTTCGACCTAAGCGACAACGCCAAGCGCATGCTGCGCCTGCAAAACCGCTACTTGGCCACCATCACGCCTGTCATTCGCTTCCTGCAGAACAAGGATTTGACCTTAGCCCCGCGCATCTGCCACGGCCGTTTCCTGCCCGAAGCCAGCCGTTTCGACAACGTAGCCGACCTGGAAGCCGCCTTCGGCACCATGGGTCTCACCGACCAGGCCCGCCACTTGGCCACGCTCTACCTCGAAGACCTCGCCGACCTCATTAAAGAAACTGTGGGGCCACACTTCGGCTTCTCGCGCTACGCCGAGAAGCTGGCGTTATCGGCCACCAGCTTCGCTCCCTTACACGAGGCGCTGGAAGCCGCCCCCAACCTGCTCGACCGCCTATTGCTCGAAGAGTTAGACGAGTTACTGGCCCGCGTGCAGCCCGATGTGGTGGGCTTCACCGTGCCCTTCCCTGGCAACCTCTACGGGGCTTTGCGGCTGGCCAAGCGCATTAAAGAAATTAACCCGGCCACGCATACCATCATGGGCGGTGGCTATCCGAACACTGAGCTGCGCACTATCCAAGAGCCGCGCTTTTTCAACTACATCGATTACCTGACTCTGGATGATGGCGAAGGCCCCTGGCTGCGGCTGCTGGAGTACCTGGGCAAGAAAAAGGAACGTCATGCTGAGCTTGTCGAAGCATCTCTACCGCTCCGTCAGGCTTCCCTCTCTGCGGGAGAGGGGTCGTACTCGGCTGGGTCCGGGATGAAGTTCAACGAAGCGAGCGAGATGCTTCGACAGGCTCAGCATGACATGCTGGGTGGGGACAGTCCCGAGCCCGCCGACGAAGTGCATTGTGCTTTGCAAACCATCCTTTACGCGCCAGATACCAACAGCCTGCTCCAGCGCACTTTCCTGCGTAACGCACAAGGCCAAATAGAGTACGTCAACCACCCGTACCCCGACGTGCCGCACGCCGAAGTGGGCACGCCCGACTACTCCGACCTGCCCCTGACCGAGTACCTCTCGGTGCTGGAAGTGCTGAACCCTATGCACCGCCTCTGGAGCGATGGCCGCTGGAACAAGCTCACCGTAGCCCACGGCTGCTATTGGAAGCGCTGCTCGTTCTGCGACGTGACGCTGGACTACATCTCGCGCTACGAAACTGCGCCCAGCACGCTGCTGGTCGACCGCATCGAGCAAATTATTCAGCAAACCGGCCAAACCGGCTTTCATTTCGTCGACGAAGCTGCGCCGCCCCTGGCCCTGCGCGACCTGGCGGTGGAGCTGCTCAAGCGCCGCGTAGCCATCACGTGGTGGGGCAACATTCGCTTCGAAAAAACCTTCTCGCCAGACCTCTGCCGGCTGCTGGCGGCCTCGGGCTGCATCGCAGTGTCAGGTGGCTTGGAAGTGGCCTCCGATCGCCTGCTGGCCCTGATGGAAAAGGGCGTGACCATTGCCCAGGTGGCCCGCGTGGCCGACGGCTTCACTCAGGCTGGCATCATGGTGCACGCCTACTTGATGTACGGCTTCCCCACCCAAACTGCTCAAGAAACCGTGGACAGCCTCGAAGTGGTGCGGCAGCTGTTCGCAGCCGGAGTGGTGCAAAGCGGCTACTGGCATCGCTTCTCTATGACGGCGCACTCGCCCGTGGGCAAGAACCCCGCGAAGTACCAGGTAGTTGCCATCGGCCCCGAGCCCGCCGGTTTCGCCTGGAACGACCTATGGCACGACGACCCCCTCGGCACCGACCATGAAGCCTTCGGTCCCGGCTTGGCCAAGTCGCTCTACAACTACTTGCACGGCGTGGCCCTGGACGAGCCGCTCAGCTTTTGGTTCGATTTCAAAACGCCCCGGCCCACCACGCCCCGGCACTTAGTGCAGCAAGCCCTGCAAGCTCCCGAAAAGCCCGATTTCGCCAAGCAAAATCAACGCTTGTTCTGGCTCGGCAACGCCCCCGAAATCCGCATTGAGCAGGGTAAAAAAGCTATCCGCTCCGTGCTCACCTGCTACGAGCAGGCCGAGGATTTCGAAGTAAAAACCAGCGCGGCCGCCGGCCAATGGCTGCACCAGCTGCTCACCCAGCTCACCCACGACTACGATACCAAGGTGCTCGTGAAAGAAGCTGCCGCTACTTTCCCGGCTGGAGAGGGGACATTTGAGGCCTTTCTGCAAAGCCCGGCGTGGCTGTTGCTGCGCGAAAAAGGGTTGTTGGTGCTCTAACAGCGTTTGAAGAGGGCGGAAGTCCTGACTTGGCCAGTGGGTTTGGGACGGTCTTTTACTTGGTTGTTGCGCCCCGCAGCCACTCTACCACTTCGCCCGGCAGGCCAGCGCCGAAGCGTGGGCTTGGCCCACCCGGCACAAGCAGGTCGGGGCCCGCGGCGCGGTAGGTGCGCACCGTGGCTCCCCGCGAGCCGCCCAGTGCGTTGCGCAGCGCCGTGGCCTGGCGCGCCGAAGTTGCGCCGCTATACAGCCCCAACAAGGGCAGCTTGCGCCGCTTTAACTCCCGAAATATTGCCCGGTCGGCGGGACTAAACTCAGCATTTTGAGCCATGAAGAACGCCAGCCGGGGGCCATCTGAACTTGCCGCCAGCACCTGGGCTAGAACTACTGCTCGCACGCCCGAAGCCCAGGCCCCAATGCTGGCCGTATCAGTGCCTGGCGTGCTGTGCAGCAGGCGCAGGCTTGCTTGTAGGCGTGGTGTTTCGGTGGCAGCCGTCGCGGAGTCGGCAGCGGGCAGCACCAGCACAATGATTCCTTCGCGGGCCAGGGCATCGGCCCACAGCGCGGCGGCGGGCGCAGCGGCGGCATCGGGCAGCAGCACAATGGCGGCCCCGGGCGTGCCCGTATCGGATGGAGAGAAAAGCCAGGCTGAACCCTCGGTTTGGGCCACTTCCTCTACGCGGTAGGTGCTGGGTGTGGGCGCCCCGCGCTTCAGCAAAATGGCCTCGGCTTTGGCAGAGTCGAGCGCCAGGGAACCGCGCCAGAAATCGCCTTCCTGCGTGAGGGTGAGAACCTGTCCGGCGCGCCCGGGGCGAGTGAGGCGAAGCTGATTGTTGCTGAACAAGATGGTGTCGGCCACGAAGTTCAGTGCGGTGGCGGTGGGCACGGTAAGCTCGGCTTCGTAGTGGCCGGGGCTGGGGTGGCGAATGTCGAGGGCGGCGCGCATTTCGGGCTGCCCGGCCAGCGCGATGCTGCCTTCGTAATGGCCCACTGGCGGGGGAGTGGTTGCCTTGTTTTTGTCAGTATTGGCTTGACAACCTGCTAGTTGCAGTACCGTGTATAACAGCCCCGCAGCCCAGCTCAACAGGCGGCCGCGGCGATTAGTGAAAAGCGTTACTCCAGGCATAGGCATTCCCAAAAGTAGCCGGTTTAGCGCCCCGCCATGCCTTTCCGCAAAATCAGGTCAATTTGCACGTCCTGGCCCAGTTGAAAGTTATGCTGCCCGATTTCGCGAAAGCCAAACCGCTGGTAGAAGGCGCGGGCCCGCTCATTCTTTTCCCACACGCCCAGCACCACCGCTGAGCAGTGCAGCTGCTCGGCCAGGGCCAGGATGCCCCGCATAAGGGCGGCGCCCAGGCCAGTGCCTTGCCAGTCGTCGCGCACATACAGGCGCTCTATCTCGAGGCGGCCGGCGGGGTCCTGGCCTTCGGGCAGGCCCAGGGCCGAGTTGTCGCGCAGCTTGGCGTAGCCTACCAGCTCGGACTGCATGTGCGCTAGCAAGAAGGTGTTTTCGCGGCCTTGCAGCTCGGCCAGCTGAATATCGGGGCCGAAGGTTTTGCCTAGGTAGGCTTCCATGTCGGCTGCGGTGTTGGCGGCCGCGAATGCGTCTTGAAAAGTGCGCCGGCCCAGGTCGGCGAGTTGGGCGGCGGTTACGGCGTTGGCCTTGGCCAAGGAAATGCGCAGGGGTGATGACATAAGGCAAAGGTCGAGCAGGGCCGGCCGATTTACAGCATTTCGTTGGGGTTGGGGCCGCGTGGCGCGTTGTCGCCGCGGCGCATGCGCAGTCCAATTCGCATCAGCAGCCCACTGGCCAACAAGCCCACCAAGTTGACGGACAGCTTTAATGCCAAGGGGTGCTGATAGCCGACAGTGCTCCAACTATACACTGCCACGTATACTTTCAGCAACAGCCCCACCCCCATCATCCCGCCGCTTAGCATGAGCATAAAGCCTATCAGACGGCGCGTAATGGGAGGAAGAGGACGAGTAGCCATAGGTGCTCCGTTAATACGAGCCCGCTAAAGGCCGGGTTGAGGTTGCCTCAAAAGCCGGTTGCTTATCCAGTTCTTTGGCGTAATTTCGTGCCACCAAGTCCCCGCGAGAGTAGCTCAGTTGGTAGAGCATCAGCTTCCCAAGCTGAGGGTCGCGAGTTCGAGCCTCGTTTCTCGCTCATTGATTAACAGCCATTTAGCTTCGTTGCTAGGTGGCTGTTCTGCTTTTGGTTTAAACGATGGTTTAAACAACTACGCCGCACGTGTGGTTTGTGTTTGCGTTTTCTCTTCGGGATGTTAGCTCAGTTGGTTTAGAGCGCTTGCTTCACACGCAAGAGGTCGAAGGTTCGAATTCTTCCAGCGGAGGCCCGGCCAGCCTGTTTCAATCCGTGTTGGTCGGAATAGCCGCTTGGCCTTTCAGGCTCGGCACTAACGAATAAGGCTCTAAGGATAATTCTATTAATGAGCGTTATCAACCCAATAACAAAAGCCCCGACCTACAAAGGCTGGGGCTTTTTCGTAATGTCTCTGGTATTTTCTCAGCTTCGCCAACAGCTGGTGACTTTGCTTTCGTAGCAAATGAAACCGCCGGGCAGGAGAGAACCGACTGAGTCCTCCCTTAAATGCCGTTGAGAAAGCGAAATACACGCGGCGTTTTTACACTCAGCACCCGGATGATGAGCAACGTCAGGGCAACGCATAGAACCGGGTTTAGCCACAACCCTATGGGGAGGGAAGCGGCAGGTAACTGGCTCATCGCATAGGATACTGCGGCCACAATGAGCGGATGGTATAAATAAATTGTCAGGGAGTATTTACGGCCGTACTCGGAGAATACTGTGTCGTGTGGCATTGATAGTTTCAGTGCCAATGCAAATATGCCACCGGCATAGAATAACGAGCCAAGGAGGAATTCCTGGTTATGTGGGCTGTACCCACTGTGCTTGTACAGAAAAAGAATTTCGGCCGTTTGCAGGAAAAGCCCACCTATAATTAACAAGACTGCTCCCCACACGCTGATGTGCTTTGCCACAAAATCAGTCTGCGATGCCTTGTAGCCATAAATCAGAAAGGGCAGCGAGAGAATCATCATTGCAAATGCTTTCTCTGCTTTCAGGCCCAGCAGCAACGAGTACGCGTTGGTGATTAGCGAAAAGGCTACGATAGCGTGGGCGAGCGGCAAGAGCCACGCGTCGGCCTTCCGCTCCAGCAGCAGCCACAGCATGAGATAAGCCCCAATCAAGGCATTAAGAAACCACAAGTGTCCGCTCATCGTGAAAAGGCGAACCGAGAAGACTTTACTTAAGTCCCCGCCTGATTGGCTCGTTTCGAAGAGGATAAAAACCAAGTTGGCCACCAAAGCGATGGGGAGCAGGTTCAGTAAGCTTTTCATGACCGCTGCATCTCCTTGTTTGGCATAATTCTTTTGAAAGAAATAGCCGCTTGCCATAAAAAAAAAGGGGACAGCAAACCGGCCAAACCACCGCAGCGGCAGAACGACTTCGTTTGAAAGCCCCCTGTATTTCACATGCAGCAGGATAACAGCGATAGCGCCTAGCAATCGAAAGGCATCGATGGAATAGTTGCGTGGCGTGACAGTGGGAGTTATTGTCAGAGAAGAAGCGTGCGCTTGAGGCATATTTTGATAAAAAGTAGAAAATGGACCCGTAAAAGTATAGCCAGTCAAAGCCAAACATGCAAATGTAAGCCCGCCCATATCGAGCCTCTGGTATTTCCTGAGCCTGGCCAGCAGCTGGTGTCCGTATTCTTACCCGAGAGGTTGTAGTTGCTAGCTCTCTTTACGACAAAGCCCCGCGTTTTTCATAGGGAGAACGGTCTTTTTCTTTGTTGGGGGTACATCTGGGGACACACCCTAGCTTTTCTGTATGTCACCAGTGTTTTTCGTGGTAATAACGCTATCGAGGTGAAGGGCTTTGTGCTTATCTTTATCTAGTCATCAAGGTTTGTAGTTGCCAGCTCAGCCACTGATGCGAAAAGCCCCGGCGCGTAATGTGTCGGGGCTTTGCATTAAAGGTGAATGCGATGAATCCGGTCTTCTATGAACTGTCCGTTATAATAGCGTTTAATCCAAATGTTTTCCCCTTCTATTAGCCATTGATTAATTTCAACTTGCTTCCAGCTAGTGCTTGGAGTGATATATCGAGCATATTGCAAAGGCATCGACCTTGTCACGGCAACAAGTGAGTCATTTCTGAAACTATAAGCAAGCATTTCACGCATTCCGTCAACACTTCGATAAATTACTATCCTAGTTCCATCGCCATCATTAACGCGGTATCGCTCAAACCCCGGCTCGCTGAGTAGTCGGCTCTTTATGTGTTCATCGCTTTTCCCCCAATCACTGCCCCGAATTGGTAGCCCGGCCTGTGCAAACGATGTTCTGCAAAGCAGAGTCAGCACTGATATAATGAATATGTGTTTCATTGTTCTAATAGCATTTCGTGCACTTGCGGTGCCCTGTAGCTGTCGCTTCTTTGATTGAAACAGCTTGCATGGTATGCGAACAGCGGCGCATGGCCGCGCAGCTTCGGCTACTATGGTAGACCACGGTCTTGCCATTAGCACATAGATATACGGCCGTAGCGCGGTGGGTTTCTACTCGCTGAGAGGTGGAATTATGGGCTGGGACGGGGGCGGCGGTGATGGTGCCCACGATGGGCAGCAGCAGGGCCAGGAGTAACCACTTCATTGGTTGGGAGGCAGGATAGAACCTCGCCCCGAATATAGAATATTGCCAAGTTATTGCAAGGTGATGGACACGAAAATGCCCCGAACCGTGAGGCCGGGGCATTTTGCTTCGGTTGGTTAATCTAACAGGAAGCGGCCTGTATGAAACGGGCAACGGCTTCGGTTGGGTTGCGAGTGGCCTCGGTATGGATAAATAAGGAGTTAGCGGGCTTGAATTCTACACAGTAACGCCTCGCGTGATACTATGCCCGAACCCGCCCTACCCGGCCTGCTGGCAGCTCCCCGCTTAGCCAAGCACTGAGCACCGCAGCGGCGAATCGATGGGCGGCTTTGGGCGGGGCGGAAACACCAAACTCGTGGGCGGGCAACAGGCCAGTTAAGTCGCCGCAAGCCCAGCAGGCGGCCATGTAAAGCGTGGTTGGATTGGAGAGATGCGGGAGCGCAGTAAATCTAAATCGAAGTTGGGGGCTATGTAATCAGGCGTTGACTTATTGGCGGCGCGGTGGGCATCCTGAGCGCAGCGGCTACAGATAGGGTCGGGGCCGCTGAAGCCTAGCAACTGGTAATCGGAGGCGGTTGGAGTGCCCGTGGCTTCGGTTGGAGTACAGTAGCGAAGGGGTTGCTCTGTTTCCTTTTGCGGTGGCGCTCCCCTTGTTTCGCTTCCTTTCTCCGTTGCCCTTGCCCGCTGCTGGCAGCCGGTGGCGTGGCTTCAGTCAGGGTGTGCTCAGTGGGGGGCGGTGGGGCTCGATGGATGGCCACCGGGTTGAATGGTTTCACGTTCCCATTGTGCCCGGCCTCTCACAGCAACCTTGGTAGGCCAATCTGAGCTTATACAATGCTCTTTTTGAAACCCGCGAAATGGGGGGAACGGCCTGGTTGTTCGAGGCTCTCGGTTTCCAGCATCGCCCTAATGGCTTTGCTCAGCAGCCCCGGCCTTGTGAGAAGTACTCTCTTATGTATGTTGAGAGTGGCCGCAAAGGGGGCACTAAAAACCCCCGTCAATTGGCGGGGCTTTTTATTACTCAGCCTTTGGAGCTCGCTGAACTACTTTGGTAAAGTTCTCCAAGTATTGCCGTTGCGCCATCTGCCCGAAGAAGGGCTGTACAGGCTATGAAGCGAATGCGTCGCCGTAGTTTAGAGGCACACTTACCCGTAATTCTATACCATGCCAGACGCACCAAGCCCAGAGTCCAAAGACTCGCTCATCAACGTCGGTGATTTTGCCGGACTGAGCAAGCCATTCGTTAAACTTATAACAACAATCGAGGCAGGGTGCGGACGCTTGGCAAATGCACTTTGGCTTAATAAGAAGGATGTAGATAATGAAGTTTACCGAATCGAAAAAACAGGAACTGCCGAAACAAAGGTTTTAGTTGAGCGGGCACGGGCAATTGGTGAGCTGACAACAGGCGGGCAGCATTTAGCAGAACTGAACATTGCATCTGGTAGCATTCAGGCGCAACTCACACAGGACTCCTATAAACCGCTAACACTAATTGAAAGAGGCAATAATCGGGTTGCATATCAAAATGCAATGAGCCAGCTAAACATTGAAGCTATTAACGGTTTTGCTGCTAATGCATTGGAGAATGAAACTCAGGTTTCAGATGAACCGGTTAGCCAGACTTGGATTAACCGCTTTTATCGTACAGGAGGAGATGTTTCAGAGCCGGAAATTCAGGCCATATGGGGGCGAATTCTTGCGGGTGAGGTTAAGCAGCCCGGAAGTTTCTCTTTACGTACGATAGGTTTTTTATCAACCCTCACCCAGTCTGAAGCTAATGACTTCCAACGCTTGTGCTCATATCTGTGGAAAGAAAAGACAGAGGGCCTTTTCATTGCACTTGAACATTCGGCTCAAAGTGAACTAAATAAAAAAATGCTTTCACTTTTGACTGCCTACAACATTTAGCAAGCATCGGACTCATAGAATTTGATTCTATGACTTCTGGGTTTGCATTAGAGTTTGAAAAGGATGATTCAATTGATGTAACATACAATGGGAAAAAATGCATCTTGAAAAATTAGACCCCGTAGAAAATCGCATTTCGCTTCCAATAGGTGCTGTGCTTCTAACGCAAATCGGAAAAGAATTAGCTTCTATTGTCGAAGTTGAATATGATGATAAAATTCAGGATAAAGCTATAAATTGGTGGGTTGGAAATGGATTCCAAATATCCACTTCTCTTGAAAATAGGTGCGGTTAATTATCCATTATTTTCTTTAGTCACTCGATTGATTGCTTGCGCTCGTATTGTCGTGCCCCACCCAAAAGGTGCCGCTGATAGAGGGTAGTCACTCCCATTACGGTCAGGGTAAGCCGTAGGCGGGCGCGGCCCCGGGAGGTGTAGCGTTCGACCAGCCCTGCCTTTACCAGACGCGCTAGATATTTTCGTAGCAGACTCGGGGACATTAAACGGGCCTCGTGTAGCTGCTTTGGGGCGATAATTCCGCCCAATTCGTGCAGCGCGGCCACTGTAACCAGCACAATAACGGCCCCGCTGGGTAGCCCGTGGGCCTTGCTGACCCGTCGGCGGGCCTGACGTTCGGAAACAGCGATAAGTAGTGCCCAACCAGTGGGATACAGCTTAGGCCCGCGTAGCATTGGCGTCTGATTCTGGGTAGGAAGTAGGCACTGACTCAAAGTCGTAAAAGCGCGATATTATCTGGTCGTGTTGCACAGGTGCACAGAGCCCGCGAATAACTGACCGGTTTGCGGGATTTCCGGCGCTTGGCATCAGTCCTATCCTCCTAGCATGGTGGTTATTCTCGGTATTGGTCACCCATTCCAAGTTGCGGGTGCGGCAGTCTCTCTTGTTTCCATTTATGTGATTGACTTGTACTTTGCTTTCAGGGTCGGGATTGTATATGAATTGGAGAGCAACCAAACGGGAAACTAACAGCCGCTTATAGCTGCCATCATCTAGTCTAAACCCTGTCTGTAGGTAGCCATTCGATTGCGGAGAAGGCTTTAATAACTCGTTTTTGTACGTGGAGTAGATGGCCCCGCACTTACTGATATAGTAGCGGCTCACGCCTTTCATGCGGTGCAGATAATGGCCTTCGTGTTCGATGATGGGAATAAGCATTGGGTAAGGGCATGAGGGGGCCGGGGTGCTGCCTGTGAGGGTGGTTTACCAGATGATTACAAGGGTAGTAAACACCCCCATTTGTGGGCATTGGTCAGGCAGTTGTAGGTAGTTGAAGCAGGCGCTCCAACTCGCGGGCAAAAACAGCGTCGTAAGGGTGGGGCGCGGTGCGTTGGCGTAGTAGTGCCGTGGCTTTGGCCTTGTTGCGGTCGTAGGTAGAGCGGGCTTGGCTGGCCCTCATGGCTTGCCAGAAAGCAGGGTCGGCAGCAGCGTGTAAAAGCGCCGCTTCGGCAAGGGAAAGGTCATCGTAGTCCAGGGCTTGGTGGCGTTTGGTGGCGCTCCAATGAAAGCGCAGGTGGTTGGCAAAGGCTGCCATTACTGGCGGGCGAGGCAGGTCGGCAAGGGTCAATTCCGACAGCCCCGTTACTTTGCGCATAGGCCGCAGGCATTCAAAAACAACCTCGTAGCGTAACAGGTGCGGGGCGACCGTATCGGGCAGGCAACGACCCTTTCGGCGGCTGTACTCGGATTTGTTGTAATATTTAAGGCGGTACTCCGAGTGGTGCGCCCCATACTCCAATGGGCGGGCGGCCCCGGCGGGTGGTTTGAGGGCTGCTAAGGGGCTGCCTTTGTGGCTGGCGAGGCTTTCCAGAAACAGGCGCGGGGATTCGGCCACAGGCAGGTTTACCCCCACTTCTAGCCCATGTATCGTTAGCTTTTCGGGTGGCACATCAAGTGCGCCCGCAAACTCTATGATGGCGACCCGCACATCCGTTGCGGTGAAGGTGCCTAGGTTATGGCCGTGGGCGAAGGTGTGCAAGGAGCCCCAAGCCTGTAGAAACCCATTTGCGTATCTGAATCGAAAGCCTCGGTGAGAAGCCCTAACTCGCCCTCTTTTGTCGAGTTCATCGTCAGCCTCAGCAAAGGCAACAGAACGGGCAAGCCGTGGTTCCGCGCCGGGGTCGTTGCTGGGCAACTTCAGGTGTATTGCAACGCCGTCGAACATGATCAGCGGGCCTACTCCGAAATATCTTTCGAGCGTTGGGCACGGTTGCCAGTTGCAACCCAATCCAGCAATTCGGCCTGGTTGAAGTACAGCTTATTGCCGCGCTTGGCATGCGGAATACCCCGCTCGGAAACGAGGGCATAAATGCGGGGTTTGCTCAGGCGGGTTATTTCTTGTGCTAATTCGATGCCGCCCACCTCGGCGGCTGGCACATGATAGCCCCGGCTTATGCTCAGGGCTTCCAAGGCTAAGGCTTCCAGATTGGCAAGCCTGGCGTTGATGGTTTCAAAGGGGTTATGCATAGTGCTACTGTTGTTTGGTTTAACAGTGGCAAAGCTCTCCCAGCAGCGAAAGCGTAACCGGTTTAAACTAGTTTAAATCTTTATAGTCAGTGCGAGCCATGAGTGTTTGTATCTCTTTTTCAGCATTTTGCCGTCCTTTGTCCGAGAGCAACGGTAATAACCTCTTGAGGGATTTCACCATGTAGTTGCGTGAACGGGACGTGTCAATGCCAGTTCTTTGTTTGGGTGTATCAAATAAATTGAATTTCGCTAAAAGCCTTTGCCCACAGCTGAGGCCGTTCTTAAGAGCAAGTCGGTTAGCCGCCTCTATATTCAAAAAGCGGCCTTCGTAAATTTCTATTAGGGCTAACTCAGCCAGTGTCAGCCCGTGCGTGAGAGTATCATTTGCCTCAGTATGCGGATTGTTACGCAAAGCGGCACAGCTTCTTTGTTTCTCATCATCAGGTAATGCTTCTATTTCCTGAACCTTGAATTCATATCTTTCTTCAGCCCATTTCTCCGCTCTGTTTACTGCCCACCGTGCCATGACACTTCCTGTAGTTTCATCATCCCAATCCGCGCTTTCTAAGTCAGTCAGAATGGCTTGTAATATGTCTAACTGGGCTTCAATATGAAGCGTTGAAGCCAAGGCTTCTTCTACTTGTTCTTCAAAGCTGCTTAAAAGCCCCCTCAGCTCGCTTCGTACTGATATCTCTTGGTCAAGTGTATAAGGCGGCTTCCGCAAGTCTTTTAAGTTTGGCTTAGGGAAAGACAATTTGTAGCTAATACCATCGGATTTAAGGGCTTTTACTCCGTAGTAAAGAGCCACGGCCGGAGAATCGGCGGCCTCGCAGTGAATTTGAATTTCCTGCCCTTGAAGACGATACTTGAAGAAATAAACGCCGTCCTCCTCGTCTAAGCCAGCCTGTAGAATGCGCGGGCTAACGGCCTTGATGTTATCACATTCCCGCTGAATGTCGTTTTGATTAAGAGGTTGAATGCCCCTTATTTCTTGGCGGTGCCCTATAATGATACTCGCTTGTTGAATAAATGCCTGTGAAAGCGGATGTTGCGTAGTGGTTTCCATGCTAAATATGAACAGAGTGGTAATTAAAGTAAGCCCTCAAAAGCCGTATCCACCAACTCAGAAGCGAAGCTGTCGAGATACACAGCAGTAACGGCTTCCGACTTATGCCCCATTGCTTGCGAGATAACCGCCGTACCCGCCCCGCTCATGCGCAGCGTGGTAGCGAAGGTGTGCCGGGCCACGTAGGTAGTTAGCGGCGTGGCAATGCCAGCGAGTTGCCCCAGCGTTTTCAGGTCGCTGTTCACTTGCCCCAGCACCTTGTGCAGCCGGTTGCTCACCTGAGCGGGGCTTACGTGCTTGGCAGATTCCAGCACCGGAAACACGTAGCTATCGGGCGTGGCAAAGGTGAACGGCCGGTAAGCGGCCACAATAGCGGCGGCGGGTGCCAGCAATCGCAGCGAGAACTTACCGCCTGTCTTTTGGCGCACGTAGTGCAAGCGGTCGGGGTGGCCGGTGCCCACGGCAGCCCCGCTAAGGTCGCGCCAACGCAATTGGGCCAAATCCACAAAATTGATACCGCCTCCGTAGAACGAGAACAGAAATACGTCTTTCGCCAGCCGTTGCCGGTCAGTGGCCGGAGGCAGGGCTTCAAGGTTGCGCAACTCATCGCGGCTAATGGCCCGCTTGCCTGTGCTGACGTCAAACTTGCCGACTTGCAGCTTGTGCTTTTCGGCCACGGTGCGGGCAAACGGGTAGGCCGTGGGCTTCACCAACCCAGCCGCAATGGCTTGATTGAGCACGGCCCGCAACGTGCGGAACCGCAGCGACAAGGTTATTTCCTTGATACCCGTAGCGCGTAGCGTTTGCTCCCATTCGTGGCAGAACGCCACATTTACCCGGTCAAGGGGCACGTCGTAGCTGCTTACCCATTCAGCCCAGGCGTCAGCTTGGCCCCGGCCGGTGGGCGGGGCGGGCGCGTTGGCCTCAGCTGCAACGAACTTCGCCAACTGGTTGCGTAGGTCGCGGTACACGGTGGCATTGCCAGCTTGCCCGGTTTTGAAGTAGCCCGCGCTCAGCTCGTCGCAGTATGCCAGCAGCTTCACCCGCCGTGCTGCCTTGCGGCCCTCAATGGCTTTGGCTGCTACGGCCGGGGCGTCGTGTTGCTCGTCGGCTTCGGCCAGCGTATCGGCGGCCCCGCTGTACTTTGCTTGCCATTCGGCCAGCTTCGTCAGCAGCTTTTCGCGGGCTTTGTCCGGATAGCTTTTGCGTACTTCCTTTTTGAGCGGGTTCCAGTACTTCGGGTGCAAGCTCTGGCCGGTGGCGATGTACTTCAGCTTGCGGTTTTTGGTGATGCGCACCATAAACGGGTGCGACCCATCGGCCAGCGTCTTGTAGGTGTAGTAAACGACCTTGACCGTAGCCTTGCCTTCCTTGTGCTCCGTGGTTGCCATATCTGCTTATTCCAACGCTGGTTTAAACGCTGGTTTAAACAAATGTAATAGAAAGGGGGGTAACGACAATAAGCTTCAATAGGCTAGGGACGCTGTAAACGCAGTTTATTATACTGCTAGGGTATATTAGCAATTATCGATAAACCCCAAAGTGTAGCTTCCCAAGCTGAGGGTCGCGAGTTCGAGCCTCGTTTCTCGCTCAAAAGTTGGAAAGCCACTTGCTGTTTAGCGCAAGTGGCTTTTTTTGTAGAAAAACAGTTGGCTATAAAGTGCTAATTCTTCAGGGCTAAAAGTGAATACAGCATTTGGATTGAGCCGAAGACTGATATTGACTGCACAACTTTAGCTTGGCTGCCGGGCCATAAGCCCTTCACCACTTAGCGCCGCCTGTTCAGGATACCTACTTGCAGCCGAGGTGCACCCTGAACAGGCGGCTCGGCCGCAACAAAGCAAAAGCATTAATGGCTTTCCAATGGCTGCAGATGTTTGCGTTACAGCATTGAGCGCTGGCCTTGGTTTCAACTATTTTTACCAGCAGCCGTTGATTCGCTAAGAGCGTATTGCATGCTTGTTCGCAATTGCCGCCTGTGCTGCTGATTTCTTCTGCCCCCTGCTTTCTACGCTTGGTATGTCTTGCAGCAATGCTGTTGGGGATGTTGAGTGCGGTGCCGTCTGTGAAGGCGGCTCCTGCGGCAACGCCCACTGCTGTGGTGCGCGCCCATGAGCCGGGCGTAGTTTCCTGGAACCACTGGCTGCTTAGCCAGCAAGAAGCGCTTTGCGTGAACGCAATGAACGGCTGGGGTGCGGGCCTTCTCTTATCGGGGCCGATACCCAGGTCTTTGGTGGGGTATGAGTCAGCTTGGCGGGAGGCCGCTATACTGGCGGCGGGCACGGCACCGAGGACGCAGGTCGGGGAGCTGCTCGGCTGCTTCCGCGTACGGCTGCTTCGAGACACTCTCTCGCCCAACGCTCCCTAGCTCTACTGTCTGTTTACTCGGTTTGTGTAGCCGTGGCAGAGTGAGCGTTGCCTTGGGGCGCACCGGCTCCGCTGCGGCCAGTTGTTTGTATTCTTCTAAATTGTCGGGGCTGTGGCGCGGGCACCGCCCACAGGGCCCCGGCTCCCAATCAGACGGTATGTTGCTACCTCAATTTATCATTCGCCAATACCGCCAAAAGCATCGCCGGGCCTTGGAAGAAAAACTCCCGAGTGGCCCGCCCCCGCCCGAAGCCTGGGTATTTCCTTTTACGGGCCTGACGGTCCGGCGCCAGCTGGTGCAGTTTGCTTTCATGGCCACCGGGGTGCTGTGTGCTGCCTTGGGCCTTAAGGGGTTTCTGCTGCCCAATGGCTTTATCGATGGCGGCGTTACAGGCATTTCGCTGCTGGGTAATCAGCTATCAGGCGTGTCGGTTTCGCTGCTGATTGTGTTGCTTAACCTGCCTTTCATTGTGATGGGCTACTACCAGTTGGGCAAGGAGTTTGCCTTTAAAACGCTGCTGGCCATTGTGAGCCTGGCCTTGGTGCTGCTCGTTATCTCAGTGCCCTCGCTCACCGATGACAAGTTGCTGATTGCCGTGTTTGGCGGCTTCTTTTTGGGGGCGGGCATTGGCCTCACCGTCCGCGGCGGGGCCGTGCTCGACGGCACCGAGGTACTGGCCCTGTACCTGAGCAAGCGCACGTCTGTGTCGGTCGGCGACGTGGTGCTGCTCATCAACCTGGTGATTTTTGGCGCCGCGGCGCTGTTGCTGTCCGTCGAAACGGCGTTGTATTCCATCTTGGCCTATCTCTCGGCTGCTAAAACCATAGATTTCATCATCGAAGGCATTGAGGAGTACACGGGCGTCACCATCATCTCGGCGCACAGCGAGAAAATTCGCCGCATGCTCACCGAAAAGCTGGGGCGCGGAGCCACCATCTACGCCGGGCGGCGCGGCTACGGCTCGGAGGGACAGACGCGTGAGGCCATCGACATCGTTTTTACGGTCACCACCCGGCTGGAAGTATCTCGCCTCAAAGATGAAATCGACCAGATTGACCCCCGGGCTTTTGTGGTGATGCACAGTGTGCGCGAAACCAAAGGTGGCCTCGTGAAAAGGCGCCCGCTGCATTAGGGTTGTTCTCAGGCCAGTTTGTGCAGCTCGCGCTATAAAAACTGGCCTGAGAACGACTACAAGCTGCTCGCCCTGACCGCGCGCAGAGCCGCCGTGGCAGTTCTTACGTATTCAGAGCCGCGGGCTAAAGCGGCTTGCCTTGCAGAAGCCATGTGGCTTCCACGCCTATCACTTGTTGCTATGTCTTTTTATAACGTTGCCCTAGTCTTATTGGGCGTGGCTATTTTGGGGGTGGCATGGTTGCCTTCTCTGCTCGAGAAGTACCCGCTTTCCTATCCTATTTTTTACATTTTGCTGGGCCTGGGCGTGTTCTCGCTGCCAATTGGGCTTCCTTCTACCGACCCTTTTGAGTACCCCAAGCTCACCACGCACTTGTCGGAGCTGTGCGTAATTGTGGCCCTCACCGGCACGGGCCTGAAAATAGATCGGCCGTTTTCGGTGCGGGCCTGGCGCACGCCCCTGCTGCTGGTGCTGGTGCTCATGGTTATCACCATTGCCGGCATCACGTGGATGGGGTTGGCGCTGCTGGGGCTGGCCCTGCCCTCGGCGGTGCTGCTGGCCGCCGCGCTGGCCCCTACCGACCCCGTACTGGCCGGCGATGTGCAGGTGGGCGACCCTGGCGAAGGCCGCGAAGACAACGTGCGGTTCTCCCTCACGGGCGAAGCCGGCCTCAACGACGGCCTGGCGTTTCCGTTCGTATGGCTGGCCATTGCCCTGCTTCCGGAAGCGACGCCGGTGGGGGAGCGCATGCTGAACTGGCTATGGATGGACGTGCTCTACCGTTTGGCGGCGGGGGTGCTGCTGGGCTGGCTGTCGGGACTGCTGCTGGCGTATCTTATTTTTAATTTGCCCAAGCGCTTTAGTGTCAAGGCCAGTGCCTATGGCTTTGTGGCATTAGCCGTTACCCTCACCAGCTACGGCGTTACCGAGCTGCTGCACGGCTACGGCTTCCTGGCCGTGTTTGTGGCGGCCGTGACGCTGCGCGGCCGCGAACGCAAGCACGAGTATCACAGGCAAATGCACGCCTTCACCGACCAGATGGAGCGCCTCTTGATTGTGATTATCCTCATTCTCTTTGGCGGGGCCATTGCGGGCGGGCTGCTGGCTCCGCTTACCTGGGCGGGAGTGGGGGTAGGGCTGCTGCTGCTGCTGGTGCTGCGACCCCTGGGCGGCATGCTCACGCTGATGCAGTCCAAGCGCGTGACAGTGGCTGAGCGGGCAGTTATCTCTTTTTTTGGCATCCGAGGCATTGGTTCAGTCTTCTACATTGCCTTCGCTTTGGAACGCGCCAATTTTCCTCAGGCCCGATTGCTGTGGGCGGTGCTGGGATTCATCATATTGGTATCCATTACGCTGCACGGCGTGTTGGCTACGCCCGTTATGAACTGGCTGGACCGGCGCCACGGCCGAAAGATTGCTGCCGAGCTTGCTGAAGAAAGCAAAGCCGAAGAGGAGGCCGCCGATACCAAATCGAATCCGGGGGGCGCGGCTTCTCCTGCCACCGAATAGCCAGCCACGCGGCCCTATGGCAGGCATCCAGGTTTCGGCTGGTTGCTTACTGCCATACAACTATTTAAGAGGAAAGCCCTTTCCTGATGACACAGCTGCTCCGTGTGGCCCCGGCCGTGCTAACCGCCAATGTCGATGCCGCTGGGAGCGGGCTGGTCGGGGCGTGCGCGCCGCCGCGGGGCTTGGTCGTTGCCGAAGCGGTAAGTAAAGCTCAGGTAGCCTACGCGGGTTTCGCGCTTGATGCGGATGTTGAAATCTAGTCCTGGGGCGTAGGCCTGCACGCGTAAAACCTGGGTGTCGAACACGTCCGAAACCCGCAGCAGCAGCGAGCCCCGGTCTTTGAGCACCTCCTTTTTCAGGGCCACGTCTACGAAGTAAATGGGGGCCAGTCCGCCCAGTGTGGGGCCCACCTGGCGCGAGCGGTAAGTACCGGTTAGCTGCACGTCGAGGCGCTTCACGGGGGTGATGGTTGTGTTGAGGCGGCCGGTGTAGGCGATGTTGCGATTATCGGCCTCGTTGTTGAGCATCGACGAAATTTCGTTGCGATAGAGCGAGCCGTTGGCCGCCACGCGCCACCACTTGGCCACTGGCAGGCTCAGGCTCAGCTCGAGGCCGTAGGTTCGGTTGTGGCCTACGTTGATGTAGGACGTGCGCGTGATGGTGGCATTTTGGGTGGCCTGGCTGCCTTGCACGTTGCGGCGCGTAGCAGCCGTGTCTACATCCCGAAAGCGTTGAATGGAGTTATTGGTTTGGCGGAAAAAGGCGGTGGTGGTGAGCGTAGCGCTGCCCCAGTTTTTCTGGTGGCCCAACTCGAGCACGCTGGTGTTTTCAGGCAGCAGCCGGATGTTGCCCACGCGGTAGTTGCGCGGGTCGCCGTAGTTGGGAAAGGGCAGGAGGAGGGGCAAGTCGGGCCGGTTGATGCGGCGCGAGTAGCTCAGCTGCAGCCGCTGCTCGGCGGCCAGCGCCCTCGATACCGTAACGCTCGGGAAAAAGTTGAGGTAGGAGCGGGCAAACTCTTCGCCCGTGGTGCGCAGCAACCCGGTAGTAGCGGTGTATTCCACGCGCAGCCCGGCCTGGAAGGTGAGTGGCCCGTACTCGTTCTGAAACTGCCCGTAGGCGGCCGGAATGTACTCGTCGTAGCGGTAGCTGTTTGAGAGCGCTGCCAGGCGCTCAAAGGCCCCATCGGCGTTGGCCCGCTCAAACGCCAAGGCGCCGTCGGTGCCGCGATAGGTAGTTTTCAGGCCCAGCTCTACTCGGCCTTTCTCGCCGAAGGGGTTCACGTAGTCGAGCTGCGCACTGCCTTGCTTGAGGGCGAAGGTGGTGCGCTGCTGTTGCCGCAGGCTGTTGGGCTGGCCCGGGAACTGGTGCTGCTCGACCCGTTGCTCGCCGTCGACGGGGGTGTAAATAGCGCTGGCGCTGAGCTCGCGGCGCTTTACGTTGGCCCAGGTGCGGCGGTAGTCCACCGACAGGTCGGCCGTGGTCGAGCGCGAGGTAGTGAAGTTGCGGCTGTGTACCTCGGTGGCCTCCAGGCGGTCGGGCTGGCCGGCCACGGTGCTGCGGAAGGTAGTGGCCAGCCGCCCGGTTTGCTCTTCCGGGGTGCGCACGCGGTTCAGGCGCGGCACGGCCGTGAAGGTGAGCGTGTGCTCGGGGCTCGGGTTGTAGTCTATGCCCAGGCGCAGGGCGTGCACCTGGGTGCCCACCCGGTTGTTGTAGTGCAGCAATGCATCGGTGCTGCGGTCGTCGGTGGCTGAAATCTGGGTGGTGGTGTAGCGGTTCGTGAAGTGGTCCTGCCGGAAATCGTAGCCGCCGAAGTAGTTAGCCTTGCCCTGCCGCCGGTTCAGGCTTAGCGAGGTGTTGTACTTGTCGCCGGTGCCGGCGGTGCCCGTGCCTTGCCCGTTGAAGCCGTCTTTCTTCTGCTTCTTTAGTACGATGTTGATGATGCCGCCCCCGCCCTCGGCATCGTAGCGGGCCGAGGGGTTGGTCATGACTTCCACGGTTTCAATCTGGCTGGCCGGAATCTGCTCCAGGTTCACCGAGCGCCCGCCCCCGGCCGCGCCCGTGGGCTTGCCATCGATGTAGATGGTGACGTTGGGCGTGCCGCGCAGGCTCACGGTGCCGTTCTGGTCCACGGCCACGGAGGGCACGTTCTGCAGCACGTTCAGGGCCGTGCCGCCCACGCTCGTTAGGTCCTTGGCTACGTTGACTACTCTTTTGTCGAGCCCATCCTGCACCACAGCACGCTCGCCCTGCACCGTTACGGAGCCCAGCTGCGTGGCCGTGGCCGCCAGCCGCAAGGTGCCCAGCGTCACCTCGGGCAGCTCGGCCGAGAGGCGTACCGGGCGGCGCACGGTGCGGTAGCCCAGCGCCGTGCCGCGAACCAGGTAGCTGCCAAAGGGGACTTTGCCAATTACAAATGCGCCGTTTTCGGCCGTCTGCACTGCAGTTACCAGGGTCGAGTCGGCGCTGCGCAACAACACTACCCCGGCAAAGGGAACGGGCTGGCTGCTGGCCGCATCGAGCAAAGTGCCCCGCACCGTGCCGCCGGTTTGCGCCAGCGCCCCCAGAGGAAGCAGCCAGCCAAGCAGCCAAAAGGCAAAGTGGGCAGGGGTAAGTCGGCAAGCCATGATTAATGCCTGAAAATCACGCCAGTACTCTCAGTAGTAGCCCTTCCGACGCTGGTAGGTCGCTATTGCTTCACGGGGTTGTAAGCCGCGGCGGCGTGGTTGATGTCCGATACATGCGCCGTCGAAATCAGCCATTTGTCCTGCTGCTTTACCAGCGTATAAGTAATCATGGCCTGGTTGTCGCCCTGGCGGTTGTACTCGTGGTCTACGCCATGGGGAGGGAAGTAGCGGCCGATGTACACCTGCTGGTGCACCACGGCCACACTTGGGGTCATAAACCGTACTCTCATTTCTTCACTTCGCAGCGAAGTGTTTTGAAACATGCCCTCGTGATAGGTTTGCAAGGCGTGGCGTACGGCTTCCCGGCCTTGCCACCACATGCCCACGTTGGTCACCCAATCCACGTCGGGCGTGGTATAAGTGGACAGGTCGCTGTAGTCGTGCTTGTTCCAGCTCCGGATGCAGGCATCTACGGTGGCGCGCACGGCGGCTTCTTCGGAGGTCCTCACTTGGCGCTTCTGGCCATGGGCTACCCCAATCAGCCCCAGTAATAACCAGAAAAAGCACAGATATTTCATGGTTGGAAAGTTTGGTTCAGAAATCCGAGGTACCTGTCCTGCAGCCCTAGCTATGCCCGAAATAGGCAAAGACCACAGCACAAGTACTTATAACTAATTCAATTAAATTTAAGAAATTTTGATGAATAAACAAAGGCTCATGGAAACAGCGCCCCGCTGAAAAAAGCAATGGTTTTATAGGCCAACGTTTGAGCTTCAGCTAACAAACTATGCCTTTGGCACAGGATAATGCACCATTGGGCCAGCCCTGCCAAAAAAGGGCTGAACTTCACCCAGGCCTATGCCGACACCACCCGCCAGTTTGGGGGCACCGGGCTGGGCCTGAGCATCAGCCGGGCGCTGGTGGCGCAGCTGGGCGGCAACCTGTCGTTGCGCAGCACGCCCGGCCAGGGCAGCACCTGCGCCTTCACCCTGACCTTGCCAAAAGCCGAAGCGCCCGTGGTGGCGCCCAATGTCGTAGGCACTTTCGTTACGGGAGCCCTGACCAGCCGGCGGGTGCTGCTAGTGGAAGACAACGAAATCAACCGCGAAGTGGCCTGCTTCATGCTGGAAGAATGGGGCGTGATTCTGGAAGAAGCCGTGGACGGCGAAGAAGGCCTGCGCCTGCTCGCCGATAACGTGTGCGATGTGGTGCTGGTGGACATCCAGATGCCCCTCATGAGCGGGGTGGAGGTAACCCGCGCCGTGCGCCAGCTGCCCGACCCCGTGCGGGCGCAAGTGCCCATCCTGGCCCTCACGGCTAACGCCTTCCGCGAAGACAACGAGCGCTACCGGTCCGCGGGCATGAACGATTGCCTGGCCAAGCCCTTCGAAGAGGAGGAGCTCTACCACAAGCTCGACGCCCTGCGCGTGCTGCCGCGCACCGCCGCGCCCTACGACCTGACCAAGCTCCGGGCCATGGCCCACGGCCGCGAGGCCTTCGTCACGAAAATCATTCGTTCCTTCCTCACCAACTCGCCCACCAGCCTAGTGCAGCTGCAGGAAGCGGCCGCGGCCGGCCAGTGGGGCAAAGTGGCCGAGCTCACCCTCCACATTAAGCCCAACCTGGCGGCCCTGGGGGTAGCGGGCGTGACCAACGTAGTAGCCGTGCTGGAAAAGTTCCGGGCGCCCATCAGGCCAGTGCCGAGCGCACGTTGCTGGTAGTACAGCTGATGGCGTCGGTGAGCCGGGTGGTGGCGGCGGCGCCCGCCGAGCTGCCGGTGGAGTAAGAAGGCTTGTTAATCCCGGCCTCTGTTCGGAGCACTTCACAGGTAAGAAAGATTCCAGCCTGGAAAAGGTCGCCAAACGTGCATTCCATGTGAGCAAGCGCCAGATTCCGGTAAGTGACCACCCAGCCACTGAGCAGATGGGGCTGCATCCTCTACATCCGGAGTTGTATTGCACAACTGCTACTTCTGTATTTAACAGAATTCCATGAAATTGAACATTTCCGCTATGGGTGAGGGCCTATAGGTTTTAAATGGCATTCGGATGGCAAAATGTGGGCGTGGGTATTTGGGGAGTCTACTGTAAGCCGCACAATCAGCAACCGAGCTAAATGCCCATCACTTTAATAAGTGCGAGTTTAATGTTTAGGTTAAGTGCACCTATTGCAGTTTTATATTAAATATCTATCGTTTAGGTGATTGACTAAAGATGTAGTTCGAATATTTTTTAAATAATTAATTATTCAAAAACGAAAGCATATAAAAGCATTGTGGGATTATTTTCTAAGTTGGTCACAGAAAAATGACAGTTGCGTGCTGAAAAGGCACAGTCAGTCCTTTTTAAGCTGAACACTCACCTTAATTCAAGAAATTTTTGTAAAAAACCCTTAACATTTTCTCAAAATTACTTTTTTTATTGGAAACGTCCAGTGTAAATTTGTAACCTTATTCAAGCTTCTATAAATGTGTGTACGTCTTAAATCTCTTTTGCTTGCTTTATAATAGCTTCTCCTCGTCTTGAACTTAATCAATAACTAAACCCCCACTTTTACCCTTTCCCACCACTTTTATGAATAAAAACCTACCCCCCACACCAAGCGGGAGATACGTCAAGGCCTACGGGTTCTTGCTGTTCCTGCTGCTGAGTTTGTTCGCCTCGGCAGGCGTAATGGCCCAGACTGCTACTGTCTATACGGACAAAGATGACTACCTACCCGGTGAAATAGTTGTTATCAAAGGAGAGGGTTGGAGAGTAGGCGAACAAGTTAATTTAGATATTGACCATTCTACTGTATCGCATGGTAATACGACTTTGTATGCCATTGCTGATGTCAACGGACATATTTATAATAATCAGTACGTGATTCAGCCTATTCACTTAGGCGAGGTATTTAAATTAGTAGCAACAGGCCAAAGCTCTGGCTTGACAGCGCATACCACGTTTACTGATGGTAATTCTTTTACAGCTAGTTTGAACACCCAACAGGTTTGTTCGGGTGTAGCAACTAACTACACCCTTGTTGTAACCAATACTTCTACTGGTAATGGAAGCAACAGCGCTGTTCCTAGCAATACCCCGATAAAACATGTGAGCATTAATTTGCCAGATTATAGTATAGGTTCTGTCACGCCGCCTCAAAATTGGGTCATAACTAGTGCGGCCAATAGCAATCCCGTTGTGATTTCTACTAGCGGTAACGGAATAGTCAATGGAACCACTTACAATTCTATCTCCGTAAGTATAAATGCTGGAGTAAATATAACTGGCTCTGTTTCCGTTATTAAGACATGGGAGGTAAAAGCTTACACGAGTAGTACAGGAGAGCCTAGAACTATCGTGGGCATTTCAGGGAATCAGCCTTCGGTAACGGTGACCCCCACACCCGTGGCGCCGACGGGCATCGCGGCGCAGGCCTTCTGCGGCGCGGCCACGGTGGCCAACCTGCCCACGGGCTACAGCTGGTACGCGGCCGCCACGGGCGGCGCGGCCCTGGCGGCTTCCACGGCCTTGAGCACGGGCTCGTACTTCGCCACGACCACGACCAACGGCTGCGAGAGCGCCCGCTCGGCGGCCGTGAGCGTGACGGTGACCCCCACGACGGCGCCGACGGGCATCGCGGCGCAGGCCTTCTGCGGCGCGGCCACGGTGGCCAACCTGCCCACGGGCTACAGCTGGTACGCGGCCGCCACGGGCGGCGCGGCCCTGGCGGCTTCCACGGCCTTGAGCACGGGCTCGTACTTCGCCACGACCACGACCAACGGCTGCGAGAGCGCCCGCTCGGCGGCCGTGAGCGTGACGGTGACCCCCACGACGGCGCCGACGGGCATCGCGGCGCAGGCCTTCTGCGGCGCGGCCACGGTGGCCAACCTGCCCACGGGCTACAGCTGGTACGCGGCCGCCACGGGCGGCGCGGCCCTGGCGGCTTCCACGGCCTTGAGCACGGGCTCGTACTTCGCCACGACCACGACCAACGGCTGCGAGAGCGCCCGCTCGGCGGCCGTGAGCGTGACGATAAATACTCTTCCCGTGGTGACGGTGCCTAACAACATAGCTGTTAACACCGCCACCGGTCAATGCGTCGCTTCGCCCTTAAACTTCGCAGCTACAGCCACTGGCTTTCCAACCCCAACTATTGTATACAGCGTTGGTGCTGATGATATAAACCCTGCTTCCTACGCATTCCCGGTTGGCACCACTACTGTAACGGTAAAAGCTACCAATTCTTGTGGCGTTGATACCAAGACTTTCACGGTGAAGGTGACCGACAACGTCAAGCCGGTGATTACGGCTGCTGCCAACGTAACGACGACCACGAACACGGGCTGCACCGCCACCGGTGTTATCCTGGGCAACACCACGGCCACGGACAACTGCACGGTGGGCATGCCCGTCGGCGTGCGCAGCGACGGGCTGGCCCTGAGCGCGGCCTACCCCGTGGGCACGACCACCATCGCCTGGAACGTAACGGACGCCAACGGCAACGCCGCCGAGCAAGTGAGCCAGACGGTGAAGGTGACCGACAACATTAATCCGGTGATTGTTGCCAACGGCAACAAGGAAGTAAACGTGGACGCGGCTAAGTGCTCGGCCGCGGTAACGGTGTCGGCCACGGCCACGGACAACTGCACGGTGGGCACGCCCGTCGGCGTGCGCAGCGACGGGCTGGCCCTGAGCGCGGCCTACCCCGTGGGCACGACCACCATCGCCTGGAACGTAACGGACGCCAACGGCAACGCCGCCGAGCAAGTGAGCCAGACGGTGAAGGTGACCGACAACATTAATCCGGTGATTGTTGCCAACGGCAACAAGGAAGTAAACGTGGACGCGGCTAAGTGCTCGGCCGCGGTAACGGTGTCGGCCACGGCCACGGACAACTGCACGGTGGGCACGCCCGTCGGCGTGCGCAGCGACGGGCTGGCCCTGAGCGCGGCCTACCCCGTGGGCACGACCACCATCGCCTGGAACGTAACGGACGCCAACGGCAACGCCGCCGAGCAAGTGAGCCAGACGGTGAAGGTGACCAACGCCGCGCCCGTCATTACTTCCGTTACGGCCCCGATAGATCCCACCCGCTTGGGTACGTCCATCACCCTGGCCGTGAACTACGTGGACAACAACGTGACCAAGGCCATCATCAAATGGGGCGACGGCACGCCGGAACAGCAGGTAGCCAACCCGGCCACCATCTTCTATACCGACCACACCTACGCTGCGGCCGGCGTGTACACCGTCACCGTTACGGCGACCGATGCCTGCGGGCAGACGAGCCTCGCCTTTGTCTACCAGTACGTCGTCGTGTACGACCCCGCTGGCGGCTTTGTCACGGGCGGCGGCTGGATTACCTCTCTGCCCGGGGCCTACGTGGCCAACCCCAGCGCGACGGGCAAGGCCAGCTTCGGCTTTGTGTCCAAGTACCAGAAAGGCGCCACTGTGCCCACGGGCAATACCAACTTCGAGTTCAAGGCCGTGGGCATGAACTTCAGCAGCACCTCTTATGAGTGGCTTGTCATTTCTGGCGCCAAGGCTCAGTACAAAGGCGAAGGCACGATCAACGGGTCCGGCGCCTATGGCTTCCTTCTGACGGCCCTGGACGGGCAGGTTACCGGCGGTGGCGGCTTGGATAAATTCCGGATAAAAATCTGGAACAAGGCCAGCGGTAACACAGTGTACGACAACAACATGGGCAGCGTCGAGGGCAGCGCCGACGACGCGCAACCCAGCACCGAGCTGGGCGGCGGCTCGATCGTGATTCATACACCAAACAAAGGCAACACTGCTAACGCCGTTGCTCGTGATGAGGCTACTGTAAACTCTGATGATAGCAACCTCCTCGAAGTATACCCGAACCCCCTGGCAAAGCAGGGCACCATCCACTTCCGCTCGCAGAAGGGCGGCAAGGCTCAGGTGTACCTCTACAACCAAGTAGGTGCATTGGTCGCCACGCTTTACAACGCTGAAGTAGAAGGCGGCCGTGAGTACTATGTCACGCTTTCGAGCGAGAACATTGCAGATGGCGTGTACTTCTGCCGTATGATTACCAACGGCAAAGTGGAGAACAAGCGCATCACCATCATGCGGTAGCTTCAGTAACCATTAAGCGCATTGCTTAAAAAGGCAGCCGGGACATTCCCGGCTGTCTTTTTTGCGTTATGGGCGCTGCCTAATTTGCTTTTACTCCTAGCAGTTGTAGCCCTCGGTTTATTTCAACTCACTCAATCACTCGTTTCTCGGCGTAGCGTAAGTACGCCTCGTCAATGACGGCGCCCAGGCCTGGGGTATCCGGAACTTCAACTACGCCTTTGGCTAAGTAGCGAATGCCGCCCGTCACGGGGTCTTCCGTGTACATCAAGGGTGTGTCAAAATCGCAGTGGTGAATGGCACTGCTGCTCAGGGCCAGGTGCGCCGCGGCGGTCATGCCCAGGCGCGATTCCATGAAGCCGCCCACCTGCAGCACCATGCCTGCCGCGGCGCCCAGGTCCACAATCTTGCGGGCCCGGTGCAGGCCGCCCGACTTGCCCAGCTTGATGTTGAACTGCGGGCACGCGCCGAGTTGAATCAGGCGGGCGGCGTCGTGCTCATCGCCGCAGGTTTCATCAGCCATAATGGGAATGGGTGAGGCAGCCGAAACCCGCGCCAGGTCCATGAACAAATGGCGGGCAATGGGCTCTTCGCAGTGGTCGATGTTATAAGGGGCCAGGGCGTGCAATACTGCAATGGCCGCATCGGCGGTGTACCAGCCCTGATTGGCATCGATGCGCAGCGGGTGGGTAGGTCCGATGCCTTCGCGGATAGCCCGGATGCGCGCCACGTCGGCTGCCAGGGTTTCGCCCAGCTTTACTTTAATGGCTGGAAACCCTAGCTGCTGAAACCGGATGGCGTCGGCCTGCATTTTCTCCACGGGGCCTAGGCTTACGGTCATGTCGGTGGTGAGCACCTTGGTGCGTTGCCCGCCCAGAAAAGCGTACAGCGGCAAGCCCGCCTGCTGCGCGGCCACGTCGTGCAGGGCGATGTCGAAAGCGCTTTTGATGCTGTTGTTGGCGTAGATAATGCGGTTCATGGTGGCCACCGCGCCGGCAATGTCCAGGGCGTTGTGGCCGAGCAGTGCCGGGGCGAGGTACTGGGCCACCACATAGCAAGTGTCAATGCTTTCACCGTTGATGGTGAGGTAGGGGCTGCACTCGCCGTAGCCGGTGCAGCCATCGGCTGTCCTAATCCGAATCACCACATTCTGCACCTCGTTGATGGGACCCAGGGAGATGACAAAGGGTTCTTTCAGCGGCAGAAAAAGCTTGAAAATCTCGATGGAACGAATGGTGGTGTTGGGCATGAGGCTGGGGGCACTTCGGAGCGCCACAAAGAGTGGCCGACTAAACATCCGGGAGGGCCCAATATTAGTGATACCCTATGGCTTTTAAGACGCGGGCATATGGTGTTGCGCGCTTTAAATCGTCCGTCATGCAAAACGGAGCAAACCGCGGGTCAGCGAAGCCAGGCATTTCGCATAGGATAGTAACTCTATCGGTTGTCATCTGAGCCTGCGAAGCATATTCTCACGTCCAACGATTTGTTCTACGGCGAGAAGATGCTTCGCAGGCTCAGCATGACAGACGTTTAATAATGATGCGAGCGAGATGCTTGGCTCCGCTGACCTTCAGTTAGCTCCGCACACGTGACAGGTTTCCTCTGCTGAGTCTTAAATCAGTAACAAGTCCAGTAGCTTCGTTCTGATGTTTGAATTTCATTCACCTCAGGTGCTTATGTCAACTATTTGCTGGTCCGCCTCGACCTTAATGCGGCAGGAGCGAGGGTTATTTAATCTTTTTGCGGTGAGCGTGCTCCTGTTTTTTTGCGTGGGTGTGCTACACGCCCAGCCCACGGCCACGCCGGTCACCCTGCTCCGTCCCGCTGCCGTGTTCGACGGTCAGGACCTGCACACGGGCTGGGTTGTAGTAGTCGAGAATGACAAAATCACGGCGGCAGGGCCAGCGGCCAAAGTCACCCCACCCGCCGGGGCCCGAACCCTGGAGCTGCCGGGCCTCACCCTCATGCCGGGCCTGATTGAAGGCCATTCGCACCTGCTATTGCACCCGTACAACGAAACGCCCTGGAACGACCAGGTGCTGCTCGAGTCTCAAGCGCTGCGCGTAGCGCGGGCCACGGTGCATGCCCAACGCACGCTGCTGGCGGGTTTCACCACCGCCCGCGACCTAGGCACAGAGGGCGCAGGCTACACCGATGTGGGCCTGAAGCAAGCCATTGATAAAGGCATTATTCCCGGCCCCCGGCTGCTGGTAGCCACCCGGGCATTGGTGGCCACCGGCAGCTACGGCCCCAAGCTTGCCAACGATATCGACGTGCCCCAGGGTGCCCAGGAGGCCGATGGCGTGGACGGCATTATTCGGGCCGTGCGGGAGCAAATCGGCAAGGGCGCCGACATCATCAAAGTCTACGCCGATTATCGCTGGGGCCTGAACGGCACGGCCGCCCCCACGTTCTCACAGGAAGAGCTAACGCTGATTGTGCAAACGGCGCGGGCTTCCGGTCGGGGGGTAGTGGCCCATGCCAGCACGCCCGAGGGCATGCGGCGCGCCACGCTGGCCGGGGTCGAAACCATTGAGCACGGCGACGACGGCACGCCCGAGATATTCAAGCTGATGAAGCAGCGCGGCGTGGCCTTGTGCCCCACCGTGGCTGCCGGCGACGCCATTGCCCAGTACCGCGGCTGGAAAAAGGGCCAGGACCCCGCGCCACCGCGCATTCAGCAAAAGACCCAAAGCGTCCAGGTCGCTCTAAAAGCCGGCGTGACGCTGGTGATGGGCGGCGACGTAGGCGTGTTTGCTCACGGCGACAATGCCCGCGAAATGGAACAGCTCGTGCAGGACCACGGCCTCAGCCCGCTGCAGGTGCTGCGGCAGGCCACCAGCGGCAACGCCCAGGTTTTCCATCTGGCCGACCGCGGCCGCATCCGCCCTGGCCTCCTGGCCGACCTGGTAGCCGTGACTGGCGACCCCACGCAGGACGTGCGTGCTGTGCGCCAGGTACAGCTCGTGATGAAAGGCGGCGTGCTCTATAAGCAGCCTTAGACTCGCCTGTCATGCTGAGGCACGAAGCATCCTGTCCCCGCAGAACAAATCCTTTAGCAGTGATAAGTTGCTTCGTGCCTCAGCATGACAGGCGAGTTGAATTGACCAAAGCGCACAACGAACGCTACTGCACCCGGCGTACGCTGCCGCCGCCGCTACTGTTGGAACTGGCTATTCGGGCGCTGCCTTTGTAGCGCACATCACTGCCACCGGATGCATCCGAGGAAATTTCGCCATTGACAGATACCTTGACATCGGAGCCACCGCTGGCGCTGACGGTAGCAGTGGTGCTTTGCAAATCGAAGCCGTTGTAGTCGGAGCCGCCGCTGACGTCTGCTTTCTGGCGCTCGGCGCGACCGGAGAGGCTGACGTCGCTGCCGCCTGAGGCCTGCACGGAGAGGGTTTTGGCACTGATGCTAAGCTTTACATCGCTGCCGCCGCTGGCATCAATCCGGAAGTCGTCAGCGCTAAAAGTTGACTCGCCCTTAGCATCTGCCCCACCACTTACGGACAGGCCCGTAAGCCGCGGCAGGGTAATGTAAACGTTCGCCTTGCGACCGCTGGTTAGAAGGTTTCGCCAGGAGTAATTAGATTCCCAGCCGATTCTCAGCGTTTTGCCTTCCACTTTGGCGACCAGGTGTTTTTGGGCTTCGGGCGAGGCTTCCACAACCACCGATGTGTTGGAGCCCTGGCGAAGCACTACGTCGATGCCGCCGCTGGAACTGACGACCTCAAAGCCACTGAGCTGGCGCGGTTGCTTCACTTTGTCCTGCGCCATGCAAGAGGTGAGCGAAACAGCGGCCACTGCCGCAGTTAGGAAAAAGTTTTTCATAGCAAAAGCAGAATAAAGGTGCATGTTCATTGATGCAGACACCCGCATTGGGGTTGCCTGACACGCACTAATTTATTAGGGCTTTGCGGAAAAGGTAGCGCGTCTCGGAGGAGGTATGAAAAGACGTGGTGGCCTTGTAAACAGGGTTGTTGGCGTCGGTTGATTGTGAATCTTTCTCGACTTTTTGCGTTGCTCCGGTCGTTCTCGATTCCGTGCGGATTTTAACAAATTCCCACCCGTCGGCGGATAGCTCGTTGATAGTCTGCATTAGCATGCCTTCCAGTTCTCCTCGGTAATTGGTATTGAACATGTAGCGTTTAGGCTCCAGCTTAGTTTGCCCGCGCCACGCGGGCGCAAGCCAAACACAGTAGGTATCAGGGTATACCAATTGGTATTGATAGCGCACCCCCGGCGTATTCTTAAGCGTTGTGGTGTTTACCGTCGACTGCAAGCCGGTTTCAGGAAGAGGCATCGGTACGGGCACGGGCACCGTCTGAGCTGCAGCCATCCGGCCCATCAGCAGACCTGTAATAAGTAGCCAGTGTTTCATAGTGAATACAGAAAAAGGATTATTGACGCAGCGGAATTGCGTCATTAACCCTTTTTCTAATATTATGCCAAACGGCTACTCGCGCTTGCCCTTAAGCATGGTTTTCAGCGCGGCCAACTCGTCGCGCAATTTGGCTGCCTGCAGGAAATCCAGCTCCTTGGCGGCGGCTTCCATCTGCTTTTCGGTGGTTTTGATTAGTTTTTCCAGCTCCGGGCGGGTCATCATGGCCACCACGGGCTCGGCGGCCAGAGCGAGAGCAGTGCCGCCATCGCTGTCGGGGCCAGCGTAGCCTTGGGTCTCGACGATGCGGTAGTCGGAAAGGGCCGTCTGGCCCAGGATTTCGGCGTGGCTCTTGCGCACCGTGCGCGGTGTGATGCCGTGTTTCTCGTTGTAGGCCAATTGGGTGGCGCGGCGCCGGTTCGTCTCATCAATAGCGCGCTGCATGGAGCCCGTGATGCGGTCGGCGTACATAATCACCTTGCCTTTGTCGTTTCGGGCGGCCCGACCCATAGTCTGAATCAGGCTGCGCTGGTCGCGTAGGAAGCCTTCCTTGTCGGCGTCCAGAATGGCCACCAAGCTTACCTCGGGCAAGTCGAGGCCTTCGCGCAACAGGTTTACACCAATGAGCACGTCAATTTCGCCCAGGCGCAGCTTGCGCAGGATTTCCACGCGGTCCAGCGTTTTCACATCGGAGTGTACGTATTCAACCTTAATACCCAAGCGGTCCATGTACTTGCTCAGCTCCTCGGCCATGCGCTTGGTGAGGGTGGTCACCAGCACGCGGTCGCCTTGCTTAATTCGCTCGTCCACTTCGTCCAGTAGGTCGTCAATCTGGTTGATGCTGGGGCGAATGTCAATTTCGGGGTCGAGCAGGCCAGTGGGACGGATAATCTGTTCCACAATGATGCCACCGCTTTGCTCCAGCTCGTAGTCCGACGGCGTAGCCGACACAAACACGGCCTGCCGGTACATGCTCTCGAACTCGTTGAAGGTCAGCGGCCGGTTGTCCAGGGCCGAGGGCAGGCGGAAGCCGTACTCAATCAGCGCAGTCTTACGGCTGCGGTCGCCGCCCCACATGGCCCGGATTTGGGGCATAGTGGCGTGGCTTTCGTCCACCACCAGCAGGTAGTCGTCGGGGAAATAATCGAGCAGGCAGAAGGGGCGGGAGCCGGGCGTGCGCCCATCAAAATAGCGCGAATAGTTCTCGATGCCCGAGCAATAGCCCAACTCCCGAATCATTTCCAGGTCGAACTCCGTGCGCTCCATGATGCGCTTGGCTTCGGAGTCGCGCCCCTCTTTTTCAAAGTAGGCATGCTGGAGCACCATGTCGTCTTGAATCTGTTTGATAGCCGAGTTCAGGGTTTCCTTACCGGTCACGAACAGGTTGGCAGGGTAGAGGGCCACCCCGTTGGCTTCGTCGCTGAGCTTCTTGCCGCTCACCGGGTCAATCTTGTGCACAGACTCAATCTCATCGCCAAAAAAGTAGATGCGGAAGGCATGGTCGGCATACGCCGGAAACACGTCCACCGTGTCGCCCTTCACCCGGAAGGTGCCGCGGGTAAACTCCACCTCGGTGCGCGAGTACAGAATCTGCACAAACTGATAAAGCAGGTTGTTGCGCGTGAAGCGCATGCCCGGCTTCAGGAAAATGACGTTTTTGGCAAATTCCTCGGGGTTGCCGATGCCGTAGATGCACGATACCGAGGCAATCACAACGACGTCGCGGCGTCCGCTGAGTAGGGTAGAGGTGGTGTGCAGCCGCAGTTTCTCGATTTCCTGGTTGATGGCCAGGTCCTTCTCGATGAAAACGTCGGTACTGGCGATGTACGCCTCTGGCTGGTAGTAGTCGTAGTAGCTGATGTAGTACTCGACAGCATTATTCGGGAAAAATGCCTTGAATTCGCCGTACAGCTGCGCGGCCAGGGTTTTGTTGTGGCAAAGCACCAGGGCCGGCTTGCCGGTTTCAGCAATGACGTTGGCCATGGTGAAGGTTTTGCCCGTGCCGGTGGCCCCGAGCAGCACCTGGGCATGCTCGCCGTTGTTTACGCCCTCCACGAGCTTGGCAATGGCCGTGGGCTGGTCGCCGGTCGGCTTAAATTCAGAGGTAAGTTGGTACTCCATGCAACGGGAAAGTTAGGCCGAAAAGGTCAGCCTAACTTAACCACAAACCAGCTTTTTGGGTTTCGTCGGAAGTGAAATGGGCCATCAGAATAACCACCCCCGTCCAAGCCGTTAGCTCGAACATCCCCTCCTCAGCTGAAGAGGGGAGTTTGTCGTTCGAAACTACAGGCTACCGGCCGAACTCCACGCCAGCCTCCACGCCGAAGCTATAGGGGCGGCTCTGAGCCATGAAGCCCTGGGCCGGATAGGCATTCAAAGGCACGATGCCAAGCTCGGCTACTGGCCCCAGCGTGAAGCCCCAGTCGCCGGTGCGGTATTGCGCGCCTGCTCCGCCACGCACGCTGCCCAGCAGCCGGCGGTAGGGCGTGCCGGCCGAGGCTACGGAATAGGTGCGGGTAGCTTCGGGCAAGCCGTCTACCTCACTGCGCACGCCGAGCAGGGCGCTCACCACGCCGCCAATGCGGCCGTAGAGGCTCCAGCCACGCTTGGCAGGGTTGCTGTAGCTTAGCTCCACGGGAATACCGGCCGTGCGGTAGCGGAAATCAGTGGTGCGCATCGCACCATTGGTGAGCTGGCCTAAGTCGAGCAGCTGTTCGCCAACAAAAGCCGACGACGAGGCCGATTTGGCAGTGGCCTGGGTGAATTCGGCACCCGTGCTCAACGACCAGTGGCCGGCCAAGTGGCGCTTTGCCACCAGGGCAAGGCGCTGGCTGAGGCCGGGGCGCAGGTTTTCGCGGTACTGAGCCGCTGCGGCTTCGGTTAGGGCCGGAGAGTCGGCGCCCAGGGCGGGGTTGTAGTCGGACTGGGGCTCGATGCCGGTGCGGGAGAAGTTGATGTTAGGATTGAAGGCCCCCACGGTGTAGCTGCCGCCGTAGTGCCATTGCTGGGCAGCGAGCACCGGCTCGGACTCGGCGACAGATAAAAAGGCGAGGCCATTGGGGAGCGCCGCGGCTTCGGGTGTCCCCAGAGCAGCGGAGTGCGTAGCAAGTAGGCTAACCTGTTCAGGGGCCGTTGCAGAAGCTGATTGCGCAAGCGATGCCGTGCCAGGCGTAGCAGCTGCGGCTCCAGTCGTGGCCGTGCCGCTGGCAACGGCTGCTCCGGTAGTTACGGGAGTTGCTGCAAACAATGCCTTCTCAGCAGCGGCTGCGCTGTTCAGGCCGGCGTTGTCTGTGGCAGCAATTTGTGTCGGGCGTGCGGCCAGTGCTTGCTTGATAGAAGTGCTGGACTCTGGGCCTGCAACGCCAGTGGTGCTGGTGCCGCCCATGCCCAGGCCGCTGGCCGAGTTGCTGGTCGCGCGGCGGTTGGCTAATTCTTTGCCCGCCGATGCGGGGCCAAACCCCGGATTACGGCTTGCCGGGTTGGCAGCTACCGCCGCCGATGCCGCGGACGAGCCGGCCGCAGCGTTGCGTCGCATTGCTGCGGTACTATTCAGAGAGGCATTGGGCGAGGCAGCGACCGGCGCGTCCGCCGCATTCTCTGCGCCGCTTGAGTTGTTTGCCTGGTGGCCGCGCTGAGCCGAAGTGCCGGTGTCCGTGCCAGTCGCGCGCGTAGCAGTAGCTACTTGCGAGCCAGCCATATCGGCGGCTCGGTGGGCCCACCAGCCGGTGCCGGCCAGGGTGGCCAGCAGCAGGCTGGCGGCTGCTACCCACCGCGTGGCCGCAAGGCGGCGGCGGTAGGTTTCGTTTTGGCGAACCAGCAGGGTATTATCAATCTGGTCCCAGAGCATGGGACGCGGCGGCACGGCGGCCTCTTCGCCCAGGTGGTGGCGAAATAGGTCCTCTAGGCTGCCGGTGGGTTTAGGCGTAGAATTTTCCTCGATAGGATTAGCTGACATGGCGGGTTGGAGTGCCGAGGCGTTCCAGTTTAGTTTGTAAGATGACCCGGGCCCGGGAATATTGTGATTTGCTCGTGCCCTCAGTGATACCTAATAATTCTCCGATTTCTTTGTGGTTGTAGCCTTCGATAGCATAAAGGTTGAAGACCATGCGGTAGCGCGGAGCCAGCTCCTGCACCATCTCCAATAGCTCCTGGAAATTGTAATTGCTAAGGGTAAACTCTTCGCTGGCCAGGCTCTGGGGGTACTCCCCGTCGCTCACTGCTACCAGCGATGCGTTGCGGCGGTGCTGGCGTAGGGCTGCGTTAATCATAATACGACGAATCCAGAATTCCAGTGGGCACTCCCGGCGGAAGCTGGCCAGTGTCCGAAACACCGTAATGAAGCCTTCCTGCAGCACGTCTTCCGCTTCAAAAGTGGTCTGGGCGTAGCGCAGGCAGACAGCCATCATTTTGCCAGCGTACTTGTCGTAGAGAAGCTTTTGGGCCAGTTGCCGGCCGCGAAGGCAGCCGTCAATCAGCTCGGCCTCGCTGGGCGGTCCGGTGGCGGCCGCGCTGCGGCTGGCCGTCAGGCGCGGAGCCACGGGCGTCTGGTCGGGCAGCACGTCGTCGGCGCCAAAAGCAAACCAGGTAGCTGCGGCGCTCATGCCGAAAGCCGGTAGCTCCTGCCGGCAGGTGAAGTGGTAGAGAAGGTCATTTTCTGCAGCATGGAAAGGCGAATCGAAGCGGAGTACAGCCCGGCCCGGAGGTGGCCTGCTGCTCTTGGATGCCGGTCGGCCCCAAAAGGTTGCAAGGACTCTATAAACATGCTGAGCATCCAAAAATTGTTGCCCGGCTAAAACAGGACTTCGAAGATATTATCAGTGCGGGCGACAACCATTTAAGGCTTTACGGAGTATGACCTGTGTACATACATTGATTATTGCCTGGCCACATCTTTTTCGCTGGGCTCGTATGTAAAAGCTTCCTTTTTACTGTTTTTATTTTCCAACCCTTTCCCCTTTTTTATGAAGACTCTTGTGCTGTTTTATTCCACCTATGGTCACATCTGGAAACTGGCTGAAGCCGTCGCCGAAGGTGCCCGCCAGGTTGAGGGCAACGAAGTAGTGATTAAGCGGGTGCCCGAAACCCTGCCCCAATCCATCCTGGACCAGATTGGCGCCACCGAAGCCCAAAAAGCGTTTTCGCACCTGCCCGTGGCTACTCCTCAGGAACTGACCGAGTACGATGCCATTATCTTCGGCACGCCCACGCGCTACGGCAACTTGTGCGGCCAGATGCAGGCTTACATGGACAGCACCGGCGCCCTCTGGGCCAGCGGTGCCCTGGTGGGTAAAGTAGGCGGCGCATTTGTGAGCACCGCCACTCAGCATGGCGGCCAGGAAACCACCATTCGCGCTTTCCATACCGAACTGCTGCACCACGGCTTCGTGATTGTAGGCCTGCCCTACGCCTGGCAGGGCCAGATGGGCCACGAAACCGTAACGGGCGGCACGCCCTACGGCGCCAGCACCGTCACCGGCGGCCAGGGCGAGCGCTGGGCCAGCGAGAATGAGCTCGAAGGCGCCCGCTTCCAAGGCAAGCACACGGCCGAAATTGCCAAGAAGCTGGCGGCTAAATAAGACCGACTTCCCGGAACAAGGCCTGCCCTGCACAACGGGGCGGGCCTTTTTTATTAGGTTCGCAGCCCATTAGCAGTGCAAAACGCCCACCAAACGGGCTATTGCGCGTTCCAGATATCCCAGGCCGCTTCGGCCTGCAGGCACAGCATTTCAAATCCATTTTTTACCTGTGCCCCGGCCTCTTTGCCTTTCAGCATAAACAGCGTTTCCGAGGGATTATACACTAGGTCATACAGATAATGACGTTCCGTGAGTGCCTGATAGGGCAACCAGGGGCATTCGTCGGTCAGGGGAAAGGTGCCGAGCGGCGTGGTATTGACGATGAGCGGATGCGCGGCGAGTATTTCCGGGGTCACGTCCTCATAGGTCAGGCCGGGGCCCAAGGGTTGGCGCGTCACGTTCCAGTAGGGAATGTTGAGGTCATGCAGGGCTACCTCCACGGCTTTGGCGGCTCCGCCGTTGCCCAGTATCAGGGCCCGGGCGTCCTCGCCGCGTAGCGGGCAAAACGTGCGTAGCGAATCCCGAAAGCCAATATAATCGGTGTTGTGGCCTATCAGTTGGCCCTCTGCGCTGAACTCAATCACATTCACCGCGCCGACCCGGCTGGCAGAGGGAGCCAGCTTGTCTAAGTAAGGCACCACTTGTTCCTTATAAGGCACGGTCACGTTCAGGCCCACCAAGTTGGGATGTGCAGCCACCAAGCCCGGCAATTCCCCAATGGTTGCCAGCTCAAACAGGTCGTATTGATGCTCGGCCAGCTGCAGCGAGTAGAACTTCTGGGTGAAGTAGGTCTGCGAAAACGAGTGGCTGAGGGTACGGCCAATAAGCCCAAACTGACGCATGCTGTAATAATTTGGTAGAAGAAAATTGACCCAAAATAACACAAAAAAACCGCCCCAGCCAAGCAAATGGTGGGGCGGTCTGGCTAACATATTACAATTTTAAACGCTGTGCTGTCTGCTAGCCCTCCCTTAGCTAAAGATTGACCTAAGCCCTGGTTTGGCGAGCGTGTGTTGGTAGTTGGTTAACCCAACAGGAACGCCCTTTCAAGGGCTTTACTGGCCGTCGACAACAGGCTGAGGGCTCAGCTTACTTTTCAGATACGACCACAGCGGCGGCAGTATCGAGATGAGGATGATGCCGTAGATGACCAGCGTGAAGTTCTTCTGCACCCAGGCAATGTTGCCAAAGAAGTAGCCCGCCAGCGTCAGCGAAATCACCCACAGCGCCGCGCCCGCAATGCTATAGGTTAAAAAGAAGCGGTAGGTCATGGTGCCCACGCCGGCTACAAAGGGCGCAAATGTGCGCACGATGGGCACAAAGCGCGCCATGATGATGGTTTTGCCGCCGTGCTTGGCATAGAAAGCCTGAGTTTGGTCAAGATACTTGCGATTCAGGAATTTATAGTTTTCCCGGAACACGCGGGGCCCGAGGTAGTCGCCCACAAAGTAGTTGAGGTTGTCGCCGATAAAGGCCGCCGCCATTAGCAGCGGAATCAGTATCACGACGTTGAGCAGGGGCTCACCGGTTTGCAGGTTGGGCTGCGCGGCCAGGGTGCCGGCCACAAACAGCAGCGAGTCGCCGGGCAGGAAGGGAAACACGATAACGCCTGTCTCGGTGAAGATGATGAGGAACAGAATAAGGTAGGTGAGGCTGCCGTATTCGTTTACCAGGAGTTTGAGGTGCACGTCGAGGTGCAGGATGATGTCGAAAAAATGCTTGAGTAGTTCCATGCCGGGCGTAAGTGAACTACAAAGAAAACCGGCTGCGGCCGAATTGCCTGCGTTCTGCCCAACGGCTGGGCGTAGCTTCCTGATTTCGCTTGGGTTCTGGGGCCACTTAGTGGGCTTCCAAGGCTATGATTTTCCAAAGTTCACGGCTAGGTATGATTTTTGGGAAGCTCAACCGTTTTTATTTAGGTTTTTTACTGCTTCTGAGAATGCGGTAATATATTTGTTAAATCTTTTCTAGTTCAAATTAAATATTGTAACTGTCTGTATATATGCGGTATTACTTGCTATAGCGCAGCTGCTAGTGTTAGCCCGCAGCCGCCTGGCCACACCCTAGTTTAAAATTGGCATGACCTATGAACAGTGCGGCAGGATGGAACTCGTTCCGGGCTGACGTCGTGCTTAGATAGCCTCATCATCAAACAATACATTGCCCGTTGCAAGACTAAAATTCTACGCCTTATAAGATGACGTTTTACTAGGATGGTGACTGGTTGCGCGCCTTGCAGCACTATCAGACCTCCGCAGTTATTCGGTTGCTATTGAAGTGTGTGGCGCTGTTCGGAACCTACGGGTTGGTTGGCGGTAGCGGTTACCAGCATTCTTTTTCATTCCCTTAATGTGAAAACTGGCCGCGAATACCTTTCCAATCTGAGTATCCTGCTCAGCTTGCTGCTGGTGCTTGGCACCAACATGGCCCATGCCTGCAACTACGAAGACCGCAAAGTGTGGGGCATTCGGGCGTCGCAGTGTCGCGGGCTGGCCATGGAGATGAACGCCTTGCTCCCCCGCAAGGTCAAGTCGAGCCGCCGCTACTTCGCAGCCTTCATCTACAACTTTCCCAGTGCAGTGCTCATGGAGAGCATGGAGCAACTCCGATAAGTTCAATTTTTTGGCTCCATGCACCTCCTCAATATCAAGCAACATTACCTCGAGATGATGGATGTGAGCGGCACATTTGAACGAATAAAGACAACTTCGATTCCTTCTGCTTAAAACCCTTTTTGTAAATTTATCTATTGAATTTTTTATCATCATGATACTGCTGCTTCTGGTCGACTCCTGTAACTGATTGATGGTGCCCCTTGCCATGATAGGTGGCTACTCTAAGACGGGACTGGAAATGATAGTCAACAAAATAACAAGAACAGTTAGAACTTTATAGTAACTTCTGAAATGCAGGTAGATAGCGGTTTTGTACCATTTAATAAATCAAATTAATTTTTTTTGTCCAGCCATACTTTTTATTTCCTTCTGCGTATATGCGCCTCATTGGGTACGCGAAAAATGCGTCCTTCTTCTAATTTTCATTCAATTTCCTGATTCCATGCGAACATTAACCTTTACTCAAAAGCTGTTACGGCAGCGTCGCTTTCTTAGTCCCCTTATTCCACTATTTGCTTTATTTGTTGGCTTGAGCACGTCACAGACGGTTCAAGCACAGAGATATAAAGCAACGGATATTACTGTTAGTGCCTCACCAACTGGCGGCTCCCCTTCTTCTAGGACATATAATGGATTGTTGGGAAGCCCAAAAATTGAGGGTGCGGATTTTGGCAGTGGAGCAGCGTTTGAACAGACTGCAGGTCCTGGCCAGGGTAGTTTGGTTCTTACGGCAGCATCAACTTTAACAAACAGCGGAGGCACTGATATCACCTCCAATGCAGTTTATTATCGGGTTTACCTTAACGGAACAAGTACAGCGAGCTTGCCATCATTTTCGCGGACATTTCTCAACTTGGTAGGCTCTACTGCCAATGATGCTAATGTAAGCCACCAGGCTAGCACCACAATAGATTTACTCAATCAGCCAGCCGTGCTGGGTGGGGGCACATATACAGTCGAAATTTATTTTAGAGGGGAATGGAAGGACGGCAGCCTAACAGGGGCGTATTCAGACCCAGCTTCGAGCAACAACATTCCTCCCGTAGGTTACAAAGCTTTCTTTAGGGTTAAGGTACCTCTGGTTACTCCTTCCGGAGGCAGTTCGACGTGGATTAGCACTGCTCCCAATGTAGGTCAGACCGCCACATCGGCTGGCGTTGGCAGTGGCAGTACCGACTGGACAAATCCGGGCAACTGGAGCAATGGTGTACCCCAGGCGAGTTCAGATGCTTTCATTCCAGAAAGGGAAATTGGGGTGTTCCGCGTATATCCTCTTTTGGATAATCTGAACTTTTACTACGCAGTAAATAATCTTACTTTACAAGGCCAGAACAATTCCTCGCGCGGAGAAGTAACCATTGAACAAGCCACCCTTACGGTCTTTGGTAATATACGTCAAAACGCTGGTGGCCTCCGGGGCACCGTGACTTTGGCACCTGGCGTAAGAAATCCTAGCAAAAATTCAACTATTGTGCTAGCAGGAGCTAATCAGATTATCACTGGTCGTTTGGGAGTGCCAGACGTGGTGGTTGCAGGCTCAGGCGTAAAGTCTGTGACCAGTACCCTTGCTCCAGGCAATACCATTTCTTTTCAACCAGCTGACGCTCAAAAAGGAGTAATTATACAGTCGGCTTTTGAAGACCCTAATTCAGGGTCATTGGAACCGGTTTTTGATACCACTCTGCAGTCACTTATCGACCTAGGTTCGTCGGCAATTATCAATCAGGAGAGTGGCTATGCGGAAACGAAGACCTCTTACATTAAGGGGGTGCTCCGTGCCGACCAAAAGGTTTCCAATGGTGTAAAGGCCCCTTTTGGAAATATTGGCTTGGATGTTACTGCTAACTTCAATTCTATACCAAGTCTCATTATTTTTCGCATCGTTGGAGACCCGCTTCAAAGCCCAACTTCCACCAATGGTATTGTTGCAAAGCCTGTTAAACGCCAGTACATAGTAGACAATGCATTGGACAGTGAAAACCCGAGCTTTGCTGGGGCAGCGCTCTCAGTAGTCTTTCACTATCTCGATTCAGAAGATGAGTTGAATGGAATTCCCGAAGAAAATTTGACCATGTTTCGTTCTAGGGACAACGGTCCTCCGTACACGCCAGTTTTTGGTACGCTCAATGCCGGTAATAACACGGTTACCCGTCTTGATTTGCCAAGTTTAACCCGCTTTACCCTCACCCTGGGCGACAAAAAAAATCCCTTGCCAGTAACCCTGATTGCCTTTGACGCGAAGCGTTTCGGTGCTGATGCGGTACTGACGTGGACGACTGCGACGGAGAAAAACAACAAGGGCTTTAATGTACAGGTGTCCACAGACGGTAAGTCATTCCGCAACCTGGGCTTTGTGGCCAGCCTGAATGCCAACGCTTCAAGTGCCCAATCCTACCGCTTCGTCGATGCTGAAGCCAGCAAATCAGGTATTCGTTACTACCGCCTCCACCAAGTGGACCTGGACGGCAAAGATGCCATTTTGCCTGTGCGAGCGGTTAACTTTGAGAGCAACACCCACGCTACGGCTGCCGCCTTGCTGGCCTACCCTAACCCGTTCACCGATAACCTCTCGGTCTCGGTGGTAGGCAGTGGCGTGGCCGTGCTGCGCCTGAGCGACTTGGCAGGTCGGGTGATTCAAACTCAACAAGTGCAGTTAGATGGCACTGCTTCTACCTTGTCGTTTAAGAGCCTTGACGGCTTAAGAGCCGGCATATACATAGTGCAGCTGACCATGCCTTCGGGCAAAGTGCAGAGCTTCAAGGTGCAGAAGCAATAAAGCAGCAAGCGCGCTAACAAAAAGGCCGGACTCCACAGGAGTCCGGCCTTTTTGTTAGCGCGCTTGCTGCTCCAACATAAGGGCTAACCGCGGGGCATAGACGTGCCGGGCTTGCCCGTCTTGGCCGCAGGTCGGAACATGGGGTCGACGGCGTCCATGTCGAGAAAGTGCGAAAAGGTGTCGCCGCGCAAGCCCAAGCGGATAGTTTCGAGGCTTACTACTTCGTTGGGAGCTATGTTGCCCAGGTTCACGTTGGCACCCAGCAGCTTGATGAACCACACCTGCTGCGCTTTCTGCGGGGCCTCCCACAGAATCTTCTCCGAAGGAATCTTGGTCAGGATTTCTTCGACCAGGCCCGAGCGGACCTCGCCCGTGCTGCGAAACAAGCCCACGTTGCCGCCCTCCCGGGCTTCGCCAATCACCTTGATGGCACCGGCCGCTAGCTCGGTTTCCATCTGGGCAATCCATTTGTAGGGCGGAATGATTTTCTCGGCGTCTTTCGAGCCCACTTCGCTCAGCACGCGCACGGCCTTGCTTAGTTCGCGGATGTACTCGCATTTGCGCTCGTGAGCGAGGTCGATGCTGCCGTCGGATACTTCGGCGTACTCCATGCCGTAGGTGTCCAGCAGGCGGCGATAATCGTCGAACTGGTTACGAATAATAAATGCCTCAAACAACGTACCTCCGAAGTATACGGGAATGTCGGCAGCCCGGTAAATTTCAAGCTTGCGCTTGAGGTTGGGCACCACGTAGGAAGTGGCCCAGCCCAGCTTAACCACGTCGGTGTAGGCTCCGCCCACTTCCAAGAAGTCTTCTACTTCGCGCAGGCTCAGGCCCTTGTCCATCATCATTGTGTAGCCTTGCTCGCGGGGTTTGGGGGTGCGCTCGGGCAGTTGAGAGAGGTCGTAATTCATGCGTTGTTTTGCAAATTTGGGGTGTACGGATGGGGTGAGGAAGGGAGGGAGCTGGTATGAGCGCAGACACCTCAACGGGAGAAAGTCTTCAAAAAAAATAGCCGCCCGCGTGGACGCGGGCGGCTACAAAAGTAAAGCAATACCTATAAGGTAATGGAATGTGGTATTACTGAACAGACCCGGTTGCTGGAACGGTGCCTCAGTTCTCCGGAATTACTTCCGGAACTGCTCAATCAGCTTCTTTAGGCCAGGCTGTTCGCGCAGGGCAGGGAAGTAGTCAAACAGCAGCACGTGTTGCTCATAATTGAGGGTCAGTGCAGTTTCAAGCGTCGCGTAGGCTTCACGCAGGCGGCCGTCGGCCAGCTGGTAGGCGCACAGCATGTAGTGAAAGTGCGCCTCGTGGGGGTGCAGGTTCACAGCGTGGCGCACGAGGTCTACGGCTTCAGAAAAGTGACCCTGTTCATAAAGAATAGCACTCCAGTTCACCCAACCCTGCACATCGTCAGGGGCCACCTCAGTAGCTTTCTCGTACGACTCGAGGGCGCTAACCACGTTCCCCACTTGGTTCTCCGCCGCGCCCAACGCCGACCAATACTCACCGCTTTCAGCGTAGAGTTCGGTGGCCTTGCGGAAGTAATGGATGGCCTCGAACCAGCGGCCCTGCTCCTGTAGCAGCACACCCTGCCCAAACCAAGCCTCGTCCATCTCCGGATTAATTTCAAGGGCCTGGTGGTAGTAACGGCGAGCGGGCTCCCACTCGCGCAGCTTCTCGTAGCACTCCCCAATGTTGCACAGGGCCTCATCAGTTGGCTCGCCCGCCGGGTAAGCCAACTCAAACTCCTGAATAGCTTTCTTGTACTCCTGCTGGCACACAAAGGTGTCGGCCAGCCAGTGGTGAGCATCGTGGAAATCGGGGCAGATTACCACCGCATAGTCAAACGCCTCGGCCGCTTTGTTAAAGTCCTCACGCCGATACCAGTACTGCCCCAGGTTATACCAAGCCGTAGCAGAATACGGGTCGTCGTCAGTGAAGCCTTTGAAAAATTCCTCGTGCTCCTCCAGCCGTCCGGTAATATCCAGGCAGTGCAGCAATTCCTGGACGCCGGTTTCATTATCGGGGTTGAGACGCAGGCTTTGCTTGTAGTGCTTGGCCGCGCTTTTGAATTTCTGCCAGCTTTGAAACGCTAGCCCGAGGTTGAAGTGAATGTCTTCGCGCTCGGGCTCCTGCTCCAGGCCGGCCCGGAAAAACTCGACGGCCTGCGCAAACTCACCCCGCTGCGTGCTGATGATGCCCCGCGTCACAGCCACATCGGCATTGGTCGGGTCGAGGGCCGCTACTTCGTCAATCTGTCGTTCGGCTTCGGTGTAGTCGCCGCGCATGGCAGTCACCTGGGCGCGGTCAATGAGGAGTTCGGTTGAAAAAGGGTATTGGCCGAGGGCTGCTTCGCAGGCTTGCAGGGCCTTATCAAATTCTGCATTGGTGACGTAGTGGTCAATGATGTTCTCAAAGTCCTCCAAATCAAAGAAAACAGGCTCTTGTTGGGCCACCATGCGCTCAAAACGACGCACGACATCCAACACGGCCCGGTGGTTTTCAAAATGTTCGTTCATGCGCATAAAACCGCAGTTAGGTAAGTGGATTAATCTGGTTTTGTGGACGGCCTAATGCGACAGCTAATTCTGGTCACCAATTCGCACGCAAACGCCGTTCCACTCCACTTTATCAGTTCTCTATCAATAATAACAAAACTTAGCTAAAACCGTGCAATCCGGTTGTTGCTAAGATACGATAACCGCCGGGGAGATGGTCGTGTTCGCCGCTAATTTGGCTGCGCACCACGCCAAAGTATCGGCTAACGGACGGAATCCGAGACCCGTAGCGCTTTGTACTTTAGCATGCGCATATACCACCGGCCGGCGGCCGGCGCGGGCTGTGTCTTTGGTGATTAGGGGCCGGGCGCCGGTTATAATTGCCCGGGCGTGTTCTAGGCGCCAGATAATTTCGGCTGCCCAATCGGGCACCCCTACGCTTGGCGCCCGGCGGTTCATAGCCGCGGCCGCCTGCCGAAAAAAATCGGCCAGCGGCACGGCTTCGGCGCTCACTATGTAGCGCTCGCCGCTTAGCTGTGGCTGGTCGAGGGCGAGAGCAATAAGATACGCCACGACATCGCGCACGTCCACAAAATTTACCAGTCCACGGGTGTAAAAGCGGTGCTGCTGGTGAGCATAGCGCAGCAGTCGGGTGCTGCTGCGATGCCAGTTGCCCGGCCCCAGCACTACCGATGGATTGACAATGATGGCCGATAAGCCTTCGGCCACACCGCGCCATACCTCAAGCTCCCCCAAGTACTTGGAAGTAGCATAAGCCGGATGGGCCGCACCCAGGTCCCAGGTATTTTTCTCGGTCACAGTACGCACGTCATTGGGGCCTCCGCTGCTGCCCGCCGTATGGCTACCCAGCGCGGCCACCGACGAGACGTGCGCCAGCCGAATTCCCGGCCGCTCTAAGCAGGCATCAACGACGGCCGCGGTGCCCTGCACGTTCACTTTCAGAAGCAAATCCTCGTCCTGCGGGGCATAGGAAACCAAGCCTGCGCAGTGAAATACATGCGTAACATCGGGCGTGAGGGCAGCCCGGAGTAAGTCGGTATCAAGCAAGTCGCCCGCTATCCATTCTACACCCGGGGCCGCATCGGCCGGGATTGCTCCCCGGTGCAGAGCCCGCACCGCAAGCCCGCGTGCCCGCAGGCCCTGCAACAAAAAAGAACCAATCAGGCCAGTACCGCCGGTAACAAAAATCATGTAATAAATTGGCTCAAAGCGTTTTATTGAGCAGCGGCAGTTGCAGCAGCTTCTGCATATAGGGCTGGGGAAGCGTCCTGTGCAGCAAGGTTTCGGTGTGGCGCAAATGATGGGTGTCGGTGCCTACGAAATCCACTAGTTCTTTATCTATTAGCTCTTCAGCAACCTTTTTAGCGGCCGGAGAATAGTAACCAGCGAGCGAATTTAAATTGACCTGTAAGAGTACACCGTAGTCGCGGCGCATTTTTTCAATCTCGGCAAAGCGACCGTATAAGTACGTGTAGCGTTCCGGATGCGCCAACACTGGGGTATACCCTTGTGCTTTGAGTTCGAAGATGATTTCGAACAGATTGAGCGGCTCGTTCATGTACGACGTCTCAAAAAGCAGATAGCGCTTTTCGCCGCCAAAAGTGAGCATCTCGGTGCCATCGGCCAGCTTCCGGCCCAGAAACTCGTCGAGGTAATATTCTGCTGCGCACTCAAGTGCCACGTCACCCAGCCCTGCGGTTGCGGCAGCTTCGCGCAGCACCTGTAGGGCTGCCCGCACTCCTTCGGGGGTGTTTTTGTAAAAGTCGCCCATGATGTGGGGCGTCATTATCAATTTACGGAACCCCATGCTGCGAAGGGCCCGCAGAAGGTCCAGCGAGTGCTCCAAGGTCTCGGCTCCATCGTCAAGGCCGGGCAATAAGTGCGAGTGCATATCGGCTTCCAGCCCCGCGAGAGTAGGTAGAACCACCGGTGCTGCCGGCTTACCACCAAAAAGCCGTTGCAGAAGCGAAGCCATTAGCTAATCAGTTGAAAAACTTCTTAAGCTTTTCGCTAAAGGTCAGCGGCCGAGCCTCTGGCTCTTCGTAATACCCTTGCCCATAAGCCCCGTATCCGTATCCGTACCCGTAGCCATACCCGTAACCGTACCCAGAGCCGCGTGTGCTGGCATCATTGAGAATGGTGCACATGCGCGTGAGATTATTGCTGCGCATAAGCCGGTTCATGTTCTTGATAAAGGCCTTGCGAGAGTACTCTGCCCGCACAATATATAGCGGAATATCAGCCTTGCGCATTATTAGGATACCGTCCGTTACCAAACCTACGGGGGGAGTATCAATCAGAATAACATCGTAAGTCTGAAACAACTCCTGAATCATTAGGTCGAACTTATCGCTGAGAATTAGCTCCGACGGATTCGGAGGAGTCGGGCCCGCCGAAATAAACTGCATCGACTCGATGGAGGTGGGCTGTATGCATTCCTGAATGCTATGCCGCTCGATAAGGATAGTGCTTACTCCCTTCACGTTTTGGGCACCAAAGGCAAGGTTCACCTTGGGCTTACGCATGTCCAGGTCGAGAATAATAACCCGTTGCCCCGAAAGAGCGATAATGCCACCCAAGTTGACAGTAACGAACGTCTTGCCTTCCCCGGAAATAGTTGATGTTACTGAAATCATCCGCTTCTTCTTCGCGGAACTAATGAAGTCCAAGTTGGTTCGAATGGAGCGAATAGACTCGGATATAGCCGATTTCGGATTCTTATCTACCACGAGTCGGGAAACTTCCATTTTCTCCTTGTCGTAGGTTGGTATAATGCCTAATACTGATGCCTTAGTGTTACGCTCTAGCTCCCGCACATTGGTAACGGTATTGTGCATAAAGTAGCGCACTGCAATCAACCCCAGGCCGAGTAGCAGCCCCCCTGCAAGCCCTGAGGCATACACGATAAGTCGATTGGGAGATATAGGCGCAGAAGGAGGCGAAGCCGGCGAAAGAATTTGAAAGTCAGCTGTCGTACCAGCTTGTTCAATATTAAACTGAACTTTGCGGTCCATTAACTGCAGAAAAAACTTATCATACAGGCCCATAGGGCGCTGGAGACGGGCCAGTTCGGTACCCTTAGCGGGGAGGCTTTGCAGGTCGCCGTTAAGGCGGTTTCGCTGCTGGTCGAGCCGGCTAAGCTCGCTACGTAGTAGCTTTTGATTCTGTTTAAGCAGGCGACTGACGGCCGTTCGGGCATATTCAATGTCGGCCTTGTTCCGCTGTACAGTTTCAGTTTTATCAGTATAGGAACGCGAAATCCGTCGCAGGTTCCATTGAAGGTTATTCAACTCGTTGAGCTGCTGAAGTAGTTGCGGGTCTTCAATGCCTGCGATGGCTGGCATGCTCTGCTCCACGGTTTGGGTTTCGTCGCGGGTCAAGCGGTCTTGGCGGGCCATTTGCTCTATTTCGGTCAGCAAGCTCATCTTATCGGTGAGCTTTAGGCGGTCTGCTTCTAGCTTCTCCATTTTGCCAGAAATAGCCTCCAATTCAGCTTTCGTATCATAAGTGCCCGTTTTCTGAACGAAACTTTGCAGTCGGTCTTCTGCTCGCTCCAGGTTTTGACCATTTTCATCGAGGATTTGGTCCAGAAATTTGAGTTGATTCCGCGTCGCTTCATTTTTACGCGTTACCTTCTCCACTAGGTACAAAGAGTCAATTTTATTAACAATGTCCTGTGCCTTGGTAGGGTTGAAATCGTTAAAGGAAATCTGGATAGTGTTCGCTTCCGGATTGACTATTTCCACCGCCAAGTTTTTATCTAAGTACTGATTGACGGCATTATCACTCAGAATAGTGAAGTGGTAGTTTTCTTCTTGCACATTTCCTTTAAGCGCCGGAGTGCCGAATACTTGCAAAGTGACACCGGGTAAGTCGACGGTCTGTCCTAATGCATACTCCCCGCTTATGGAGCTGCCTTGGCCCATAAATTCAAGAGTGAACCGCTGTTGATTGATGAATTTCAAATCAAACTTGCGGTTGTAAAGGGCTGGGTCGGTAATCTTATATAATACCCGGAAAGGCGATGTGCCGTACAGTTCGGACTCAAGGACAGTACCCTGCACGTAGTAATTAACATCAAGAGCTAAAGAATCCTTAAGCCGTTGATAAATGATATTGGATTTAATTACTTCCACTTCACCGGCTAGCTTGCTACCTCGCCCTTTATCAGCCGCAACAGGTGCCATTTGACCTGCTAGCCCTAAGGCGCTGCCTTCGTTACGCTCGTCGATTTTGAGCAGTGACTGCGACTTATAAACGGGTTTGGTGTATCGCAGGTACAGCCATGAAGCCGTGAGGCCTAGCGCAATCAGCAAAATCAGCCACAACAAGCTGCGCCGAGCTACTAGCACAAGGGTAGATATATCCAAACTGGCCGAGTCATCCTCAGTGTCGGCCCCGCTAGAGGCAGGAGTCTCCGGGGGAGCCGCACTTCCGCCGGTCGCGTTACGGATGAGTTCCTCTAATTCGGTATTCTCGTTTATGGCCATTGTGGTGATAGCGCCAAGTTAAGGCTATAATAAAATGATAAGGAGCATATCTGCTCCAAAGGATATTACCTTCTTACTTGGCTGATAATAAAGAAAGTAGTGGTAAGTAAGACGGATGTTAAACTAATTATAGGGCTAATGTCAACTAGGGCGTCAAGAAGCGGGCGGCGAATTGGCTCAACGTAAACAATGTCATTCGGCTCCACCTGTAAATTAGCCCTTCGCATGCCGTCCAAAGTTGATAAATCAATTTGTTGAACGCGAGGGTTCTTCAAGTCGCCCCGAATAATGCGAATGTTATTGGCTCGACCACCGTTGCGATACAAACCAGAACCACCGCCACCGTTGCCGTCTACCCCACCTGCCAATGCCAATACTTCAAGCAGGTTCATATTGTCATTTGTGAGAGCAACGACTTGGCCTCCAGTAGCCCCCAACACAATTACTCGGTTGTTCGTTACCCGAGTGGTTACGAAAGCATCCTTATAAAATTCATTATAGAGCCCTGCCAACACACTGTCAGCCTCCAGAAGGGTCAGACCGCTCACCCGCACCAGATTTACCATTGGAAGTTTCACAATCCCATCTGCCTGCACCAAAAACTCAGAGCCACCAGATGCTGCACCTGCTCCTTGGCCCGTGTTGCGTACGGGACCCCGCCCGCCGACAGGTGGTGCAGCGGCACGGCTGGGTAAGCCACCAGCAGGCTGGCCAAATTGCAACTCTCCGTTGGGGTCAAGGATTCGCTCTCCCTTGTTCGTGTTCACCCGTACTTCCAAAAAGTCATTGGGTTGAATGACATAATTACGCTCGGAGCGGTTCACCGCGATGCGTAATTTGGTGCTGTCCAACTGTCGGCCTTGGCTATCGGTGAGCCTAAACAGGGTCCGCTGGTTGTAATACTTCGTGCTGGCACACGACGAAAAGAGCAGCATGGCAGGCAACGCTAGCAGCCACAGCCGCCCAAGGCGACGAAGAAAAGAAGTCGGCATGAAGGCCAATTGGAAGAGGAGCGAAGAGGAAAAATGAAAAGAATGGCCCTTTCAAGCCAGATTATCTTCAAAAAGCCTCAAAAGTAACGCTTTTGGCGTGCCCATTCAACTACAGCTTGTTACGCGGGGTAGCTCTCGTGTCTTTTTCAACGGCTTAAATCGTACTTTCGCGGAGCCAAAAGCCACATTTAGTGGTTAAGGTCATACTTCACTCCACTTCTCTCAAATCCCACCACTATTTCCCTTTACATGGAAGCCGTAGCCACCGAAAACCAAACCATGATTGCGCAAATGGTGCGCGATTTTGGCGCCCAGCACATCAAACCCAACATGATGAAATGGGATGAGAGCCAGGAGTTCCCCATTGATATATTTCATAAGCTCGGCGAACTGGGCCTAATGGGCGTGCTGGTACCTCAGCAGTATGGCGGCTCTGGCTTTGGTTACATGGAGTACGTGACAGCTATTGCCGAACTAGCCAAAATTGACGGCAGCATCGGCCTGAGCATGGCGGCACACAACTCACTATGTACCGGCCACATCCTGCAGCATGCTTCCGAAGAGCAAAAGCAGAAGTACCTGCCCAAGCTTGCTTCGGGCGAGTGGATTGGCGCCTGGGGCTTAACCGAGCCGAACACGGGCTCCGACGCCGGCAACATGCGCACCACGGCCGTGCTCGATGAGAGCGGGGATTATTATATCATTAACGGTGCAAAAAACTTCATCACGCACGGCAAATCCGGCAACGTGGCCGTGGTCATTGTGCGCACCGGCGAAGTTGGCGACTCGCACGGCATGACGGCCTTCATCATCGAGCGCGGAACGCCGGGCTTTGAAGCCGGCCGCAAAGAGGACAAGCTCGGCATGCGGGCTTCGGAAACCACCGAGTTGATTTTCACAGATTGCAAAGTGCCCAAGGAGAACGTTATCGGCAAGGTGGGCGATGGCTTTGTGCAGTCGTTGAAGGTGCTCGACGGCGGCCGCATCAGCATCGCGGCTTTGAGCCTGGGCATTGCCCAAGGAGCCTTTGAAGCTGCTACGCAGTACAGCAAAGAGCGTCACCAGTTCAACCAGCCCATCAGCAGTTTTCAGGGGATTGCCTTTAAACTGGCAGACATGGCCACCGAAATCGAGGCGGCTAGCCAACTCACGTACCGCGCAGCCGACATGAAAGACCGCGGCCTGAACGTGAACTTGGAATCGGCCATGGCCAAACTCTACGCATCCGAAGTGAGCGTACGTGTTGCCAACGAAGGCGTCCAGATTTTTGGCGGCTACGGCTACACCAAGGACTATCCGGCAGAGAAGTACTACCGCGATGCCAAGTTGTGCACCATCGGCGAAGGCACCAGCGAAATCCAGAAACTGGTAATTGCCCGGGCACTGCTGAAATAACCTTGCACACCTCGGGTGCGAAATTGCTTATCAAAGCAAGGACAAGTTCTGCAGCGATAAAAAGTTTCGTGCTTCATTGGGACAGGCGCTTTGTTGGCAATGCCCTATAAAGTCATCGACTCCGCTCAGCATGACGTTCTTAAATAGTTAGAGTGTTCGGAATCTTAAACTTTTCTACTTATCTTTGCGGCCCGATTTACTCGGCTCCCCTCCTGAAAATCTCCCTCATTCCCTGATATGATTATCATTCAAATCAAAGACAACGAATCGGTTGACCGCGCTCTGAAGCGCTTTAAAAAGAAGTTTGAGCGCACCGGCGTGCTGAAAGAGCTGCGTCGTCGTACCTTCTTCCAGAAGCCCAGCATCACGGAGCGTAAAATGAAGCAGAAGGCTGTTTACAAGCTCGCCACCTACGGCCAGCCCAACGAATAGTCCGGAGCTTCGGATACCGTTAGCATTGCTAAAGCCGGCTGGTTTGCTTTAATAAGCAAGCCGGCCGGTTTTTTCGCGTCCATACGGCAGCGGTTTATTTGACGGAAAATAAAAAACCAGTACATTGGATGCCCGGCTCAGACGCTGGGCATATTTGGTGTTGGTATGGATGCTTTTTTCGATTATTTGCGCTTTGAGCGGCGCTACAGCCCGCACACGGTGACCTCATATCAAACGGACCTGGGGCAGTTCGCAGCTTATCTGAAGTCGGCTTTCGAACTAGCCGACCCGGCGCAGGCCACGCACCCGCTGATTCGCGGCTGGGTGGTTGAACTGATGGAGCAAAACCTGGACCCGCGCACTGTAAACCGAAAAGTAGCTTGCTTGCGCTCCTACTATAAGTTTCTGTTGCGTACCGGGAGCATCGCGGCTAACCCCATGCTGCGCATCAAGGCGCCGAAAATGGCCAAGAAGCTGCCCGAGTTTGTTCCCGAGGAGGCACTGAATGGGCTATTAAATTCTTTCGATTTCGGAGACGACTTTGCTGGCCAGCGCGACCAACTGGTGCTGGAAATGCTTTACGGTACCGGCATTCGCTTGTCAGAACTCATCGGCATTCATGCGGAAGACGTGAGCCTGGGAGCTGGCACGGTGCGCGTCACTGGTAAGGGCAACAAGCAGCGACTGGTCCCCCTAAATCCCTCGCTAAAGCTGGTGATAGAGCACTACCAATCGCGGCGGGCACACGAGTTTGGTGCCACTGCGGGCCCACTGCTGCTTACTGACAAAGGCGAGCCGATGTACGAGAAATTCGTGTATCGAACGGTGCAACGCTACTTAAGCCAGATTACCACCTCGAAAGCGCAGCAACACCCACATGCACTGCGGCATGCTTTTGCTACGCATTTGTTAGGCAAAGGAGCTGACCTCAACTCCATCAAAGAACTATTGGGCCACGCTAGTTTGGCAGCCACGCAAGTGTACACGCATCTGTCCGTCGACAGGCTAAAATCCGTATTTGAACAGGCCCATCCACGGGCTTGATTTTGTTTATCCTTTTACCATTTAACCAACTGCTTTATGAAAGTACAGATGCATTCGGTGCACTTCGACGCCGACAAAAAACTGCTTGACTTCGTGCAGCAACGCCTCAATAAGCTCGAGACTTTTTATGATAAGGTAACCGGTGGCGAGGTTATTATGCGCCTCAATAACAAGGATGGAATTGACAATAAAACTGTGGAAATAAAGCTGCTTGTGCCCGGTAGCACGCTCTTTAGCCAAGAAGATGCCGCCTCATTTGAAGCCGCCGCTGATGCCGCTGCCGAGAGCTTGCGGCGCCAAATCACCCGGCATAAGGAGAAAACTCTCAGTTACAAAGTGTAGCACATAGCGTACTGTAGTATACCAATAAAAAGGCCCCGTTTGCGTCGACGCAAACGGGGCCTTTTTATAACCTGCCTTGTTCGGCTCGAGTGGAAGCGCAGGCTAGAGGGCGAATTCGGTTTTAATCTGAGGCACGTAATCCAACTTCTCCCAAGTGAAGGTTTCGAAGGTCTTTACGCTGCCATCTTTCATGGTGGTCTGCACGGTGCCAGGCTGACGGCCCATGTGGCCGTACGCTGCGGTCTGGCCAAAAATGGGGTTTTGTAGGCCGAAGCGCTGCACAATGGCGTAAGGGCGCAGGTCAAACAGCTTGTTTACCTTCTCCGCAATTTCACCATCGGTGAGAGTTGCTCCGGTGTTGCCTTTGGCTTTGGTGGTGCCGTAGGTGGTTACGAAAACCCCTACAGGCTGGGCTACGCCAATGGCGTAAGCTACCTGTACCAACACTTGGTCGGCCACGCCGGCCGCTACCAAGTTTTTGGCAATGTGGCGGGCTGCGTAAGCTGCCGAACGGTCTACTTTGGAGGAATCCTTACCGGAGAAGGCTCCGCCGCCGTGCGCACCCTTGCCACCGTAAGTATCCACAATGATTTTGCGGCCGGTAAGGCCCGAGTCTCCGTGGGGGCCACCGATTACAAACTTGCCGGTGGGGTTGATGTGGTAGGTAATCTGGTCTGTGAACAGGCCCTGGGCATCGGCGCTCAACCCGGCTTTTACGCGTGGGATGAGTATGGAGAGGACATCGGACTTAATCTGGTCCAACATCACATTTTCGGAGCCGTCGAACTCGTCGTGCTGGGTGCTGATAACGATGGTGTCGATGGCCTCGGGGCGGTGGTCATCGGAGTAGCGAATGGTAACCTGGCTTTTGGCGTCGGGGCGCAGGTAGGTCATGTCGCGGCCTTCGCGGCGGATGGCCGCCAGTTCCTGCAGCAGGCGGTGCGAGAGGTCCAGGGCCAACGGCATGTAGTTCGCCGTTTCGTGGCTGGCGTAGCCGAACATCATGCCTTGGTCGCCGGCGCCCTGGTCTTCATCCTTGGCGCGTTCCACGCCCTGGTTGATATCGGGCGACTGCTCGTGCAGGCGGTTCATCACCTCACAGGTTTCGGCGTTGAAAAGGTATTCGGGCTTGTTGTAGCCGATGCGGCGGATGGTTTCGCGAATAATGGGCTCGGCATCGACGTGGGCAGTGGACTTGATTTCGCCCGCAACAAGGGCGAAGTCCGTAGTTACGAGGGTCTCACAAGCAACTTTAGCGGTGGGGTCCTGGCGGAGGTACTCGTCGAGGATGGCGTCGGAAATCTGGTCAGCGACTTTATCGGGATGGCCTTCCGAAACCGATTCGGAAGTGAACAGATAGGGCATTGAAAGCGCGAAAAGTGCAAAGAGGAAAGAGAAAGGCCCCCGCCTGAACCATGTTGGATTAGGGGTTGCGCTGCAAAACTACGGAAATACAAGCTATCAACCGTTACAGGTGAACCCTGTAGCATATAAGGACAACCATTGTCAGCGCGGATAGAAAAGAAATAGTTAACCCTGCGCAAGAGCAAAGCTTGGGAAAGAGCAGCTAGAGCTGGGCCAAGCGACCTCCATCTACGGTCAGCGTGGTACCGTGGATAAAGCTAGCTTCGTGGGAAGCCATAAAGGCAATGGCCGCAGCTAATTCTTCGGGTTTGCCCACCGTTGCTTCGTCAATGGTTTCGTTGCCGCTCTTTACATTAGGGTTGCTCCAAAGCATGGGCGTATCCACGGCGCCGGGCGCTACGGCGTTGATGCGGGTTTGGTGAAAGTCCAGTTCTCGGCTCATTCCCCTCACAAATGCTTCCATGGCGCCTTTGCTGGTGGCGTAGGGCACTACACCGGCCGTAGTTTGGTGGGCATGTACAGAACTGATGGCTACAATGGCACTGCCTTTTGGCATGTGCGGCAGGCAAAGTTGGGTGAGCTGCGCCAATGAGCGCAGGTTAACTAGCATCAGCGTATCCCACTTTTCCAGCGGTAAGTCTGCGAGTGGTTCAAAGGTCATCATGGCGGCGTCGCACACCAGCACGTCTACCCGATGGTATTTCACTACTACTTCATACACAGTATCGGCAATGGCTTGAGAATCGGCCAAGTCGCAGACCAAGAAAACCGCTTTTCCTCCGGTCTTCGTGATGATGTCAACGGTTTCGTCTCCATGGGCTGCGTCGCGTCCCAGCGCCACTACCATGGCTCCTTCGGCTCCCAGCCGCACGCAGGTGGCGCGGCCAATGCCAGAAGTTCCGCCCGTAACCAAGCACACTTTGTCTGTAAATCGCATCGTAACAAGGTTAGTGAAAAAGACCGGTGCTGAAACGGGCCTCTCTTACGAAAAGCCCTTTACCGTGATTAGGTTTAAGCAATGCCAACCACCGGGGGCTGCAGCTTTTCGCACACCAGCACCACGGGCCGGCCCCGCAGGTCGGTAGTGGCGAAGAGGTAAAGCTCGCCTCCTTCGCGGATGCCCGTGTGGCGTCGGAAGTCTGCCACCGATTCAGGAAAGTTGCGTGTGGTGACATGGGCACGGGCTTCCGGACCCAAATATGCTTTTAGGGCAGCACCGTCAGCCTTCTCAACGGCCCGCACCCGAAAGATGCGCCCCGGAAAATCGGCCCGTAGCACATCGGAAGTATAAAGGTGGCTATGCTGGTGAAGCTTCAAAAGCTCGAATGCGGTGCCAATGCTGCGAAAGGCACCTGCTTTGAGCACGGCAGCATTGGGCTCGTAGAGAAACTGTTGCGCTTCGGCGTAGCGGGGCGTGGCCCGGGCTTCGCGGGCGCGGTTGAGGCGAAACTCCTGCTGGGTGCCGTCGCGGCGCAGGTTGATGGCGTAGCGTTCGGGGTCGACGGCGGGCTCCTGGCCCAATTCGTACAACACTTCCTTGACCTCGTTGTCGACGGCCAGCACCCAAAGGCGGCGCACGTGGCCAAGGCCCTGCACGGCATGCTCAATGTCGAGCATGGGCGAGGTTTTGAGAAGGATTTTATCGGCTTTGTGCAGCAGCAAAGGCAGGAGCTTCACTACGTCGGGCTCGCAGTCGCGCAGCAGGAAAATTTTGCGGGCAGCGGTATCGCGCCGGGCGGGGTCGAGATAAAGCCAGTCGTAGTGATGCGGAGTGCCTTTTAGAAATGCTAGCGCGTCTTCGGCATGAACTGTCACATTCTGAACTCCAAGCTGAGCCAAATTATAGGTGACAATAGCGGCCAGCTTGGGGTCGCGTTCCACGTAGTCGACTTGGCTCACCCGAGCAGCAAAATGGGCCGTATCGGCGCCAAAACCACCCGTAAGGTCGGCTAGTCGTTCGCCATCGACCAAGTTGGCTTTGAAGGCCGCGGTGCGAGCTGATGAAGCCTGTTCGACGGACAAAGCCGGAGGGAAAATCAGCTCCGGATTATCGGCCCACTCGGGCAGCTTGGTGCGGGCCTTCTGGCGGGCCTGAATCTGTCGGACCAGTTCGGGTACGGGCAGGCCGGGGTGGCGACGGGCTTGGAGGGCCAGGTGGGCGGGGTCGTCGTGCAGATGCGCGGCCACGTAGCGCCTGGCCGCTTCGGGCAAGGGGTATTCCATGGATAAACTTATACGATGAAACGGGGCCTTTAGCGTACTGTCCAGCGCAAAGCCAGCAGCGGCTGCCCCATTGGCGAGGTGCCTAGGCCCACGGAAGTGGGCTTTAAGCGCGGCCATAAGCTGCCCCGAGCAATGCCTGCATTGTACGCCGAAACCGCCCGCTGCATGTAATTATTGGTGTTGCGGTTGATAAAAACGGTGGCCAGCACACTCGTGGCGAAAACCCCGATGGCCACTTTTTGGGTGTTGTTGAAATACTGCGCTTCGCCGTGGGCAAAAATTTGCTGGCCATATAAGCCAAAGGCACCCACAGCCACTACCCGGTCAATCAGGAAAATGGTTTTTTGGCGGCGGTATTTGTCCAGGTAAGCCACTGCCTCGGCATTACCGGCCAGGTAGGGCTTAAGCTTCTGGCCGAAAAAGCCAGCATTTTGGTATTGGTTGTCGCTCTGGCCGGGAGGTAGGAAATTGAAGTTGTGCTGGTGGCCATTGAGTCCACGCTCGGCATCTTCTGGACTCAGACGAATAGTAGCGGGGGATTTCGGCGCCTGAGCAGATGCTAAAGAAGAAAAAAACAGGGCCATGACAGCCGCGCCGCACAGTCGCCGATGGAGCAGGGGCAGTTGAAAATTTTCGGGCATGGGACAAAGATACAGGGGCTGTAAAGGCCCCGTTGGCAAGGGCGAAGCCTTGTTTTCTTGTTTAACAGCCAACAAAGCAGGCCTGTTGTACGTTCAGGCCGGGCCGGCTGGTCGTTTTAGGTTGGCAGGCTTCACTCTTACAGTTGAAATTTTTTATGGAAACATCTTTCATGCTCCGCCGTGCCTTTCAGGCTCTTCTGCCGGCTACCATGTTGTTGACCGCATGCGGCAAAGACGACGAACCAGCCGCTCCAGCCCCCGACCAAGGCAAGGTGCGGATTTCGCATGCCGCCGCCGCGGCTAATACGCAGATAACCGCGTTTGTGAATGACCAGCAGGTAAGCCAACTCAATTACGGTCAAACCAGTGATTACCTAAACGTGAATGCTGGTACCCCAACCTTGCGCCTCAACAACGGCGCGCAGTCAATTGCATCGCAGGGCCTAACGGTGGCCAAAGACCAGAACTATTCGGTGTTTGTCTACTCACCTACCGCTACCATTGGCAGTGCAGCGGTGCTTACAATTCCCGATGACCTGACTGCCCCGCCCACGGGACAGGTTAAGGTTCGGGTGGTGCATTTGGCAGTAGGCGCGCCCAGCCCGGTACAGCTGACGGTTCCCAATCCAGTTCCTACTGCCAACGGTACCCCTGTGAGCGGAGACGTAGCTTTTGGGGCGGCCTCCAACTTCACGAACCTAACGGCCGGCACCATCAACCTGACGATTACTACCGCCGGTTCATTGCCGACGGGCCCCCGGACGCAGGTGCTGACGGTAGGTGATGGCACGGGCACTGGCACGGGTACTAAAAATTACGAAGCCGGTAAAATCTACACCATTGTGGTGCGGGGCATTATGGGCAGTGGCGTTCCGGTGGCTCAGCAGCCCCAGGCCGTCATCATTCAGAACAATTAATCGGAAGCAATTCTTATTGCTCTGTTTAATATAAGAGAAGCCCGCGTTTAACCGACGCGGGCTTTTTTCAGTCAGCGCTTTTGAACAAACCCAGTACCTTTGGGGTTGAAACGCGAATTAACAACTAACCTGCATCATGGTGGAAACCACGACGAAAACGTACGTTCCGTACAAAGTAAAGGACATGAGCCTGGCCGAATGGGGCCGCAAGGAAATCCGCTTGGCCGAGGCTGAAATGCCTGGCTTGATGAGCTTGCGTGAGGAGTTTGGTGCTGCCCAGCCTTTCAAAGGCGCGCGCATTGCCGGCTGCCTGCACATGACCATCCAGACTGCGGTACTCATTGAAACCCTCAAGGCGTTGGGCGCAGAGGTAACCTGGTCGTCGTGCAATATCTTCTCGACCCAGGACCATGCCGCCGCGGCTATTGCCGCTGCCGGTATCCCGGTGTATGCCTGGAAGGGCATGAGCGAGGAAGAGTTCAACTGGTGCATCGAGCAGACGCTGTTCTTCGGTGAAGAGCGCCAGCCCCTGAACATGATTCTGGACGATGGTGGCGACCTGACCAACATGGTGCTGGACCGTTTCCCCGAGTTGGCGGCTGGCATCAAAGGTGTTTCGGAAGAGACTACTACCGGTGTGTTGCGTCTATACGAGCGGGTGAAAAACGGCACGTTGGCTTTCCCGGCCATCAACGTAAATGACTCGGTAACCAAGTCGAAGTTTGACAACAAGTACGGTTGCAAAGAGTCGGCTGTGGACGCTATTCGTCGGGCAACCGACGTGATGATGGCCGGCAAAATTGCTGTTGTGGCTGGCTACGGCGACGTAGGAAAAGGCACGGCCGCTTCGCTGAGCGGCGCAGGTGCCCGCGTTATCGTGACGGAAATTGACCCCATCTGCGCACTGCAGGCGGCCATGGACGGCTACGCGGTTAAGAAACTAACCAACGCCGTGAAGGAGGCTGACATCGTGGTGACGGCGACCGGCAACTGCGACATCCTCACCGAAGAGCATTTCCGCAGCCTGAAGGACAAGGCTATTGTCTGCAACATCGGTCACTTCGACGATGAGATTGATATGGCGTGGTTGAACGGCAATTACGGCCACACCAAGGACACGGTGAAGCCCCAAGTTGACATTTATACCATCGAAGGCAAAGAGGTAATCATTCTGGCTGAAGGCCGCCTCGTGAACCTGGGCTGCGCCACCGGCCACCCTTCGTTCGTGATGTCGAACTCGTTCACCAACCAGACCCTGGCCCAGCTGGAGCTGTGGCAGAATGCCAGCCAGTACGAGAACCAGGTGTACACCCTACCTAAGCATTTGGACGAAAAAGTAGCCCGTCTGCACCTCGCCAAAATCGGCGTAGAACTGGACGAGCTCACGCCCAAGCAGGCCGACTACATCAAGGTGCCGGTTGAAGGTCCGTTCAAGTCGGATTTATACCGCTACTAGGTTCATTTCACTCTTTACCACAAAAAAACGCTTGGCTGACCCCCAAGCGTTTTTTTGTGATTTAAAATTACAGATTGACCGATACGTACGGCTATTCGCAATAATTTTCCTGCTGCAAAACTTAGGTTACAAACCCATTATCTCTATTTTCTTGGGGGCATAACGCCTTCAAACACTTTGCTGCTTAGGGTGAACACACGTAAGCCCAACAACGACCAATGGTGGTGTAGCATAGCCGTGTACCGCACCTGTGAGCCCTGTGGTTCGAGCCGTCCATATACAGGTTCCCAATCGTGTCCGCTCATCCAACCAGATACGCCGGCGTAAAGCCCGCGCGGTCGGATGATTCCATTATCAAGCCAATACTCAGCCCGCAGGAATAATGTATTGGTGCCACCTAGGTTGATGTGTTGAATGGCGCTGGCGTTACCTAATGAAGCATCTTTTGGCACCCCAGACAGCAGGTTTGGGGAAGGCAAGCCCGATGAGGTAGGCTTGCCCGATTTGCTGCAGCCAATTATGAGAAGAGTAACACTTAGAAACAGGGCAGCTCCTAAGCCAATGTGCTGCTTCACCAATTGCACGGCCCTGAAGGCAAAGTAGACGAAACCCAACGCCAAGGCCACATTTAATACTGACCATATAATGTTGAGCATAGTTACAAAGACAAGAAAGTAGAAAGAAGAAGTTAGCCAGCCGGTTGGGCTACTCCCAACTCCGCCCGCACCGTCGGTGCCACTTGGGTGCCAAACAGCTCAATGGAGCGCAGAACGCTCTGGTGGGGAATGCCTTCCAGCACCAGCTGCGCCAAGAATCGGGTGTTGCCGAAGAGCTGGTGCAGGTTTAAGAGCTTATTGGTGATTTCCTGAGGCGTGCCCACAAATAGCGGCCCTTCAGGCCCGCACAGAAAGTCAAAGTGCCGTCGGTCCATGGGCGACCAGCCACGCTCGCGGCCTATGCGGTTCATGAGCTGCGAGTAGGGCGGAAAAAACTCATCGGCCGCTTGCTTGGACGTGTCCGCTACGTGGAAGTGGCAGTTGAGGCATAAGGGCAGTTGAGCGGCGTCGTGACCAGCTTGCTGGGCTGATTCGCGGTACAGCTCCGCGAAGGGTACGTAGCGTTCGGGTGCCCCGCCGAGGATGGCAATGGTGAGAGGCAAGCCCAGCTTTCCCGCCCTCACGGCCGAAGCGGGCGTGCCACCAATGCCAATCCAGACTGGTAGCTTGGGCTGCACCGGGCGCGGGTATACGCCTTGGGCAGCAATGGCGGCGCGGTGCTTGCCTTGCCAGGAAATCACTTCGCTGGCATTGATTTTCAGCAGCAAGCTCAGCTTCTCGACAAACAGCTCATCGTAGTCGTTAAGGTCGTAGCCAAATAAAGGATACGATTCAATGAACGAGCCCCGTCCGGCCAGTATCTCGGCGCGGCCATTGGAAATCAGGTCCACGGTGGCAAAGTTTTGATAAGTGCGCACTGGGTCGGCGGAACTTAGTACCGTGACGGCGCTGGAAAGCCGAATGCGCTTAGTGATAGCGGCGACCGCCGCGAGGATAACCTCCGGGGCTGAGATGATAAAATCGGGGCGATGGTGTTCACCCAAGGCGAGCACGTCGAGGCCCACTTCATCGGCCAGCTTGGCCAGGGTCAGTAGCTCCTGCATGCGTTGGGCCGCTGTGTGGTCGCCGCCGGAAACATGAGCAGGTGACACTTCACCAAATGAGCTGATGCCTAATTCCATAAAGTTGCTTTTTGTAGTAAGAAAAAACATACCGGCGCACAAGCTCCGTCTATCGGTACAAAAGAATGCTGATGGTTACTAGCCTTGGTGGCTGATTGATTGTATTACTGCACCGTCGGCGTCACGCCCATGTTGGCGTAGCAGAAGCTCCACACGTCGGCCCACTCAGCGATTTGCAGCTGGGTGCTTTTGCCAGCGCCGTGACCGGCGTTCACGTCTACGCGGATGAGGGTGGGGTTGGGGCCGGCGTTGGCGGCCTGCAGGGCGGCGGCGAATTTGAAGGAGTGTGCGGGCACCACCCGGTCGTCGTGGTCGGCGGTAGTAATGAGGGTGGCGGGGTAGCTGGTGCCCGGCTTGAGGTTGTGCAGGGGCGAAAATTTCAGCAGGTTTTCGAACTGAGCTTGGTTGTCGGAAGTGCCGTACTCGGGAGCCCAGTTCCAGCCGATGGTAAACTTCTGGTAGCGCAGCATGTCCATGACGCCCACGGCGGGCAGGGCCACTTTGCACAGGTCGGGGCGCTGGTTCATGGTGGCGCCCACCAGCAGGCCACCGTTGGAGCCACCGGCAATGGCGAGGTGGTCGTAGTCGGTGTACTGGTTGGCTTTGAGGTACTCGGCGGCGGCGATGAAGTCGTCGAACACGTTCTGCTTGTTGGGCGTCATGCCGGCCTGGTGCCATGCTTCGCCGTACTCGCCGCCGCCGCGCAGGTTGGGAATGGCCAGAATGCCGCCGTTTTCGAGCCACAGCATGCGCGCTACCGAGAAGCCGGGCGTGAGCGAGACGTTAAAACCGCCGTAGGCGTAGAGGTACGTCGGGTTCTTGCCGTTGCGCGTCAGCCCTTTTCTGTGCACAATGAACATGGGAATCTTGGTGCCGTCCTTGCTGGGGTAAAACACTTGGGTAGTCACGTAGTCTTGCGGGTTCACGTCCACTTTCGGGGCCCGAAATACGGTGCTGGTATTGGTGGCCAGGTCGTATTTGTAAATCGTGGTGGGGTAGGCAAAGGAGGTGAAGGCGTAGTACACCACCTTGTCGGTACGCCGCCCTCCGAAGCCGCTGGCTGTGCCAATAGCGGGCAGCTTCACGTCGTGCTGAAACTGACCCTGTTCAGAGTATACCTTCACTTGGGAGCTGGCGTCGTGCAGGTAATCGGCCACGAGGCGGCCGCCCACGTGGCTCACGCTCTCGAGCTTGTTTTTGCTCTCGGGCAGTACCTCCTGCCAAGAAGCCTCCTGCGGCTTTTTGGGGTCGATGCGCACCACGCGGTAGTTCGGGGCCTTGTAGTTGGTATACACCAACACCTCGCCGCCCACGTTGCCGATGACGGTGTTGTTGAATTCGTAGGAGGAGACGAGCGTGGTCCAGGTGGCGGCTTGCTTGGGGTCGGTGAGGTCGCGCACCTGCAGGCGGTTGCCGTCTGATTTGCCGTCGGTAAGGTAGAGGCTCAGAAACCGTTCGTCCTCGGTGGCGCCGGCAATGCGGAAGCCCAAGGCCATTCTGGGGTTTTCGTACACCAGCTTATCCGCCGATTGAGTTGTGTTCAGCTCATGGAAATACACCTTGTGGTATTCGTTTTTGCCCGACAGGTTGTTTTCGCCGGCTTTGGGGGCATCGTAGCGGCTATAGTAAAAGCCTTTCTTCGTCCAGGAGGTGCCCGATACTTTTACCCAGTTCAGCTCTTCGGGAAGCAGCTCATTGGTTTTCAGGTCCAGGATGCGGACTTTGTGCCAATCGGAGCCGCCGCCGCTGGTGGCGTAGGCCAAGTAGCGGTGGTCGTTGCTGAACTCCATACCGGCCAGCGCCGTGGTGCCTTCTTTGGAGAACTTGTTGGGGTCGAGCAACACCCGGGGTTCCTCGGTGCCGCGCTGGCGGTACACCACCGCTTGATTTTGCAGCCCGTCATTTTTGCTGAACACCAGCTCTTCGCCCACCTGCTCTGGCACGCCGTAGCGCTCGTAATTCCAGATTTTGGTGAGCCGCTCCCGTATTTTGTCCCGAAAGCGAATCTGGTTCAGGTAACCGAAGGTGATTTCGTTTTGGGCCGTAACCCAGGCCTTGGTTTCGGGCGAGTCGAGGTCTTCGAGCCAGCGGTACGGGTCGGAAACGACGGTGCCAAAATAAGTATCTGCAACGTCGGCTTTGCGGGATTCGGGGTATTTCACGGGAGGAGTGGCAAGGAGGGCGAGCCCAGCCCGGCGGCTGGGTTCACCGCGTTCGGGGCTCGTCATTTCGGTGAGGGCCTGGTTGCTGGGCAGCGTGTTGTGCTCGGGTTTTGAGGTAGCCCGGCAGGCTGCCATGGCTGCCAGCGCGGCAAACAAAGGAATGACAGCTTTCATAAACACAGAGGATAAGAATAGTGTTGGACCGATTACCGCTCACAGGCGCATGCGCCGCTCAAAAAAGCGTCGGAGTGTGTAAGGTCATCTAGCAAATTTTATGCGCGGAATGAAGCCCGCGCGCTTCTAATCCAACTGAACGTCGTCGGCCACGGCTTTGGGCGAGTGGCTGCCGACAGGCTCCTCAACTGCAACTGCAGCAGCGGGTTGCGTGGTGGCCGCTGCAATAAGCTCGGGTAGATTGGCGCGTAGCCACCGCAGCTCTTCATCTACGCGCTGGCTGACCAAGCGTTCCACTTCCAAGCGCTGGGCGGGGCTGAGGTGGTCCGCCGCGGGGGCTACTGTGCCAGCATTGGGAGCAGGGGTAGTGGCCAGCACTAACGCTTCGGCGCGCTTGAGGCGGGCAGCCGAATCGGCGACGGCAGCCTGGGTTTCTGCCGCGGCGGCCTGGGCCGCGGTGGCAGCCTGCTTGGCGGTGAGGGTTTCGCGGCGCTGCTGCCGACGCCAGTGGCCCAGTGTCACGCGCAGCATAATGTAGAGCACCAAACTAAGGATGCCCAGAATGAGGGCGAGGGGCGCCGCAAAGCGGTTGAGGAGGCTTTCCGTGCCGGTGGACGCCTGTGCCGCCGCGCCGCCACCCGCGTCGCGTTCGGCGGCGGCCTGGGCTTCGGCCGCTTCTACCGGGCCTAGGGTGCTGCTGGCAGTGGCGGTGGTATCGGCCCTTTCGGGCATCATGGCAGCGGGCACGTCGCCGGGAGGCGTGCCACTGAGCACGTAGTTGTTGAGAGCCGTTTCGAGAGCGGCCACGCGGGCCATGCGGTCGGGGTCGCGGCGGCGCGCTGGGGAGCCTTTCAGCTTGCTGATGATGGCCTTGGTGAGTGCCGCGAGCCGGGCGGGGTTGTCTTTTTTGCCCACGTAAATGCTGCCGCGGCCTTCAATGGGCTGGTAGAGCACGCTGTACACGCGCAAGCTATCGGGGCGTATGCTGGCGGCCAGGGCATCGAGGTTGGCGCCGCTGCAGCGCACGGTGCTTTTCAGGTTGGGCCGGCCGGCATCGTCGTACACGAAGCGCACGGTAGCGCACCAGATTTGCACCTTGGATTCGTCAATCGAGGGCTGGCCCAGGGGCGTTTGGGCAGAAGCCAGCAGGGGCAGGGCGGTGACGCAGGCGAAAAGCAGGTGGCGGAAAATCATGCGCTAGGTAAGTAGTTGGAAACCGAAAAGTACGAAACGTACGCCCACTCCCGCTTCGCCTAGCTATAATCAATCTCAGTATTGTCCCCGATGTTGAGCGAGTGGTTCATGCCACGGAACGAAGCGTCGGAACCCACTATGCAGTCATGCATCACGGCCGAGCTAAGCTCGGAGTAAGAACCAATGATGGAATCGCTGAGAATGGTATTTTTGATGATGGTTTTGTCGCCAATGGCCACGTTGGGACCGATGATGGACTGCGAAATCTGGCAGCCTTTGCCGATGCTCACCGGCGGAATAATAACGGCGTCGGGGAATTCGGTGTAGTCGCGCCGTTCCAGAAATTCGGGCTGGTTCAGCAGGCGGGCATTGGCTTCGAGCAGGGTGTCTTTGCGGCCGCAGTCAAACCAGTTATCCACGGGGCAGGTCGTCATCACCTCGCCTTCCTCGATGAGGTGCATGAGGGCATCGGTGAGCTGCAGTTCGCCGTGGGTGCGTACGTCGGTGTCGTAAAGCCATTCAAGGGCTCGGGCCAGCTTTTCGGGGTAGGCCAGCTTGTAGAGGCCCACCATGGCGAAGTTCGATTTGGGAATTTTGGGCTTCTCCACCACCTTGGTTACCCGCCCGCCGGCACCGGTCTCTACCAGACCAAACATGCCGGGGGTTTTCACTTCCTTCACCGCCAGCACTGAGCCGGGCGTGGCAATAAGAGCCGCCAAGTCCACGTCCACGATGGTGTCGCCGAGCAGGATGAGGATGCCCTGTGGCTCGGGCTCGTGGCGGAACTCCTCGCGGGCCAGCCACAGCGCGTGGCCAATGCCCTCGCGGGGCTCCTGCACCACAAACGTGGCCTTGAGAGCAGGGTAGGTGCGGCGCACGTAGCGCACAATTTTATCGCCCAGGTAGCCGACGATGAATACAAAATCGGTAATGCCGGCGGCTTGCAACCTGTCGATGATGTGGCCCAGAATGGTGTTGCCAGCCACCGGCACCAAGCTTTTGGGCTGGGTGTGGGTGTGGGGGCGCAGGCGCGAACCAATGCCGGCGACGGGAATAACAGCTTTCATTAAACGGAGCGAGATGCAGGGAATGGAGGGGAGGCGCTAAGGGCCGCTTTGCGGCAAGCTACAACTACTAGGGCCAAGCTACGTATTTTGCGCCAAGCCTGGAACAAAACCGGGCCAGCGGCGCCAGGTTTTGCGCTCCTCCCAAAACTAACTTCTCTTTCACCCCCTTCACCTCATTTTCCTTCATGAAACGCTTCCTCCTTTATTTCGTGGGCCTGGCCCTGTTGCTCACCCAGTCGTCGTGCGGCTTTAATACCATGACGCAGAAAGAGCAGGCTGTTAAAGGCCAGTGGGCCAACGTGCAGAGTGCCTACCAACGCCGGGCCGACCTCATTCCCAACCTGGTAAATACTGTTAAGGGAGCTGCCAAGCAGGAGCAGGCCACCCTTACCAGCGTGATGGAAGCCCGGGCCAAGGCCACCAGCGTGCAGATTTCGGCCGATCAGCTCACGCCTGAAAACATCGAAAAGTTTCAAGCGGCTCAAAGCCAGCTTTCTTCGGGCCTGGGCCGGCTGTTGGCCGTTTCCGAAAATTACCCGGAGCTGAAAACCAACGCCAACTTCCAGGAGCTGCAGGCCCAGATTGAGGGCACCGAAAACCGCATCAACGTCGAGCGTAACAAGTTCAATACCGTTACCAATGATTACAACGGTACGGTGAAGTCCTTTCCCAACAACCTCTTTGCCAAGATGTACGGCTTTTCAGAGAAGCCCTACTTCGAAGCCGATGCGGGCGCGAGCAAAGCACCTACGGTTCAGTTTTAAAAGAATTGTGAGTTATGAATTAAGAGTTAGGAATTGGCCTGCGTAGCTCGCTGTCCTGTCCTTAACTCATAATTCATGATTCAAAACTCATAATTCAACAACATGAAATCTCTCCTTACTCCCGAACAAGATGCGGCGCTGGTCGCGGCCATCCGCCAGGCAGAGGTCACGACTTCGGGCGAAATCAGGGTGCATCTGGAAGATACTTGCCCCACGCCCGAGCCCCTAGACCGCGCCGCACAGGTTTTTGGCGAACTCAATATGCACAAGACGGCCGCCCGCAACGGCGTGCTGTTTTACCTGGCTTGGGAGAGCCGGCAATTTGCCGTAATTGGCGATGCCGGAATCAACGCCGCGGTTCCCGACGATTTTTGGGAAACCACCAAGGAAACCGTGCTGGCGCAGTTTCGTCGCGGCAACTACGTGCTGGGGCTCGAAGAGGGCATCAATAAAGTGGGCGAACAGCTCAAGCGCTACTTCCCCTACAACGCCACTACCGACCAGAACGAGCTGGACGATTCTATTTCTTTCGGCGGCTCAAAACCGTCTCCTGACGCATGAAAAATTCTGAGGCTAACGCCCAGTTGGTAAAGCCATTTTGCACTGTTGCCCCTGGTTTTCAGTGGTGGCCCTTGCTGCTGGCGCTGCTGTGGCTGCTGCCTGCCGGGCTAGTGTCGGCCCAAAACGTTCCGCCGCGGCCCAACCCACCGCGCCTGGTAAACGACCTGGCCAACCTGATGCAGCCCGGCGAAGCCGACGCGCTGGAGCGCAAGCTGGTGGCTTACAACGACAGCACCTCGTCGCAAATCGCCGTGGTAACCGTGCCCAGCCTCGACGGCAACGAAGTGGCCGACTACGCCCAGAAGCTTTACGAAAGCTGGGGAATTGGCCGCCGGGGCAAAAACAACGGCATACTGGTACTGGTGGCCCAGCAAGAGCGGGTGGCCCGTATCCAAACCGGCTACGGCCTGGAGGGCGCCGTGCCCGACGCCATTGCCAAGCGCATCGTCAGCAACACGCTGGTGCCGGCTTTCCGCCAAAACCAATATTACGCTGGCCTCGACCGCGCTACCGACCAGCTCATTGCCCTCGCCAAGGGCGAATACAAGGCCGACCCCGCTGATGCCCGCCCGCGCGGCCGGCGCGATAATTCGGGCTCGGGCCCGTCGTTCTGGTTGATTATCGGCATTCTGGTGCTCATCTTCGTGATGCTGCGTAAGCGTGGCGGTGGGGGTGGCCGGGGCGGTCGTGGCAACCGTGGCTTTGGCGGCGGCTTTATGCCCCCCATCTTGTTCGGCGGCGGTGGTTTTGGCGGTGGCGGAGGCTTCGGTGGCGGTGGTTTTGGTGGCGGGGGCGGTGGTGGTTTCGGCGGCTTCGGCGGGGGCAGCAGCGGCGGCGGCGGCGCCAGCGGCAACTGGTAGCCGCCGCCTCAACGCAACAAAGGCTTCGTACTAGAAGATAAGTTTTCGTCGAAATCAGGACGTCATGCAGAGCGCGGCAAAGCATCTCTACCTCAATGCTAATCTCATTTAGTTACGCGGTAGAGATGCTTTGCCGCGCTCTGCATGACGCAAATTGGAGTTCTTCTGCTAAGCCTAAGCTTCCTCAGTGCTCGCTGCGCACCCCAACTGGCACGGCCAGCGGCAGCCTGTTTTCGGCGGGAGGCACAGGGCAAGAATAGCCATGGTTGTAGGCGCAAGACGGATTGTAGGCGCGGTTGAAATCCAACTGCATGGTTGTGGTGCCTTTGGGAGGGATGCGCAGGTCGAGGTAACGGCCACCACCGTAGCTGCCGTGGCCATTGGTGAGGTCGGTGAAGGGCAGAAACAAGTAGTCTTCGTAGCCAGGCCTCTTGAGCAAGTCGGCGCTTTGGTACACGCTCAGGCGCACGGGCTGGCCCTGTAGCACCATGCGGAGCTCGCCATACTTGCGGTAGAGTGGGCGGCGGGCAGTGCTGGTTTCCATGGCGAAGGGCAGTGAGGTAGAGTCGCGCACCAGCTGTGCCGCCACGTAGTAAGCGTAGCGGATGGGGTAGAAAGGCAAGCCTTGAAAAGCCCGGCGCTCAGTCGCATTAAGTGGCGACTCCTTGGGGTCGCTGAATTCCTTGTTCAGCTCCTGCTGAAAGCCGAGGACCGCCTGCCGATGAGCGAGGCTGTCTTGGAGACTAGCATCAACCTGGGCGTGAGCTGCCGGATGCAAAAACCCTAAAATTGACGTCAACAGGATAGACCATTTCATTCGCCAAAGCTACTCTGCCAAGTGGGTTAGCAAATAGCTGAGGCTGGCGCGGCGTTGCTCAAACTTAACCTTTTGAACGTAGCCTCAGTATCAGGTGTATCCGGTGGTGCTAATACTGCTGGAGCTTCTTTCACCCTTCCTCTCTATGCCATGACAACTTCCCGTATTTCCTTATTCCTGTTCCTCGGCTTTTTGGCCACCACCCTCACCGGCTGCGATGCCATCGCCGGTATCTTCAAAGCTGGCGCTTACACTGGCATCATTGTCGTGTTTTTAATAGTAGCGCTGCTGTGGTTTATTGTGAATAAAATGCGTGGCCCCCGCAGGTAGCCGGTAGCTATAAACCGATAAGCAAAAGGGCGCCTCCGCAGTGGAGGCGCCCTTTTGCTTTATGAGACATTAAGAAGGCTATTCGGCCCGCTTACTGGGCATGGTGCCGTTGATGTGGTCCCATAGCGTGCTCGACACGCCGAAAGCAACCGGTTCGGGCCGGTAATGGTGCTGGGCGTGGTGGGTCCACCACACCTTCAGAAAATTCTTTGGCGGCGCGTAGGCATGCGTGGCATAGTGCACAAACAGGTACATGGCGTAGCCAAACGTGAAGCCCGCCAGCAAGCCGAACGCATACGAGCCGAAGCTGAGGCGGAAAATAAAGAATAGCAGCGACGCCACGAACACCGTCACGATGGGCGGCATGGCCAAGCGGGTTTTATCTTTGGGGTACTCGTGGTGCACGCCGTGCAGCGTGTATTGAAGCTTGGCCCGCCGGGGCGTAGTGGCCGGCAGATGGTAGAGGTAGCGATGCACCGCGTATTCGGCATAGGTGAAGGCAAACAAGCCTAGCAAAAACAGCCCCAGGGCCGACAGCCCCGACATAAAGCCGTGGGAAAGCCCGTAATACATGCTCAGAAGGGCCGTGGCGGCGAATATGCCGACGGGCAATGCAATGTGCGTGTGCGAAAGGCGCTCCAGCAGGGGGTTCTCGAACAGCTGAGCCGAGCCTTTGTGCTTCGGACGGACAGGCGCGCTTGACTGAGAAGCACTTGCAACGGGCTCTTCGGTGGATACAGATTGCATAGGAGTAGCGAACGTTGGATTATATAATTAACGAAATTACGCTGCCGGAGCTAATCCGGCCGCGGGCGGCGTGCTTACTCCGGCAGCGGCTAGCTGCGCAGCCACTGCGGCGGGGGTGCAGCTGGCCGTGTCGCACCGCAGCTGCGCCTGTTCGTAAAACTGTTTGCGGTGGCCTATGGTTTCCTGTAGCCACTTCACTTTAGGGCCAGCTGTGGCCAGCAGCGGGCGGCTGGCGGTTTCGGCCACAGCGGCCAGGCGAGCGGCAAGTTCTTCAACTGGCACGTCGAGCCAGACCGTGGTGCCAGTGGCATTCAGCACCGTGAGGTTATCGTGGAAGCAGGGGGTGCCGCCGCCCGTGGCCAATATCAGGGAGCCGGGCCGGGCCGCGAGCTCGCGCAATACTTCGGCTTCGAGCTTACGGAAATAAGCCTCGCCATGCTGCAGGAATATGGCCGGAATTACCTGGCCGGCCCGGGCCACAATCTCCGCATCTAGGTCCAGAAAGGGCAGCGCATAATGCGCTGCAAGGGCGTGGCCCAACGTGGTTTTGCCAGAGCCCGGCATGCCAATGAGGTAAAGCTTCAAAGTCAAATTAATATTTTATTAGCTGTTGCAGGACGTCAGAAAGCTGTTGCCAGTGCAATTGCTACTATACCTGTTTGTAGGATATTTGGTTAGGTGATTTTCACCCGCGGGTCGAGCAGCGCATAAAGCACATCGACCACAATGTTTATTAGCACAAACAATGCCGCTACAAAAAGAGTGGCGCCCATCACCACGGGGAAATCCAGGTTCTCAACCGCCCGTAGGGTCACGGTGCCCAGGCCTTTCCAGTTGAAGATGTATTCAATGAAAAAAGCGCCGGCCATGAGCGAGGCCAGCCAGCCCGATACGGCCGTTACCACCGGATTCAGGGCGTTGCGCAGGGCGTGGTGCAGCACGGTGGCCGTGCGGCTCAGGCCTTTGGCGCGGGCCGTACGGATGTAGTCCTGGCTGAGCACATCGAGCATACTCGAGCGCGTGAGCTGCGTGATGATGGCCAGCGGCCGGATGCCCAGCGCCACCGCTGGCAGCAGCAGATTGCGCAGCACCAGATGGCTTTTTCCCGAAAAAGGGTCGGTTTCGTAAAGCTGCCCTGTCAGGCTCAGGCCCGTCCAGTGGCTCCAATAAAAGCCAAAGGTGACGGCAATGGCAATGGCGGCCACAAACGACGGCACCGAAATGCCAAAAACGGAGGTGGTTACCAAGGTGCGGTCCAGCACCGACTGGGGCCGCAGGGCCGCTGCCACGCCAAAAGCCACCCCACCCAGGCTGGCTATGACCATGGCCGCCAGCGCCAGCCACATGGTGCCGGGAAAATAATCGAGCAGGATGCTGAGCACGTCCTTATTGCTTTGAAAGGAGCGACGCAGGTAGGGCGTTTTCAGTACCAGTGCCTGCGGGCCGAGCGGCAGCAGCGTGAGGCCTCCGTAGCGCGCCTGGCTAGCCGAGTCGCGGGCGTGCAGGCCCAGCGGCGAAATATCGTTGAGGTAGCCCGCCAGGCGGGTGGGCAAGGGCTGGTCGAGGCCCAGGTCAGCGGTGATGGCGGCTTTGGTGGCCAGGTCGGTGCGCTGGCCGGCCAGTAGGGCGGCGGGGTCGCCGGGCAGCACGTTGAACAGCAGGAATACCGTGCACGCCACCCCCACTAGTACCAGCAGGCCCTGAGCCAGGCGACGGAGGATAAAGGAGAGCATGGAGTTAAGTAAGCGGGAGGGCTGCCAGAGCGAAAGTAAGGACGCGTAGTAATCAGCAAAAGCGGCGGAAGGCAAAATCATTGGGCAGCTGCTAGCTACCCGGACTGGGCCTGGGCTACCTGCCCAATCGTTGGATTACTGGAAGGTTTGCGCCAGCGCTTTCTCTACTTCAAATAGCTCGGGGATGTCGTGGTAGTGGTATTTGGCCTGCACCACGCCGTTGCTCAGAATGACCAAGCCGGGGTTGGAGCGAATGATGGATTTGAGCACCGTAGCGTCGGCGAAGTAGTAGGGGCCCGACAGGTTCACATCGTGCCGGAACGAGTCGAACTTGGCCGGGCTCGTGCTTGTGATGGTGAGCGCCGTGATGTCTTTGCGCGACTTGGCGGTGGCGGCCATTAGGGCATTAATGGCTTCAAACCGGTCGCGGTCAGCCTTGTTGGTGTTCTGCACAATGAGCACCATCTTATTGCCCTTGAGCAGCTCCTGCGTGTAAGAATTGCCGTCTATGTCCGACACCTCAAAATCGGTGATGACGGGGCGCGACTTCTCCGGGTTCACAGCCGTCATGGCTTGGTACTTCCAGGTCGAATCGGTGGGGTACTCGTCAAACTCCTTGGTTTCGCCGTTGCGCGTCATAGTGTAGCGGTAGCGGGCCGGCTCGGCGGGCTTCATGAGCTTGCCGATATCGTTGCCGACTTTGTAGGGCAGGAAATCGAAATAAGGCAAATGGCCCAGAGCCCGCATGCCAATACCGATGGCAATGGCCGAAACAAAGGTCATGGTCATGATGCCAGGCGTGCCCTGCACAAACGAGTGGCGCAAAAATCGTTGGTTGAAAAACACCACGGCCCACAGCACCAACAAAAACACGTCTTTGGCAAACGACGTCCACGGCGTCAGCTTGATAAAATCGCCGAAGCAGCCGCAGTCGGTTACTTTATTGAACGCCGCCGAATAGAAGGTGAGGAAGGTGAAGAACACCAGCAGGCCCAACAGTATCCACAGGATAGCTCGCAGGTGCCAGCGCAGCAGTAAGGCCACGCCCAAAATTACCTCGAGCGAACTCAGCACGATGGACAGCGTGCGCGACATCCCTCTAAAAAACAGAAAGATGGAATCCAGGGCAGGTAGGTCGACGGCAAATACCTCGAAGTATTCTTCGAACTTATAGGCCGTCCCCACGGGGTCGTTCAACTTAATAAGCCCTGAAAAAATAAACAGGCCCCCCAGCAAAGCCCACGACACCTTGGTAACGTTGCGCAGCATGTGGGGCGCCGGCGTGGCACCGGTACTGAAACTGAGTTTTGACATAAGACAAAGTAAGCCGGTGGCAAACGGTTAGGCAACGCGCAGGGTTTGAGAGACGGAAAAGGAAGAGAGAACATTTAGCTCCCTTCCTTATTGAGGAGGGAAGTTTTTTGTTCTCGCCTTGGGCTACGCTACGCTTCGCCTCTCAAAATCAACGCAAACACGGCGTAGTTCAACATGTCGCGGTAGCTGCCTTCTACGCTCTCGCTTACCCAAGCGTCGCCGCCAATGTTTTCGAGCTGCTTCACGCGGTGCAGCTTCATCAGAATCAGGTCGGTGATGCTTGATACGCGCATTTGACGCCAGGCCTCGCCGTAGTCGTGGTTTTTGGCCAGCAGCAAGCGGCGGTTTTCGGCGGCTTCGTGGTCGTAAGCGGCGGCCACGGCCTCGGGCGTCATGTCGAGCGGAGTGTTGGGCGGCAGGTGCAGCTGCATCAGGGCAATAAGGCAGTAGTTGATGATGGCCACGAACTCCTCGTTCACGTCGTCGGCCACGAGTTGCACCCCGGTTTCCTGAATGGTGCGGATGCGGTTGGCTTTGATAAAAATCTGGTCGGTAACGGAGGGCAGGCGCAGGATGCGCCACGCGGTGCCGTAATCGTGGGTTTTGGCCAGAAACAAGGTGCGGCAGCGAGCCAGCAGCAGGTCGTAGTGTTCAGGCGTTTGCAAAGGAGAAGGTAAGAGAGTGGAGGGGTGGTCGGTAATGCTCACCGCTGCAAGTTCGGGCGGGCAGCCGGATATTGAGCCGACATACGGCATTGCTCTCCGCTTCCGCGTCTCTCACCATGCTTCAACCCACTGCCTCCCAAGCCCGCCCATCTGCCTTTCCGCCCACGCAGCACGTAGCCACGTCGCTCCTGAGCCCGCACGGCCGGCTATTGAGCCTGCACCGGCCGCAGGTGATGGGCATCCTCAACCTCACGCCCGACTCGTTTTTTGCGGGCAGCCGTGTAGCTTCGGAGCGCGACTTGCTGGTACGGGCCGAAGCCATGCTCGCCGCCGGGGCGGCCGTGCTCGACCTGGGCGCCTACAGCAGCCGCCCCGGGGCCGAGCATATTTCGGAAGGAGAAGAAGGCCGCCGGCTGCTGCCAGCCATTGAGCTGCTGCGCCACGAGTTTCCGCAGGCTTTTCTCTCGGCCGATACGTTTCGCGCCCGCATTGCCGCTGCTACCGTGGCCGCAGGCGCCGACCTGGTAAACGACGTGGGCGGCGGCACCCTCGACGCCGAAATGTTTGCCACTGTGGGCCGCCTGCGCGTGCCCTACGTGCTGATGCACATGCGCGGCACGCCCCAAACCATGGCGCAGCTCACGCACTATGAAGACGATGTAGTGGTGACCCTATTGCGTTATTTCCGCGATTCGCTGGCCGCCCTGCGCCGTGCCGGAGCGGTAGATGTGGTTCTGGACCCGGGCTTTGGCTTTGCCAAAACCGCTGCCCAAAGCCACGAGTTGTTGCGGCGCCTGGCCGAGCTACAGGCCTTGGGCTGCCCCCTGCTGGCGGGCCTCTCCCGCAAGAAAATGGTGTACGGCCCTCTGGGCCTCAGCCCAGAATCGGCCCTAAACGGCACCACGGCCCTTCACATGGTGGCCCTGCAGGGGGGAGCCCGACTGCTGCGGGTCCACGACGTGGCCGAGGCCCGCCAAACCATACAATTATTTGCCAATACCTTTCCTTTGGGGGAATAAAGGCCGTAATTTGAGTATTGGTAGGCTTGCCGTGCCACGGCTGCCCTGCAGCGCCTCCTTAAAATAAGGGCGCTCCGCCTCCCGCCGCTCTATTTCTACACGCCCATGTCCGGCCCCTTCCCCATCAATTTCCTGCGATTCGGCTGGATTGACGCGGCCGACGTGTTGCTGGTGACGGTGCTGCTCTACCAGCTCTACAAGCTGCTGCGCGGCTCGGTGGCCCTGAACGTGGCGCTGGGGCTGGTTTCGATATACCTGCTCTACCTGGTGGTGAAGGCCACCGGCATGGAGCTGCTGACCAAGATTCTGGGGCAGTTTATGAGCGTGGGCGTGCTGGCCAGCATCATTCTATTTCAGCAGGAAATTCGGCGATTTTTGCTGAGTGTGGGCAAGGCCACGGCCCTGGAGCGGGTGCGCGGCTGGAAGTGGGGCCGCCCGGCGGTGGGGCCGCCGCTGTCCGTTGGTCCGTTTGTGGAGGCCGCCAAGAGTCTTTCCAACAAGTACACCGGCGCCCTCATCTGCTTTGCACAGGCCTCGGACCTCACGCCCTTTGCCGAATCCGGCGACCGGCTCGATGCCGAAATCAGCAAGCGCCTGCTGCTCTCGGTTTTCAACAAAACCAGCCCCCTGCACGACGGCGCCGTGATTGTGGCCAACGGCCGCATTCAGGCCGCCCGCTGCATCATCCCGGTCAGCGAAAACCCTGACGTGCCGGCTTCGCTGGGCCTGCGCCACCGGGCCGCCATCGGCCTGAGCGAAGTGACCGATGCCGTGGTGCTGGTGGTGAGCGAAGAAACCGGCGCCATCAGCTTGGTGTACCACGGTGTGCTCTACCGCGACCTGGCCACCGCCGAGCTGCGCAGCCGCCTGAATGAGTGGCTGCTGAAAAGTGGCGCCAGCTCTTCCGCCTCTTCGTTGAAGCCAGAAGCAGCGGCTTAGAAGCACCGTTGTTCCAAACAAATCAGCTAAAGATTTTTTATAACCCTGGTGCTAATTGGGTCGTTTAAGCCAATAGATTTAGCTTAAACATCCCAATAATATTAGCGTTATGAAAATCGAAGTTGCAAAAGGCCAGGACAAAGGTTTCCTGCCCGACGGCCGGCACACGGTCAAGATTACGGGTATTGAAGAGGGCGTTAGTGAGCACCAGCAGGTGCCGTTTTTTGCCGCTCGCATGGAAAACGAAGACGGGTTTGTCAGTCAGCGCTTCTATAATTCGGAAGCCGGTCATCCCATCATTTTGCAGCTGTACTCGGCCGCCGGCATTCGTCCTGAGGAGGGCAAAGACCTCGACACCAAGCAGCTCATAGGCAAGCAGCTTTCCATCGAAGTAAGCGACCATACCTACGCCGACCCGGCTACCGGCAACGAGCGCAGCATCCGTCAGGCCACGGGCTTCCGCGCCGCGTAACCAGGCGAACCTTGCATAATCCTGTTAAAACAGAAAACGCCACCCTTATTGGGGTGGCGTTTTCTGTTTTTAAAGCAGTTCGTTGCTGGCTTAACTCAGGGGGTGTTCTGCACCACCTGCCCGGCCGCCGACTGCGCGGCGCTCGGGTCCTTCAGCGTGCCTAGTTCTTTGCCTACTTCCTTGAAGGCAGCAATAGCCTTGTCGAGGTGGGCGCGGGTGTGGCCGGCGCTCAGCTGCACCCGAATGCGAGCCTGGCCCTGCGGCACCACGGGGTAGTAGAAACCCACCACGTAAATGCCTTTATCCAGCATCTTGGCGGCGAATTCCTGGGCCAGCTTGGCGTCGTAGAGCATAACGGGCACGATGGGGTGCTGGCCTGGACGAATGTCGAAGCCGGCTTCCGTCATCTGCTCGCGGAAGTACTTGGTGTTTTCTTCGAGTTGGTCGCGCAGCTTGGTGCTTTCCGTCAGCAACTCCAGCACGCGCAGTGAGGCGCCCACGATGGCAGGAGCCAGAGTATTGGAGAACAGATAGGGCCGGCTGCGCTGGCGTAGAATGTCGATGATTTCCTTGCGGCCCGAGGTGAAGCCGCCCATGGCGCCGCCCAGGGCCTTGCCCAGCGTACCGGTGATGATGTCGACGCGGCCCATCACGCCGCGCATTTCGTGGGTGCCGCGGCCGGTTTTGCCCAGGAAACCGCTGCTGTGGCATTCGTCCACCATCACGAGGGCCTGGTACTTATCGGCGAGGTTGCAGATTTTGTCAAGCTGGGCAATGGTGCCGTCCATGCTAAACGAGCCGTCGGTGACGATGATGCGGTGGCGCGAGCCCTTGGCCTGGGCATCCTGGAGTTGCTTTTCCAGGTCGGCCATGTCGTTGTGCTGGTAGCGGTAGCGCTGGGCCTTGCACAAACGCACGCCGTCGATGATGCTGGCGTGGTTCAGGGCATCGGAAATAATGGCGTCCTGCTCGTTGAACAGGGGCTCGAATACGCCGCCGTTGGCGTCGAAAGCGGCGGCGTAGAGGATGGTGTCTTCGGTGCCTAGAAATTCGGCCAGCTTCTGCTCCAGCTGCTTGTGAATGTCCTGCGTGCCGCAGATAAAGCGCACCGACGACATGCCGTAGCCGTGCGAGTCAATCGCGGCTTTGGCGGCTTCAATCACCTCGGGGTGCGAGGACAGGCCGAGGTAGTTGTTGGCGCAGAAGTTCAGCACTTCGCCGGCTTCGTCAGTTTCGATTTCGGCGCCCTGGGGCGAGGTAATGATGCGTTCCTTCTTGAAAAGACCGGCATCCTTTATTTCCTGAAGCTGCTGCTCGAGGTCGGGCTGGAGAGTGGCGTACATAAGTAGCGGGTAAGGTGGGATGAGATGTAGTGGACCAAAATTACACAGGACAGTGTCGACAGGTATCACGGCCAGCTACATATTCACTTGCTTGTCATGCTGACAACACAACTCCCTCATTTGGGATGCCGCGCCAGGAACGCCTGCACGCCCTGCCGTCCGCTGTCCATCAACAGTTTTTTTTCGGCATCCGTCACGCGCTTGATTTTTGGGCTAAAGCCCAGAAAGTTGATGCTCACCGTGCGTTTCCAATCTGCGGGCTGTACGGGATTAAGGTTTTCGAGGGCCACGGTATAAAGGGCGCCCATGTAGGTATTGAAGTCCTGAATGTCGTACGGTGCCAGCTGCCGCCGGCCAGTGGCCACCGTATCCAGTGGAATCTGTTCGGCGCGGTCGAGGCGCAGGCCCAGGGTTTCGGGGTTGAAGACGTTGCCGCGCGCATCGGGTGTGCCGGAACTGCCTGCGGCTAAGTAACGCGGTTTGTCAAATAAATCGACGGGATAATTAGCCAACAGCCCGCCATCGACCAGTACCTGCACGGGTTGGCCGGGGGTAGGGGTTCCCGTAATAACATTGTTCTGCGCATCGAGCAGCACGGCCCGGAAATACAGCGGAATGCTCATGCTGATGCGTACGGCATCGGCCACGCGCATGGTGGGGGTGGTTTCGTAGCTGAACACCTGCACGCGCTGGGTAGTGAGGTTGGTGCCGGTGGTGTAGAGGTCGCGGAAGCGAGAAGGCTGCTGCTGGGCCAGCGTGTGCAACTGGCCCAGGGTGAGGTTGGGCTGCTGGGTTTTGCGGGCCACCAACTCGCTCATATAAGTGGCGAATTGGTCGCCTCGGTACCAGCCGTACTGCTTCACCAATCGGTGGCTGCCGCCGAAGAAGATAAAGCGGCCGTCGTTGAGGCGCTGGACGGGCGTGGCATTCACCACGTCGATAATCTCGCTGGCCGAGTAGCCCACAGCCAGCAGAGCTGCCTGAATGGCCCCGGCCGAAGTACCGCCTACCCGCTCAATGCCGCGTAGCACGCCTTGCTGCTCCAGCTCCTGCAGAGCGCCGCCGTAGGCAATGCCGCGAATGCCACCGCCTTCCATCACCAGGTTGCGGTAGCGCGGGGTGGCTGGTTGCGCAGCAACAGTAGCAGCTCCGGCACAGAGCAGTAGTCCGAAACAGAAGCGGCGTAAAACAAACCGTATAAGCATGAGGCCAAAGGTACCGCAGTGCTCTGGGTAGTGCAGTGGCACTTTGGCAACGGCGGCCCGGTATCTTTGCACCCTAAACCTGAATCCCACCGTCCCACCCAATCCTGATTCCGCGCATGGCCACCACTCCCGGCGATACTGAAACCACTGTTTTACCCGGCTCCGTGCTGGTTATTGGCGCCTGCGGCCAGCTAGGCCTGGAGCTGGTAGCGGCCCTGCGCCAGCGCTACGCGCCCAACCTCGTAGTAGCCGCCGACGTGCGCCCCCCGAAAAACCCGGAAATGCTGGCCGGTGGCCCCTTCGAGCTGCTCGACGTGCTCGACCGCACCCGCCTCGACAAGCTCATTCGCCAGTACCGGCCCAAGCAGATTTATCACCTCGCGGCCCTGCTCTCGGCCACCGCGGAGAAAAACCCGCTCTTCGGCTGGCAGCTGAACATGGACGGCCTGCTCATCGTGCTCGAAGCGGCCGTGGCCCACGGCGTGGCCCAAGTGTACTGGCCCAGCTCTATCGCGGTATTCGGCCCCGACACGCCCCGCGACAACACGCCGCAGGTTACCATCATGAACCCCAACACGGTGTATGGCATCAGCAAGCTGGCCGGCGAGCAGTGGTGCGAGTGGTACCACCGCAAGCACGGCCTCGACGTGCGCAGCTTGCGCTACCCCGGCCTGATTGGCTACAAGAGCCTGCCCGGCGGCGGTACCACCGACTACGCTGTCGACATCTACCACAAAGCCATTGCCTGCGAGAGCTATGAGTGCTTTCTCGAAGAAGACACCTACCTGCCGATGATGTACATGCCCGATGCCCTGAAGGCCACCTTGGACCTGATGCACGCCCCGGCCGACCAAATAAAGGTGCGCACCAGCTACAACCTGGGTGCCATGAGCTTCTCACCGGCCGAAATTACGGCCAGCATTCAGCAGCACATGCCCGATTTTGAGGTGGCCTACAAGCCCGATGGCCGTCAGCAAATCGCCAACTCCTGGCCCGCCAGCATTGATGACTCTGCTGCTCGCCAGGATTGGGGCTGGCAGCCCGATTTCGACCTGGACAAAATGACTCAGGACATGCTGGTGCATCTGAAGGAGCTGCAGCCGGCGTAAGCACTTTTTAGGGTTTGGTAGGTCCGTCGTCCGTCAATCGTCTGTCATGCTAAGACTGCTCAGCATGACAGACGATTGACGGACGCGTGCTGTTCTACTGTTTTTCCATACAGCAACTTCCGCATTTCGGTTAGAATAGCTTCCCAGTTCTCCAGGTATAGCATATGCCCCTGGTCCGGCAGCAGCCTAACGCGGGCATTGGCTATGCGGCTGGCTAGGTAAGGGATGTTGCCATGGTGCCAAATGCCATCGGCGGTGCCGTGCCAGAGCACGGTGGGGGCGCGCACGTCCTCAATTGAGAACCCCGGCCGGCGGCACCACGCCTGCGCGTCGTCGTACACGCCGCGGCCGTGGTGGGCAAAGCCGTGCACGGCCGCATCGCGCAGCAGCTCCCGGAAGCCGGGCTGCCCGGTCACGTCCTGTTCGGCTTGGCGCATCAGCAAGATAAAACCGTCGATGGTGCGGTCGGGGTGGCGGGCCCACTGCCGGCTCAGCCACAGGAAGGTGGTGCGGTTCAGCCAGGGGAAACCGGTTTGGCCCCAGCGCAGCAGCTTCCAGGTGCGGGTAAGGTGGCGGTAGGCGGTCGGCTCCCCCAGCGGCAGGCAGGTGCTGAGCAGTTGCACGGCGGCCACCCGCTCGGGGTAGCAGGCAGCCTGCGCTAGGGCGTGCACGCCGCCCACCGACCAGCCCATCACGCCCACCGGGCCCGTGATATGCAGGGCGTCGAGGGCGGCCGCTACATCGTGGGCAAACGAGGGGAAGGTGAGGCGACGGTACACGTCGGACTCGCCCACGCCGGGGCGGTCGGGTGCCAGCAGCTGCAGCTGTAAGTGGTCCAGCAGCGCCACGGAGGGCGGCAACTCGAGGCTGGAAGAGCCGAAGCCGTGGTGAAAGACCACGGCTTGGTGGGCCGGGCTGCCGTAGCGGGTAAGGCCCAGGCGGCGGCCATCGGGCAGGCGCACGGTAAGGGGAGTGTAAAGGGCATCGGCGACGCTGCTTCCAGAAGGGTGGGGCATGGCTACCGTACGGCCGGCTTGACGGCGAAGTTGGTAAGTAGCAGCCCGGAGCCTTGCGGCACTGCGCCGGGGCAAAATGAGCGTAGCTGCCGCTGCGTTGCCCCGGAATCGCTGGCAACCCCAACGCATTCTTTGTAGTTGAAAGAACCTACGCTCGGTTTTCTGCTACATGATAGTCAACTCTACGCCCGCTGGCTGGCAAATTATTTACCAGCAAGCTCACGCCTTACTGGCCATGCAACTGGCCTGGTACTGGCCCCACACCTTGGCGCCCGACCGCTGGGTGGGCCTGCTGGCCGCCATTGCGCAGCACGACGACGAACAGGCCGCCTGGCACGGCCGCGGCGGGCACTACGGCCTCACGCCCGCCGGCGCCCCGGCCAACTTCACCCAAAAAGAGTTTTCCCTGGAGCAGGCCACTGGCGTGCTGGCGGCCGCCCGCTTCCAGGGGCGTTGGCGCAGCCTGCTCACGAGCCTGCACCTGAGCCTGCTCTACGAAGGCCTGCGCGGGCAGAATAAGAAGACCGACGCTTTTCTCGACGACCTTCGCACCGGCCAGGATCAATGGCGGCGGGCCCTGCACCTTACCAAAAAAGAAGCCCAGCAAGCATACGACCTGCTGCACTGGTGCGACCGCCTCTCGCTCATTCTGTGTCGGCAAGAAATACCGGAGATGGGCCGGGCCGTAGAAATCTACCCCGGGCCCGACGGCACCATGTATACCCTGGCGCAGCCCGAAGCCGGTGGCCCGGTGGTGATTAATCCGTGGCCCTTTCGCGAAACAGAAGTGGCGGTGAGCGTAGAAGCCAGCATTCTGACGCAGTTGCAGTTCCGGGACGATGCGGAACTGAGTGCCGCCCTGAAGGAGGCGCCCATCGAAACGCTGCGCTGGGAAATTCGGCCGAGCGGGAGTAAGAAATAGCTTGCTTCGCTCGCGCCGCTTGTCATGCTGAGCTTGCGAAGCATCTTATCCCTGGTGAACGACTTCGTTGTGGCGTGAGAAGATGCTCCGCAAGCCCAGCATGATAGACGTTTGTTGGCGAAGCAAGCGAGTTGCTGCGATCTGCCTGACTGTTCTCTTTAATACAAAGGCTACTTCACCTTAGTAACCGGCGTGGTGCTGGTCATTATGCCTTCGGGTAAGGTTTGCAACTGGGCAATGTTGTCGAGGCGCGAGGGCTTGGCATCGCTGCGGCCGGCGGCTAGCAGGAGGTTACCCTGCTTGGTGTATTCGTTCCAGCGCCGGCGGAAGCCGGGCTGCTCGTCGGTAGCTTTGGCGAAATAGGCCCACTCTTCTACGAGGCCGCTGGAGCGGTTCACCAGTACTTCGTAGCGGTTTTGGGGCGTCACGCCCACTTCCTTAAAGGTCATTTGGAGTACGTCGGCCACGGCACCATCCATGGTTTTGCCTTCGCCCTTGTAGGCGAGCGTCACGCCCGAGTCTTTGAGCTTGAAAGGCATCAACAGCCAGTAGGAGTTGTTTATCCAGATGCTGGTCATGCGGTCCAACACTTTCTGGCCGGTGGGAGAGGCCGAAATGTCCTGGCCGCGGCTGTACACGCGGCCCTGCTTGGTGTTCAGGTTGTAGTTGGCTACCAGGGTGTCTTTCTCCCAATGAAAGTCGCCCGTGTACTTGTCCCAAATCTGGTACTGGCCGCCAAAAAAGCTCCAAGCAAAGTAGCGGGCGTTTTTCCAGTTTTCGTAGCCGCCCATCTCGCGCATGGCACGGTCGGCAATGGCAATGGCTTTGGCATCGGAGCCCGCGGCGTCGAAACCTTCAGCGGCGGGGTAAGACGCCGATGCTCCCCCTTTAACCTTGATTTTCTGCTTTTGAGCCTGCGCCGGTGTAGCTAGCAGCAAAACGCCAAAAAAAATCGGAAGCAGCGCGCGCACGAAACGGAAGACGGAGGGCATAAGAGAGTTGAGTAAAAAGCGGAAGCGTGCGGCAAGATACGGCGCAGCCCAGCGGGAGTTGGCCCAGCCAAAGCAGAAGACTACGGGCGCGCCAGAAAGCAAGGGCGCGTCGCAAAACACATGTCCTGCCCTGATTTGTGAGGGCCCGGTACCAACGCTGTTCTCGGCTGCCCGTAATAGAAAGGCATTTCTCGCTTTCCGCCGGTCACTTTTCCACGCAGCATGGCACATTATAAGTTTTCCGACATTCTAACTGTTCTGAAGTCGTCGGCCGGCGAATTCAGCAACAACAACTCGTTTCGGCACTCAGCAGCGTTGTCGTACTACACCATTTTTTCGTTGCCGCCGCTGCTGCTTATCGTCATCACGGTAGCCAGCGCAGTGTTTGGGGGCGAGGCCCTCACCGGACAGGTATACGAGCAGCTCAGGGGTTTGGTGGGGTCCGAATCGGCCAAGTTCCTGCAAGACAGCATTGCCAAGTTTACCCTGCAGGAGCGCGGGCCCGTGGCCACGGCCATCGGCATCAGCACGCTCATATTTGCGGCCACCACATTTTTCGTCACCCTGCAGGAAAGCATCAACGACATCTGGAACCTGAAGGTGAAAACCGAAGGCATCGGTATTGGTGCTTTCATAAAGCAAAGGGTTCTTTCCTTCGGGCTGATTCTTAGCGTGGCCCTGCTGTTGCTCATTTCCTTCGTGGTAAGCGCCGTGCTGAGTGCCTTCACGGGTTGGCTGCAGGAAATATTGCCCATGATAGGCGTGGTGGCCATTCGGGCAGTCGACTTTGCCCTTTCCTTGGGCGTGACCACGCTGCTATTTGCCCTCATCTACCGCTTCCTGCCCGATGCCATCATTCGCTGGAACGACGTGTTGATTGGTGCTTTCATCACGGCCCTGCTTTTCGTAATTGGCAAGTTTCTCATTGCTTTCTACATCGCCAAGGCTGAGCCTGGCTCGGCCTTTGGAGCAGCGGGCTCGGCAATCGTGCTGTTGCTGTGGGTCAACTATTCTTCGCTCATTATCTTTTTCGGGGCCGAGTTTACCCAGGAGTTTGCCGATGCTTTTGGCCAGAAGGTGCAGCCCAAAGCTCATGCCGTGCGGGTAAGGCTCGAGGAGTACGCCCCCGGCGAATCGCGCGAAGAAAAAGCTACCGGCCGCCCCCGTGCCACGGGGCGCTGGAAAGGCTAGGGCGCTGAAAAAAGATTTGCCTGAGCTTGAAATATCCTTTTTTAAAAAGCCTGGTCAGACAACGCAATGGTTTTAATTATTGATAGTTAGTGTGTTGGGTACGGTAAAAAATCGGGACAGTAGGTAGTATGCAACAAATCAGAAAGTCCTTGAACAGCTAAAGTCGGATTGCTATTTATCAGGGTCAAAGAACATCTTTGGAGAAATAAATTTTCTCTTATGTCCCTACTTTTACACACGCTGCGTTGCAGCCTCGTGCTGTCCTTTCTCAGCTTGCCGGCAATGGCTCAGCAGCCCGGCGCCGTGCCCCCAACGGCCACCGGCCAACCGGCGCAGCCGGCATTGGCCCCCACCAGAGGGGCCGGAGAAGTAATCGGGCTTACCTATACCGTCGAGCTGGTTTCGGGTACGTCCTTCATCGGCCGGCTCACAACGGTCAGTGCTGAGGAGCTTACGTTCGAGACCACCGACCTGGGCCTGCTCACGGTGAAGCGCACCAACATCAAGCAAATCACCCTTCTGACCCAGGAGCAAGCCCGTCTCGGCTACGATTACATCGGCAACGGCAACCGCCTGTCATTTGCCCCCACGGCCCGCAACCTGCGCCGCGGCGAGGGCACCGTGCAGAACATCTACATTTTCCTGATAGGTGTGAACTACGGCATTACCGATAATTTCTCGATGGGGGCTCTGTTTAGCTGGATACCGGAGGCAGGCAGCGAAAACTTTTTTGCCCTTACGCCCAAGTTAAGCTTCCCGGTGAGCGGCAACGACAGGGTGCACGTAGGAGCTGGGGCGCTGATTGCCTTTCAAGGCGGCGACACCTATACCCTGGCGTACGGCAACACCACCTACGGCTCGGCCGACAACAACGTCACCGCCGGGGTCGGCTATGCCTTTGTGAGCGGCGAGTCCTTTAATACGCCGGTTTTCATGCTAGGCGGAGCCACACGGGTGGCGAGGCGCATCTCACTATTGAACGAGACCTACATCCTCAACATCACGGAACAAGGTTACCGTGCTACGCTCATCGGGGGCATTGCCGGACTGCGCGTGTCCGGGCAGCGCCTAAGCGGCAGCCTGGGTTTGTTGTACGGCTTCTACAGTTTCTCCAGTAGCCGTTACAGCGGAGGCGACAATTCCGATGGGAGCGCCATTCCGTTTGCCGAAGTCACGTACCGGTTTGGGCGCACAAAGTAGAAGCCAGTCATAAGCTCACACCGCGGAAAGCGGTAGCATCAAAAAGCCCAGCCATTTCTCAATGGCTGGGCTTTTTGATATATCAGGCAAGCGCCGCGGCTAGTGCTTAAGCAGCTACTTCCTTCTTCTCCTTCACGGCCAACTGCCCGCAGGCGGCATCGATGTCCTTGCCTCGGCTGCGGCGGATGTTGGTTTGCACGCCGCGGTCGGCCAAGTACTTGTGGAAGGCAGTGATTTTGTCGTCGGCCGCATTCTGGTAGTCGGCGTTGTCGATGGGGTTGTACTCAATCAGGTTCACCTTGCAGGGCAGCCACTTCGCAATCTTGAAAAGGTTTTCGGCATCGTCCAGCCCATCGTTAAAGCCATCGAACACGATGTACTCGTAGGTGACTTTGCGGCCGGTTTTCTGATGATAGTACTGCAGAGCTTCCTTCAGCGCCGCCAGGGAGTTGGCTTCGTTGATGGGCATTATTTCGTTGCGCTTGGCATCGGTGGGCGCGTGCAGCGACAGGGCCAAGTTGGCTTTCACGTCGTCGTCGGCCAGCTTCTTAATCATCTTGGCAATGCCAGCCGTGCTGATGGTAATGCGGCGCGGGGCCATGTTCAGGCCATCGGGCGCGGTGATGCGGCGCACGCTTTCCACCACGTTGGCGTAGTTAAGCAGGGGTTCGCCCATGCCCATGTACACGATGTTGGTGAGTGGTGTGCCGTATTGGGCCTCGCACTGCTCGCGAATGCGCACCACTTGGTCGTAAATCTCGGCCGCGTCGAGGTTGCGCTTACGGTCCATGTAGCCGGTGGCGCAAAACTTACAGGTAAGCGAGCAGCCCACCTGCGAGCTGATGCAGGCCGTCATGCGGGTGTCGTGCGGAATGAGCACGCCTTCCACCACATTGCCGTCATACAGCTTGAAGGCCGATTTGATGGTGCCGTCGTTGCTGAGCTGCTTGTTCTGCACCGTCACGCCGTTGATAACGAAATGATTATCCAAAAGCTCGCGCGTCGCTACCGAGATGTTGTTCATCTCTTCAAACGTGGCGGCGGTATTTTTCCACAGCCATTCCAGCACCTGCTTGGCGCGGAAGGGCTTCTCGCCGTGCTCGACCATGAAGGTCTTGAGTTCGTCGGGCGAGGTTTTGCGGATGTCGCGCTTTTTAATGACGGGGGCGAGGGGCAGTTCCAGTAGCATAGCACAAAGATACAAGCAGGCAGGGCGTTGGGTTCCCGCAGAACAGCTGGCATATCATACTACTTGTTATACTACTTGCCAGATGGCACGGGGGCCTGGAAAACGACGGGTAGCGTGAAGCTGTAATACACGGGCCAGCCGTTGAACCGGGGCGGCGACAACTGCGGCAAGCGTTGAACAGCCGCTACCGCCGCGGAGTCACAATCGGGCCGTAAGCCGCACACCACTTTTGCTTCATAAACCGACCCCTCTTTTGCAACTGTTACGTCCACAAATACCTTGCCCACCATACCATCGCGCAGCGCCTGGGGCGGATACGCCAGTTGTTGCTGAACTGCTTTTGAGATGGCTCCTATGCCGTCGTTGCCGGGCAGTAGGGGAGGCTGATCGATGTAAGTATAAATGGCTTTGGGCGGTGTGCCAGCTTGTTGGGCCAGCGCTGGAAAAGTAAGTACCACAACAAATAAGCTGCTTAGCAGCATTTTCGAAGACGTCATGTGGGTAGAAGGGTTGACTGATAATGCAATGGCAAAATTAGATGTATGAATCCTCACTTCACCTGCGCCGCCAGCGCCTCCGGCAGCAGCCGTAGCTTTCGAATGTTGTAGTCGAAGCACAGCATACCAGTTTTGGCCCGCGCTATTTCCTTGCCGGCCAGGTTGTGCACGTGATACACCACATCAAAGCCGTACTTGTTGGGGTCGGCGGCTGCCATTTTGATGTGCAGCACGTCGCCATGAAAAGCTTCGCCCTTGTATTCCATGGCCACATCTACCATGATGAGCCCGAGCTTGCTCACAGGGTCGTAGTCGTTTTCCATGCCTATCGAGCGCAGGAACTGCACCCGTGCCTCGTGCAGAATGCCCAGTAGTGCGTCGTTGCCGAGGTGGCCGCCGTAGTTGAGGTCGGTGATGCGCACGGGGATTTTGGCGGTGCAGGAGAAGGTTTCGGGCAGGGCTACTTTTACGCGGGCCATAAATTCAGTTGATGAATAATAATGACAAGGAGCAATTTTGTGAACAGCCAAAGGTAGAAGTTCGGGCCACGGCAGACGGCTCGGTTACGCTCTTTGTGCCGGTCTTGGACGAGCATTACCACTCCAGGCACGGGGCGCGTCAGGAGTCAAAATACGTCTTCCTCAAGCAGGGGCTGTGGCCATTGCTGCAAGCCGGCGGCGGGCTGGCACGTCCGTTGCGCATTCTGGAAGTGGGGCTGGGTACCGGCCTGAATGCGCTGTTGACGCTGGACTCGGCCTTTGCAGCTGGCGCCTTAATTGCGTACGATGGTCTAGAGACCTACTTGCTGCCGGCGGCCGTGGTGGCGGCCCTGCAGCCCGAATGGGACCAGCGCGGCACCTTGCTAAAAGAGCTGTTCGCAGAGCTTCACGCCGCCGCCTGGGGCTCGCCAACCGAGTTGCTGCCTGGCATTGTGCTTACCAAAATGCATCAGCCCCTGCAGGAGGCCATCCTGCCGCCCAGCCACTACGACCTAATGTATTTCGATGCCTTTGCGCCCGACAAGCAGCCCGAGCTTTGGACCGAAGCCATCTTTGAGCAGCTGTACGCTGCCGCTGTCCCGGGGGCGGTGCTGGTTAGCTACTGCGCCCAAGGCCAGTTTCGGCGCAACCTGCGAGCCGCAGGCTGGCTAACCGAAAAGCTGCCCGGGCCACCCGGCAAACGCGAAATGACGCGGGCCCGCAAACTTGGTTGAGTGTTCTTTTTACCGTTTAGCAGGTTAATGTCAGCGCAGCCGGGACAGCTGGCGCAATACCGATTTCCCCAGCTGCCCCGGCTACGCTGACCGTTGGGCGGGGTGTCGCCGCACAACAATTAGTGCTAGGTCATCAAGATATTACTAGCCGAAATAGCGGGCCAGAAACTGCTCCTGTAATGCCTTGCCCCACTAAGTAGCGTATGTTGCATCACAAATGAGTCGTAAATTCCTTGAAACCGAAGGCCCCGCCTGGGTAGCAGAAGGCCTTATCAGTGAGGAGCAGCGCCAGAAGCTGCTGGCCCGCTACCCGCACCAGGCGCAGGCCCTGGGCCTACTGCCCCTGCTGGGCAGCGTGCTGGTGGGCCTCAGCGCCCTGAGCGTGGTGGCCGCTAACTGGCAAGCCCTGCCCGACGTCCTGCGCCTAGCCCTTATGCTGGGCAGCCTCATGGGCGCCTACGCGGCCGGGGCCTACTTTCTGCGGCGCGGCAACCCCGATTTGGGCCACGGCCTCATTGGCTTGGGGCTGATATTGTTTGGGGCCAGCATCATCCTCACCAGCCAGATTTACCAACTGGTGGGCTACGACGTGAGTGGCCTAGTGGCCTGGGTAGTAGCGGGCGTGGCCCTCAGCTACGTATACGGCTCGCGTCTGCTGGTACTGCTGACGGTGCTGATTGGGGCGGCCGTGCAAACGTATTGCGTGCAGGCGCTGGGCAGCTTCAGCTACGCCACCGCCGTGATGGTGGCCGGGGGCATGGGCTACTACTGGTGGCGCCGGCCCGATGCCGTGAGCAGCAGCGTACTGGCTACCGGGCTGCTGTGGCAGGCGGGCCTGCTGATAGTGGTGCTGCACGCCAAGATTACTTGGTTTTTCGTGCCGGCCATGCTCATCTACGCGGCTGGCGACTGGCAGCCCCAGCGCGCCGGAGGCCGGGCCTTGCAGGCGCCGCCGCTGGTAGCCGCCTACTTGTTCATGTTTGGGTTGGCTACGTTTGGCGAAACCGACACCTACGCCAACGTGCTGCGGCCGCCGCTGCTGCCCTACTTGGGGGCGCTGGGAGCCGTTCTGGCGCTTTCGGTGGCCGGCAAGCGGGCGCGGGGCCGATTCGATACCCTGCTCGACTGGCTGCTGCTGCTGCCAGGGTTTTACTTGCCCGGCGGGCTGCCGCTGGCCGTGGCCACGTTGGTGGTGCTGTATGCGCACGCCGGCTCGGTGCTGGCCCGCGCCCATCGGCAGGAAGACCCCAACCAACTCACCATCGGCGCTATCCTGTTTGTGGCGGCTACCATGGTAGCCTACTTCAAGCTCACCTGGGCTTTTCTGGATAAGTCTCTCTTCTTCCTCCTGGGCGGCGTGCTGCTGCTGGGGCTGAGCTGGTACCTGCGCCGCCGCAACGCCCAGGTGCTGGCCGCTAGCACCACGCCTGAGGTGTCCCCAAAGCCCTCGCCCGCGGCTGGTTCGTCCCCTAATTCTTAATCTTCAGCAATTCTTCATGACCGATTTGCTGACATGGTTCTCCAACCCGGCGCGCCGCCGGCCACTGCTCCGCCTGCTGGTAGCTGCCCAGGTACTCTATGTGCTGGGCGTGGCTGGCGCCGGCTACGCTACCGCCGCGCTGGGCCAAAGCGTTATCCTGACCACTACGCCCGTCGACCCGCGCGATTTGCTCTACGGCGATTTTGTGCGTTTGCGCTACACCATCAGCGAAGTACCTCTGCCCCTGTGGCGCGACGCCGTCAGCGCCCCCAGCCGCCGCCAAGCCGTGTTTGTGCTGCTCGCCCCCGGCCCCGACAGCGTGAGTACCGCGGTAGGCGTTTACCCCAAAGCCCCGAAGGCCGGGCCTGGCCAAGCCGTGCTGCGTGGCTGGGTTACCCACGTGTACCGTAACTCTTTCGCCTTGCGCTTCAACCTGGAGCGCTACTACGTGCCCGAAGGAAGTGGCCTGCGCCTGGAAAAAGCCGGCCGCCTACACCCGCTGAAAGTGCTGGTGAGCATCGCTCCTTGGGGGCAGGCCCGCATTGCCAAGGTCGAAGAACCACCAAAAAACCCCAAACCCAAGCGCTGAGCCTGAATTTGGAGTTTAATGTAAATGTCAATAATAGCTCCTGAACAGTCATGCAGAGCGCAGCGAAGCATCTCTACCGCGTAACTAACTGAGATTAGTATTGAGGTAGAGATGCTTCGCTGCGCTCTGCATGACTGTTCTTTTTGCCTATGTTCGGATAGGCTCTAAGCCAGAGCTATTGAATCTTATAGGTGACAGGCACCGTGAACGACACGCTCACCTCCCGGCCGTTCTGCTTGCCAGGAATGAATTTGGGCAGTGTGCGAATGGCGCGCATGGTTTCCTCATCCAAGCCTGAGCCCAGTCCTTTCACGATGGCCACGTCAACCACCTCACCCTTCGGATTCACGGTAAAACTTACGAACACGCGGCCTTCTACTCCATTGCTTAGGGCAAGGCTCGGGTATTTCACCGCTCGCTGAATAGCCGCTACAATGGCTGCGGTGCCACCGCCACCGGGCAGTTCCGGCATCTGCTCCACAAAGGTGTAAGTTCTATCTTTTACCACGTCTTCGATAACTCCATTGCCGTCTCCGGGCGTCAAGCCTTCGGGAACAGCGTCGGGCGAAGCACCGGGCTCACCGATGGATATTACCAGTCCGGAAGTCTTGCCTATCAGTTGCTCCTGGTCGGGCACTTTGGATTTCTCGGGCGCCTCAGAGTCTTTTGTCACTACCGGCGCCACGTTCTGAATGGTGGGTGGCTTGGGTGGCTGTACGGCCGGCTTTACTGCTGCGGGCGGGGGCGGCGTTATCACGATATCGGGTTTGGTGGAGACATCGATGGGTTTAATGAACACCTCGGTGACGGCGACGGGCGCCGCCTTATCCTTTAGCAACTGCGCCACCACCGGCAGCACCAGCAGCAGGGCACACAGGGCCGTCGCAATAATCAGCGCGCGGGTCATGTGGCGCTGGTAGAGGGCGCGGAGCTCATAGGCTCCGTAGTGGCGGTTGCGACCATCGAACACGATGTCGTCGAGGCTGGCCGTGGCCAGCTGAGAATTAGTCATCATAAGGCTGCGGTTTTAAGTAGGGTTAAATCGTCTTGGGTAATCTTGACCAGCGCATATTTTTTCTGGCGGGTGATGTTCATCTCATCCAGAATGTCCACCATGTCCTGGTACTTAGAATCAGCGCTCGGCTTAATGAGCACGACCAGTTCGGGCTCGCCCTGCTGCCGCTTGCGCAGAACTTCGCGGATGCCCTTCAGGGCAAAGTAGGTTGTCTTCAGCTCGGGTATCGGAACAGTTTTGTCGCTGGGCGCATTCAGCCCGGTGAAGTAGTGTACTTGGTGGTCTTTGCCCAAGATGATGGTCATGGCCTTCGACATGGGCACCTTGCTGGGCTCAGTGCTCTTCACCGGCATCTCCAGCTCCATGGTGTAGGGCTTGGCAAAGGTGGTGGTGAGCATGAAGAAGGTGAGCAGCAGAAACGCCAGGTCCACCATTGGGGTCATGTCGATGCGGGTCGACATCTTCTTCGCTCGTCGCTTGCCGGGCTTGCCTGCGCCAGCCGCATTCTGCTGGATTTCTGCCATGGTTTCTATACCGTATGAGGTGAAAGATACCCGGCTAACGCAACGCTAGATTGCCTTATTGTGAGACTATTATGCCTGAAAAATTAAATTTTATAAGCATAATAATATGCTGCTAGCATACGTTTTCTTAAGATGCCCCAAAACGCCGAGTGTCCCCCGAAGTGAGGTAGGCGTGTAATGGCACATCAGTGGGAAGCACGTCGCTGATGCGCGCCACGGGAGCTTCATCGAGCACACTCAGGCCGATAAACTGGGCATTGGGGCCACATTCCGTCAAGAAACGGTCGTAGAAACCTCCGCCGTAGCCCACGCGGTGGCCGGTCGCGTCCACGGCCAGCAGGGGCACGAGCACGGCATCAAGTATTGCGGGCGAAACTTCTGTTTCGGCAACGGCCTCCGGCTCAGGAATGCCCCAGCGGTTTTGGCGCAACGGCGTGTCGGGCGTCAGCTCGTAGTGTTTGAGCGAAGTGCCATCGGCCTGCACCACGGGCACAGCCAGGCGCACCGATAGCTTCTCAGCCCAAATGCGGTGAATGATGTGCCAAGTGTCGGGCTCCTTTTGCTTGGCCAAAGGCAAAAACAGGTGCAGCCAGCGCCACTGCGCCACCGGAAAATGTCGGAACAGCTGCTCACAAAGCTGCTCGCTGCGATGCGCTACTTCGGCTGACGAAAGGGCTTGGCGGCGGGTGAAGGCAGCACGGCGCAGGGCAGCTTTAGTCACGTTTGGCTATGCTTTGGGTCGTGCGCCAAAGGCAGCAAGCTTTTTACAATTAGTTGTCTGGCTACGATGGTGGCACCAATACCAAAAGTAGGGTCTATATCGCAACTTATCAAGTCGTTTTCTTGACGAAAAGAGATGCCATTGACTGCGTTTTGATGATTGAATCCGTCCATTTCGTTGTCAAATATCCCCCGAAGCTCAAATTCTACTAAGCAGTGCTTAATAAGCTTGAAATAACGACCAACTCTTTTATTAGTCATCTCAAACGAGTAAACTTTCAAAACGAGCGTAGGACAGCCCTCCGCATAATTGCGCTCATAGCAGAGAGATAAAATTTCCGCGTCGTGAAAGGTCGGCCAGTACCCAAAATGCTGGATGACCAACTCACCATTCTCAATGAAATCAGCTTCCATTTTTGGGTTTTCTAAGACGACTATTCCTCTTCGAGCACCGTAAACTCCAGCTTCAGTGGCTCGAAGGCCTCGAAAAGGTCCTGAATAAATTCCGGGTTGTTAATCAGGATGCTCAGCACATTTTCGCTGCGCTCCTGCAGGCCACCTCCCGGAAACAGCTTCTCCTTAAGTGCCGTGAGCTGGGTGTAAGCCGTTTCGTGCTTGGTTTCGGCCGCTTTGCTCAGGCGCTTTTCTAGGCCGGCGAGACCAGCGGCGGCTTTTTGGGCTTCGGCGGCCACCGTTTTCACCAAAGTAGGGTCGAGGCGCTGGGCCACTTCCTGCACCTGCTGGAAAGCGGCGGCCAGCGCCTGCTGCTGCGCCTTAAAGCTGATTTCTTCCTGGCCAAGGGCGGCACCTACCTGCTTCTTTAGCTCCGGCAGGGGCTTGAAAATCTCGCGCCAGGTCAGACCCAGCTTCTTAAGCTTGCCGGCATTGGCGCGGCTGATATACTCGGCCGAGTTGCGGGGGAGCACAATGGGCATGGGCACGCCAAAGGCCACAAACACCTCCTTCAACTGAAACCAGTACGCTACCTCGGCCGCGCCGCCGATGTACACGAGGTTGGGCAACAGGATTTCCTGGTACACCGGCCGCAGCACCACGTTGGGGCTGAACTGCTCGGGATGCTGCTTGGCCAAGGCCAATAGCTCGGTCTGGCTGTGGCAGCGGGCCGTGTTGCGGATGGTCACTTCCACGCAGTCGGCGCCGCTAGTGTCGGGCTCCAGTCGCTCGCGCTTGCCTTCATCCGTGATGAAAAACAGGTTGATAGGCCGCGAATACACCTGCGGCTTGTAGCCCGCGGCCGTGAGCTGCGCATTGGTGGCCTGCACGGCGCCGTTGGAAACGTGCTCGGTAATTTCCTTTTCCAGCAGTGGCACCAGCGCCTGCTTCAGACCGGGCCGGTCAGCGTCCAGGGTCACCAAGCCAAACTCCCCAAACAGTGCGTCGGCCAGCTTGCGGGTGGCTTCGGCTAAGTTTTTCGAGTCGGTGTAAGCCTTGTGAAAGGCCGCCGGCACTTCGGGTGGCAACTGACTCAGCAGCTGCTCCGCAAATCCATCCAGGGGCAGCCGGCCCACGGGCCCGCCAGGGTTAGCCGCGTCCCAGGAGTAGGTTTTGCCGAACAGCGAGAAGTGATTGATTTCGGCGAAGTCATGGTCCTCGGTGGCCATCCAGTATACCGGCACGAAGTCGTACTCTGGATAAGCCTCCTTGAGCTGGCGGGCCAATTTGATGGCCGAGACAATCTTATAAATAAAGTATAGCGGCCCGGTGAGCAAGTTGAGCTGGTGCCCGGTGGTCACGGTAAACGTAGTGGGCTCGGCTAGCAGCAGCAGGCTTTCCTCTATGGCCGGCTCGGGCGCTAGGCCGTATTGGTCGCGCAGGGCGGCTACCAGGCGCTTGCGGGCCTCGGGCGTATAAGCGGCTTTCTTCTCCTCGATTTGAGCAGCAAAGTTTTCCAGTGAGGGCCAGCGGTTGTAGAAAGGTGCCAGGGCTGGCTTCTGGGCAATGTAATCGGTTAGGAGGCCGGAGAAGGAGCCGGTTTCGGCGTAAGAAATTGTCTGAACCACGGATTCATTCGGATTAAGCGGATTTCACGGATTTTGTTGAGGGCGCAAAACCGCGTGTTTCGGCATTGATAGGACGAAGGTCGGGCTTTAACAAAAAAGGCAGCCACTCGGCTGCCTTTTGAGAACTTAAATATTGTGAAAAGGACGATAAGCATCAGTGATAATGCCAATTAGCGGCATCCACAAAATCCGATAAATCCGACCAATTCGGAAAATCCGCGGTCTAGACAAGCTTGCCGTACAGGTCGAAGTCCGTCGCTGCGGTAATCTTCACATTCGCGAAATCGCCCAGTCGCACAAACGTATCGCGCTCCACAGGCACCAGCACTTCGTTGTCAACTTCCGGGGAGTCAAACTCCGTGCGGCCCACGAAATGGCCGCTTTCCTTGCGGTCGAACAATACCTTGTAGGTCTGGCCCACGCGGGCTTCGTTCAGCTCCATCGAAATGCCCTGCTGCAGCTCCATGATGGCGTCGGCGCGCTCCTGCTTCAACTCGGCCGGTACGTCGTCGACGAGGGTATGCGAATGCGTGTTTTCCTCGTGCGAGTACGTGAAGATGCCCAGGCGCTCGAAGCGGGTTTGCTCCACGAAATCGTACATCTCGCGGAAGTCCTGCTCGGTTTCGCCGGGGTGGCCGCTGATGAGCGTGGTGCGCAGCGCAATGCCCGGCACGCGCTGCCGAATGGTATCCACCAACTCGATGGTGCGGCGCTTGGTGATGCCGCGGCGCATGGACTTGAGCATGTTGTCGGAACCGTGCTGCAGGGGCATGTCGAGGTACTTGCAGATGTTATCGCGCTCGGCCATCACATCCAGTGCATCCAGTGGAAACTGCGAAGGGTAGGCGTACTGCAGGCGAATCCAGTCGATGCCGTTCACGTCGGACAGGTTACGGAGCAAATCGGCCAGCTTGCGCTCACCATAGGCCTGTAGGCCGTAGTACGTCAGGTCCTGGGCAATGAGGATAAGCTCCTTGGTGCCCATGCCGGCCAGGCGCTTGGCTTCCTTCACCAAGTCCTCGATGGGGCGGTCTACGTGCTTGCCGCGCATCAGCGGGATGGCGCAGAACGAGCAGGGGCGGTTGCAGCCCTCAGCTATTTTAAAGTAAGCGTAGTGGCGCGGCGTGGTGATGAGGCGCTCGCCGATGAGCTCGTGCTTGTAGTCGGCGTTGAGCACCTTCAGCATCTGGGGCAGCTCCAGGGTGCCGAAGTAGGCATCTACCTGCGGGATTTCTACTTCCAGCTCGTCTTTGTAGCGCTGCGAAAGGCAACCCGTCACGTAGAGCTTGTCGAGGCGGCCGGCTTCTTTCTCATCCGCGTAGCGCAGGATGGTGTCGATGCTTTCCTGCTTGGCGTTGTCGATGAAGCCACAGGTATTGATAATAACGATGTTGGCGTCCGACTTTTCCGCTTCGTGGGTCACATCGAAGTCGTTGGCCTGGAGCTGGCCCATCAAGACTTCGCTGTCCACGATGTTCTTGGAACAGCCCAGGGTGATGACGTTTACTTTATTGGTGGTTTGATTTCTAACCTTCATGAATCACGTTTTTGTCGAAATCCGCGCTCGTTGGGCAGATTTCGTAGGGGTAGCGGGCAGCCGGGGAGGGCTGAAATAAAAGCCTGGATAAAATGCGCCGGGGGCGGGCAGTTCTTTTTGGATTACAAAATTACGAAGTAGCCAGTCCCCGCCCACCAGTGAGCGTGGCATAAACGCCGGGTACCGCCCACCGCAGCAGCGCCGCTGTGGCTACACTCACCATAATCACCAACAGCGGCAGGCCGAGGTAGGTAAGCAAATGAAGGTGAGGAACTCCATGTCCGTAGCGCAACACCAGTTCAGTGGCATAGTTCACAAACGGCACGTGCAGCATGTAAATCATAAACGAAAAGCCCGTGAGTCAGCGAAACTACCCCCAGGCCATAAACCCTCGCACCAGTTCGTTGAGCGCATACCAGGCCGGTACTCATGCAAAACAAAATAGACGCCTGTCATGCTGAGCGGAGCGAAGCATCTTATTACTGCCAAACAAATCGTTGTGGCGTGACAAGATGCGCTGCTCCGCTCAGCATGACAGGCGGCGTTAATAATTAAGGGGCGTAAAGTAGCCTGCAGGCCCTACAGCGCCTCAAACTGCCTTAGGAACCGCATATCGTTCTCGGTGAACAGCCGCAGGTCCTTTATTTGGTACTTGAGCATGGCAATGCGCTCGATGCCCATGCCCCAGGCGTAGCCCGAATATTTATCAGAATCAATCTTAGCGTTTTCGAGCACGGCGGGGTCCACCATGCCGCAGCCGCCGATTTCAACCCAGCCCGCGCCTTTACAGATGTTGCAGCCCGAGCCCTTGCAGATGAGGCAGGTGATGTCGATTTCGGCGCTGGGCTCGGTGAAGGGGAAGAAGCTGGGCCGGAAGCGGATGTCAATGTCCTGCCCAAACAGCTCCTGCACGAAGTAGTACACCGTTTGCTTGAGGTCGGCGAAGCTCACGCCTTCGTCAATGAAAATGCCTTCCACCTGGTGAAACATCATGTGGGCCCGGGCCGAAATGGCCTCGTTTCGGAACACGCGGCCCGGCATCACCTTCCGGATGGGCAAGGGCTCCGTTTCCATCACGCGCACCTGCACGGTGCTGGTGTGGGTGCGCAGCAAGTGGGGCTGGGTGCCGGCTTCGGCGCCTGCAGCAGGAGCTACAAAAAACGTGTCCTGCATGTCGCGGGCCGGGTGGTTTTCGGGGAAGTTGAGGGCCGTGAAATTGTGCCAGTCGTCCTCAATCTCTGGGCCCTCGGCAATGGCAAAGCCAATGCGGGCGAACACGCGCATCATTTCTTCGCGCACCAAACTCAGCGGGTGGCGGGTGCCCAAGGCGTTGGGTACGGGCGGGAGGGTGTAGTCGAAATCGGGGTTGGCGGGCGCGTTTTCGGCAGCCGACTCGGCGGCTTGCTGGGCTACGTCGAAGCGGGCCTGGGCCTGCTGCTTCAGGGCATTGAGCTGCTGGCCCACGGCGCGCTTTTCGTCGGCGGGCACGGTTTTGAGTTGGTCGAACAAGTCGGCCAAGCGACCTTTGCGGCCAAGGTAGCTGATGCGAAACGCATCGAGGTGGGCGGCGCTGCTTAAGTCAGCCGTCGTAATTTCGGCCGCGAGGCTTGCAATAGATTCCTGCATCATAGGCACAAAGTTAGGGCACTAGGCGTACCCTGCCCGAACGTTTAGCGTATGCATTCGGAACTTATCTGCCACGCTTCGTCTTCAACGGACTCTAACCTACCTCGGCATAAATTACTCTGATATTATGAAACGCACGCTGCTTTCGTTGTTCTTAACCGTAGCCGTGGCTACTGGTGCCTCAGCCCAAGCCGGTTGGGGTTCCGACGATTCCTGGGGGGCTCCCAAAAAGAGCTCTACCAAGAAAACCACTACTACCAAAGCTGCTACCAGCGGCCAGACCCGCGCCCCCGGCAATCAGGCCACTCCGCAAAACGACGGCCGCACCGTGTCGCCCTACCCCAGCGCCCCGGCCCAGCCCGATGTGAACCCCGGCAATACGGCTTCTACGCCCCCCGACAATAGCTTCGTGCCCGGCCCTACCAGCGGCGGAAACGGCAATGGCGGCAATGACCGGGCTGGCATGTCGGCCGCTCCCGGCATGCCGGTGATGCTGCAAAGCGGCCGTAGCGTAATGGCCAACGACGCCGCAGCTGCCCGCGAGCGTCGCCTCAACCGCATGAATAAACTCAACCGTCCCGCCGCGGTTCCGACCCAAGTAAATGGTGGCGACATGACGGGTGCTAGCCAAGCTACTGGTGCCGGCAACGGCGCTGTTGCGCCCCGCACAGGGGCTACTGGTGCCGATGCGATGAGTGCTCCTGCCGCCGGTGCTGCTGCTCCGAGCGCGGCCCCCACGGCTCCCGCCGCCGGCACCAGCAACAAAACGGCTCCTGCCAAAACCAAGAAAAAAGCTCCTGCCGCCCCCTCGGGCTGGTAAGCTAACTGCCCCGAGCTACCAACAGCTGCTAGGTGCCTACACGGCCCGGAAACCCCAGATAAAAGTGGGTTTCCGGGCCGTTTTGCGTGTTTTTAGAGGGCTAAGAGGGTTTCGGCACGGTTTTCGTTTTTGGGATAAGTATCCACTCACTTATCCGTTTTCCAGCTATGTTTCGTTCCGTAATTACCCTCGCCCTATCGGTGTTTTTGGTAGCTGAAGCCAGTGCCCAGACCGCTCCTGCAGCCACCACCAAATCGACCGCTAAAACCACCGTTAAGTCGGCCAACGCTTCGGCGCGCGCCGCCAAGAAGGCTCGGAAAGTAGCTGTGAAATCGGCCCCCACTACGCCCGTTATCAACGATGGCTGGCCGGCCCTGGAAGAATCGCAAACGGCTGTTGCCTCCACCGCCACAACTGCCGATGAGGGCTGGAACTACGGAAACGCCGGGGCGTCTACTTCGCGCGGCGAGCTCGACAACGCCAATGTTTATGCTGCGCCTGGCATGCCCGTGCACATCCGCACCAGCAAGGTGCCCGTGCCCTACAGCGTGCGCCCGCCCCGCAAGCCCGCCGCTACCAGCGCCCAAACTACCCTCGGCAATTAGTCAATACCGGTCCGGCCGTGCACCGGGCTCAACGAGTATCTACCCCTTTTCATCGGCTTTTATTATAAGCTCGACCACCCCCACTGGTGAATGCGCGTATGATAAAAGCCGATGAGATTTTGGCCCGGTTTAAACAAGCTGTGGCTGTCTTTTTCACCATTCACAATACAGGGTTTTGTCCTGTTCTTCAAAAACCTATGCTATGATACGTTACTTCTTTGCTTCCCTTGTACTGTTCAGCCTGACCTTGGCTGATGCTAATGCGCAAACCAAGCCCCGTGCCGCGCGCAAAAAAATCGCGCCGTACTCGAGCCGCATGGCCCCCAAGCCTGCGGTAAAAATCAATCCGCACACGGGCAAGCCCTACGGTGCCGGCGTACCGCAGGACATGAAGGATGGCACCGCATACCTGGCTCCCGGCGTACCCATGCGCAAGCAGGAAGGCTACCGCGCCAACGGCGGCTACAACGACAACCGTGCCCGTCGCCCCGCCACGCCTAAGTCCGTCAATAGCTCGCTGAGCCGCGATAGCCAGGCTCCCGCCAAGCGCAAGTAAGCAGCGGCCCGTCCGAGCAGCAAAAAGCCCGTTGTGCTCAGCACAACGGGCTTTTTGCTGCTCGGACGGGCTTGGTTCAGGCCCGGCTTAGGCAGCAGCTATACTGCTTCGTAGTATAAGGTGCTGCAGTTCTCGGGCCGTAGCACCAACTGCGCGGCACTGCGCACATCGGCCACGGTCACGGCCTGAATGCGGCGGCTCTCGTCGTTCACTAGGTTGGCATCGCCCTGCAGCTTGCTATACGCCAGATTCAGCGCCCGGTTCAGCAAGTCGATTTCGCCGAAAACCAGGCTGCTCTCGGCCTGGTTTTTTACTTTTTCCAGCTCCTGGGCGTCCACGTCTTCTTGCACAAACTCGGAGACAATGGCCTCCACGGCGGCATCGGCCTCTTGCAAGTTCACCCCCGCATTCAGCTTGCCGCTGATGACGAGCAATCCGGGGTCGAGAGAGCCTGTGGGAGAAGCCGAAATGTTATTGAACAGGGCCAGTTCTTTCACTAGGCGCTGGTGCAGGCGCGCCGATTTCCCCCGGCCTAGTACGTCGCTCAGCAAATCCACGGCGTGGTAGCGCTCGTCGGAGCGGGCGGGCATGTGGTAGGCTTTGTACAAAGCACTCAGCGGCACGGGCGCCGAAGTGCGCAGGTGGCGGGGCTCCTGCTGGGCGGGCTCGACGGGGAGCTGGCGCTTATAGGCCGGCCCACCGGGAATGGGGCCGAACCACTTCTCAGCCAGGCGTCGAACTTCGGCAGTGCTCACGGCACCGGCCACTACCAGAATAGCGTTTTGGGGCGCGTAGTGCTTTTGGAAAAACCCGCGCACGTCGTCCATTACCGCGTTTTCGATGTGTGAAATCTCCTTCCCGATGGTGTTCCACTGGTAGGGATGGGTTTGGTAGGCGAGGGGCTTTAGCTTGAGCCACACGTCGCCGTAGGGCTGGTTGAGGTAGTTCTGCTTGAATTCTTCGACCACTACTTTGCGCTGCACTTCCAGCCCATTTTCGGAGAAAGCCAGGTTCAGCATCCGGTCGCTCTCCAGCCAGAAGCCGGTTTCGAGGTTGGCGGCCGGCAGCGAGAGATAGTAGTTGGTGATGTCGGAGCTGGTGAAGGCATTGTTTTCGCCTCCCACGCGCTGCAGCGGCTCGTCGTAACTAGGAATATTTACCGAGCCCGAGAACATGAGGTGCTCAAACAAGTGTGCGAAGCCGGTGTGCTCAGCGTCCTCATCGCGCGACCCCACGTCGTACATCACGTTGAGAACCGCCATGGGGGTCGAGAAATCTTCGTGTACGATGCAGCGCAGGCCGTTATCGAGGGTGAATTCCTGGAAATGAATCATTACAAAGTCTGGTTGAGAATATCCGCTGGAGCAAACTTAACAGCCCAGGCCCCAAAAAGGTGTACGCAATAAGAGGCCGGCTTGCTTACTATCTTACCGTATGCAAACCTCTCTTCTCTGCGATGTTCTCATCATCGGGGCCGGCCTCTCGGGCCTGGTAGCCGCGGCCGAAGCCACCGCCGCGGGCAAAAAGGTGCTTGTGCTCGACCAGGAGCCCGAGCAGAACCTTGGCGGTCAGGCGTTCTGGTCATTTGGCGGACTCTTTCTGGTGAACTCGCCCGAGCAGCGCCGCTTAGGTATTCGCGACAACGTCGACTTGGCCTGGCACGATTGGCAAGCCACCGCCGGCTTCGACCGTCCCGAGGACGCTTGGCCGCGCCGCTGGGCCGACGCCTACGTGCAGTGGGCCGCAGGCGAGAAACGAAGTTGGCTCCGCGAGCGGGGTATTCGGTTCTTCCCCATCGTGGGCTGGGCCGAGCGGGGTGGGGCAGGGGCCAGCGGCTCCGGCAACTCCGTGCCACGCTTCCACGTGACCTGGGGCACCGGGCCGGGCGTGGTGGCGCCCTTCATTACTCAGGCCCGCACTGCGGAGGCCAAGGGCCTGCTAGGCTTCAAATTTCGCCACCGGGTGAACGAGCTGGTGTTAACTAACGGTGCCGTGACCGGCGTGCGTGGCGAAATATTGGAAGCCAGCGACGCTGCCCGCGGCGTCTCCAGCAGCCGCACGGTGGTGAGCGACTTCGAGTTGAGCGCTGGAGCAGTTATCGTGACGGCGGGCGGCATTGGCGGCAACCACGAGCTGGTGCGCCGCAACTGGCCTGCCCGGCTGGGCGCGGCCCCGGCCCACATGATTTCGGGCGTGCCGGCCCACGTCGATGGCCGCATGCTGGGCATCACCGAAGCCGTGGGTGGCCAGCTGATAAACTCCGACCGTATGTGGCACTACACCGAGGGAATCCAGAACTGGAACCCCATCTGGCCCATGCACGGCATCCGCATTCTGCCGGGGCCGTCGTCGCTGTGGTTCGATGCTCGAGGGCAGCGCCTGCCCGCGCCACTGTTTCCGGGGTTCGACACGCTGGGCACGCTGGCTCACATTCAGAAAACGGGCTACGACTACACGTGGTTTGTGCTCACCCAAAAGATTATCGAGAAAGAGTTTGCCCTATCGGGCTCCGAGCAAAACCCCGACCTTACCAACAAAAGCATTGTTCAAACGCTGGGCCGGGTACGCGGGGGTGGCACCCCGCCGCTGCGGGCCTTCATCGAAAAAGGAGCCGACTTTGTGGTGCGCCACAGCCTGCCTGACCTAGTGCGCGGCATGAACGCTCTCACCCCCGAGCCGCTGCTGAACTTGGCCACGCTGCAAGCCGAAATCGAAAGCCGTGACCGGCAGCTCCTCAACCCCTTCGGCAAAGACCAACAACTCACGGCCCTGCGCGGCGCTCGCAAGTACCTCGGCGACCGCCTCATTCGCACGGCCAAGCCCCACGCCCTGCTCGACCCGGCCAACGGTCCGCTCATGGCGGTGCGCCTGCACATCATCACCCGCAAAACCCTCGGCGGCCTGCACACCGACTTGGAAGGCCGGGTGCTGAACGCGGCTGGCCAGCCCCTGCCGGGGCTATTCGCGGCCGGCGAGGTGGCTGGCTTCGGTGGGGGCGGCATGCATGGCTACCGGGCCCTTGAAGGCACGTTTCTGGGCGGCTGTATTTTCTCGGGCCGGGCGGCAGGGCGAGCGGCGGCAGGCAATGTTTAAGTAGAGGTTAATTAAAAATAATAATTAGAGGTTGCTATGTACTTTCGCCCGGGGCCGTCCTAACCCTTTCTTCTGCCACGCTATGCACAACATCTTACGCGCTGCCACCCAGCTAAAACGGACAGGTTTCTTGCTGCTGCTCCCGCTGCTCATGAGTTGCGAAGACTCGCTCGACAACCTGTATCCGACAGTACAGCCCGTGCAGGTGCCCGCCGCCACCCAAGCCGGCCTGAACACCTTCGGCTGCCGCGTAAACGACCAGGTGTGGGAGGCCAACAATGCCAGCACCCTCGCCGGCAAGGTGATAACGCCCACCGCCCGCTACCATAACGGCGAGCTGCGCCTCGATGCCTTTCGGCGCCTGCAGGTAGTCGGGCCGGTTACCAACTTTCATTTCCGCCTCAGCCGCGTGACCGGACCAGGAGTGTACGAGTTGGGCGTAGCCGAGGCAGGCAATTTCGCAGAGCTCAAAGCGGCCAACGGCCTCATGGATTACGTCAGTGACAGCCAGCACACGGGCACGCTCACCATCACCCGCCTCGATACCACCGGGGCGCAGCCTTTTGTTGCAGGCCATTTTGAACTGCAGGCTGCACCGCGCCACGGCGCTAGGCGCTCGGCCGAGCTGCCCGCCGAATTGCAGGTAGCCGAAGGCCGTTTCGATATTCAGCTGAGCCACTAGGAACGGAGCAAGCGGAGCCCTGTTACCTTTGTCGGGTTCCTCCGTTTCTTGCCTCCCACCCATGACTCCAGTTGCCACTGCGCTCCATTTCGACCGCCTCGACCATTCCAACGAGACCCTCCTGCACCTCTACCAGCACCTGCTGCGGCCGCGGCTGATTGAGGAAAAAATGCTGATTTTGCTGCGCCAGGGCAAGATAAGCAAGTGGTTTTCGGGCATTGGGCAGGAGGCCATTTCGGTGGGCAGCACCCTGGCCCTGGAGCCCGACGAATACATTTTGCCGCTGCACCGCAACTTGGGCGTGTTCACGGGGCGCGAGGTGCCGCTGGGGCGGCTGTTTGCACAGTGGCAGGGCAAGCGCACGGGCTTCACCAAGGGGCGCGACCGCAGCTTCCACTTCGGCAGCAACGAGCACCACATCGTAGGCATGATTTCGCACCTTGGGCCGCAACTGGCCGTAGCCGGCGGCATTGCCCTGGCCGACGTGCTCGACCAAAAGCCCAAAGTGACCCTGACTTACAGCGGCGACGGTGGCGCCAGCGAAGGCGACTTCCACGAGGCCCTAAACGTGGCCGCCGTATGGCAGCTGCCGGTCATTTTCGTGATTGAAAACAACGGCTACGGCCTTAGCACGCCCAGCAACGAGCAGTTCCGCTTCAAGTCCTTCGTCGACAAAGGCCCGGCCTACGGCATGGAAGCCGTGCAGGTCGACGGCAACAACGTGCTGGAAGTGTACACCACCGTCAAGCGCTTGGCCGAAGACCTCCGCCAAAACCCGCGCCCCGTGCTGGTTGAAGCCCTCACGTTCCGGATGCGCGGCCACGAAGAAGCCAGCGGCACCAAGTACGTGCCCCAGTCCCTGATGGAAGAGTGGGCCGCTAAAGACCCGGTGGAAAACTACGAGAAGTGGTTGTTGGAGGAAGGCATCCTGACCGAAACCGCCAAGCACGGCATCCGCGAGAAAATCAAGGCCGCCATCGAAGCTGGCTTGCAGGAAGCCGACGCCATGCCCATGCCCACGGCCGACGTGCAGGAGGAAATTGCCGACATGTACCAGCCCTTCGAGGCGCCGAAAAACGATGCACCGGCCAACGGGCCTGCCCCCGAAAAGCGCTTTATCGACGCTATTTCCGAGGGCCTGCGCCAAAGCATGGAGCGCTACCCCGACCTCGTGCTCATGGGCCAGGACATTGCCGACTACGGCGGGGTGTTCAAAATCACGGAGGGCTTCGTGGCCGAGTTTGGCAAGGCGCGGGTCCGCAACACCCCCCTGTGCGAGTCGGCCATCGTGGGCGCGGGTCTGGGCCTGAGCATCAAGGGCAAGAAAAGCATGGTCGAAATGCAATTTGCCGACTTTGTAACCTGTGGCTTCAACCAGATTGTAAACAACCTCGCCAAAAGCCACTACCGGTGGGGCCAGAACGCTGATGTGGTGGTGCGCATGCCCACTGGTGCCGGCAGCGCCGCCGGCCCCTTCCACAGCCAGAGCAACGAGGCGTGGTTTACGCACGTGCCCGGCCTGAAAGTTGTGTACCCCAGCAACCCGCACGACGCCAAGGGCCTGCTCTGCGCGGCCATCGAAGACCCTAACCCGGTGATGTATTTCGAGCATAAGATGCTCTACCGCAGCCTGAGTGGCCCCGTGCCCGAGGCCTATTACACAACGCCCATCGGCAAAGCTGCGCTGGCGGCCGAAGGCGACGAGTTGAGCATCATTACCTACGGCATGGGCGTGCGCTGGGCCCTGCAGGTGTGCGAAGACTTGAAGGTGTCGGCCGACATCCTCGACCTGCGCACCCTGCTGCCCTGGGACCAGGAGGCCGTGCGCCAAACCGTAGGGAAAAACGGCCGTGTGCTCGTGCTGCACGAAGACACCCTGACCGGCGGCATCGGCGGCGAAATCGCGGCTTGGATTGGCGAAAACTGCTTCGAGCACCTCGACGCCCCCGTGCGCCGCGTGGCTTCGCTGGACACCGCCATTCCCTTTGCGCCACCCTTGGAGGCTGCCTTCCTACCCCAGCAGCGCCTCCGCGAGCAAGTGGAAGCGCTGCGCAACTACTAGAGTGCTTTGAGGTAGCAAAAGAATTTGTCAGAACAGTGTAGAGACGCCACACCCAGCGTCTCTTCGTTGAACGATGCATGTGTATCAACGGCGCGGACGCCGAGACGCCAGGTGTGGTGTCTCTACACCGCTTTAATGGCGGAAGACAACTAGCGCAAACAGCTTTTTATCTACTGCCAAGCCCTGGTCCGGTCCGTTAGCAAGCTCGCAGGCAGAAGCCGAAAAAGTATGACAGCTTTGGTTTAACGAAGCAATAAAAACGCCACTGCTTGGCAGTAGATGCCTGAGCTCAACGGCGCAATTGGATTTAGGCGGTAACCAGTCACGATGGGTTGGCGCGGTTTTCGCGCTTACTTTCACGTATCTTTCTCTCGTTTATTTTTCTAACTCTGCGCGCTATACGGTGATATACTGTCTACCTTCTATTACAATTCGTTCGGTATTAGGCTTGCTGCTGCTTATTGTACTGGGCAGCTGTAGCATTTTTCGGCCCTACCGCCTTCCCACGCCCAAACCCTCGCCCGAATTCAAGGCCCAGCAAAAAGCCGCAGTGGCTGCGCGCAAAAAAAACGAGCCCCCTAATTTCCTCAACAAGCGAGCCCGGGCCAAAGAAGAAGCCGCCACCGACGTTTCCACTCCCACCGGGGGCGCCATAAAAGCTCCACCCACTACGCCTGAAGCCCGTACACTCCCCGAGCGCTCCACAATTCGCTACGATAAAAACGGGCTGATGAAAAAGCCCAAACTGATGCGTCGGCGCATCAACAAGCCTGCTCCCAAGCCTTTTCGCCCCTGGAAGGCAATTCGTCACTTCTTCAAATTCATTAAGCATGGCAAACCCAACTACAGCCCCGACCATCGGCCTGCTCCCAAGCAACCTGTGGAGCCCACTGCCATGCCCGACCCCACTCCCGGTGCTACCCCGGCAGGTAAGTCGTAGCCTACGGCTGGGCCTGCTGCTGGCGCTGGCGCTGTTGCTAAGCAGCCAAGTAGCCACGGCTCAAATTGTGCACGAGAAGACCGCCAAGCACAAGGCTGCCACCCGGCGGGCCTTGCGCGATGCAAAGCGCACCGACGCGCCCTACAAGGATAGCCACCTCGGGGTTACGGCTGCTCGCCTCAAGCGTGGCCAGAGCGACCCGCCCAAACTTCAGCCTTACGACGAGCTCGACAACGAAGTCGATTACGAGCCAGAGCCGGTGGTCCAGGCAAAAAAGTCCGGCTTTCTGGGTCTGCGCCTTGGTAAAAAAAGCCTCAGCCCGGCAAAACCACGGCAGTTGGGAAAAAATGAATGATGCCAGGGGAATCAACTGTTGTAAAACAGTTGTAGTGCAAGTGCTACTGTTTCCCGTAGTACCAATGCTAACCTGCCGAGCTGCCTCCGGAACCGAAGGCCTAGCTCCACTTTCCAAGCAGCAAATTACCGATAATTACTTACACTTTACAAGCAAAAATGTCTACTCCCTGGCTCCCCCTAACCCAGCCCGAACAACTAACCGAACTGGCGCAGGCATCCCACGAACAGCCTGTGCTCATCTTTAAGCACAGCACTACGTGCTCCATCAGCGCTGCTGCCAAAAGCAAGATTGAGCGCCAGTGGGCCGACAGTGGCTTGGCCAATGTGCCCATCTACTACCTCGATTTGCTGCGTTTTCGTCCGCTCTCAGCCCAGATTGCCGACCAGTTCGGAATTCGCCACGAGTCGCCCCAACTGCTGCTCATCAAAAACGGCGAATGCCAGTACGATGCCTCGCACATGGGGATTCGCCTCAGTGATGTATCGGCGAAGGTAGCGGGGTAAGCAAGTGCGAAGGGATGCTATTACTTGCTCCCTATCCACACACACTTACGAAACGAAGCGCCTTTTCACTGCTCCCCTCACTACCGCCTCGTTCTCACGATTCGTATAAAAACACCACGTTCTGCCGGATGTCTGGGTGCAAGCTCAGCGTAACGGGGCAGGTGCGGGCGGTGCGTTCCAACAGGGCCCGGTCGCTGGGCGAGAGGGCGGCGGGCAAGGTAAATGTCACATCAATTTGCGCAATGCGGCGCGGAGCCTCGGCGCTCATGTGCTTCACTATGGCAAAGGTGCTGTCAGCTAGGCTCAGTTGATGGCGCTCGGCCACGATGCCCATTACCGTCATCATACACGAGCCGAGAGCAGTGCTTACCAAATCGGTTGGCGAAAAAGCTTCGCCTCGGCCGTGATTATCAGTGGGGGCATCCGTTTGAATAACGTTGCCCGAAGCTACGTGGGTGGCCTCGGTACGGAGTTGGCCCGCGTAGCGGGCAGTAGCGGTGTTCATCAAGTCAGGGAGTTACCTTTAAAAAGTTGTTTCTTCGTTAGCTAATTTACGTACTACTTTATGCGCCGCGCCTGTGGCGTCAGGTCGGGCTCAATTCTGGTTGACTATGTATTTCTTCACTTCTCGTTTTCTGGGGCCTTTGGGCGCTGTTTTGCTCGTCGCTGCCCAAGCACAGGCTCAGGCCCCAGCGCGGTCCAAGGCCTTGTCAGCGGCGCCGTCCGATGAACAGTCCTACCATAAGGAGTTCGTGTACGGGGTCAACTTCAACACCCAGGGTGGCCTGCTGGGCGGCGTGTCGGTGCGTTCTACGCGCGTGCTCGACGACCAGATGCTGCGCTTCTGGAGCATCGAAGGCGTTATGCTTAAGAACGCCAAAGAGGAGCGCCGCAACACCATTGTAGGCGGTAGCTACATCTACCTTAAATCTAATTACGCATTTGTGCTACGGCCCTCGGTGGGCGTGCAGCGCGTCCTGTTTCGCAAAGCTGCCGATGCCGGCGTGCAGGTAAATGCCTTGCTGAGTGCAGGTCCCTCGTTTGGCTTGCTTCTGCCTTACTACATCGCCTACGACCGCACCTCGGCCAAGTCGGGGACACCGCCTAACCTGGCTGCCGACGAAATTGTGAACGAGCAGTTCGACCCGACCAAGCATACCGACATCAATTCCATTCTGGACCGCGGGCCTCTCTTCAGCGGCATTAGCCAAACCAAAGTGGTGCCAGGCTTTCATTTGCGCGGGGGCCTTAGTTTCGAATACGGCCGCTACCGCGATGCCGTTACGGGCATGGAAGTAGGGGTGTTGGTGGAAGGTTTTACCAAGCGCCTGCTCATACTCAGCCCCACCATTCTTTCCGAAAAGGACGTGCTGAACCGGCAATTTTTTCCCTCGGTGTACCTCACTCTTTACTTTGGGCACCGCTCCTAGGGCTACGCCCGGTGAGAAATTAATAATGAAGAACGAAGACCCGGTGCCGGCAGATAGGTAAGGCGCATCAATTGCACCGTAAATTTGTTAGTGCATAGTATCGAATGGGCCGAGGATAAATTCCTCCTTCATTCTTCATTCCTTCTTATACAATGATTGATTTGCCCGTTATTCAGCCCGAAACGGCTGCGCCTGCCCGCCCCCGCAAGCCCGACTGGCTGCGGGTAAAGCTGCCCGTGGGGGAAGAGTACGCCGCCGTGCGCCGCCTCGTGGACGAGCACAAGCTGCACACCATTTGCGAGAGCGGCAACTGCCCCAATATGGGCGAGTGCTGGGGCGCCGGCACGGCCACGTTTATGATTCTGGGCAACATCTGCACCCGCTCGTGCTCGTTTTGCGCGGTAGCTACGGGCCGCCCCACCGAGTACGACCTCGATGAGCCCCGGCGCGTGGCCGAGGCCATCAAGCTCATGAAAGTGAAGCATGCCGTCATTACCAGCGTGAACCGCGACGAACTCAAGGACCGGGGCGCCAGCGTGTGGCGCGAAACCGTGGTGCTCACCAAGCAGCTAAGCCCCGGCACCACCATCGAAACGCTGATACCCGATGTGAAAGCCAACTGGGACGCGCTGGATGTGATGATTTCGGGCGGCCAGGAGGTGATTTCGCACAACATCGAAACCGTGGGCAGCCTCTACCGCCTCGTGCGTCCGCAGGCCCGCTACGACCGCAGCCTCGAGCAGATTCGGCGCACCAAGCTGGCTGGGCACCGCACCAAGTCAGGCATCATGCTGGGCTTGGGCGAAAAGGCCGACGAGCTTTACCAGGCCATGGACGACCTCGTGGCCAACGGTCTCGACATTCTGACCCTCGGCCAGTACCTGCAGCCCACCAAGCGCCACCTCGACGTGGCTGAATTCATCACTCCCGACCAGTTTGCCCACTACAAAGAAGAGGGCCTGAAGCGCGGCCTGAAATATGTGGAAAGCGGCCCGCTGGTGCGCAGCTCCTACCACGCCGAGCGCCACGTAAACGTTCCGGTTTAGTCAGTCGTCTCATGGTCTTCTTCACGGCCAGGGGGCGCATGCGGCGCCAGGGGGCGCATGCGGCGGCGGCACTTCTTTAGAGTCGTGCCGCTGCTCTACGTGTTGGGCTTCGGGTTTTATGCTTTGCCTTCGCTTTTGCCAGCAACGGTGCTTGGCAGCATAACTGAACTGGTTGCCACATTAGGGCTGATGGGGATTAGCTACTTGGTAGTAGTGCAGATGTTGCGCCGTTTGCACGACCTTGGCCTCAGCGCGTGGTGGCTCTTGGTAATTCTGTTCCCCTTGGGCAATTACGTAATGGGTGCTGGTTTGCAGTTTGTGCAAGGCACAATAGGGCCCAACCGTTTTGGCCCTGACCCCAAGCGCCCAACCCTACTTTTGTCGGCTGATATTGCCAGCAGCCAGGCTCCTGAATGAGTTTGCATTCGCCGCGATAACACTAGAAAAAAAGGCCGCTCCAGAGTTGGAGCGGCCTTTCATTTGACTGGAAGAAGAATTAACGACGGGCGTTGCCGTCCTGGGGAGGGTAAGTACCCAGGATGCCGTTCACGATGCGCAGGGTTTCAGCTTCGTTGATGGTATTCTGGTCGACCTGAGCCTGACCGGTACCACGCCAAGCAAGTTCTTTGCGGCGAGCGTCGATGATATCAATCACGACTGTGCCAGCTTTGTACTGCGTCACGGGCTGCATGCCGCGGCCGTAGAAGCCGCCCCAGCCGTAGCCGTAAGGATAACCCATACCGTTGTAGTAAGGAGATACTTGCTGCTTGTCCTCTACGCGGGCGCTGTAGGCCACGTAGATATCGGGAGCTTTCGTTACTTCGGTAAGGCCTTTGCGTGTCATCTCGGCTGAAACGGCCGCACGCATGCGCTTATCTAGGAACGACTCATAGCCTTTGGCGGGGCCGCCCTCGGTGTCGACGGGCTGCTGTGGATACCACGCCCAGGTTTTAAAAGCACGGAAGTTGACCGAGTGGTCAAAATCGTTGGTCACGCCCACACGAGAAGAGGTAGAGCAAGCGCTGGTGCCCAGCAACAACGCAATGCTCATTGCTGCCAGAGCAGCTGGGCGAGCCAGGAAACGGGTGATGCGGTTCATATAATCTTAGAAAAAGACAGGTTAGTTGACGGGCCCAAAGCGCTGTATTTCGGGAAGAAAAGAGCAGGTTTAGGAGTTGCAATTATAACGATGAAACATGCCCTGGCGTTCAACTTTCTGGCAGCGTGCTGGCCTATCTTCTTAACGGCAGATATCTGCATTTTAATTTGGTATAAACGGATTTTGTCCTACCTTACCCCCGAATTTCCACTCAACACCTTCGCGTCGTCAATGAAAAGTACCGCCATTTTGCTATTGGCAATCACCGGCCTGCTAGCTGCCTGCTCTACCACCCGCGACGGACAAATGCAGACGACCCCCGGAAACCGGACTCCCGTGGCGTATAATACCATTGTGAACTGCCCCGTGTACGATGGAATGAAGAAAACATCAATTGTGCTGGCGCAAACCACGGCCGGCAACGAAGTACAAGTAACTGACACCATCAACGCTTACTTCGTGCGGGTGCGCCTCGACAAAGACGGCCAAACTAAAGTTGGCTACATGGACCGTCGTTGCTTCGGCGAGCGGGGGAACAAATAGCATATTATCGCCTGATTCGAAGCAAACTTAGGTTGCTGAAAACAAGAAAGCCCGATTCATCGAATCGGGCTTTCTTGTTTTCAGTCGGTGCTATCGCAACACCAGGTCAGGCATTAGTACGATGGGCCTTTATCGGCCTGAACCAATTCCTCTTCTTTGTCGGCGTACTGCTCAATGGGCGTGCAGCTGCAAATGAGGTTGCGGTCGCCGTAGGCTGAATCAATTCGGCTGACGCTGGGCCAGAACTTGGCGGCGCGCACGTACTCCATGGGGTACACGGCCTGCTCCCGGGTGTAGGGGCGATTCCACTCGTGGGCAAGCACAGTAGCGGCAGTGTGGGGGGCGTGCTTCAGCACATTGTCCTTGGCATCGGCTTTGCCCGACTCTATTTCGGCAATTTCCTTGCGAATAGAAATCATGGCGTCGCAAAAGCGGTCCAGCTCGTCCTTGCTTTCGCTTTCGGTGGGCTCAATCATCAGCGTGCCGGCCACCGGGAAGCTCACCGTGGGAGCATGGAAGCCATAGTCCATCAGGCGCTTGGCAATGTCTTCCACTTCAATACCAGCCTTTTTGAAGTGGCGGCACTCCAGAATCATCTCGTGGGCACAGCGGCCGTGGCTGCCCGAATACAGCACCGGGTAGTGCTCTTCAAGACGAGCCTTGATGTAGTTGGCGTTGAGAATAGCGAGTTGCGTAGCGCGCTGCAGGCCGTCGCCGCCCATCATCGAGATGTAGGCGTAACTGATGGGCAGAATGCTCGCCGAACCCCAGGGCGCCGCCGAAACCGAGCCGTTGGAACGGCCCTCTACGGCTACCACGGCATGGCCGGGCAGGTAAGGAACCAAATCGGCCACTACGCCGATGGGACCCACGCCGGGGCCGCCGCCGCCGTGCGGAATGCAGAAGGTTTTGTGCAGGTTGAGGTGGCACACATCGGCGCCAATGTTGGCGGGCGAGGTGAGGCCCACTTGGGCATTCATATTGGCGCCGTCCATGTACACGCGGCCGCCGTGCTGGTGAATGGTTTTGCAGATGTCAATGATGGTTTCCTCGTACACGCCGTGCGTGCTGGGGTAGGTCACCATCAGGCAGGAGAGGCGGTCGGCGTATTTGGCCGCTTTCTCTTTGAGGTCGGCTACGTCGATGTTGCCATCTTCGGTGCTCTTCACCACCACTACCTCCATGCCGGCCATTACGGCCGAGGCAGGGTTGGTGCCGTGGGCCGAAGCCGGAATCAGGGACACGTTGCGGTGGTGGTCGCCGCGGGCCTCGTGGTAGCCCCGGATGGCCAGCAGGCCCGCGTATTCACCCTGCGCGCCCGAGTTGGGCTGCAAGCTAACGGCAGCAAAGCCAGTGATTTCGCACAGCCAGGCCTGCAGGTCCGAGAAAATCTGCTGGTAGCCTTTGGTTTGGTCGAGGGGCGCAAAGGGGTGGAGCTGCCCAATTTCGGGCCAAGTCACCGGAATCATCTCGGCGGTGGCATTCAGCTTCATGGTGCACGAGCCCAGCGGAATCATGCTGTGCGCGAGGCTGAGGTCTTTGTTTTCCAGCTGCTTCATGTAGCGCAGCAGCTCGTGCTCGGCGTGGTGCGTGTTGAAGACGGGGTGAGTGAGGTATTCGCTGGTACGAATCAGGCTCTTGGGCCAGGTCAGTTCCAGTTCCTCAGGCAGGCTCATCAGCTGTTCGGCTTCCTTACCCAGCACCTTGGCAAAGACATCGAGGATGTCATTCACATCGTGCAACTCGGTATTTTGGTTGAGCGAAATACCCACGCGCACCTCGTCGAAGTAGCGGAAGTTGATGCGGGCAGCTTCGGCCTCCTGGCGCAGCGACTGCTGCAGCTCGGCGCTTTCGAGGCGCAGGTTCAAGGTATCGAAGTAGTTCTCGTTGGTCTGGTCAACACCCAGTTTCTTCAGGCCGGCTTCCAGGGTTTGGGCTAGGCTGTGGGTGTTCACGGCAAACTGCAGGATGCGCTGCGGGCCGTGATACACGGCATACATGCCGGCCAGCACGGACAGCAGCACCTGCGCGGTACAAATGTTCGAGGTTGCCTTCTCGCGGCGGATGTGTTGCTCGCGGGTTTGCAGGGCCATGCGGTAGGCCTTGTTGCCGGCGGCGTCGACGCTCTGGCCAATGAGGCGGCCAGGAATCACGCGCTTGAACTGGTCTTTGGTGGCGAAGAAGCCGGCGTGCGGTCCGCCGTAGCCCATGGGCACCCCGAAGCGCTGCGAGTTGCCCACGCAGACATCGGCACCAAGCTCGCCGGGCGAGGTGAGCAGCGTGAGCGCCAGCAAGTCGGCAGCCATCACCACAAAAACGTTGTTGGCGCGCGCATGGCTGATGAAGTCGCTGTAGTCGAACACCTCACCGTCGGCGGCGGGGTACTGCACCATGACGCCGAAGAAGCCTTCGTTGCTCAGGTCAATTTGGCGGTGGTCGCCCACCACCAACTCAATGCCCACCGGCGTAGCGCGGGTGCGCAGCAGGTCGATGGTCTGGGGCAGCACCTGGTCGGACACGAAGTACTGGTGCGCGCCTTTTTTCTTGGTCTGGCTGTGCAGCATATGCATGGCCTCGGCGGCAGCGGTGCCTTCGTCGAGCAAGCTGGCGTTGGCAATTTCGAGGCCGGTGAGGTCAATTATCATCGTCTGATAATTGATGAGGGCTTCGAGGCGGCCCTGGGCAATTTCGGCCTGGTAGGGCGTGTAGGCCGTGTACCAGCCCGGGTTTTCCAGAATGTTGCGCTGAATAACCGGAGGCAAAGTGGTGTCGTGGTAGCCCAGGCCGATGTAGCTCTTGAACACTTGGTTCTGGCCCGCAATCTGCTTGAACTTGGCCAAGAAGGCACGCTCGCTGAGGGCTTCGGGCAACTCCAGGGGGCGCTTGAGGCGGATAGCCGGCGGCACGGTTTCGTCGATAAGCTGCTCGATGCTGCTCACGCCGATGGTGCGGAGCATGGCCGCCTGCTCGTCGGCGCCAGGCGCGTTATGGCGGTGTTCAAAAACGTCGGCAAGCTGGGGTTTCAGCGTCATAAAGGCGAGAAATGGTGGGATGGGAAACGGTATTGACGTGGTGATTTTCAGGTTCAGATTCCTTAACAAAGGTAAGCCCTAAAAGGTCCGGCCGACTGGTAGCAAAACCGTAATTTTGCTGCGTTGGCGCCTGTCGTACTGAGCGCATTGTCTGTCGTCCTGAGTTTGCGAAGGACCTTATCACGCTCGCGTCTTCGGTAATCACTGCCCGTTGTTCAACCTTGATAAGGCCCTTCGCAAGCTCCGGACGACAGACCAATCACTTCCATCCCCAATTCCAGCTATGTCTTTCACCATCGGCCTCATTCGCGAAGGCAAAACGCCTCCTGACAAGCGCGTACCGCTCACCCCTAAGAAGTGCGTAGAAGCTCAGGCCACCTTTGCCAACCTGACCGTTGTAGTGCAAAGCAGTCCCGTGCGCGGCTACTCTGACCAGGAGTACCGCGACCTGGGCCTCGAAGTGCGGGAGGATATTTCCGGCTGCGATGTGCTGATGGGCGTGAAGGAAGTACCTCCAGCCCAACTCATAGCAGGGAAAACCTACCTCTTTTTCTCCCATACCGTGAAGAAGCAGCCGGCCAACCGCAACCTGCTGCGCGAGGTGCTCAACAAAAAGATAACCTTGATTGACTATGAGCTGCTAACCAATGCCCAGGGCGAGCGCATTGTGGCCTTTGGGCGGTACGCGGGCATCGTGGGAGCCTACAACGCCCTGCTCACCTACGGCCGCAAGCACCGGCTCTTTGCCCTCAAGCCCGCCCACGAATGCCTCGACATGGACGACATGCAGGAAGAGTTTTTCAAGGTGAAAAAGCTGCCGCCCATCAAAATGGTGGTCACGGGCTCGGGCCGGGTAGCCAAAGGCGCCTTGGAAGTGCTCGACCGCATGGGCATCCGCCGCGTGAGCGTGTACGACTACCTGTACCTGACTTTCAAGGAGCCAGTGTACACGCAGCTGCGTAGCTCCGACTACAACCGCCGGCGCGACGGCCGCGTGTGGGATACCGCCGATTTTCATGCCAATCCGCAGGAGTACGAATCCACCTTTGACCTGTTTCTGCCCGTGACGGACCTGCTCATTGCCTGCGCCTACTGGCATCCCTCGGCGCCGAGGCTGTTTGAAGAGGCTGACACCCAGCGGCCGGATTTCCGCATCAATACCATTGCCGATGTCACCTGCGACGTCAACGGCTCGGTGCCTACCACCAAGCGCAGCAGCTCCATTGCCGACCCGGCATTCGACTACAACCCGCTCACCGGCGAGTTGGAGGCTCCTTACGCCCGCCCCGCCAACATCACGGTGATGGCCGTCGATAACCTGCCCTGCGAACTGCCCCGCAACGCCAGCCGCGACTTCGGCCGCCAGCTGCTCGATAACGTGCTGCCCCACTTAGTAGGCAACGACAGCGAAGGCATCATTGCCCGCGCCACCATTGCCCGAGACGGCGAGCTGATGCCCCGCTACCAATACCTGGCCGACTACGTGGCTGAAACCGCAAAAGCCTAAGCGCTAGAGGCCGCGCAACACGGGATAGCGGGCCTGCACCAGCATGAACAGCCCGTAGGCCACCAGCCCCGCCGCCACGGTGCCCAGCGCAATCGGGCCCATTTTGGCCAGGAAGTCAAAGGCTTCGCCTGTGCCGCCCACGGCCGAAGCCCGCGACTGCTGCCCTGCCTGCACAAAAAAGTAGCCCAAAATGGCCAGTACCAGCCCCCGGGCCGTGAAACCAACCTGACCAGCGCGGTACACGAGTTGTTCCTGATTGGGCGAGAGGCCGCTGGCATTCACGTCTTTTTGAAACTGGCCGGAATAAGCCCGGTACACCTGAAAGATGGCAACGCCAATAATCACCACTCCCAGAATGATGATGAGCCAGTCGCCGCCGGGCCAGCCCAGCACTTTGGCTGTGAGGGTTTGGGAGGTGTCGGCGCCTTTATTGGTGCGGCCGTTCAGGGCGAGGCGCCCGGCATAGAGGGCCAGGCCTCCATAGAGCAAACCGCTGGCGATGTACCAGAGCCGCGTGCCCACGCCTTTTAGGCCCGTTCCCTTGTCTTCGGTGTCGCGAATCGCTTGGGTGAAGCGCCACACAATGTACCCCAACAAGCCGAACGCAATCAGCCCGAGCATAACGTTGCCAGCCGGCAGGTCCTGCAGGCGCTGCACAGCCTCCTCGCGGTCGGCGCGGGCGCCACGACCCAAGCCCGTAACGGCAAGTAGGGCTAGCACGCCCATCAATACATACACAATTCCGATGGCGGCAAAGCCAAAACGGGCCAAGGCTTTAATGCCGGCTGAGGGCGACTGGGGAACGGCTGAAAGAAGGGTATCGGAGGCAGACATAGCAGGTACTGGTCAAAAGAATTGAGTGATGATTTCGAATACACGCTACCCGCAGGCAAAGGTTGGGTGTTAGGACTAAGCCCAAAGCAAAAAGCCCCTTCTGTTGCCAGAAAGAGCTTTCTAAATGAAGTAATGCGTGTGGATTGGAAGGCGCATTATCTCATCGGTGTTGCTACGGGTTAGAACGTGCGGTTAAACCAGCTCTTGATGTCTTCAACGGCATGGCCGGTCTTCTCTTGCAAGCGGCCGTACCACTCGTCTTGTTTGCCATCCTCGTAATTGAGGTCGTCGTCGGTGAGGTTGCCCCACTTCTGCTTGGCTTCGCCCTTGAGCTGGTTCCAGTTACCGCGAGCTTTCAGCTCGGTTTGGTAGTTGAGGTTATTCTGGTTGAGGTCCATGGGTGAGGAGAGGAAATATGGAAGGAAGGAAAGATGGGTGGGAAGGTGGAATTCGTGGTATATGTACGCCCTAGCTAGGGTTAGGGTTGAGCTACCGCTCCCCAAAGCCGGAATCTTGTTGGCTCACCGCCAAGCTCGTTTTGCGTGAGCGAGCTTCACTTATCAGCCGGGCTTATTGCCCCGCGGTGCCAATCAGCACGCCTATCAGCAATAGCTGCAAGCCCACTCCAATGCCGTAGCCTTTCCAGGCCTGTCGGCGCTTTGTGGAGTTGGCTTGCTGGTAGTAGCTGGCCGCGTAGCTGGCATTGGGCAGTAGGGCGGGGGCGGGCGTGCCGAAGCTGCGCGCTTTCACCGGCGAGTTGGCGATGATAGACGTAGAAACCAAGCCCAACAGGGGACCGCAGAAGAAGGTAGTAACTGCGGAGCCGGCTACCACGTTGCTGCCTCGATAGCGGACCAACGCGTCGGCGCGGCCGCGGGCGGCCAACTGGGCATCGCTCAGGCCTTCCAGCAGCTTTGCTGGGTCCTCGGGCGGTGTGGTGAGGCGCGCAATAACTTCCTTTGTGCCGTTGGCATAGCGAATTAAAAAGACACTGGCTGAGGGCACGCGCACTGTATCGGTGCCTGCCACGTAGCTGATTTCCAGTGGCGACACAGAAAGTACGCGGCCGGGTATATCGTCGCCGTTGGTGCGAAGGATGGTGTCGTTCTGGGCCAGGGCGGGGCCGGCCAGCAGGCTCAGTAAGGCCATCAGCAAACAAATGATAGGCCTGCGGATGGGCCTCGGAAGCGGGGCAGGGGTTCCCATAGCCGGGCCTTGTTAGCGGTGGCGGGCATTGAAGCCTACTAGCAAGCTGAAGCGCACACCATCGCTACCCGGCACCACGGCCAGGTTGATGGGGAAGTTGATGCCATTGGACTGAATGGATGTGCCCATGGCCAGTACAATATTGGCGCCTAGCGGCGTGAGGTTTGGGCCCATGCCAAATTCGAAGCCCTTGGCCCCCCGAATGCCCACCAAGCCGCTGATGCTGGGGATGAACTTGCCCTGTTCGAGCCCGCCAATCAGGGGCACAAACTCTACCAGCCCGCTCAAGCCGTTGGGCAGCCGAAAGAGCCGGCTCTCAAACTGCCAGCCAAACTGCGTAAGAAAGGGGTTCAGCTCAGTGCCCCTATCGCGCGCTTTGTCCACCACACCCGGTGACAATACCGTGAAGCCTATGCGCGGTCCGTCGAGATGAATGGGCTCGGAAAGAATGGCGTCGTTGGGCGAGGCGTTACTCACTACGGGTACTTCGCCCGGCAGGGGTTCCCGTGTCGCCGAGCTTGGAGCCGTCGAACTGGCAGGTGCCGCACCGTTGCCAAACACTTCCTTGGTGCCGTTGGCGTAGCGTATCATAAACACGTCGGACCGCCACACGCTGATGACCGGGCCGTCGGGGTTGTCGGTGCGCCGGTACCTCACCTCAGCCGGGGTGATTTCAACCACTTTAACAGTCAGTTCGTCGCCGTTGCGCTTGGTGAGCAGGTCTTGGGCGTGCGCCGAGCTAATCAGCATCAGGCAGGCCAGTAAGGTGAAGAGTAAACGCGTGTACATGGTGAAATAGAGATTAGGTGAAACCATGCGTAAAGGTGAACTAACCATCTACAGAACGCTAACTCATTTTATAGTTTATCAGACTTTATAAAAGCACGCATGCGCTATATATTAGGTTTATAATCAGTAAGTAAGATAATTATTATGAGATATTAGCAAGAAGTCTGCTTTATTGCTATAGTAGCTGTGTGTCTCTCTCAAACTTGGGCATGTATAAACAAAAAGCCCTGCTACTGAAGTAGCAGGGCTTTGGGGGACAGTTAAGCCGAGGCTTAACTAGTCTTTTTTATCAGGAGTTTGCTCTACAATCTTGTTGGCAGGACGGTTGCGCACGATGGCGGTATCGCCGGGCTCACGAGCAATGTCCTCTTTGGCGTTGTCAACAGCATTCTCCATGGCATTGCCAGTATTTTCGGCAGCATTTTCCATTGCGTTGCCAGCGTTTTCAGCAGCGTTTTCAGCGCTGTCGGCTGCGTTTTCAGCTTTTTGCTCAGAGCAGGAGGTGGTAGCAAAAGCACCAAATGCAGCCAAAACGAACAGGGATTTGAGGGAAAGTTTCATAGTATTGGAAAGAAAGAGTTGATGAAAAGTCATCTTTAATCAAGAATCTACCAAAAGGTAACCTGCTTTTACCCGGTATATAGAAGTTTGGTTACGAGTAGCTAAGCAATTGTAGCTCCGACCTTACACCACGGCTGAGTGTGCTAGCTGGTCTTTTGTCCATGCATAATCCTATGATTATCAATAGGTAAAATTCGATGTTGTCTTGCATGGTGTTCGCTTCGTAATTTGCTTGCATGGATGACCTGCGCACGACGCTTTTAACGCTGGGCCCCGATGAGCGGCGCGACTTCGGAGTATTTATTCAGCGCCAGCGGCGCAAAACCTCAGGTCGGCAGGACTCCCGCCTCTACGAATTGCTGGTGCAGCCCAAAGAGCTCAGCGCTCCTCAGCTAATAGCCAAGCTCTACCCCGCCGAGCCCAACCCCGTGGCTTACTATGCGCTGCGCAAGCGCCTGCTGCGCCACCTCACCGACTTCCTGCTGCTGCGCCAGCGCCAACTCGACACCACGGCCGCCGCTTCGGTGCGCGGGCAACTCACCCTGGCTCAGTACTTGTTCGAGGCCGGTATTCCGCGCCTAGCTTGGAGCACCCTGCGCAAAGCCGAAAAGCTGGCCCGCGACAACGAGCAGTACGAGCCCCTGAACGCGGTGTACAACCTGCAGATTCAGTACGCCAACTCGCCCCATGCCGAGCCGCTGGCTGAAATTATTGCCCGCCGTCACATCAACAAAAAAGCCGCTGATGAGGAAGAGCGCGCCAATATTGCCGATAGCCTCCTGCGCCTACGCCTGCGCGAAGCCCGGGTTCGGGGCCGGGCCGGCGTGTCGTTCGACGCCATTATGCGCGAAATCCTCGCCGAGTACGACCTGCAGGAAGCCTTTGCCCGTTCCCCTTCGCTTTTGAGCCGGCTTATGTCCATTGCCCGCAGCGCCATGTTGGTGCGCCGCGACTTTGCCTCGTTTGCGCCTTTCATCGAGCGTTGTTATAAGATAATGGAGCGCCGACACGGGTTTGCGCCCGCTCAGCGCGGCTACCAGCTCAAGCTGCTTTACATGCTGGCCCATGCGCTGTACCGCTCGCGGCATTTTGCCCAGTCGGTGGAGTACCTGGAGCAGGGTAGGGCCTTGCTGGCCGCTATGCCCAGCCGGCAGCAAACCGAGTTTTGGCCTCGCTTTACCATGCTGCTGGGTGCTAACTACGCCTTTCTGCGCCGCAACGCCGATAGCATTGGGTTGTTGGAAAAGCTGCTGAAGGGACCGGTAACCCTGCCTTTGGGTGATGACCTCACGGCGCGTTTGCAGCTTAGCTTCCACTATTTTGCCGAGGGCATGTATCAGCGTGCCAACCACACCCTGATAAGCTTGGGCCGCACCGACCACTGGCTGGAACAGCACATGGGCCTGGAGTGGCTGCTCAATCGCAACCTGGGCGAGATGCTTATCCAGATTGAGCTTGGCAACCCCGATTTGGCTTTGGGCCGTTTGCATGCTGTTGAGCGTACGCTGCGCGAGCATTTTCCCGCCGCCCTTGCCCCCGAATCTGCCAGTGCCGAAGCCGCTTCCGGAGACGCTAACCTGGCCTTGTCCGTGGCCAGCCCCAGCGGCGGGCCCTATCTCTATGTGCTAAGCTACCTGGCCCTGGTGCGTAAAATCATTGAGAATCCCGCAACTGCTCGCCAACCCGATTTCGCGACCCAGGTGGCTGACTTGCCGGATTCGCTGCCCCTGCAGCGCGAAGATTTGCAGGCCATCAGCTTTTATGCCTGGTTGCGGGCCCGCATGCTCGGCCGCCCTTACTATGAGGTGCTGATGGAAGCCTCCACGCTGTAGTTGATTAAAGGGCCAACGCCACTTATGAGCCATTGCCAGCTGCCAAGCTGCGCAGCATCCTAAACATTGGAGAACGATTGTTCTAGCCGATAAGACGCTTCACGGCCTGACAGCTGGCAACTCTTCAGTAGACCTGGGGCGTACGGGAAAGCGCCTTTTAGTTTCTGCGGGCAGCGTCCTCGGCGTTCTCTTTTGCTTGTGCATTCGAGCGTTTGTCGGCATTGCCCCTGTTCTTCATTTTGGCATCCAACTTGTCCGCAGCGGCTTCCATCTTGCTGCCGGCAGCTTTCATTTTGGCATCCAATTTATCTCCGGCAATTTCCATTTTGGCTTCCAGCTTCTCGGCAGCAGCCTCCATTTTGTCACCGGCTTTCTGTGCGGCGGCTTCCATCTTGTCGCCAGTTCTGTCGAGGTCGGCTTCCACTCGGTCGCCAGTTGCGTCGGCATTTTGCTTTTCGGTTTCGGTACAAGCGCTGCTAAAAGCCACTATTGTGGCGGCGAGCAATGTTTTGAGCGAGGTTTTCACGAGAAAAAAAATTACAGTGAACGAATAATAATTAATCAAAACCACCTCGGAAAGGTAACCCGATTACGGTCATACGTGCTACCTCAAACACCAGACAAGCCCGGGGCAAGTTAACTTTTTAGTCTCCGCACTAGTATAGCCCTCTTGTATCCTCCTTACTTCCAACCCACCATGGATTCCACCGCTGCCACCCCGCACACGCCCGCCACACCCGAAGTGCCACTGGCTGTGACCGACCAACAAAATACTGCCCTGCTCGACGATACGCTCACGTTTCTGACAGCCAGTACGCCCACTAATTCCGGGCCTCAGGGCCGCGTCGAAATTGAGCGCTGGGAGGCGGTTCTGTCCTCTTCAGACCGCCCTGGCTTGGCCAAAATCAAGCAAGGGCTGCGTCAGCTCGATGAGCTGCTGGCCGACCCCAAAAGCCCTTCGCACGACATTGCCGAGGTTTTGGCTACTCTCGGCGCCGAAACCGCTAAAGTAGCCGAAGACGCCCCCGGCGAATACAGCGGGCCCCTGAATAATCTGAGCAAAATGCTTATCAAGGCTGGCTCGTCGCTGTCGCGCTAAATTCAGTCCGACCTGGTTCCCTAACCGCCGTAGCGCGAACTTTGTAGCGCGCCGCTGCCCCTTCCGGATTCGTCCCCAGGGTGCAGTGGCACGCTACAAAGTTCGCGCTACTTCTTTATGTCCCAGCTTACCCCCACCGACCTCATTCCCTACGACCCGTTCGATGGCATGCGCTTCGGCTCCACTACGTGCTTTCTCAGCGGCCAGCCCGTAGGCCCCGACGACACCCTTCCCGTTTTTGCCGACTGGCTGCAGGCCCGCTACCAGCTGGCCGAGCGCCCCATACAGCTGCTCGACCAGCGTACGGTGCAGTTTAGCGACTTGCGCCTGCCCGCCAGCCCCGCCGTGCAGCAACGCATACACGAGCTGGAGAGTAGTGTAGCGGCGGCGGCAGCCGAGGGCCCAGCCGCCCTGCGCGCCCTCGGCGACGACACCTTGTTCCTGTGGATGGGCAAGATGTTCTACGGCATCTTCATCACCGAATTGCTGAACGAGTTCGAGCCGCTGATAAAGCCCAAGTACCCCCTGGCCGAAAACGCGGCCCTCGTTCGCCGCTTCCAGGCATTTTTTCAGTTGCTGCAAGGCCTGCGCGTGCCCACCGAATATGCCGATTTCGTGCCTGGGTCGGTTTTCGTGCTCGAAGCTGACCCCACCGAAGACGTTACGCCCTTCGAGTACGACGACGACCTCAACACGCTCGTCTTCAGCATCAAGCTTGATAAGACTGTGCTGGTAGCTTGTTTGGTAGACATCGGCCTCATCGGCCAAGCCATGGGCAAGGTGTACCAAGATGCCCAACGGCCCCTGCACCCCGTGCAGATTGCCGAGTTCAAGGCCCGCGTGTACTACGCCGCTCACCTGCTGCACGTCGTGCCCGACATCTATCCCCGGGCCCCCCGTCCCGGCGATACGAAACTAGTTTTCGATGCGCTGATTGACGACGTGACCGGCGCCATCTTTAACCCCTGGGAAAACAGCGCCTACACCCAGGCCCTGGCCGAAATGTGGCAGCGCTGGAACATCACTCTGGCCGATGTTGTCCGGAAACCCGCCGAGCCCCTGAGCTTGTTATACGGCGAAGACGGCCAGCCTAAGTACCTTTCTACCTGGCCACCCGCCCAGTAAAAGGGTTCGTTTTTGACCCTATAAGTCTGGCTGATCTACCTCTTAGTTTACCTATTCCTGTGTTCCCTGTTTATAAGTTGCTCAGCGCCTGCTTACCAGTTGCGCGTGGGCTTCCCGTGCTGGTATTCGTTGGTTTGTCGCTTGCTTCTTGTATTACCCTGCTCAAGCCGCGCCGCGATTTTACTGCTTACACGCCTGCCTCCGGTCCCAATTACGCCTTGGATAGTTGCTGGGCCGCGCTGCCCACCCGCCGCGATTCTGCCGATGCAGTGCCTTACAACTCGGGCCTGCGCGACGAACAAGCCACGGCCGCGGCCGATGTCTTCTTCGTTCATCCCACCACGTTCTATCGGTCGGCGGCTTGGAACGCCGACCTTGCCGTTAGCAAACTCAACCGCTTCACCGACCGCAGCACCATTCGCCACCAAGCGACTGCCTTCAACGCCGCAGGGCGTATTTATGCCCCGCGCTACCGTCAAGCCACGCTCTATTCATTTTTCGACGAACAAACACCCAATGGACAAGCCGCCCTCGACCTCGCATATTTCGACGTAAAAGCAGCTTTTCAGTACTACCTGGCCCACCACAACCAGGGGCGTCCCATCATCATTGCCGGCCACAGCCAGGGCACGGCTCACGCCACGCGCCTGCTCCATGACTTTTTTGAGAATGATTCTAAGCTGCGCCGCCAACTCGTGGCCGCATACCTCATCGGCTACAAGGTGAAGCCCGACGAGTACCAGACCATCCGTCCCTGCGCCGACTCCCTGGCTACTGGCTGCTTTGTTAGTTACAATGCCGTTGCTACCGGCAATGATTTTACGCCTTTCCAAACGTTTGCTTCTACCAATCCCCTCACCTGGTCGCTCGATACGTTATTTGCCCCAGCCACTCTCAACCGCGGCGGCGTGAGCCAGGACTTTAAGCGCATCGACCCCCAGGTAACTGATGCCAAAGTCCACCGTGGTTTGCTCTGGGTAACTCCACCAAAGCTCGGCGGCTACCCACGCTTCCTGCTCCCCGGCCGCCCCGAACTGCGACATTCCTTCCACATTGCCGACTATGGTCTGTTCTACATGAACATTCGCCAGAATGCTAAGGCGCGGGTTCGGGCGTGGCAATCAAATATCAAGTAAGTCCTGCTCGAACTCAATGCGGAAATGCGAGATTTGGGTGTCAGGATTATTGCTGTTGAATACATCTATTGACGCCCAGAAAACGGCTTCATTAAAGTTCGCAAAGTCATGCATTGAAGCAAGAGCTAAGTTATGCAGTTGATAAGCTACTGGTCCAGCATATTTTCCAATGGTCGAGGCCCTTGCGTCATCAACTAAAGGCATTGGGAATGTTCTGACATTCAAAAGAAAGTTGTACAGAATTCCTCGGTATGCCGCTTTGCGTAGGTTGTCCATACCACAATTACGGCAACAAAAAAGCCCCGCCGGCACAATGCCAGCGGGGCTTTCTATTTAAGCCAAAATCCGCAATTAAGCGCCGATAACTACACGCTTGAAGTCCGAAACCGTCATGCCTTTCGACTTGCTGTCGAGCAGCTGGGCGATGGTCTGCGAGTTGTCTTTTACAAACTCTTGGTTCAACAGGGTCTGCTCCTTGTAGAACTTGTTGAGCTTGCCTTGGGCAATTTTCTCCAGCATGGCTTCAGGCTTGCCTTCGGCACGCGCCTGCTCTTTGCCGATTTCAATTTCGCGCTCAACTGTAGCCGAGTCCACACCGTCTTTGTCAACGGCTACAGGCTTCATGGCTACAATTTGCATAGCTACGTCGCGGCCTACAGCAGCAGCGTCGGCCGAGCCTACGTTCTTCAGGCCTACGAGTACGCCTTTCTTGCTGTCGGAGTGGATGTACGAAGCTACTTTCTCAGCGGTCAGGGTAGCGTAGGTCAAGTCCAGCTTCTCGCCGATTTTGCCCATCAGGTCGGTGATGTGCTCCTGAATGCTCAGGCCATCGTCTTCCTTCACAGCCAGCAACTCTTCTTTGCTAGTGGCGTTGGTGCGCACAGCCGCGTCCAGGATGCGCTGAACCAGCTCGCGGAAGTTAGCCACTTTGGCTACCGACTCGGTCTCGCAGGCCAGGGCAACCAGTTTGCCGTTGCTGCCATCTTCGCTCACGCTTACGGCTACAAAGCCTTCCGACGTTTCGTTTTCGGCACGCTTGTCAGCGATTTTTTGACCAGCCTTGCGCAGGATGTCGCGCGCAGCTTCGAAGTCGCCATCGGCTTCGGTCAGGGCTTTTTTGCAATCCATCATGCCGGCACCGGTCATGGTGCGGAGCTTGTTTACGTCTGCGGCGGTAATAGCGGCCATTGGAAGTAGCGCGGACTTTTAGTCCGCGAATTAAGTGAAGGGTTGTTTTTGAAAAGGGTCGCGGACTGAAAGTCCGCGCTACAAAAAGAAAAAGGGAACCTCCGGAGCCTAGCTACTCGAAGGTTCCCTTTTTTCAAAGAGCTAAGAAGGGACTATTCTTCGTCAGCAGCCGTTTTTTCAGCAATGGCAGCCTCATCGGCTTCCTTACGGTCGGCGTCTTCTTTGTCAACTTTGCGCTCCGACAGGCCGTCTTCGATGGCCTTGCCAATCACGCCTACGATGAGCTGTATGGACTTCGAGGCGTCGTCGTTGGCAGGAATCGGAAACTGAACCAATTCGGGGTTCGAGTTCGTGTCGCAGATAGCAAACACTGGGATGCCCAATTTCTGAGCTTCTTTCACGGCAATGTGCTCACGCTTCACGTCTACTACGAACAGCGCTGCGGGCAGACGGCCGAGGTCGGCGATGCCGCCTAGTACGCGGTCCAGCTTGGCGCGCTCACGCGACATCATCAGCTTCTCGCGCTTGGCGAGAGCGGCGTAGGCCGTGTTCTCTTTCACCATCTTGTCGATGGTGGCCATCTTCTTCAGGCTCTTGCGAACCGTGGCGAAGTTGGTGAGCATGCCACCCAGCCACCGGTCGGTAACGAAAGGCATCTTCAAACGCTCGGCTTCCGTCGTAACGATTTCCTGCGCCTGCTTCTTCGTGGCTACGAACATGATTTTGCGGCCGCTCTTCGCGATGTTGCGAATAGCAGTGGCAGCGTAGTCAAGCGAAACCAGCGTTTTGTTGAGGTCAATAATGTGGATGCCGTTCTTCTCCATGAAGATGTACGGCGCCATTTTGGGGTCCCACTTGCGGGTGAGGTGACCAAAGTGGGCACCTGCGTCGAGCAGGTCCTTATAAGTCGTCTGAGCCATGATATATTTCCTCCTGGTTTAGCGTTTCGAGAACTGGAACGAACGACGAGCCTTGCGCTTGCCGAATTTCTTGCGTTCCACCATGCGCGGGTCGCGGGTCAGGAAGCCTTCCTTCTTCAGAGCGGGACGGGTTTCTTCGTTGTCGCTAACCAGAGCCTTGGTGATTGCCAGACGGATAGCCTCGGCCTGAGCCGAAATGCCGCCGCCTTTTACGTTCACCTTGATGTCGTACTGGCCGACTTGCTCAAGAATTGCCAGGGGCTGGTTCACAACGTTTTCCAGCAACTCGTTGCTGAAATACGCCTTCATGTCCCGGTCATTGATAGTGATATTCCCTTGCCCGGCCTGCATGTATATGCGGGCCACCGAGGTTTTTCTTCTACCAGAGGTGTTGGTAATTGCCATTTAGTGGAAAAATTAAAGAAAGTAAACCGTTGTGGCTTACAGGTTTTTGAGTTCGATAGCAACGGGCTGCTGCGCCTCGTGGGGGTGCTCGGTGCCGGCGTACACGTACAGGTTGCGGTACTGAGCCGAACCCAACTTGTTGCCCTGCAGCATGCCTTTCACAGCGTGCTCGATAACACGACGTGAGTCGCGGTCCATCTGCTCGCGCACGGTGCGACGCTTCTGGCCGCCGGGGTAGCCCGAGTGGGTGATGTAGACCTTCTCGGTCATTTTTTTGCCCGTTACGCGCAGCTTGTCTGCGTTAAGAACGATGACGTTGTCACCGCAGTCCGAGTTGGGGGTAAACGAAGGCTTGTGCTTGCCACGCAGAATGTTGGCAATCTGCGAGCAAACGCGGCCCAGCGGGGCTACGCTGGCGTCTACGATAACCCAGCTCTTCTGGGCGTTGGCCTTATTGACGTGGGTCGTCTTGAAGCTCAGGTGGTCCATGAGTCGAAAAAAAGGTATGCTAAACTATTGAATAAGAGTTCGAAGCTGCTTGGGCTTCGGGAAAAACGGACACAAAGGTACTGATTTATGGGCAAATAGACAAACGTATGCTAGGAGTTTTTCTAGATTAGTCCTAGCCATGGACCAGGGCGGGTGGAGTAGTACGACGGCCACAGCAGTCTAAGCGTACTTTTATGCCCATTAATGCTTATGAACACGCCCGACGTTATTCCTAAATCTTTTGCTTCGGTGCGCATTGCCCAGGTGTTTCTGGCTGGCTTTCTGACAGTATCGGTGGTGCTGGCGTTCATTACCGAGAGTACGTTCGATTCTGGCGACAGCATTAAGCACTTCCTGTTTGCCCGGGATGCCTTCCAGTACCCCATGAACTATCTGGATTCTTGGGCCAAGCCGCTGTTTACCTTGCTGGCTTCAGGCCCGGCACAGGCTGGATTCATTGGAATGAAGCTGTTTCAGTGTGGGGTGGTTGCGTTATCGGCCTGGTGTGCATTCGTGGTAGCCCGCGCCCTGGGTCTGCCTGCCCCCTACCTGGCTATTGTGTTTGCCTATGCCGCTCCTGACTACTTCTTGATTCAATACTCCGGTCTTACGGAGCCGCTCTTTGGCTTGGTGTTAGTGGGGGCGGTGGCACTGGCTGTTACCCACCGGCCTGGCTGGTCAGCGGCCCTCATATCCTGGCTGCCTTTTGTGCGGTCCGAAGGGTTTATCATTATTGGTGTTTGGGCAGTGTACCTAATGGTGCAGCGCCAATGGAAACTCTTGCCGCTATTGCTGCTGGGGTATGCGGTGTTCAGCGCGGTAGGAGCGGTAGTGCTGGGCGATGCAAGCTGGGTGTTCGGCCATAACCCGTACGCCACGGTCTCGGTGTACGGGCACGGAGTCTGGGACCATTTTCTAGACTACATGCCCAACCTGCTGGGGCGGGTGCTGTGGGGGCTAGCCCTGATTGGCGCTGCGCGCATGGTGTACGACTCTTTCCAGCGGGAGCGCCGCCAGACACCGTTGTTCAGTGCCGAACTTCTTCTGGTTTACGGAAGCATCACGGTGTTCGTGGTCGCTCACTCCATATTCTGGGCCTATGGCTTGTTTAATTCCTTCGGCTTGACACGTGTGCTCACGGTAACAGTCCCGCTTTTTGCCATAGTGGCTCTCAATGGCTTAGCTGGCGTGACAAGCGTGGGCCAGACGCGCACTGCCCGGTGGGGCATTCGCACGGTGCTGGCCATAGCTATCTTGCTATTTCCCGCCTTAGAACGGGGCCATGATTTTGCCTGGCAACGCGACCTTACGCGCCCGCCCGACCAGCAAGTGGTGGAAAATGCTGCCGCTTGGTTGCGCCAGACCTACGGCCAGGAGGCACGGCCCTTGGCCTACGAGTTCCCTTACGTGGCGGTAGCAACTAACAACAACTTCTTCGACCCCAAGACGCACCCCGCCATCGTGCTGAATGAGGCCGGGCAAGTAGTTTCGCTGCCAGTGGGCGGGCTGCTGGTTTGGGACGATTGGTATGCGCCCGTTGAGGGCCATGTGCAACTCAATAAGATGCTTTCGGATGCGCGCTTCCGCCAGCTCTGGCAGGACTCGCTTCCTCGGCACCCTGAGCGCCCCGAGCGCGATACCACGCGCATTATCATCTTTGAGCGCGTGCGCTAAGGAGGCTTACTGGTTTTGCCGCAGGGCTTCTACCAACACCCGAAAATCTTTGGGGTAAGGGGCCTCTACCGAGATTTCTTCGCCATTTAGCCCGCTAAACTGAAGCCGCATGGCGTGTAGCGCAAACCGTTTAATGAAGGGCTGCTCTTCTTCCCCCGCCTTCATGTTGAACTTCTTCTTGAGCGAGGAAAGGAAAAAATCTTCGCCTCCGTAAAGCGTGTCGCCCACGATGGGCGCCTGCAGGTACATCAGGTGCAGGCGAATCTGGTGCATGCGGCCGGTGATGGGCTCGCACAAGATGAGCGAGTGGCGGGTAAAGTTCTCGAGGGTGGTGAAGTGCGTTTCGGCCGGCTTGCCTTTGTAGGCGAGGCGGGCTTTGCCGCGCGTGGTGTTTTCGATGCTACGCTCCACCACTTCGTTGTTGAATTGCGGAGTGCCCCACACCACGGCGTGGTATTGCTTTTTTACCTCGCGGTTTTCAAACTGCATGGCGAGGTGGCGGTAGGCCTCGGGGTTTTTGGCAAAAGCCAGCGCGCCGCTGGTTTCGCGGTCGAGGCGATGGGCCGCCTGGATGTCGTCGTGGTGCTGACGGGCCAAGCGCAGCATGTTGGGTGCGCCGCCCACCCGCTCGTCGAGCGTAGCCAGAAACGGGGGCTTGTTGACGATGAGGTAATCGTCGTTCTCGAAAATAACGAGGTCGGAAAAATTAGGAAGCTTCATACGGAGCCCCAAAGGTACGGCTAACGGGGCACGCTGCGTGACGCCGCTCAATGCCTGTGCTGCTGGTACAGGCCAGCGGGATATACAAATTACAATGAAGCAGTAACGAAGCCAAGCAGCAGCCATACGTGGCCGGTGCTCAGCAGTACCATTCGATTTGCGTCCTCTGCCTACCCAAGGGTCTTGGGTTTATTCAGCTTGAATTCCAGCGTAGTGCCCTCGCCAATGGTGCTTTTTACCTTAATGCTGGACTTATGCGCCTCTACAATGTGCTTGCTAATGGCGAGCCCCAGGCCCGACCCGCCAGATTCGCGCGAGCGGCTTTTATCAATGCGGTAAAACCGCTCGAAGATGCGGGCCTGGTGTTCGGGTGCAATGCCGGCCCCATCGTCGCGCACGGCGATGCGCACCGTGCGGCCACTTTCTACCAACGCTACGACCACTCGTCCATTCTCGCGGCCGTACTTAATGGCGTTGTCAATCAAATTGACCAACACTTGGCGGATGCGGTTGCGGTCGGCGACAACGGGCATCTCCGCCGCTAGGTCAGGGGGGAACAGCTCCAGGGCTGTGCCGCGCCGGGCCGCTTGCTGCTCCAGCAGCTCAAAGATTTCACGCACCAGCGCAATCAGGTCGAAGCGTTGGCGACGCATCCGCACCACGCCTTTTTCGAGCTGCGCAATCGTGACCAAGTCCTGCACCAGGGCATCGAGCGTGTCGAGGCTGGCGGCAGCTTTGCTCAGGAATTTGCGGCGGGTAGCCAGGTCAATGTCGTCGTCTTCATCGTCGAGGATGGTGTGAACAAAGCCTTGAGCGGCGAAAAGTGGCGTTTTAAGCTCGTGCGACACATCGGCCAGAAACTCGCGGCGCAGGGCCTGCAGGCGCACCAACTCGTCCAGTTCCTGTTGGCGGCGCTCAGCCATGAGCAGGATTTCATCGCGCACGCGCTTCACAGGTTCGGGACGAAACAGGAACTTGTTGCTGAGATGCTTGAACTCCTTGCGTTTGATGTGCTCCAAGCCCGCGTAAATGCCGTTGATTTCCCGAAAAATCAGAGCTTCAAACGACAGATAAATCAGCAGAAAACATGCAGCTACGGTGACCCCCGCCGCTAAAAAAGCTTCTCGAAAGGGAAGGGTAGGGCCGAAATGAGCATAGGCAGTGAGCACACCCGCCACCAGCAGCGAAATGAGAATGGCAATGGTGCGGGAAGAGAGGTTCATTTATCAACGGGCGGTTAGCAGGGAGCTGTTCGGAAAGAAACGGCTCTTTGTATGAGATTGAATTCGAACGTAAAGAAAATGAGCAACAGCCGTAGGGGCCATTGCTCATTCCGGGTGGCAAACGGCTGTCTGAATTTAATCAGCGTTAAACTTATAGCCCACACCTTTAATGGTTTGAATGTGGTGGTCGCCCACTTTCTCGCGCACTTTGCGCACGTGCACGTCCACGGTGCGGGCTAGCACAAAAACGTCGTTGCCCCAAATGTTTTGGAGCAGCTCTTCGCGATTGAAAACCTTGTGGGGCGAAGCAGCCAGGAAAGCCAGCAGCTCAAACTCCTTTTTGGGCAGCGTGATTTTGCGACCTTCCTGGTACACGGCAAACCCGGTGCGGTCGATGCGCAGGCCGTTGATGTCGATGGCATCGATGGCGGTGTGGGGGTCTTGGTCGCGGCGCTTCACGGCGGCCAAGCGGCCAAGCAGGGCGCGGGGCTTGATGGGCTTGGCGATGAAGTCATCGGCGCCGGCTTCGAACGCCGCTACTTCAGAAAATTCCTCGGCGCGGGCCGTCAGAAACAGAATGTAGGTGTCTTTGAACTTAGGCTGTTCACGCAGGAGGCGGCAAGTGGCGATGCCATCGAGGTTAGGCATCATAACATCGAGCAGGATGATGTCGGGGTGGAAATCGGCGGCGATTTCCAAGGCCTTGCGGCCGTCGCTGGCCGAGGCAGTCTGGTAGCCCTCTTTCTTCAGGTTGAACTCCAGCAACTCGACGATGTCCGGGTCGTCATCAACCACAAGAATCTTGTACACGGGCGATTTGGGAGCAGTCACGGCGTTGGGGCTTAAGTGAAGCAATGCGTTAGTTTCTGCAAAAGTACCGCTTGCCGCCGCCATGGCTATGTTACGATTATGTGTCCTGAAGCCCAAGCTTCTGGTTGCACCGCCAAATGCTGGCGCCGCAAATCGCACTAGTTCACCCGGTTCAGCGGCCATTTCAAGCCGGAGCACTTCATCATATCCACCTTCACTGTACCCACGAACATTTCGGCCTGAAACATCACCGGTATCTTGTTGCGGTCGTCGGAAAAATACACTGAAATGGCATTTTCTCCGCGGAAGAGCTTGTTGTCCGGCATTTTGGGCACAAGCTTGAAGGCGCGGATGTCGCCGGCTTTGGTACTCACAATCTGGCGTCCTTTGAACACGACTTCAAGCACAAAGTTGTCGCCATCTAATAAAGCGGGCATCTTAATGACCTCGCCCACGCGCATGCGGTCAAAGTTAAAGGTGCGCAGGTAGTAAAAGCCGCTCACTAGTTCCAAAGAGTTGTTGCCGATTTTTACGGTCGTGCGTTTGGGCTTCTCCTTGTCGTGGTCCTGCACCTCGGCCACGTCGTTCACGTGGTCGAAGTTGACGGTCTCTTTCTTGCGGTAGTTTTTCTCGGCAATGTCGCGCTGCGAGCGAATGGGCAGAATGCTGGTGGTATCGATGTAGGCACGCCACTGGTCGCGGATGCGCAGAAAAAAGTCGAACGAGCCGGTGGTACGGCCGCTCACGGTGGCTTTGTAGCAGGGCCGGTCGTTCACGCGTTCCAGGCGGTTGTCGGTTTCCACAGTGGCTTCGCCGCCGTTGATGAGGCCGTAGTGCACGGTGTACTTAATTACTTCGCCGCGCCCAAAGCTGGACTGCGGGATGCTGCGAACGGCATCGCCGGGGCCCAGCGTCCGCTGCGCGGCGGCCGTCAGGAGTAGAAGGAGGGAAGCAAACAGGAGCCAGCGACGGTTCATGACTATAAATGGAAGGGAAGCTAAGCCCGACATAGACAAACCTAGTGCCATCCTCAGGTTCTTCAAATATACGGACGTAAAAAAGCCCGCTGCAGGTTGCAGCGGGCTTTTCTTTGATAAGTCAAAGGATATAGGTTAAGAGTTAAACCCGTTGGCCTTTGTCTTTTAGCGGTGCTTACAGCGTGTCTTCGCCGTCTTCCACGATGGTCAGGTCAACGGGAATGACGTCTTCGTCGCCCTTGGCCATGGTGCGGATTTTGTTCTCAATTTCCAAAGCCAACTCGGGATTGTCGAGCAGCAAGGTCTTCACGGCCTCACGGCCCTGGCCAATCTTGGTATCGCCGTAGTTGAACCACGAACCCGACTTGCCAATGATGCCCATGTCGACGCCGAGGTCAACGATTTCGCCCACTTTCGAGATGCCTTGGCCGTAGATGATGTCGAATTCCACTACCTTGAAGGGGGGAGCGACTTTATTCTTCACCACCTTCACCTTCGTGCGATTGCCGGTTACGTTGTCTTTGTCTTCTTTGATTTGGCCAATGCGACGGATGTCGAGGCGGACCGAAGCGTAGAATTTCAGAGCATTACCACCGGTGGTAGTTTCGGGCGAGCCGAACATTACACCGATTTTTTCACGCAGCTGGTTAATAAAGACACAGCAGCAGCCGGTCTTGTTGATGGTGCCGGTGAGCTTACGGAGGGCCTGGCTCATGAGGCGGGCGTGCAAGCCCACTTTAGAGTCGCCCATGTCGCCTTCGAGTTCGCCTTTGGGAACCAGAGCGGCCACGGAGTCAATAACTATGATGTCGATGGCTCCCGACGAAATCAGCTGGTCGGCGATTTCGAGGGCTTGCTCGCCGTTGTCGGGCTGGGCAATGAGCAGGTTGGTGGTGTCGATGCCGAGTTTCTCGGCGTAAGATTTGTCGAAGGCATGCTCGGCGTCGATGAACGCGGCCATGCCGCCTTTCTTCTGCGCCTCGGCAATCATGTGCATGGTCAGGGTCGTCTTACCCGACGATTCCGGGCCGTAGATTTCCACCACGCGGCCACGCGGCACGCCGCCAATGCCCAGGGCAATGTCGAGCGAGAGCGAACCGGTGCTGATGCTCGGGATGTCGCCAACTTTGTTGTCGCTGAGCTTCATCACGGTGCCTTTGCCATAGGCTTTGTCCAGCTTATCAAGCGTGAGCTGGAGGGCTTTCATTTTTTCGGCCGCGACGTTGGTCTCGGCCTTGTCCGCTTTTGAAGCTTTGTCAGTAGCTACTGCCATGGGGATAGGAAAAAGGAATTAGGTTTGGTAAAGTTAAGTGTTTTGGTGCCGTTCCAATCGAATAAACCTATTCATGGCTTGGAAGGATGATTAGCCCCTTTTACGGCGGCTTTTTCTAACACAAGGCGCTACGGTTTCGTGCCGTTTGAAGCGGAAATATATGAGGAATTATCTAAAAATTTTAGTTGCCCTTGTGGGTGTGCTAATTACAGTGGGAGAAGCCCGGGCGCAGCTGGATAATTCGGCGTTTGTACACAGTTATCCGGGTAATACACTTCTAGTACTTAGGTTTCCAATTGATAACGCCACACCCGAAGAAATTCAAGCACTTGATTCCGTTAAGGCATTAGAAGCAAAGCGTAAACAAGAAAATGTTCACCAAGCGGGAGATTTGCGACTTAGCCTTGGCGCCTTCACCTTCTTCAGAAACAACGAATACTTCAACCCCATTATTGAAGGTTACACGTTGTTAGGAACGCAGCTCAATCCCCAACTCGTCTATTATCCTACCAAAGACCTGCGCCTCGAAGCCGGTGTGTTTCTATGGAAAGACTTTGGCAACCCCCGGCTGCAGCAAGTGCGCCCCACGTATCGGGTTACCTGGACGCGGGGGGACAACCAATTTATCCTGGGCAACATCCGCGCGCACCTGACCCATGGCTACATCGAGCCCCTTTTCAATTTCGAACGGGTGATGCTAAGGCCACTGGAAGAAGGCCTGCAGTACCGCCACGTCGGCCGCCGGCTATTCGTTGATGCCTGGGTAGATTGGCAACGCCAGCAGTACCGGTTTAGCAATTTTCAAGAGGAAATAGCGGGGGGCTTAAGCAGCAGCTACCGCCTTGGTGAAACTCAGGGGAATTGGCAGGTTTCGGTGCCGTTTCAGTTCACGGCCACGCACAAGGGCGGGCAGATTGATACCGTGGACAGGCCACTGCAGACGCTGCTCAACGAAGCTGTAGGCTTGGAAGCGCGGCGCTACCTGAATGGGCCAATTTTGCAGGCCTTGCGCTTCAATGGCTACGTGCTGGGGTTCCAGGACCGTTCCTCTACGTTCCAAACTCCCTACAAGTTTGGCCGGGCCTTGTACTTGAACACCACGCTGGAAACACGCTACGCGGACGTTATGCTGAGCTACTGGCAGGGGCAGCGCTTCGTGGCGCCACTAGGCGGCGATTTATACCAGAGCGTGTCGCGTTCGGTGTCCAGCCCAGAGTTTACGGATAAAAACCGGCGCCTGCTTTTTGTGCGCCTGCTGCGCGACTTCCGCATCGCCGACTCGGCGGCCCTTACGGTGCGCGTAGAGCCGGTTTATGATTTCAATGCCCGGCTGCTGGATTTCTCGTTTGGCGTGTACCTGAATTTCCGGCAGGAGTGGCTGCTGGGTAATGCGGGCCAGCGGGTGCGGGCAGGTCAATAGCAATCAGTCTGCTGAGGCTTGGAACTGAGCGCGTGTCAGCGCGAACCGCCGGATGTTGGGGGGGGCATCGGAGTTGCGGAACCAAGCGGGGCGCTTGGGCTGAGGCTCGAGCACGAAACCTACTGCCTTAGCCACGGCCTGACCTCGCTCGTTATCGGCGTAGCAGCGGATGAGCAGGCGCTGGCTGCCCATGTCTTCGAATCCAAACGCAACGATGGCGCCTAGGGCCTCTCGGGCGTAGCCGTTGCCCTCGGCGTTGGCCGACAAATAATAACCGATTTCAGCCTGCCCCTTGGTTTGGGGCATTATGCAGATATCGCCGACGTAGGCCGGGCGGTGGCGGTGCCAAATCCCAAACACGTAGAAGCGGCCAGTGCGCCAGTCGTTAGCAAAATCGTGGAGGGCGGTTGTAGCGTCGGAAAGGGAGCGCACAGCCTGCAGGCGGTCGGGAAAAGAGGTGCGAAAGCGGGCCCGGTCGCCGTCAATCAAGCCAAAAAATGCGGGGGCATCGGTTAGCTCATAAGGCCGCAAGCATAGACGAGGCGTAAATAAAGAGGTTCGGGGCAACATGAATGCATCGTCGGATAGAGAATAAGGCCGCTGTTTACCGCAAACGGCAGGAACGGAACAAGGATAACATCTAGCTGCCGATTTTGACTGAAAGGTGGTCCCATGTAAGGAGTACCAAAAATTCAAAAGCCGCTTCTGTTGTTCAGAGGCGGCTTTTGTGGCAACTGTTGGCAAATTTTCGTTACTTGTTCACCCCCTCGTATTGACTGGGGCTGCCGAGAGCCTGCTGTGTGCGCATCACGTTTACCTGACGAGCAGCTTCATTGAAAAACTCCAGGCGGCGGATGAGCATTTCCTTTACCAGGACGCGGCCTTCGGGCGTGCGCATGGTGCCGCGCTTGTCGGCTAGCACACGTTCCATGGCGGCGAGGGTTTGGCCCTCGTGCTTCATGAACTGCTGCTGAAACTCTGCGAGCCGGGCCACGCCAGTGGCGGTGAGCACAAAGTCTTCGCCAGCGCCCTGGTTCAGCACCTCACACAGCACATAGACCTCAATGGGCAGGCTGGTTTCGAGAGCAGTGGTGCGCAGGTCAAGGCCGGCGGCGAGGGCGTCGAGGATGATGCGCACGTTGCGCTCAAATTGCTGGTAGTAGGCTTGGGCTTCCATTTTAAATCGAGGCAATGAAGTCATAAAGAACGTCACGCTTCGACAAGCGGACGCCAGATGAAGTATGACGTTCTGTTGGTTGTTCTTAGAGTAGCTTTTTCACAATCTGCTCCACGCCGATGCCTTCGGCCTCGGCTTTGAAGTTGCGCACGAGACGGTGGCGCAGGATGGGCACCGCAACGGCGCGCACGTCTTCGATATCGGGCGAGTACTTACCATTGAGCAGGGCGTTGCACTTGGCGCCCACAATAAGGTGCTGCGAGGCCCGAGGGCCGGCGCCCCATTCCAGCAGCTGGGTAGCGCGGGGCGCGGCCCGCTCGGTGCCGGGCCGGGTTTTGTGCACCAGGCTCACAGCGTATTCCACCACGTTGTCGGCCACGGGCACGCGACGCACCAGCTCCTGAAATGCCTGAATGTCGGCTGCGTGCAGCACCTTGTTCACGCTGTGCTTGCGGTCGGAGGTCGTGTTCTTTACAATGTTCAGCTCTTCGGCGTAGCTGGGGTAGCCCAGTTCGATGTTGAACATAAAGCGGTCAAGCTGGGCCTCGGGCAGGGGGTAAGTGCCTTCCTGCTCGATGGGGTTCTGGGTGGCCAGCACGAAGAACGGACGGGCCAAGGCATAGCGCTGGCCCGCTACCGTCACGGCATATTCCTGCATCGACTCCAGCAGCGCGGCCTGGGTTTTGGGCGGCGTGCGGTTGATTTCATCGGCCAGAATGATGTTGGCAAACACAGGACCCTTCACAAAGTGAAAATCCCGCTGCTGGTTCATGGTTTCCGAGCCCACGATGTCGGAAGGCATCAAATCGGGCGTAAACTGGATGCGGTTGAACGACAGGTCCAGCGAGTCGGCGATGGTTTGGATGAGTAGGGTTTTGGCCAGGCCAGGCACCCCGACCAGCAGGCTATGACCCTGCGAAAACACAGCGGTGAGTACCAACCGCACCACTTCATCCTGGCCCACGATGACTTTGCCAATTTCCTGGCGAAGCTTCTGGAAGGAGGCAGCCAGGGCGTCAGCTGCTTCTTTGTCGTTAGCGAATGTGGGCATAAGAACAATAGAACGTTATGCTGAGCTTGCCGAAGCATCTCGCATGGGGGGCTAATCCTAAAAAATGGTTACTTCACCACGCGAGATGCTTCGGCAAGCTCAGCATGACGTTCTTTTTTTAGTTGGGCTCTAGCGCTCCGCTACGTCCAGCACTTTGCACTGCGCGTATTCCGGAGCAATTTCCAAGTAAACCGTGCCGCGGTTCTTAAGGAACCACTCGTCGAGGGCTTTGTTGCGCTTTTCGTTGAGGGCGGCAGCGGCAATTTTCTGGTAGTCTTCCTGCAGGTTGGCTTGGTGAGGGGGCGTGTTCGACTTCAACCAGATGATGCGCATGGCGTCCTTGCCGTCGTCGGTGCGGTAGGGCAGTGGGCGCGTGATGCTGCCCACCTTCATGGTGTCAATGGTGAAGAACACCGCCGGGTCCAGCTTGTCGAGAGGCAGGCGTGTGCCGCCATCCTGCCGATTCTGGAGCAGGCCGCCGTTTGCGGAGCTGCCTTTGTCAGAAGAATATTCCTTGGCCGCTTTGGCAAAGCTGATGCTGTCGGACAAAATCTGACGACGCAGCTTAGCTAGTGTTTTGGCAGCTTCACTGGCATCTGCCGCGCCGGCTTCGGGCTTGAGCAGGATGTGGCGCGTGGAATACTTGTTGCCTTTGCGTTCAATGAATTGAATAAGGTGAAAGCCAAACTGCGATTGCACCACCGGCGACATCTGGCCCGGCTCCAGCTTCATCGAAGCAGCTTCGTATTCCGGCACCAATTCGCCGCGGCCAAAAAAGCCGAGGTAGCCGCCTTCTTTAGCCGAGCCCGGGTCTTCAGAGTATTGCTTGGCAAGGGTGGCAAAATCGGCGCCGGCTTGAATCTGGCCCCGGAGGTCGTTGAGCTTGGCAATGGCAGCCTGCTTGGCTTTGTCGTTTACCTGGGCCGTAATGATAATCTGGCCTACTTCTACTTCAGTGCTGAAGTAAGGAAGGCTGTCTTTGGGCACGCGGCTAAAGTACTGCGCCACTTCGCGCGGGGTCACCGCCACCTTGCCGGTGATGGTTTCCTGCATTTTCTGCTGGGTTAGCTGGTCCTTGATTTGAGGACGCAGGTCGTCTTTCAGCGCCTTAATAGGTTTGTTGTACTGCTCTTCCAGCCGCTTTTCCGAACCAATCTGCTGAACGAAGTAAGCCATGCGGCGGTCTACCTCGCCGTTTACCTGCTGGTCGGATACCGTAACGGAGTCGACTTCGGCACGGGCGAGCATCAGCTTGTTCAACACCAGGCTTTGCAAAATCTTGCACTTCATGTCCGGCGGCAGCGCCTTGCCTTCGGCCCGGGCCAACTCCTGCAGGTAAATGTTCTCCACATCGGACTGGAGGACAATCTGGTTGTCTACCTTCACCACAATGCCATCCAGCAGCTGCTGACCTCTGGTCCGGGTGATGCCCAACTGGGCCTGGGAAGCGGGGGCAAAGCCCAATAGCAGCAGCAGCGTAAGCAGAGCCAACGCCGCAGCGCGATTTACTTTAAAAAGCATAGAGTAGTAATGTAAAGCCCAGCGGCCAGGTGCCGAGGCTCGAGCCACGGACGCATAACACACATACGGGCCCACAAATTTCACGATAAATCCGTGGGCAGACAAAAACAAGGAGTGCCGCCCGGCCCGGAAGGTTGCAAACAAGGCCTGCTGGCCAAAAAGAGAATGGGTGAAGAAGTGAATTACCAGCATTCACCCTTCACCCATTCAGTCGGTCGGTAATAGATTACTTGGTTACCAGTTTATTCACCTCCTGCTCATTCACCTTTACTGGGCGGGCGTTGCGCATTTCGGTAATCCACTCTTTTTCCAAGTGGGTCTGATAGTCGGACGTGGCTTGGCCACGGGCTTCGGCCAAGGTTTTGGGGCCGGGAGGCAAGATGCGCTCGATGGTCACGGCGTTGTGGCGGCCATCTTTCTGCATGGTGTAGGTGCCGGGGCCTTTGGCCATCAGCTCGTCGACAAGCTTGTTATCACCTTTCTGAAACACGCGCTGGGTGATTTGTACTGACAGCGGACTTTTCTCGTTCAAAGCGGCTTCGATGGCGGCAGGGTTGGCGCTAACCAGCGCAATCTGAGCGCCGCCTTCGGCACCTGCCGCGGTTTGGGCCGCTTTACTGATGCGGCTGGCGGGCACGCCCCGGCCTTGCAGGTAGCTGGCAGCCGATTCGGCCCGGGCCCGGGCCAGGCTGGCTTTTTCGCCTTTTTTCACGCGGCCCGTGAGGGTGACGCGGGCCAGGGTGTCTTGCAGCATGCGGTTGGCAACTTCACCTAGGGCACCAGCCACTCCTTTGCCCACGGTAGCCGAGCCGGTGGGGAAAAGGGCAATTTTGGGGACGTTCTTGGTAACCGGGAAGCGGCCGGCTTTCAACTCCTTTTGGGCACGTGCCAGCAGCGCGGGTGTAGCGGCGCTCACCACGGTGCCCTGCACGCGCTGGTCCCACTGGTACTTGTCTTGGTTGGCGGCAAAGTAGGTTTTCAGTCCTACCGTGTCCTCAATGGCTTTGCTCCACACCTTTTCGTCCATCAGCTGGAAAAGCAGGATGCCGTCGCGGTACTCCTTCACCAGCATGCGGTAGTCTTCATACTTGGTTTCGAGGTTGTTTTTCTCGAACTCGGTCAGCGACTGCTCCACGTACTGGTCGTAGAGCTGCTGCATGGCAAAGGAAGGCTGCGCGCCCGTGCGGGGTCGCTGGTTCTGCTGCACGAAGGTCAGGAAGTCCTTCACCAGATACGGCTTGCCCTTGATGGTGAACAGTGCAACGTTGTCGTTTGCGGCGCCTTTAGACGCTTTGGTAGGCTTGCCCTCATGATACATGCGTTCCACGTATTTGAAGCGGCCCGCCACCAGGGCAGTATCCGCCTTGCTGAAGGCGTAGGTCTTCGCGGCCGGAACTTCCATGAATTGGTTTTCCTGGCGCACGCGCTTCAAAAAAGCAGCCTTGTTCAGTTCCGAGCGAGAGTCTTTGGAAACTTTGCTTTTCAGCGTGGCTTCCATGTCGGCAAACTGAGCCAGGGGCTGGCGCTCGAGTAGCTTGATGATGTGCCAGCCGTAGGGCGTTTGCACGGGCGCTGAAACTTCGCCGGGCTTCTGCAGCTTGAAAGCCACTTCTTCAAAGGACGGAATCATGCGGCCTGTGCCGAAAGGAGGCAGCTCGCCGCCATTAGCAGCCGAGCCGGCATCTTCCGAGAACTGCGCCACGAGCTTGTCCCAGTTTTCGCCCTTTGTCAAGCGGCTGTGCAATTCGTCAATCTTCTTTTTGGCGGTGAGCGAGTCGGACTTGGCTGCGTTGGCATTCACCCGCACCATGAGGTGCGCCACCTTGATTTCGCCCTGCGCAGTGCGCTTGTCGTTAACCTTGATGATGTGATAGCCGAAGCGCGTGCGGATGGGGGCAGACACTTGCCCTACGGGCGTTTTGTAAGCGGCCGACTCAAACGGGTACACCATCTGCATGGCGGTGAAATAGCCCAGCTTGCCGGCATTTTCGCGGGCCGAGGGGTCCTCGCTCTGCGTGCTGGCTACTTGGGCAAAATGAGCCCCGCTGGCAATTTGCTGGCGAAGGGCTTCAATTTTCTGATAAGCGGCCAGTGTATCCTGAGGGGCTGCGTCGGGAGCGACCCGGATGAGGATGTGGGAGGCGTTTACCTCTTGGCTCATGCGGTCGTAGGCTTCGCGCACCAGCTGGTCGGTCACGCTCTTTTCCGTGAGGTAGGGCTGGGCCAGTTGCTGGCGATAGCCGTCGAGCTCGCGCTTGAACGCCTGCGTGGTATCGAGGCCGCGCTGCTCGGCTTCCAGCACCTTCAGCCTGAAGTTTGTGTACAGGTCGAGGTAATCTGTCACGCTTTGGCGGGTGCCGTAGTCGGGGGCCGAGCTGTTGTTTTTGCGGTAGACGTAGGCAAATTCGTTGGCCGATACCGGATAATTGCCCAGGGTTTCGACAGCGGGACCAGCGGAAGCAGACCCCTTAGTGGCCGAGGAAGCAGATTTTGAGGCTTGACAGCCAGCCAGCAGTGTCACGACGGCAGTGCCGGCGTACAGAAAGCGTTTGTGCATATTAACAGATAGGAGACGAGAGCGCCATGCAAGAAGAAGCCAATAGCGCGGGCATAAAAGTGCCAGTGCGAAATTAACTAATTTTTGAAGGGAAACGAAGTGAACTGCTGAGTAGAACAATACTGCCTTGTCTCTGGAGGAACACGCCAAAAAAGAACACCGTGCCGAGCGAAGCTCACGCCGCTTACTCGCATCATTCTTAAGCTGGACTTAACGAATGTCTTTATGCCAATAGAGGTTACAACGTGGCAGGATGCTGGGCAACATCAACTGCCAGTTCACGGACCCGGTATGACGAATGGAGTAGTAAAGGTGCTTTGGCTTTATTCTGCACGGCGTCGGTTCGGGCCGCTAAATGCTCTGGAGCACTTGCAGGCTACGCCAAGTGCTTGCTGAGGTGGCAAACAGTATGGTTGCCGCGGGTAAAGAATTCTACTTTGTCCATGAGCCGGTTTACCAACGTCATGCCCATGCCCCCCTTGCGGCCCTGTTGGATGTAGTCGCGCAAATTGGGGTTCTGGTGGGGCCCAGGTAGGTAGATGGTGTTGCCGTGGTCGGCAATCTCCACATTTAGCTCCTGCTCCTTGAAATCGAGCTTCAAGTCCAGAAACTGGTTTTCATCTTCGCCGTTGGCGTGAATGATAAAATTGGCCACTACTTCGTCAATGGCTAATACCACTTGGTTTACAGCGACTTCCGGCAGTTGCCGGTGGCTGAGGTAAGTCCGCACGAAATCGCGCACCTGCTGGAGGTGGCTGCGTGAGCAAGCAATGCGAATGGCAGACTTCATTTTGAGTAATGAGTTAAAAGCTATGAGTTATGAGTTATGCAATTGAAGGGCGTTAAAGCCTCTTTTCAACTCATAACCCATAACTTTTAACTCTAACTTAACTATGCGGCTTCGGCTTCGGTGGCGCTGGAAACGATGGTCATCAGGGCATCGAGGCCCAGGATTTCGAATACATTGAATACTTTCTCCTGCATATTGAAAAACACGAGCTTCACATGCGCATCCTGGAAGCGCTGGAGGTGCGAAATGAACACGCCCAGGCCAGCCGAAGAAATGTAGCTGAGCTTAGCGCAATCAACCAGCACTTTGCGGTATTCAAGGATGTCAGGTTTAGCTAGTTCAGTGTCAAGAACAATGGCTGAGCTAGCGTCCAGCTCACCGTCTAGAATGAGGGTGAGAGTATCGGCGGAGGGTTGAGCAGTGACTTTCATAATGAGGGCGATACGTCAGGCTCACAGTGGGGGTTGAGCCGACTTGAATTTAATGACCAGCAGGGTTTGGTCATCGTGGATGGGGTAGCCGTGGGTAAAGGCGTTCAGGTCCTTGAGTATAAAGGACTTAATATCGTCGGCATCCTGGTAATAGGTTTCCTCCAATCGGAGCTTGAGCCGGTCTTCGCCGTACTCGGCGCCACCCTCGCCGCGGGCTTCCACAATGCCGTCGGTGTAAATTACCATTACATCGCCGGGGCTGTAGTCGTAGAACTGGTTTTTGATGTGCTTTTCATAGGTCTCGTTTCGGATGATGCCGAGGCCGAGTCCCGTCGATTCGAAATAGAACACCTCCTCGCGCAAGGCGTGGTAGTAAAGCGTGTGGCAATGCCCGGCGCGGGCGAAAACGAAGCCGCCCTGTTCATAATCAATGATGTAGAGCGACGAGGTGATGAACGAGGACTTTTCCAGGCAGTGAGCCAAGGCGGTGTTGGCCTGGGTCATGAAGCGGCTGGGAACCGGGAACTTGTCGCGCTCGGTCTTTGCCAGCGGGTTCTCCTGCATCAGCGAATGAAAGATGCCTTTCATCTGGGCCATGTGGAAGGCCGCGGTCACGCCCTTGCCGCTCACGTCGCCGATGATGACGGCCAGCCGCCGCCCAGGCAGGTGCAGGAAATCGTAGAAGTCGCCGCCTACTTCCTTGGCCGCCAACGAGTGCGAGCTGATTTCGAACCAGTTGTCGGTGGGTAGGTTCTTCGGAATGAGGCTGTCCTGCACCTGGGAAGCAATTTTTAGCTCTTCCTGGGTGCGTTGATTCTCGAGCGAGGTGCGCACCAGTTCCAGGTTTTCGATGCTGAGCACGGCCTGGCTGGTGAAGGTTTGCAGAATGTTAAGGTCCTCGCGGTCGAAGGTATGGGGTTCCGCTTTCAGCAGGTGGAGAATGCCGTAGTTATAGTGCAAGCCCCGCAAAGGCAGCTGCAGCAAGGAACTGAAGGCATGGGGCTGGCCCTGAGAGCCGAACCGTAGATTAAGGTCGTTGGTAATGAATTCACCTTCGGGCAACTCGTGCCCTTTCAGGAGGCCACGTAAGGCGCTGGCCTGCTCCGGCAGCAGGTTGTAGTAGAAAGAGGTTTCGGTGGAATCGGCCCCGGCATGGGCAGAGTCCAGGTCGAGCCAGGCAGCTTCGGCCTGGACGGTTTGCACCGCCGATTCCAGCAGAATATTGTATACCTCGGCCGAGGTCTGACCGCGCTGAATGATTTGGGTGAGACGCTGCAGGCGCAGAATCTCGTTGCGCCGCTGCTCGATAATATCGGCAATGGGCATGTTGAAAAACGTAACCAGCAAGCCCATCAAGGCATAGAAAGCCGAGAAAAAAGCCGTGAGCAGCAGAAACGCATATTGCGGCTGCGGGGCGATGAGCTGCGGGTCGGCCTGCGTAACGCGGAAGTATTGCACAAACACCAATACCCCAAAGAGCAAGCCGGCCTGCAGGAGGACCGCGTTCCATTTATCGCGCTGGCTGAGGTAGGCCACCCACTTCTGGTGCCCGCTGAGGTAAACGCCATATAAACCCAACAATACTACTATGGGGATGCCGATATAGTCGGGAGGATTCACGCCCACTAGGCGGAACAGCAGGGTTGCTCCCAACAGCAGCTCAAATACGGTCCATTCGCGCTGAAGCCGGCCCGAGGAGCGGAAGAGCACCAGCGCCCGCCAAGCGTAGTTGGTGCGGGCCAGGAATATAACGAACAACCCCAGGTTGATGGTGTAAATGCTACTGAAAAACAGTGAGTTGCTTGCGAATGCAGCTTCGGTTCTTGCAGCCCGTTCCAGCATGTGCAGCAGCACGCAGCCTAGCGCCAGCAGGCCCGGCCCCTGCAGCAAACGCCGCAATAGTTTTACAAAGGACTGCCCCTGCAGCGGCGAGGGCTGGTAGCGGTAGTACAGGAACACACTCAGCACAAAGGCCCCCTGGGCGAGCTGGGTGGTCCACTGCGGCCAGCTGCCCAGCCACGCGTCCGCCCCCGAGTGACTAAGCGCACTAAGCAGCAATAGCACCCAACTAAGCAGGCTGAACGGCAGCAGGAATGAATGTAAGCGTTTAGGCACAGATAAAAACCAGGAAAAACACAAGTGCACCAGCCCGCCGCGTCTTCATCGACGCCCAATCGGCATGCAAGATACAATCGGCCTTGCAAAACTTCCGCTCTGTATTACAAGGCCAACGGGCAGCCCCGGCATAAGCCAAGGTTGCCCGTTGGTTGTTAAAGCTTAACAAAGGAAAACTACCGGCTCGAATAATTAGGAGCCTCCTGCGTGATTTGTACATCGTGGGGGTGCGACTCGCGCAGGCCCGCCCCGGTGATGCGCACGAACTGCGCGGCCTGCAGGGCCTCAATGTTGGCCGCACCTACGTAACCCATGCCCGCCCGCAGCCCACCGGCAAGCTGATAAATCACCTCCGAAACATTGCCTTTGAACGGCACGCGGCCTACGATGCCCTCGGGCACCAGCTTTTTCACGTCATCCTCAGCGTCCTGGAAGTAGCGGTCTTTGCTGCCGTCTTCCATGGCTTCCACCGAGCCCATGCCGCGGTACGATTTGTATTTGCGGCCTTCGTAAATAATAAGGTCGCCGGGGGCCTCCTCGGTGCCGGCCAGCAGCGAGCCCACCATCACGGCGGCAGCGCCACCGGCCAGGGCTTTCACCACATCGCCGGAAAACTTAATGCCGCCGTCGGCCACCAGCGTTACACTGGTACCTTCCAGGCCGCGGGCCGCTTCGAGCACGGCCGAGAGCTGTGGCACCCCAATGCCGGCAATGATGCGCGTGGTGCAGATGGAGCCCGGCCCCACGCCCACTTTCACGCAGTCGGCACCGGCATCGGCCAGGGCGCGGGCTCCGGCGGCGGTGGCCACGTTGCCGGCCATCACATCGAGGTTGGGGTAGGCGGCCTTGATGGCACGCACAGCGTCCATTACGCCCTTGGAGTGGCCGTGAGCAGTATCGAGGCTGACGAGGTCGACGCCGGCTTCTACCAGGGCGGCTACGCGCTGGAGCAGGTCGGGCGTGACACCCACGGCAGCACCCACGCGCAGGCGGCCCTGGCGGTCTTTGCTGGCGTGGGGGGCACGGCGGCGCTTTCGGATGTCTTTGTAAGTCATAAGACCGGCGAGGCGGCCGTCGCTGTCTACCAGAGGCAGCTTGTCAACTTTGCTATCGGTCAGGAGCTGCTCGGCGGCGGCTTGGTCGATGCCGGCCGGGGCCGTAACAAGGCGCGCCAGGGGAATCATGACCGTAGTTACCGGCTGAGAAAGGTCTTTCTCGAAGCGCAAGTCGCGGTTGGTGAGAATGCCCTGCAGCCGGCGGTCGTCGCTGATGATGGGGATGCCGCCGATGCCGTGCTTGCGCATCAGTTGGCGGGCGTCGGCCAGGGTGTTGGTGGGGGTGAGGGTGAAGGGGTCCTGAATCAGGGCCGATTCGCTGCGCTTCACACGCCGCACTTGGTCGGCCTGCGCTTTGATGGACATATTCTTGTGAATAATGCCCAGACCGCCTTCCTGCGCCAGTGCAATGGCCATGTCCGACTCCGTAACGGTGTCCATGGCCGCCGAAATGAGCGGGGTTTGCAGCCGAATGTTGGGGGTGAGGCGGGTGCCGGTGTCGCAGTCTCGGGGCAGTACCTCGGAGTACGCTGGGAGCAGCAGTACGTCGTCGTAGGTCAGAGCCTCGAAGGCAATTTTGGGGGTTGCGGAGTCCGCCATAGCAAAAGGGGTTGGGGGTTGGGGCCTTTTGCCAGTCAAAGATACGGTGAGAAGTTGGGTTGAAGCCCAGCTAAGTGCAGGTTCAGGGTTACTCTTTTACGAATTTTACCACGATTACCTCGGCGCCAGCGCTTATTCGAGACAGGTAAAGCCCCGCCACTAAGCCGCGCAGATTCACGGCTTCACCATGGTGCACGGCGGTTGGCAATACCGTGCGGCCGCGCGCATCCGTGATTTCAACTCCGGCCTCGGGCAGGGAATTGGGGAAGACTATTCTCAACTCCTGAGCGGCGGGGTTGGGATACAGGCTGGTCGAGAGGCGCTGGCTTTTGCGCACCGGGGTAGCCACGGCAGGCGCAAACAGCCATGAGTAAGCCGCCGGGAATTCGCGCTTCCAAAACCATTCGGCGTGCTGGCCATCGGCCCGCGGGTTGAAGCTTAGGTTGGCCGCAGGCACGCCGCCGCGTAGCAGCGAGTCGCGCATGGCAGTCATTTGCGGGACCATGGAAGTGCTTTCACTAGTGCCGCTCACGAAGTAGAAACGGGTATCGAGGTTGGCCGGGTGCGTGTGCACGTAGTTGAACAAGGGCTGGGCGGCAAACCAATAGGCTGGCGAAAACACGCCCACTTTTCCAAACACAATGGGCTGACGCAGAGCCGCGTAGGTGGCAATGAGGGCGCCCATGCTGGAGCCGGCGATGCCGGTGTTTTCGCGGTTGGAAAGGTTGGTGTCGATGTGGGACTTGATGGTCTGCACAAGAAAATCCAGGTACAGGTCGCCCTGCCCGCCGCCGTGTAGGGGATTGTTCCAGGGCGAGTACTCGTCGAGGCGGGTGCTGCCGCCGTTGTCGATGGCCACCACAATGCAGCCAATGGGGTCCTGCCCGTTGGTGTGTAGCAGATTCAACGCTTCGTCGATGACCCACTCGCCCGCAAACGCGGTCAGGTTATCGAAGACGTTGTGGCCGTCCTGCATATACAACACCGGGTAGCGGCGCCCGCTGGTGGCGTAGCCGGGCGGCAGGTACAGCCACACGCGCGGGGTATGGCCCAACTGGGGCATCTGAAACGCAGTGGAAATGTGGAAATTATGCTGACATTGGCAGCGGCCGTTAACTGGCCGCTGGGCGTGCCGCCCGCCAGGTCTTCCCAATTCAGAACCTAATGCAAGACTGAGCCGGTACTGCTGCCAAACGTGAACGTGCGGTTGGGCACCTGGCCATTAGAAACTGTGGTTTCAACCGTCGCCCACGAACCCCGGGTGAAATTGTACTCGATGGTGCCCGTGCTGGCGGGCAGCGTGATTTGATAGCTACCATCGGCCGCGTTGAAGGTGAGGGCGTGAACTGCGCTGGCGGGGTTCCAGCTATCTATTATAAAGAGCCAGCCATATAAATCGTGGTACTAGCCGGGGTGTTGGTCAGCACGGCGGTAAGCCTGAAAGTGACGTGGGCCTGCGCCGTGAGTCCGAGGAAAAGCAGGAGCAGCGAGAAGAGCTTTTTTATGGAGTAAGCGAGGTAGTGAGCGTTGGTGGGATTTGTTGGGGCATGAAGGTACAGCGTCGTGCTGAGCCTGGATGTTTGCGATATGTTCGGAAACAGCGCAAACAATTCGAGGCTGCACGCCGTCTTAGCACCTACCATTTCACAGTACGATTTTTATGGCTGATTCCACCTCCCAAACCTGGTTCATTACCGGCGCTTCGTCGGGCTTCGGCGAAGCTCTGGCTACTTATATTCTTGAGCAAGGCGGCCACGTGGCCGCTACCTTCCGCAAGCCCGAGCAGGCCGAAACCTTTACCGGCAAAGAAGCCGGGCGCACCTTCGGCGTGGTGTGCGACGTGACCAACGAAGCGCAGGTGAAAACCGCTGTAGCCGATGCCATTGCTCATTTCGGCCACCTCGATGTGGTGGTTAATAACGCTGGCTACGGTTCCATGGGCAGCATCGAAGAGGTGCCCGCCGAGGAAGTGCAGCGACAGTTCGACGTGAACGTGTTCGGGGCGCTGCACGTGCTGCGGGCCGTGCTGCCGCACCTGCGCCAGCGCCGCTCGGGGCACATTCTCAACATCACCAGCATTGGTGGGCTGCGGGCGTTCCCCGGCGTGGGCGTATACAATGCCTCCAAGTTTGCGCTCGAGGGCATTGGCGAAAGCCTGTCGCTGCAGCTGGCACCGCTGGGCATCCACGTCACCAACATCGAGCCGAGCGGCTTCCGCACCAAGTGGGCGGGCGAGTCGGCCACCTTTGCCGATACCAAAATTGAAGACTACCAAGCCACGGTGGGCGAAAACATGCGCTCCATTCAGGGTTACAGCGGCCGGCAGCCCGGCGACCCCGTGCGGGCTGCCAAGGCCATGTACGAGGTAGTGCAAATGGAAAACCCGCCCCTGCACCTGCCCTTGGGCAAAGCAGCCGTGAAAGGCGCCCGCGAAAAGTTTGCTAACCTGAGCAAAGAGCTGGAGCAGTACGCGGAGATGGGCGAAGCGGCCGATTTTGCGGCGGGCGAGTAATAAATGCGCGTAGCGAGCCTTCTAACTATCAGGTAGAAGGCTCGCCTATCGGCCCACTGGCCGGGTAAGCTCGACCAAACCGCGGCTGCGGGCGCCGCGTATCTTCGCCCCATGTCCCTTCCTTCCAACGATTACGAAGCCACTTCCTGGGAAGACCTGCAACGCCTGCTGTTTCAGGAAACTTGGGACGAAGGCCTGGGCCGATTCCGTTCCCCGTTTGTGTACCGCGGCAGCCGCTCGCGCCACTACCAGTTGAGCACCAGTCTGCAGCGCCTCGGTGGCAATTACCACCAACTGGAAAACCACTTGCTGCGCAATTTTCGCAAGTACGCCCACGACACAACCCAGACCATTCAGGCGGCCAGCACCTGGGACTGGCTGGCCCTGGCCCAACACCACGGCCTGCCCACGCGCCTGCTCGATTGGACGTATTCGCCCTACGTAGCCCTGCACTTTGCCACCGACGACCTGGACGCCTACCACGAAGACGGCATCATATGGGCTCTCAACTACGTGAAGGCCGCCGAGCACCTGCCCAAGCGCCTGCAGCAGGCCCTGCGCAAAGAAGGCTCCAACGTCTTCACCTCCGAGCTGCTTCAGCCCTTAGGCAATAACCTCGGCGACTTGGAAGAGCTGCAGGAAACCCCTTACGTCCTGTTTCTGGAGCCGCCGAGCCTCGACGCCCGCATCGTGCACCAATACGCGTTGTTCTCGCTGATGAGCACGGCCCAAAGCGTGCTGCACGACTGGCTGACGGAACGCCCGGAGCTGTATTTCCGCATCGTGATTCCGGCCCATCTCAAATGGGAAGTACGCGACAAGCTCGACCAGGCCAACATTACGGAGCGGGTGCTGTTGCCCGGCCTGGGCGGGCTGAGCCGCTGGCTGCACCGCCACTATTCCCCCGCGCGCGGCAAGGACGCTGGTGGGCCCGGCGGGGAGTTGCCAGGGTAGATGAGGCGCTACCGCCGGACCAGGGAAACATGGTTCGGCGTAGCAATGGCCACACTTACCTGCACAGCATTGCGGGCCCGGGCCGCTCCGGCGGCTCCAGCTGCCTGGGTTTGGTGCAGGTAGGCCATTTCTACGGTGGCAAGGCGGCTTACGCGGTAGCCTAGGCCGGCACTGATGCGGTTTTCTTCCAGAAAGCTTCGGCCCTCGTTGGAGCCCAGGCCCGCGAATAGCTCATTGGCTGCCACCAGAAACAAGCCCCCCCGCGGCAACACTCCGCCCGAATGCAAGGGCACCACTACCCGTAGCTGGTAGCGCAGGCGCGGCGCAAACTCAAAGGCAGCCTCTGGGGTAGGGCGGAGCCACCGTTCCTCGGCGCGCAGGCGGTGGCTGGCCCGCACCGGTCCGGTGACGTCGGTGACGGCTATTTCCTGATACAACCGGTGCTCGGGCGCTATGGCATTATCGCCGCCGGGGGTATCGTATTCGTTACCGGCCAGCACATAGCCCGTGGTAAGGGTGAAGCTGGGCGCGAGGTGGAAGCGGAAGCCCAACCGGCCAAGCTGCTGGGCCGTGAGTTGGGCATTGCTTTGGCGCGTTTCCACTTCCGAATATAGACTCCAGCGACCGCGCAACGGCATGTCGGCGCTCAGCCTTACCCAGCCCACAGGTGCTCCTCCGCCCTGGCCCAGAGCCGGCCCAGCCCAGGCCAGCAATACCAGCAGCATTAGCGAGGAGAGGTGTTTCATACCCACAAGTTACGTAATTGTTATGTGGCATTACGCAATTGTTACCTCAATAAATTAAGCTTTATTTTATACTAGGCCCTTGGTGGATAGAGCATCAGCAGGAATGGCTCATTGGCCCAGTCGCTTTTTGGTGAGCTTGGTTGGAATATGCTCCATGGGCTTGTCGGGCCAGGGATGCCTGGGGTAACGGCCCTTTAGGTCTTTGCGCACCTCGAAGTAGCCCCGCTCCCAGAAGCTGCGCAAGTCGCGCGTGACCTGGGCGGGGCGCCCGCCGGGCGAGAGCAGGTGCAGCAGAAGCGGCACACGCCCCCCGGCTACCGTGGGGGTTTCGGTCAGGCCAAACAACTCCTGCAGCTTCACGGCCAAAACTGGGGCCGCGGCGTCGCTGTAATCCAGCGTGATATCGGAGCCGCTGGGTACTTCGAGGGCGGCCGGCGCCAGGCGGTCGAGCAGTTGGCGCTGGTTCCAGCCCCCGGGCAGGCGGCTCAGCAGGGGCTCACTGAGGTCAAGACGCTGAACATCGGCCAGGGTTTTCAGGCCGGTGAGGTGCGGGCCAAGCCACTCTGCCAGTTCCTGAGTCAACGTTTCCTCGTCGTAGGCGGGCCACTCTTCTTCTGCTGGGGTAGTGTCCTGGGCTGGGAAGTGCTGGCGCAAAAACTCCAGGCGCTGCTGCAGCTGGCGGGCCGCGGGCGTCCAGTTCAGCTTGTTCAGGCCGGCTTCCTGCAGATAAGCCAGCAGGGCCTGGCCCACCAGCACGGGGTCGGGCTGCCCGATGACGGCCTCCGCGAGCAGCAGGGCGCCAAGGCGGCGCACGCGGCGGCCGGTCACGCGCTGCGCTACAGGGTCGTAGCGCACCTCGTCGGTGGTGGTAATCTGGTCGGCAAAGGCCAGTTCCAATTCGTCTTTGCCCAAGGGGGCAGCCAACGTAGCGCGGGGTGCCGACGCCGTCCCGGCCAAGTGTGCAACCGCAAAAAAATCAGCCTGCGCATCCACGTCCGTCGTGTTCAGGCTCACCCGCTGGCCGGTTACCAAGCGCAGCCGGTCGTGGGTTTCGCGCTGGGCCAGCCGGTCGGGGTAGGCGAGGGCTGTGAGCAGGCCCACAGGGGCACTGGCAAGGGTATGGGCTGATGAGGCTGCGGGTTTGGGGAGTCGGCCAGCGAGGTTGCGAGCTACGTCGCGCACACGCTGCAGGGTGGCGTGGTGCAGGGCCAGGCCCGGCAACGGTGGACGTCCGTTGTCCAGGGCTTCGAGGCGCAGGCGCAGGTCGGGCGGGGCGGGGCGGGTATCGGTAGGGGAAGCCCAGCGCAACAAGTCCCGCTCAGCAAGCAAAGCCGCTAAAGAGCCTGCGGCCGCGCCATAACCCAATTCCTGCCCGCGCACCACTAAGTGGCCTAAGCGCGGCGGCAGGCCCAGGGCCGCCAACTGCCGGCCGTGGGCCGTGGGTTTGGCTGTGTTTTCCAATGCGCCCAGGCGCAGCAGCAGCTCCTGGGCCTGAGCGAAAGCCGCTGCGGGCGGCAGGTCCAGCCAGCGCAGGTTTGCCGGTTCGGCTGCGCCCCACAGGGCGAGCTCCAGCACCAGGCTGCTTAGGTCGGCGGTATGAATCTCGGGCGGGCGATGCGCCGGGAGGTTGTGGTCCTCGGCTTCGGTCCAAAGCCGGTAGCAGGTGCCGGGTGCCAGACGGCCGGCCCGGCCGCGGCGTTGGTCGGCCGCCGCACGAGCCACGGGCACGGTTTCGAGGGTGGTGAAGCCCGTGCGTGGCACAAAGCGCGGCACCCGCGCAAATCCGCCGTCGATGACGACGCGCACGCCCTCAATGGTGAGGCTGGTTTCGGCGATGCTGGTGGCTAGAATGACCTTGCGGCGCCCGGCGCGGGAAGGGCGCAGGGCCGCATCCTGGGTTTCGAGGGGCAGCTCGCCGTGCAATAGGTGCAGGTCGATGGTATCGGCCAGGGGGTCGGCGAGCTTGCGGGCGCAGCGCTGCAAGTCGCCTACGCCGGGCAGAAATACCAGCACATCGCCCTCGGCGTGGGTGTTCAAGGCGGCTCGCACCTGCGCTGGCACCAACTCGGCTAGGCGCTCGGTGGGCTTGTTGGGGAGGGCCGCGGCCCGGCGCGGGTCGAGATAGTGGGTGTCAATGGGAAACAAAAAGCCCGACGACGACACCACCGGTGCCGGCAGCCACTGCCCCAGCCGCTGCGCCTCCAAGGTGGCACTCATGACGAGGATGCGCAGCTCCGGCCGCAACACCGCTTGCGCATCCAGCGCTAGGGCCAAGCCTAAGTCAGCATTGAGGCTGCGCTCGTGAAATTCGTCGAATACCACCGCCGCCACGCCTTCCAGGGCCGGGTCGTCCTGAATCATGCGCGTGAGAATGCCTTCGGTGATGACCTCGACGCGGGTTTCTTTTGATACCTTGCTGTCGAGGCGCACGCGGTAACCAATGGTGCGGCCCACGGGTTCGCCCAGCAACTGAGCCAGGCGGGCCGCGGCGCCCCGTACGGCCAGCTGGCGGGGTTCCAGCACCAGTATTTTGTCGGCAGGCTGGCGCCACTCCGCGGCCAGTAGCGCCAGCGGCACCACCGTGGTTTTGCCCGCCCCGGGCGGAGCCTCCAGCACCACCCGGGCATTGGCGGCTAAGGCTGCCCGTAGAGCAGGCAGCGCCGCGATAATGGGCAGGTCGGGCAGAGGCGGGAGAGCAAAGGCGGAATTCACCCACCAAAATTACACCCGCTGCATTGGCCACAGCTCCACACTGACGGAGCCGCCGGCGTTTACCAGCGGCAGGCCCTCGGGCGTAGGCAGGCCGTGGCTTTCGAGGAGTGTCGATTCGTAGTGCAGCACGTTTGCGGCATGCAGCGGCCATGGAGCGTGTGCTACCCGGCCACGGTAGAGCTTGGTGCAGGCCTTGTTGCTGGCGTAGAGGCAGTAGCGCTCCGTGAGGAAAAAAGCCAGGGAGTCGGGTTCCGGAGGTGGGAGGGGAGCCCCTATGGTCCAAGTGGCACGGAAGGTGGCCTCCGGCATTCCCGAGTGCTTGCGCTCAGCCTTGAATTGCCGCAGCTGCGGGTTTGGGCTTTCCAGGCTCATGGTGGCGCGCAGGTAGGGAAGGTTGAAAAACGTGCGCGCGGCCCACACAGCCAGGGCGTTGGTGGCATCGAGCGAGAAGAACCACACGCCTGGCACACCATCGAGGTGCACATAGGTGCGCACGTTCAACTCTAGGAATTCGTTGGCGCCCGGCACCGGCGGGCTGACGCGGGTACGCACCTTTGACATGCGGAATGGCACCACCGCCAGCCATGCCATGCCGTCGTAAGTATCGATTTGCAGCCGGGGCGGTAGGTGCGGCTGCAGCAGCTCGGCCGGCACGGGCCAGTGCATAAACAGCAGGTCACCCCATTCCTGGCGCAGCAAGGGAGCGCCGGGCGGGCGGTCGCGCATAGCCAGTCGGTTGGCCAGGGTAGGGGTCCCGGGTGCTGGTGTTAGCATGGTGGGAGTTGGGAAGTCAGGCATAGGCAGAGCATCAGGAAAAGGCATAACAAAGCAGCGTCGAAACTGACTGATATTTCAGGTTGATTGCGGTGCTTTGGTAGGGTTTTATTGCATTATGATTGGAAACAGCTACTTGTAAGTTGCTGCTTATAAGGCTGCCGGTATATTGTGCCTTGTCTTCCATAGCATTACTACGTTTTCTATCGTGTCTAGACCGTCGCGTTGCCTGATACTCAGCCTTTTTCTCATGAGCGGCGCTGTTGCGGCCCATGCCCAAGCCAATTTGGTTAATGGCGTTCGAAACGGCATTTTCCTCGGCGCAATGGCTGTTAAAGCCAATAAAAAAGGAACTGATTATTCCCTCACAACTCTCACTTACCGGGGACAGGACTTCAGCGTGAAGCGTACGCCTGGTGCCGAAAATACCGGCCCGGCGGCCGACTATATCGTTATGCTGGAAGCCCAGCTCGAAAAGTGCTATACTGCCCTAATCGCCGACTCGGTGGGCGCGGTTTGCCCGGCCAGCCAAAAGGCCGCCATCAAGGCATCCCAAGCCTATATCGCGAACGCGCAGCCCAGCTGGAACCTGAAGCCCTACCGTGCCGAGCTGGCCTTTTACGAAGCGGAAGATGCCCGCCGTCAGCGGGCAGCCGGAGCCCCAGCCAAGTAGCGCTTAGTAGCGCGGAAATTCCGGGTCGACCTGCGAAGCCCAGGCGGCCACGCCGCCGCGCAGGTTCAGCAGGTTGGTGCGGCCCAGGCGGTGGCGCAGGTAGCCCAGGGCCTGCGCGGAGCGCACGCCGTGGTGGCAAATGAGAACCACAGGCCCGTCGGGTCGAATTTCATCGGCCCGACGAGGCACTTCGTCCAGCGGCAGCAGCACGCTGCCGGGAAGGTGGCAATAGTCGAATTCTTCGGGCTGACGCACGTCTACTAGTTGCAGGTCGTCGCCGGCCTGCAGGCGGCGGTGCAGCTCTTCGGCGCTGATTTCCAGGGATACGCTTTCCATAGTTTGAGAGTACAGAGGGCAAAAGTAGGTTTCGCCGTTCTACCTTGCGGCTTTCTTACTTGCTGGTGTTGGCTGCATTTCTCTCTTCCGATTTATTTACTGCCGTTTGGGCCGAGGTGCAATCGGCTAGTTCCCTGGAAGTAGCCGCCGTGCTCACGGGGGTGGCCTGCGTGTGGCTGGCGGCCCGCAATTCCATCTGGAATTTTCCCATTGGCATCATCAACGGGCTGCTCTACCTGGTGGTGTTTAAGCAAGCCAAGCTGTATTCAGACGCTGGCTTGCAGCTGGCTTTCATCAGTCTTTTGATATATGGTTGGGTGAAATGGCTGCGGGGCGCTGCCACGCCCGATGCTCCCCAACTGCCCATCACGCGCACGCCGCGGCACGTGGGATGGTGGCTAAGCGGAGCGGGGCTGCTGTATGCGGTGGTGGCCGGGGTATTGCTTAGCCGCCACACCGACGCGGCCCTGCCGTATCTGGACAGCAGCACCACGGCCATTAGCCTGGCAGCCCAAACGCTGCTGTCGCGCCGCAACCTCGAAAACTGGCTGCTGTGGATAGGCGTCGATGTCGTCTACATTGGCATGTATTGGCATCGGCACCTCTACCTGACCAGCGGCCTGTATGTGGTGTTCACGGGGTTGGCGGTGTATGGGTACTGGCAATGGCGACGCGAGCTGCGAATGCAGGAAGCCCAGCCACAGCAAATAGCCGCCTGATGGAATAGGTGGGATTTTTTTAGAACCTGGCATTCCAGCCTAAAATTCGCGTACAGCTACTAATACAAGGTCAATAAGCACACGCTGAGTTGCCCTGTCTAAGCTGGTTTTATTGGGTTCGTATGGCAGCCCCTTTGTGTTCCACCCGCCATTGGGGACAACCTGATTCTTCATCCAGTAGTAATTCCTGACTTATAGCCGACTCTTTCCCTTCACCGTTCTTTTCCACCCTACGTTGCTGCGCGTTTCCCTTACCGGCCCCGAATCCACGGGCAAATCCACATTGGCCGCCCGTTTGGCGGCGCACTACGGCACCACCTTTGCCCCCGAATTTGCCCGTGAATACCTGGCAGTATCCGGCCCTCACTACACGCCCGAGGACCTGGAAGAAATAGCCCGCGGCCAAGTAGCTGCCGAAGTCGAGGCTGAGGCCCGTGCCCACCGGGTGGTTTTCTACGACAGCGACATGCTGGTAATTAAAATCTGGGCCGAGCACGCCTTTGGGCATTGCCCGGAATGGATACTGAGCCGAATGAATCAGCAGCAGTACGACCTGGTGCTGCTGATGGGCATCGATATGCCCTGGCAGCCCGACCCCCTGCGCGAGCACCCTCACCTGCGGCAGCAGTTCTATGACTTATATCAACGCGAGCTGCGCGAGCAAATGGCCAACTTTGCCGAGATAACCGGCAACGGCGAGCGACGTTTCTCCCAGGCTTGTTTTCTGATTGATGAGCTGTTGCGCGCAACTTCGCACCCCACCGCTTTACCCGTGAAACCCATGCCGGCTCCGCCTGCTCACTACTCCCTCGTTTCGCCCAGCTGCCGGGCCACGTTTGCCGCGCATGGCGCCGAACTCACCAGCCTGATTACGTCGGCCAACGGCCTCGAATACCTGTGGCCGGCCGACCCCGCCGTGTGGGCGCGCCACGCGCCCGTGCTGTTTCCGCTGGTGGGGCGCCTGCCCGGCGATGCCTATCACCACGAGGGCCGCGACTACAAGCTGCCGCAGCACGGTTTTGCTCGCGACCAGGTTTTTGCCGTGCTACGGCACAGCCCCACCGAGCTGGTGTTTCAGCTGCAGCACGACGAGGCCACCCGCGCAGTGTTCCCGTTTGCCTTCGAGCTGACCATCACTTACGCCCTGCGCGACGCCCTGCTCACGGTGCGCTGGGACGTGCGCAACCCCGCCACCGACCAGCCCTTGCTGTTCAGCATTGGCGCGCACCCGGCCGTTCGCTGCCCCTTGCTGCCCGACGAGGCCTTCGAGGATTATTACTTTGAGTTCGACCACCCGGTGACCTTGGAGCGCCACTTACTGCATGGCGGCCTGCTCACCGGCCAAACTGCGCCCGTGCTGAACGACGAGCGGGAGCTGCCGCTCACCTACGAGCTGTTTGCCGACGACGCTCTGGTTTTCAAACACTACGATTTCACGCGCCTCACCCTGCGCTCGCGCAAGTCGGCGCATTTCGTGCGGTTTCAGTTCGATGGCTTTCCCTACCTCGGCCTCTGGACTAAGGGACCAGGGGCAGGATTTGTGTGCGTAGAGCCCTGGCACGGCATTGCCAGCCCCACAGGCGAGCCCGGCGAGCTGCGCGAAAAAGAGGGCATTCTCACGCTGGAGCCCGGCCAGGTGTTTTCGGCGTCTTACACCATTGAAGTGGGCTAGGCACGGGCGAGCGGACGGGTGTTTTTACGAGTGCATCCTGGCCGCTGCAGTTCTTAGGGTGGGAGACAATGCGCACTTACCCAGCCCCAGGCTTTGCCACCGGTGCGCGTCCATCACTGTCGTGACTAATAAGGCGTGGGGCAGGGTGACAATGGCGGCCACCACCAACGCCAGACTAAACCAAGCTGTGGCATCGGGCAGGCGTGGCGCCAACACGCGGCCCAGTACCAGCAGCGCTACGCAGCTGACGAGCAGCAGCGGCGCCGCCCGCCGCAGAAAGAAAACGAGCTGCGCCAGCAATTCCGAACGAGCTGCCTGACCTTTGGCGCCAGAAGCGTAACCCAGCCAGCCATTGAGGCGCAGAATGTGCTGTAAACTGTGCCAGAACACAAAATACACTGCCACCGAAAGCCGCGGGGGCAGGGCCACAAACAGCAATATTAGCACCGACACCTCCACCAGCTCGGTTTTGAGAAAACCGGTTCGGTGCTGCCTCGCATACCCGGCCCAAAGTGCTGCGTGCCCACCCATTACCAGCACGCCTAGCACCACCGCAATGGCTCCGAAAGTGGAGGCCGAAACGGCCTCTGCGCCTACGAAAGCGAGCAGCTCGTTTACCAGGCTCATGGTTTCGTGGGCGCGGCCCCAGGCGGGTACTGCAAAAATCAGCAAGCCGCGCAGCAGGCTATGCGCGAGCCACCAGCCGGTGGGCACCTGTTTGTTAGTGGGAGCATCGGCTGAGCCCCAGTGCCACACCGTGAGTAGGAAAAAGCCTGCCACCGTAGCTGCCGGCCACAGCCACCAGAGCAAGCCCACCAGTGCGGCCAGACCAAGGTAGCCCGCTAGAAACTGCCGCCAGTAGTGCCACCCCGTCAGGGCGCGGCCTGCGGGCTGGCGGGCCGGCAGCACAAACTGGTCGCAGGCGCCGTGGGCCACACCGAGCACCACCATGCCTATAGCTAATGGTACTCCAAGCAGTACGCCCGCCACCGCCGGAAATGCTAGCCCAAGGCCCACTAGTGCCAGCACAGCAGCGTAGGAATGGTGCCGATGGGAAGACCATCCGGGAGCGAGAGAACTAGGCATAGAATAGTAGCATGGCAGTGAGTAACAACGTAGCTGTTGTACAACTAGCCCACGCACAAGGCCTGTTGAGAACTCTGCCCCAGTGAGGTTGGGCCAGAGTTCTTTGCTCATAGGATACCCAATTGCTCCACAAGCATAGCTCAAGCATAGACTGGCCTCTACTACGGAAGCCGCGCTGACAGTGGCGACTTTTACTGGCGCACTGCGCTAAGCCTTACCGTGCATTCACCGGGCCAAAGCGGGTTTTGCTGTCGGTGTCGATACTGCTCATTGTCGGTACGCTCATAGGTGCGGAGGCGGCAAAAAAAGAGCAGTTTTAAGGCCGTTAGTGGGCCCAAAAACTGCTCCTTAGCTTACCCGTGGTAACCTTGTCAAGCAAATGCAATCAGTGAAGAGTGCCCTAAACCCCTACCCGGCGTTTGTTGTAATCGGGCTCCCAGTCGTTGATGGGCCGGGAAATACCGGGCGGCAGGTCCAGGTCGGGCAGGCCGGGGTCATGTGGTTCGCCACCATCGTCGTCGCCGTCGTGCGGCGGGGGAGGAGGAACGGCGCGCCGTCGGCGCGGAAGCACCAGCATGAACAGGAAAAAAGCACAGAAAGCAACGGCGTAGATGAGGCTAAACATGACGGAAGCAGCTAAAGCGGTGCAAAACTTTCAACGAAGCTTTGCCTGCCGGCGTTGCGCCGGCGGACGTCTCTAAATTAATTGACTTTCAACAAACGACCAAGGGATGTGTTGGTGCCCGATGGGTCAATTGCCAAATTTTGCTGCTGTACCAGAGCCGGGTTTGTACCTTTGTGCCCTGTTTAGGGGTGCTGCCTTTTAAAAGAAGGTGGCTGAGATGATACCCATCGAACCTGAACCGGGTAATGCCGGCGAAGGGAATAAACAATCCGCGGACGTTTCCGCTGCCGCTCCGACCCCTGGGGCGCCGGCGTGTTCCATATTTTACGCCAAAATCTTTTTGAAAAAAGTATTCTTCGCGGGGGCTGCGCTGTGTGCGCTGGCCACCGCGCCGGCACGGGCCCAAGGGCCGGTGTCCGGCACCGTTACCGATGCCCGCACGGGTGAGCCACTGCCCGGCGCCACCATTTTACTCGACGGTGCTGCTGGCCCGGCTACTGACGCCACTGGCGCCTTCACGCTGCCGGCGGTGCCGGCGGGCCGGCACGAGCTGCGCATCAGCTTCCTGGGCTATGAAACACTGCTGCGGCAATTGCAGGGCCAGGAAGCCGAGCAGCGGCTGAGCACCTCGCTCCAGCCCAGTGCGGTGCTCACCGGCGAAGCCCTGGTGACGGCCCAGCGCGCCAGCGACCGCACCGCCACGGCCTACACCAACCTCGGCCGGGAAGACCTGGCCAAGCGTAACTTCGGCCAGGACCTGCCCTACCTGCTCGACCAGACACCCTCCGTGGTGGTGACCTCCGACGCTGGGGCCGGCGTGGGCTACACCGACATCCGCATCCGGGGCACGGGCACCACGGGCATCAACATGACCATTAACGGCGTGCCGCTGAACGACCCGGAGTCGCGCGGCGCTTTTTTGGTGAACCTGCCGGACCTGGCCTCGTCCATCAACAGCCTGCAGGTGCAGCGGGGCGTGGGCACCAGCCAGAACGGCGGCGCGGCCTTCGGCGCCAGCATCAACATCAGCACGCTCGACGTGCGCCGCGAGGCCTACGCCGAAACCAACAACAGCTACGGCTCCTTCAACACCTGGAAAAACAACGTGCAGTTCGGCACCGGCTTGCTGGGCGGGCACTTTACCGTGGATGGCCGCCTCTCGCGCATTGCCACCGACGGCTACATGAACCGGGCGTCCTCGGATTTGAAGTCCTACTACCTGGCTGCGGGTTACCAAGCCAAGAACACGCTGCTTAAGTTCATCACCTTCTCGGGGCGCGAGAAAACCTACCAGGCCTGGAACGGGGTGCCCGAGCCGGCCATTACCGGCAACCGGGATTTGTTGAAAATTTATGTGGATAACGGCGAGCTGACGCCGGCCAATGCTGACCGGGTGCTACAGGAAGGCCGCCGCTACAGCTATTACACCTACGACAACCAGACCGACAACTACCAGCAAAACCATTACCAATTGCACCTCTCGGAGGGCCTGGGCTCGGACTGGAACATCGGCGCGGCGCTGCACCTCACCCGCGGCTTCGGCTACTACGAAAGCTTCCGGGCCCGCCGCCGCTTTTCGGCCTACGGCTTGCCCAACGTGGTAATCGGCAACCAGACCATCGCCCGCACCGACCTAATCGACCAGAAGTGGCTCGATAACTACTTCTACGGGGCCACCTTCGCCCTGAACTACCAGCCCAAGGACAACGACCGGTTCCAGGCCACGCTGGGCGGCGCGGCCAATAAGTTCGACAACGACCATTACGGCGAAATCATCTGGGCGCAATACGCCACTACCATTGGCCACCGCCAGCGCTACTACTTCAACAACGCCACCAAAACCGACTACAACGCCTACGCCCGTGCCACCTGGCAGGTGCTGCCCCGCCTGGGCGTGTACGGCGACCTGCAGCTGCGCCGCATAGCCTACCGCATCAACGGCATCGATGACGACCAGAGCAACGTAGCCACCCGCGCCGACTACACCTTCTTCAACCCCAAAGCCGGCGTCACCTTCGCCCTGGCCGAAGGCCAGCAGCTCTACGCCAGCTTCGCCGTGGGCCAGCGCGAGCCCGTGCGCGCCGACTTCGTCGACCGCCCCGCCGGCGACCAGAGCGCCAAGCCCGAGCGCCTCGAAGATTTCGAAGGCGGCTATCGCTTCAGCCGCACCGGCCTGGACCTGCTGGGCGGCAACACCGCCGTGCGCCTGGAAGCCAACGGCTTTTACATGAACTACCACAACCAGCTGGTGGCCACCGGCCAGCTCAACGACGTGGGCGCGCCCCTGCGCACCAACGTGGCCCGCAGCTACCGCCGCGGCGTAGAGCTTACCGGCTTCGTGTCGGCCAACGACCAAATCAGCTACAGCAGCACGCTCACCCTTAGCCAGAACCGCATTTTGGGCTACCAAGATGTGACTTACGACGCCGATTATAACCCTGTAGCCGCCGCGCCGCGCACCTCGATTATATCTTACTCGCCGGCCGCTGTATCGGCTCAGACGCTGGAAGGCCAGCCCGTGAAAAACCTGCGCCTGGCTTTCCTCTACAAAGCAGTGAGCCGCCAGTATTTAGACAACTCCGAAAACACCAACCGCAGCATCGCGCCCTACCAGGTGCTCGATTTCCGGGTGCGCTACGCCATCCGTCCGGTTTTTGTGAAGGAAATTGAACTGGCTGTGCTCGTAAACAACGTGTTGAACCGCGAATACGTGGCCAACGGCTATACCTATAGCTACATCGGTGCCAGCAGTCAGCTCGAAACCTTCAACTGGTACTTCCCGCAGGCTACCCGCAACTTCTTGGCTTCGGTAAACTTAAAGTTTTAAGAAAGGAGCGTGCGGCCACTGTCATTGCGAGCGGAGCGCGGCAACCGAAGGTCAGCGGAGCTAATCCGTCCTCTCGCAGCGACCAACCTTCTAATGTGCAAAGCCCTTATGCAAAAAGTCCCGGCGCCAGCAATGGCGCCGGGACTTTTTTAATGAGTCACATCTTTAAGGGGACTGAGAGGCAGAGGACGGATTGTCGCGCCCCACTGCGTTCCACTCGCAATGACAGTGGGCGAGCCAGCCTCATTACCCCATCAAATAATCAACCGCACCCCGCCCAACTCCGAAATCTGATACGGGAACCGGTCGCCGGGCGAGCCGATGAACATGAAGTTCTTGGGGATGTTCCACTGCGCCGACAGCTTCTCAATCAGCGGGGGGCCGAACTGCCCGTCAATGGTCACGAAATCGATGTCGACCTGCGGATAAGCCCGGTCCAGCACGCGGATGTCGTTGAGCAGCTCTTCGGGGAATTTCTCGCCATCGCGGAGCAGGGTCACGATTTTTAGCTTGTTGGTGAATTCGTTTTCCACCACGTAGGTCATCACCTTGTTGAGGTTGGCCACGTTGTCTCCTTTGGTGAAAAACACGAACTCCTGCTGGGCCAGCTGCCGTAGCTGCCGGTGCACCATGAGGCGGCCCAGACGGGAGGCCCGGGGCAGCTGCCGCTCAAACGACTCCACAGCCGACAAAATGAAGGTCAAAATGGCCATGCGGTTGAGCATGATGGACACCACGGCCATGCTGGGCAGGAAGTATTGCAGAAATACCACCAGGTACTCGGGGTGAATCTTGACGTTGCCAAACAAGGCCACCAGCACGCCCACCAAAGCCAGCGTAACCGTCACAATGCCCGCGTACACCGGCCGCGGCAAATGCGGCCGTTTGCCTTTCAGCAGGAAGTTGCCGATGGCAAAAAATGCCATTACCGACAGAAAGGAAATGGTGTACACGCCCGCCAGCGGCCCCAGCTGCCCGTTGGTGATGAGCAGCACCGAAACACATAGCAAAAAGAACGTGATGAGAATCATGTAGTTGCTGCCGCGCTTGTTCTCTCTCAGGAAGAACTGGGGCAGAATGCGGTCCAAGGTCATGCGTTTCATCAGGCCACTCACGCCCACAAAGGAGGTGAGCACGGCCCCGCTGAGCACAGCCACGGCATCCACCGAAATCAGTGTGCCCAGCCAGGGCCCGCCCGTGACGGTACCCAAGTGCGAAAGCAGCGTTTCGGTGTGCTTGCCTACTTCCACCAGCGGCAGCACCGCAATGGCCAGAAACGCAATGAGTGGGTTGAACACTGTGACCACCACCCACATGTTGCGCAACGTTTTCTGAAACACGCCCCGGTCCTGCTCCTCCACAAAGTTGGCCGAGCTTTCGAAGCCCGAAATGCCCAGCATGGCCGCGCTAAACCCGAAAAACAGCGCGTTGAGCACGCTGCCGCCCTTCACCGGCGCCGCAAAGTTGAGCGAGAGGTTGGGCATGCCTTGCGTGGCCAGGTACCACACCGCCACGCCCACCAGCACCGTGAGCGACACCAGGTGCAGAATAAAAATGCCCACCGCCACGATGGCCGACTCCGAAATGCCCAGGATGGTGAGCAGCAGAAACAGCGCCAGCAGCCCCATGGTGGCCGGAATGATGGGCAGCCCGTGCCAGAGCGTGTGCAGGTAGTGCATGCCCTCGTTGGCCGAAAGCACGGCCGTGGCCATGTACGACAGGATGGTGAGGCAGGCGGCCAGCGCGGCGTTGCGCTTGCTGGTGGTGTTCAGCAGCACGTTGTAGGCGCCGCCGTTCAGGGGCAGGGCACCCACGACCTCGCCGTAGATTTTGCGGAACAAAAACAGCACCGCGCCCACCGTCAAGAGGGCCAGCCAAGCGTATTGCCCGGCGTAGGAAATGGCCAACGCCGACACGTACAGGCACGACGAGGAAATGTCGTTGCCGCATATGGCGGTGGCTTCTAGTTCGTTAAGTTTCTTTCCGTGGCTCATGGCAGCTGAATGGGGCGGCTAAGGTAACAGCCGGCGGGCAAGCCGGAGACGGCTGGCTTCGCGCAGCGGCTAACGTAAAAGCCCGACGCGCGGCTACCTGCCGCCCGGTTTTAATGCAGCACCTTCCGGATGTCTTCCATCTTACCAAACAGCACCATGATGTCGTCGGCCTGAAAAACCGTATCGGCCGCCACCACGCCAATGGCCGACGGCTTGCGCTGCGAGCGGCCAAATAGGTTGGTGGAGTCCTTGGGGCGGATGATGGTGAGCACGTTGATGTTATACTTTTGGCGGAAGTTGGCTTCCTGAATGGTTCTGCCCACGTAGCGCACCGGCACCGTGGCCTGGATGATGTTGTAGTCTTCCGTCAAATCCAGGGAGTCGAGAATGTCCTTCAGGTCAAGGCTCTTGGCCAGGCGTTCGGCCGACTCCGTTTCGGGACGAATTATTCTGTCGACGCCAATGGCTTCCAGCACGGTTTGGTGCAGGGGCGAAATGGCGCGGCCAATGAGCCTTTTCACCCCCAGCTGCTTGAAGTTGGCCACGGCCATCACCGACGCCCCAAAGTCTTCGCCGATGCCCACGAGCACCATGTCGGTATCGCTGAGCGGCAGCGTAGCCAGGGCCTGCTGGTCGCGGGCGTCGAGGCACACGGTGTGCGTGATGCGGTCTTTGTGTTGCGTGACCTTGGCAATGTCACTGTCGACGGCAATGACTTCGTGACCCATTTCCGTGAGCTTCGAGGCCAACGACGAGCCGAAGTAGCCCAACCCAATAATTATGTATTTCATGTGATGTGGTGCTTGCGGGACGCTACGTAATGATAATGTTTTCGGAAGGGTAGCGGTAGTTTTGGTCGTTGATTTTGGTGACCACGCCGGCAATGAGGGTGAAGGTGCCCACCCGGCCCAAAAACATGGTGACGATGACTACCAGCTTACTCCCTGCGCTCAGGCCGCCGGTGATGCCCAGCGTGAGCCCGACGGTGCTGTAGGCCGAAAACGCCTCAAAAGCGACTTGGGCGAGCGGAATAGCGGGGTCGAAATATTTAATCAGCAGAATGGCAACGCCAATAACCAGCGACGACAGCATCATCACGGCAAAGGCCTGCTGCACCGATTTGGCGGGCACGTGCCGCCCAAATATTTCCAGCCGCTCCTTGCCCCGGGCAATGCTGTAGATGTTCAGCAAGGCCAGCGCAAACGTAGTGGTTTTGATGCCGCCGCCTGTAGAGCCCGGCGACGCTCCAATCCACATCAGCAGCAGATAAATGAGCACGAGCGGCATCGTCAACTGGGCCATGTCCACGGTGTTGAAGCCGGCGGTGCGGGGCGTGACGCCGCCAAACAGCGCCGTCACGAACTTGCCCATGCCGGTGTGCTCGCGCATGGTGTTGTTGTACTCCATGCCGAAATAGAGCACAGTGCCGGCCACTGTCAGCGCCGCCGAGGTCAGCAGCACAATTTTGGTGTTGATGTTGATGATGCGCGGCGTATACACCAGCCGTTCGCGGTAGTAGAGTTGCCGCCAGCGGTTGCGGCCCGCGGCCCGGAGGTAGCGGTAGAGGTTGAAAATGATGGGGAAGCCAATGCCGCCGATGATAATCAGGGCAATGATAACGAGTTGAAAGCCGTAGTTAAAGCGAAAGTTGGTGTCGTAGAGACCTGCCGAAAGCGTGGAGAAGCCCGCGTTGCAAAAGGCCGAGATGGAGTGGAAAATGGCGAACTCCACCCGGTCGTGCAGGCGGGGGATTTCGGCCGGCCCAATCGATGCATAAATGAAGCAGGCCCCAACAAACTCCACTAAAAACGTGATCCAGACAATGTTGCCGATGGTGCGCATGGTGTTGCCGATGCTTTCCTCGTTGATGAGGCCTTGCATGAACAACTGGTTCTGGAACGACGACGAGCGTTGGAAAAACAGCGCCAGAAAGCTCGTAAACGTCATGATACCGAGTCCCCCAAGCTGAATCAGTATCAGAATAACCGCCTTGCCGAAGCCTGAGAAGGCCGTGGCCGTGTCCACGGTAATCAGGCCAGTGACGCACACGGCACTGGCCGAAGTAAACAGGGCGTCGAGCGGACTTATGCCATTGGTCGTAGCCCGGGGCAGCAGCAGCAGACCCGCGCCCAGCACTATCAACAGAATAAAACTGGCGATGAACAGCAGAGCGGGGTTGTAGCGGAGGCGATAAAAATTGAGCGAGCGCCGCGAAAGCTCGATGAGAAAGACGTACACCAGCACCGCCAGAATCACTAGGTCTTGCTCTACGTACTGGCCCACCAGGGTGCCGGGCAGCACCGATTGTGACGGTAGAAAAGCCAGCAGTACGCTGCACCCGGCGAAAAAAATCAGTACATATTCCGCAATTATCCAACTCCTCGGCATGCCGGCCTTATTCAGCAAAACCAGGCGCAGCCCCAGCACCAGCATCATGCACAGCATGTAGGCCCCGTAGAAGTACGTTAGCGTTTGCTCAGCCTCCGGGCTGTGCGCAAACCCCAAGTCGTAGAGGAAAACGAACAAGCCGCCCAGGCTGAGGTAGAACAGCACGGAGTCGGCCCGGGATACCAGCTGCGGACGCTGTTCTTGCAGGCGCTCGTGAAGGTGCTCGCTGAATTTAGGAAGGCGCATAGAGAGGGAATTAGAGCACGCCGCAAGCTGAGGATTAGGCCGCGCCTCGGGCTTACATATTGTCGATTGGGCCCGTGCCCAGCCGCTGAAAACACCGGCGCTGCCACTGCCGCCCAGCCGGAAAGGTAGGCGCTACGTAATTTGAAGGCCTAAAGATGAGCGATGAATTCGGGACGAGCCGGAACCCGCTTGCCTATCGGCTGTTCTGTTGGCGGCCGGCTCGTCTCAAAACTTTTATCTTTGAGCCTCCCACCCAACTCATTCCCCGTTATGTCTTCCCAAGCCGACGTTCTTTCCCCGGAGTCCAAAGCCCACACCGCCCAGAAGGGCAGCACCAACGCCAACGGCTTCACCGACTATTTCGACCTCGACGGGCTGCTCACCGAGGAGCACATCCTCATTCGCCAGAGCATCCGCGACTTCGTGAAGAAGGAGATTTCGCCCAGCATCGAGAAGTGGGCGCAGGACGGCCACTTCCCCAGCGAAATCGTGAAGAAGTTTGGCGACGTCGGCGCTTTCGGCCCCACCATTCCGCAGGAGTACGGCGGCGGTGGGCTCGACTACATCAGCTACGGCCTCATCATGCAGGAGATTGAGCGCGGCGATTCCGGCATGCGCTCCACAGCCTCGGTGCAGGGCTCGCTGGTGATGTTCCCCATCTACCAGTACGGCTCGGAGGAGCAGCGCAACAAGTACCTGCCCAAGCTGGCCTCCGGCGAGTGGCTGGGCTGCTTTGGCCTCACCGAGCCCGACCACGGCTCGAACCCCGGTGGCATGACCACCAAAATCGAGGACAAAGGCGACCATTATCTCCTAAATGGCGCCAAGCTCTGGATTTCGAACTCGCCCGAGTGCCAGGTGGCCGTGGTGTGGGCCAAAAATGAGCAGGGCCGCATCAAGGGCGTGATTGTGGAGCGCGGCATGGAAGGCTTCTCGACCCCCGAAATCCACAACAAGTGGAGCCTGCGCGCCAGCACCACCGGCGAGCTGGTGTTCGAAGACGTGAAAATCCCCAAGGAGAACATTCTGCCCAACATCGAAGGCCTGCGCGGCCCGCTCTCCTGCCTCGACTCGGCCCGCTTCGGCATTGCCTGGGGCGCCATTGGCGCGGCCATCGACTGCTACGAATCGGCCCTGAAGTACTCGCTGCAGCGCGAGCAGTTCGGCAAGCCCATCGCCAGCTTCCAGCTCCAGCAGAAGAAACTAGCCGAGATGATTACCGAAATCACCAAGGCCCAGCTCATGGCCTGGCGCCTGGGCGTGCTCAAAAACGAAGGCAAAGCCACCAGCGCCCAAATCTCCATGGCCAAGCGCAACTCCGTCGACATGGCCCTGCACATTGCCCGCGAAGCCCGCCAGATTCACGGCGGCATGGGCATCACCGGCGAGTACCCCATCATGCGCCACATGATGAACCTGGAGTCGGTGATTACCTACGAGGGCACGCACGACATTCATTTGCTGATTACGGGGGCAGATATTACCGGCATTCAGGCGTTTAAATAAACTTCTTTCTTTCTAGAGTATTGAAAAGAAAACGGCTGCTCTTGTCCAGAGCAGCCGTTTTGCATATTAGCAGGATGATGTGCCTAGCTTTTCTCAGCAACACAACTATGAAAATGGCACTTCTGCTGGTACTATGGACGATTCTTGGCTTTAACGGCTGTCAACCTGGCCAGCATGAACGCTCTCGTACGCGTCCGCCGCGCACCTGGGGACGACCCAAGCCGTACTTGTTTGTTCCAGACACCGTCATTTATGCACTTGTTGAGCATTTTGTAGAAAACCCAGTCATGAAGTGGGAACAGGGCGGTAGTGTGGCGCCATTCTCGTTCGGTCAGCCCTTATTCGACGGGGTTACGATAAGTGAGAGTAGCGGTCCTGATGTATCGCCAGAAGACCTAGCTGGACTAATGAAAGAACAGGTGCTGAGTGCTACCGATACCGCTTTTTATGGGCTTCAGGCACGTGATTCGCGCGGTTTTCAGTTAGATGCTGCGCGATTGAAGGGTTATGCTATTGTGCCAACAGATTCAATCCGGGCAATTCAGAATAGGCGTCCAGACTTTATGAAAGAAGTTTACCGACGCTATGGGCATTCTATTTACGGCATAAGCTTGCCGCTATTTTCGAAAAACTTCAACGTAGCAACTCTGATCTTTACGTATTGGTGTGGATTTAAGTGTGCCGTGTATTACACAGTAACTATTCGCCGCCATGGGAATCAATGGCTCCTCGTCAAAATTCTAAGTACTGCACAATCTTAAACATCATGCGTTCAAGTCACGGCAGCGGACTTAAACCTAGTGCCAGTTGCTCCGCGCTGAATTCTCACCAGTCAACAGCCAAAATATTACTTCGTCGCTAGGAAATATAAGCCGCTAAAGCTGCGGGCGAAGAGTCAAAGGCCAGGAACAGAGGATATCACAGTTGGTGGGCGGCTCGTATAAAAAGCTTCCTTTCCACTTATCCTTAACCAGCCATGTCCGACAACCAAGAGCACGAAAACGCCGAAACCCGCCGCCAGGAGCGCCGCGAGCACGACAAGGAAGAATACCGCCGCGAAGGCATAGAAATGCGCCAGGGCGGCCCCGACCCCAACCTGCAACACCACGACCGCACCCGCACCGGCGAAGGCTTCTACTCACCCGATAGCACTGCTGATACTGGCTCCTCTGATGGCGTATCAAGCGTCGTGAGTGGCGACGGTGGCAACACCCCCGGCCGCCACGCCGAGCTAAACCCCGACACCACCAGCCCCAACAAAGACGAGGGCGGTACCAAGGGCGCCGGCCAAAGCAACGAGCCGCACCTGCGCACGCCCAGCGCCCAAACCTCGCACACGGCCAAAGGTCCCCGCGGCGATGGCGGCCAGGGCAAAAGCCAGGGCAGCAAGAGCGGCAACCAGAGCTAGCACTTGCTCGTCACACATTTTGATTCCTGTAGTAGCAAGCCGGCTTTCTTCCCAAGCCGGCTTGTTGCTTGTTTGCAGCTACGCAACGCTGCTGTTGCCTACGGCATAACCTACTGCGGCTTTGACTTAAACCCGCCGCCTATGCCGTAATTTGGTCCCATGATGAAAATCGTCACCGATTCCGAACCCCTCGTGCTGCTCGAATGCCTCGTGGCCGGCACTTCGCACCGCGACAACCTCGTGCAATACGAGCCCAGCCTAAGCGTGGGCCAAGCCCTGCAGCTCAGCCGCGAGCCCAGCAACAAATACGATGACTGGGCCGTGCAGGTGCACACCGCTCCCGCTACCGACCCCGCCAACGTGTGGCTCGGCTACCTGCCCGAGGGCCGCAACGAAACCGTAGCACGCTTGCTTGACGCTGGCAAAAACCTCACCGCCCGACTCAACCACAAGTCTTGGGAATCGGATTGGCTGCACCTGGACATTGAAGTGCTGCTGCACGAGTAAGAGGTGAAATTCAGAAACCGCCTGTCATCCTGAGCACAGCGAAGGACCTTATCGCCGCTGAAAAGTTTGCAGTAGTATCATTTGGCGCAAGCGTGATAAGGTCCTTCGCTGTGCTCAGGATGACAGAAGGATTTTTATCTTAACACGGAGCTTTTTTGCCAGCAACACGGTTACTCACTAGCTTAGCAACAAGCAACCAATAATTTTAGCAATTATCATTATGCGCGAAGCCTATCTCACTGGCAGCAACGAAAATTTCGATGCTACCGACAAGGACATCGACAAAGCCCTGCGGCCGCTGTCGTTCGACGACTTCACGGGCCAGGAAAAGATTCTGGAGAACCTGAAGGTGTTCGTGGCCGCCACCAAGCAGCGCGGCGACGCCCTCGACCACGTGTTGCTGCACGGCCCTCCCGGCCTGGGCAAAACCACCCTCTCGCACATCATCGCCAACGAGTTGGGCTCGGGCATCAAGATGACTTCCGGCCCGGTGCTGGACAAGCCGAGCGACCTCGCCGGCCTGCTCACCAACCTGGAGCCGCACGACGTGCTGTTCATCGACGAAATCCACCGCCTCAACCCCGTGGTGGAAGAGTACCTGTACTCGGCCATGGAGGACTACCGCATCGACATCATGCTCGATTCGGGTCCGAATGCTCGCTCGGTGCAGATTTCGCTTTCGCCCTTCACCCTCGTGGGCGCTACCACGCGCTCGGGCATGCTCACGGCGCCGCTGCGCGCCCGTTTCGGCATCTCGGCCCGCCTGGAGTACTACGATTCGAAGCTGCTGACCACCATCGTGCACCGTTCGGCCGAAATCCTCGGCACGCCTATTCACGAGGATGCAGCCTTTGAAATTGCCCGCCGCTCGCGTGGCACCCCGCGTATCGCCAACAATCTGCTGCGCCGCACCCGTGACTTCGCCCAGATTAAGGGTGACGGCACCATCACGGTGGAAATCGCACAGTTCGCCCTCAACGCCTTGGACGTAGACGCCCGCGGCCTCGACGACATGGACAAGCGCATCCTCACCACCATCATCGACAAGTTCAAGGGTGGTCCGGTAGGCATCAGCACCATCGCCACGGCTTGCGGCGAAGAAGGCGAAACCATTGAGGAAGTGTACGAGCCGTTCCTGATTCAGGAAGGCTACATCAAACGCACTTCGCGGGGCCGCGAGGCTACTGAAGCGGCGTACCAGCACTTGGGCCGCCTGCTGCCCCAGCACCTGCGTGGCAACAACGGCGACCTGTTTGCCGAGATTACGCAGGGGTAGAGACGCATATTTGCGTCTTGTTGTCCGCGCCATTCGGCATTACCGTTCGCACGTAACCGTTCAATGATGAGACGCAAGTATGCGTCTCTACAGCCAAAACGGAACGCGCCGCCCCCAGCGGCGCGTTTCTCGTTTCTTCATAGTTCCATTTCCCTTTGCCAATGCTTCCCCAGTCTGAGTGGGCCCCTTTCATCAAGCGCCGCGCGGCCGAGCTTGGCTTCATGGCCTGCGGCATTTCCAAGGCCGAGTTCCTGGAAGAAGAAGCCCCGCGCCTGGAAACCTGGCTCACCAAGCGCATGAACGGCCGCATGGGCTACATGGAAAACCACTTCGACAAGCGTCTCGACCCGCGCCTGCTGGTGGATGGTGCCAAATCGGTGATTTCGCTGCTGCTCAACTATTACCCCGCGCCGGAAGACCAGCAGCCCGACGACACCCTCAAAATCAGCAAGTACGCCTACGGCCGCGACTACCACTTCGTCATCAAAGACAAGCTAAAGCTGCTATTGGCTGATATGGAAGCCGAGATAGGCCAAATAGGCGGCCGCTGCTTCGTCGATTCGGCCCCCGTGCTCGACAAGGCCTGGGCCAAAAAAAGCGGTCTGGGCTGGGTGGGCAAAAACTCCAACCTCATCACGCCCGGCACCGGCTCTTTTTACTTCATCGCTGAGCTGATAGTGGACGTGGAACTGCCCGCTGATGGTCCCATTCGGGACTACTGCGGCACCTGCACCAAATGCATGGACGCCTGCCCCACCCAAGCCATTACCGAAGCTTACGTGGTGGACGGCAGCAAGTGCATTAGCTACTTCACCATCGAGCTGAAAGACCAGATTCCCACGGAAGTAGGCGGGCAGTTCGGCAACTGGGTGTTCGGCTGCGACATCTGCCAGGACGTGTGCCCGTGGAACCGCTTCTCGAAGCCGCACACCGAGCCGCAGTTCAACCCGGCGCCAGGACTGAAAGACTTGACGCCCGGCGACTGGCGCGAAATCACCCACGAATTATTCACCGAGCTATTCCGCCAGTCGGCCGTGAAGCGCACGGGTTACGAAGGGCTAAAGCGTAATATTAAGTTTGTGCTTGACAGCGACTAAGCAAGTGTGGCTGGGTGTACAGTAGCAGGGTTTAACAGCGATTATCCGATATCGAGCCTGAAGCTGGATTCGTCTAAGTTGCCGAATACACGCTGTAGCACGCGCCGGTAGACGCGGGCAAATTGCTGGTAGCACCAAACCCGAAAATCGGGTACTTCCGCGGGCGTAAGCATTTTTAAAGCCTTGCGGAGTTCTTTTTCAAATAGCGCCTTGTTGAAGCTAACCTTCAGCAGAATCATTTTCACGTAGTCTAGCATAGCAACAGGAGTACGAAAGGTAAGAAAGTAGATGCAAGGGCAAGCCAGCCCTAGCGAAGAGCTTCACTCACACCCTTAATAAATATACGATATTTGAGGCGGATTTCGCAAGGGGTCAGTGCCTGCCAATACCCTCATAAGAGCCCCTGATACGCGAAAAGAGCAGCCGGGACTGCTCTTTTTAGCTTAAATGCCAAAATTTTATAGCCTTAGCTAAATATAGCAAGCAGGGCTGTAGCCTGAGCCGTGGGCAGGGGCTCGTCGAAGGCCTCGGCAATGGCCCGGAACTGCACCGCGTTGTTCCCCGTGAGGACGGTGGGGAAAGGAATCACCGGGTTGTTACCAAGCCGCTGAGTTTCGTTGGTTTCGAAGCTGTAAATGCTCACCGGGGCATTGCTGCCGCTCGCCGGGCTGGGCACTAGCACGGCAGGGGAGGGGGCCGTGTCGGCAGTGCTGGGCCAGCTTTTTACGACGGTGGGGTTGGGGGCCGCCCGGCGTAGGGTGCGTAGGTGCGAAGCGTGGCGAGCCTCTACGGGCTGCATGCGCAGTACAGCATTAAGAAGCTGCTTATCGGCGGTGAAAAAGCCGATTTGGCCAAGATAAATGCTGGCGCTGGCGTCTTCAAGCTGCTGGGCTAGCTGCAGAAAAGCGTTATAGTCACTCATCACGCCGGGGAATAGCACCGGGTTGGCCGCATTGTTCCGGCGGCCGCTGAAGTCGAAAGCCGGCGCCGTGGGGGGCGTGAACCCTGCCGTTGTAAGGGCGGTGCGAAAAAATTGCGCATGACCCTGCTGCTGCTGAAGCATGCGCTGAAAGTCGGGCCGTACGGCCGCGTGGGTTGCGTTAGCAAGCACCGTGTCCAGGGCCTGGGTATATAGCGCCACCAGCAAGTCTTCCAACTTGAGCAGCAACAGGGCGGCATCGAGCGTGGTGTTGGTAGGTGCCGCGAGGGCTGGGGTAGCCAGGGCCAGCGGCACGGCTGTGGCGGCTGCCCGGGCACCGGCCTGTCCAAGCTGGCGAAGCAGGTCGCGGCGCGGGGCGGCTTCCGAAGGAGCGTCGGCGGTGCTGAGGCGGTCGAGGAGCGAGAGAAGATTCATGCGGAAACGGGCAATAAGAGGGCCTAAGCCGTGGGCAGGGTTTCGGCTGCTACGACAACGGGCAAGAAAAATGCTTTGGCCTCATCCACTACCTGGACGGGCGTTTTGGCCAGGCTCACGCTTTGCAGCGTCCCTGCATTCACCACCACGTCGTTGCCGGCGAAGGTGCCGGGCGTACGCAGGTCGCGGATAAACGCAGCGTGGCGGGCCTCCACGGAGGCTATCTTGGCTAGCAGGGCTACCGTGGCGGGAGCTGCCACCAAGGGCAAGGCCCCGGCGTAGGCCGCTACGCTCAAGTCCTCGAGCTGTTGGGCAGCGGTGAGCACGCCAGCGCGTGAGGTCAACACGAAGGTGGAGAAGTCAAACGCCAGAGGTTGCGCAAAGCCGACATCATAGGCACCCGTACCCAGCACAAAGCGGAGGGTTTCACGGTGCGTCAGCCCGTGGTCGCGAAGGTCGTCGAAAGCTGCTTTATCGCCGGCTACGAAGTCGCTGGGGGGCGTATCTACTACCTTTTGATAGAACGCGGCTTCGAGCTGCTTTAGTAGGTAGAGGTAGTTGAGCAGGCCAGAGTCGCCACTGCCCAGCCGCAGCACGTTCTGGGTGACTGCAACGGGCTCGGAAACTGGGTCGGAGCAGCCGGCCAGGACAAGCGACGCAGTAGCCGCCGAAGCGCCCGCAACCCGCAAAAAGGTGCGGCGTTGCAAGGCCCCGCTCCAGGAAAAAGATGAATCAGACATAAGAAAATAACCAGCAGGTGCCCAAACGCACCTCGTCGCTATCTACAAAGATACTCGCAGCGGCGCGGGGGCGGCATGCCCACAAAAAAAGGATGGCCCCCGTGGAGCCATCCTTTGCTAAAATTTGCTGGCAAGCAGTGTGGCAGCTACGAGAGCAGCGCAAAAGTGGGCGTGCCCGTTTTCACAAAATTGCGGGCAATGGCTTTCACCGTGGCCATGTCCAGGGGCTCGTCGAATGCTTCGGAAGCGGCCAGCGCCGCATTGGCCGCGGTGAGGCCCTCGATGGCAGCCGAGTTGAGCAGAGTAGTGATATTAGCCGTGGCCTGCATCACGTTGTCTTCGGCAGGAAAGAAAATAGTGGTGGCAGTACCCGTTGCCGGCATGCCGGGGCCATACACGGCGTCGGTCTTGCCCGGGGCGGGACCGTTGGCGTCGCGGCCCCTCACCCAGCTTTTGGGCGAAGTGCTGGCACTGCCACTAGCTACTACCAGGGAGGCGCGGTCGTTTAATGCACCGCCGCGGCGCATGGTACGCAGGCGGGCAGCGTGGCGGGCTTCAACGGAGTGAATGTTGAGAGCGGCTTCGAGCACGGTTTTGTTCGTCATCAGGTCGGTAGCGCTGCCTTTGTAGGCGCGCACGCCGGTGTCTTCCAGGGCCTGAGCCACCGCCAAGAAAGTGGCGGGGTTGGAGAGCACATCGGGGAAAAGCGCCGCGCGTGCGCCGCCCTGGGCGCCGGTGTAATCGAAGTCGGAAACCGCCGGGTTTACGGGCGTCGAGCTGAAAGGCGCCGCCGAAATCACCCCACGCAGGAAAACTACGTGGTTGTTCTCGTCGGCTTTGATGGTGTTGAGGGCTTTGACGTTATTGGCGCTGAGGCCACCGGTGATGGCGGTGTTGCCCATGCCAAGGTTGTAGAAGTTGGCTTCCAGGTGTTCGAGCAGCAGCGCGTAGTTGAGCACTTCCAGCACGGTGGCCTGGGTGGCGGTGGCGCCCGCGTAAGCTTTGTTGAGCACGGCGCCCAGGGCCAGCGGCACGGCTGCCGCGGCGAGCTTGCCGCCCAGCCCGCTCAGGTGCTGGAACACGCGGCGGCGCGAGTCGAGCCGGTCGTATACTTCGGGGTCGACCTTTTCAATGTCGGAGAGGAGATTAAGGATATTCATGGAGCAGGAAGATTAAAACAGAAGAAAGGCCGCCGCAGCCTACACCAAGCCGGAAACGTCCAGCTTCGAGCCCTCTTTGAGAAAAGTGTTGGCCACGGCCACGACCTCGGCCGGAGACTTGGAGCGCTCCAGGCCCGTGGGCGTGGCAGAGTTGGGGCCACCCGCCACAATGGGGCCGCCGGTGGTCACTTGCACCACGTCGTCGGCCACGAAGGTGGCCTCGGCCAGCAGGTCGCGGATGAGCGAGGCATGCCGCGCTTCTACCGACACAATCTTGCCGGCCAGAACCAGGTTGAGCGGCGTCTGGATGAACTTGCCCGCGCCGTTGTAGGCTGCTACGCCGAGGTCTTCGAACGCCTTGGCCGCTTGAAGCACGCCCAGCTTGCCGCCAGCCGCGCCCTCGCGCACGCCAAAGTCAATGTTGCCAAACTCTGGCTCCAGGACGCGGATGGCATTGTTGCCTAGGGCTGCTTTAAAGAACTCGCGGTGGGCCACTTCGTGGTAGTGCAGGTCGTCGAGAATTTGCTTCTCGGCGCTTGTTGCACCCAGGGCTTTGTAGTAGGCTCCTTCTTTGACTTGGGTGTAAAACGCGGCCTCCAGCTGCTCCAGGGCATATGCGTAGTTGAGTACGCCCAGGTCATTCGGGCCTGTGGGGCCTACGTTGACGAGGCCCGGGGCTGGGTTTGAACTCTCTTCTTTGCTGCACCCGGCCAGCACCAGGGCCGTGGCCCCAGCGGTGGCGCCAGCGTACATGAAAAAAGAGCGCCGTTTAATGGGCACATACAGAGGCTCCGCGGGAGGAAAACCGTCGGAACTGGTAGACGGAATAGTGTCTGACATGGGTAAAAAGCTTAGGAGTACAAGTGAAGAGAAGTTGGGTTCGGAGCATCCCGGAAAATATTTGGCTCAGGTCAATGCTGAGTTACAACAAAGAGCATGGCCCGCAGGCAAGAAGCAGAGCAACTACGGTCATCTCACGCCAAAAGGTTGATTCGCGGCGAAAGGTGCTGTAAAAAAGCTGAACCTTGATAATACTGAAACAGGAACAGCGACGCTTCTAGCATAGAGGATAATGAAAAAAGCCTGTTCCGCATGAGCAGTACTGGCTTCAGGTGTGCGACAGCCTACATGAAATGAAAAAAGCCGCTCCAAGTGGAGCGGCTTTTTCAAAAATATTAAAACCTAGTGCTGCGACTAAGCGAGGAAGGTGCTGCCATTGACAACAAACGTGCGGGCAATGGTTTTCACCGTCGTCACATCCAGGGGTTCGTCGAAGGCCTCCGAGAAAGCAGCGGCCGGGAAGTTCAGCGAAGCCAAAGCAGTTTGCAGGTTCACACCACCCTGAGTCACGTTGTCTTCAGCTGGGAAAGTCACGCCGGCAGGAGCATTGGTGTTATTGCCAGCACCGTACACGGGCGCGGTCACAGCCGGGGCGGGGCCACCGCCATCGGTGCCGGAAATCCAGCTTTTGGGCGAAGAGCTGGGGTTGCTACCAGCTGCCACCATGGAGGCGCGGTCATTCATGGCACCTGCGCGGCGCATGGTGCGCAGACGGGAAGCGTGGCGGGCTTCTACGGAGTGGATGTTCAAGGCCGCCGTGAGCACCGGTTTGTTGCTCATGAGCAGGGGCGCACCACCTTTGTAGGCGCGCACTCCGGTGTCTTCCAGCGCTTGGGCTACAGCCAGGTAAGTGCCTGCATCGGTAAATACCGTCGCGAGTGGACCGGGCGCACCGCCTTTGCCGCCAGTAAAGTCAAACGTAGCAGCACCGGGGTCGCCGATGGGCGTGATGTTAGCACCCCTCATGGCTGCTATCAGGAACGCGACGTGGTTCACTTCGTCCTTGGCAATCAGGTTCAAGGCCGTGCGGTTGGTAGCGCTAAACTGGGTCTGCAGAGTCGCAGTCCCTTGGCCGCGCTGATAGAAGTATTGTTCCAGGTATTCCAGGCTCAGGGCAAAGTTGAGCACATCGCCAATAGAGGCGTTCATGGGCGTTTGCGCATATGCCTTGTTCAGGACGGCTCCCATTGCCAGGGGCAGGGCTGCCGCCGACAGCTTCTGGCCGAGGCCGGACATGTGCTTGAAAATGCTGCGACGTGAGTCAAGACGGTCGTACACTTCCGGGTCCACTTTCTCGATTTCCGAGATTATTTGAAGAATATTCATGGCTATAAAAAGTCAGGATTTAGAAAAAGGGAGAGGGTTACCGGAGGCTCGAAGCGTCAATCTTAGAGCCTTCAGCCAGGAAGCCGTTGGCGGCGGCTACCACTTCGGTAGGCGTCTTGGAACGCTCCAGGCTGGTATTTTCGGTGAGAGTCACCACGTCGTTGCCCACGAAGGTGGACTCGGCCAGCAGGTCGCGGATGATGGCCGCGTGACGGGCTTCAACCGATACAATCTTGCCCGCGATGGTGAGGAAAAGCGGCGATTCCAGGAACTGACCAGCGCCGTTATAGGCCGCAACGCCCAGGTCTTCAAACGTTCTGGCGGCACCTAGCACGCTAGCCCGGTCGGCCATGTTAATGGCGCCAAAATTGGGAGTCAACGGCTTGATGGCGTTGGTGCCCAGGGCTGCCTTGAAAAACTCACGGTGAATAACCTCGTGGTAGTACAGGTCGTCCAGGATTTGTTTCTCGGCGCTGGCCGCGGCCAAACCTTTGTAGTAAGCACCATCACGCAAAGTGGTGTAGAAGGCAGCTTCGAGCTGCTCCAGCGCATAGGCGTAGTTGAGCACACGAAAGTCACCGGTGCCCAAGGTCACTAGGTTGCTATTCATGACCGGGTCGCTGTCTTTCGAGCAGCCGGCTAATACCAGTGCAGTAGCGCCGGCGGTAGCACCTGCATACATGAAGAACGAGCGCCGCTTGATGGGCGTGTACAGCGGCTGGGCGAGCGTGGTTTCGTCGGAACCACGGGGCTGAAGGTTATCAGACATGAGCAAGGAAATGGTTAGGTGAAAGTTTGAACTATTACCGGATGGGCAATAAAATCCCGCACGGTGCCGATGGCCCGTTTTTTTGGGGGAACCAGAACAGTTAATGGGGATTTGAATGCAGATACGGTAATACCTAGCCAAAAGGATTGACTAACCTGTAAATTTTTATTGTTTAGCTAGATTATGTTGCGGGTTTTGCAATTGCAACGCCGCTGAGAAAGCGGATTTCCGCGTTTAAAGCTACTTTTAGGGTCCGCTAACGAGCCTGCGATTATGGGAAGATTATTTGGGTGGATGGCGTTATTGTTCGGTTGGTTGGGTGCGAGTGCTGCCCACGGCCAAGCTGCTGTGCTGCCCACTGCTGCTATCAAAGCAGCTCCCCAACCCAAACCCAAGGCCAGCCCCACTACCGCAGCCGATGTGACGTTGCTGCCAGGGCCTGGCTCGCTGCCCGTTACGGGGGTGTTCACCCTGGCCTTCCGGCTGCGGGACAAAGCCCTGGACACGTACTCGGAGTTTCCCGAGCTGGAGGGCTTTAAAAAGAGCGGCAAAACCAGCACCACCACCACCCGCATTGTGCAAGGCCGCCGGTTTTCCGACCTTATCATTACGCAGCGCTACGTACCCTACGGCGAGGGCGAGTACGTTATCAAACCTTTTCAGCTCACGGTGAATGGAGTAGTAGTGCGCAGCAGCGGGAGCTTGGTTCGGGTGGGGCCGGCCCCACCCGCTGCGACCCCGCCTTCGGCCGACCCGCCGCCCGCCGCTGTGCTGGTGGCGCCACCAGCGAGTGCCCCGGGCACCCCGCTAGGTGCAGCACCGGTTACGGGGCCCGCTAATCCGGCTGCGGGCTTGCCAGCCACCCCACCCGCCAGCCCGTCGGCCCTTACCCCGCCGGCCAATCCCACGGCTCCGCTGCAGGCCGTGGGCGACCTCGACAAGTTGTTTGGCAAGCCCAAGCCGGCGCTGTACCAGGAACTGCACGACCGCGCCTTTCTGGCCGTGGTAGCCGACCGACAAAGCGTATTTGTAGGCGAAGGCGTGCGGGTGGGCCTCTACTTCTACCTAACGCCGCCCGACCAGGCCATGCTGGCCTTTCACGACTTCAGCAACCAGTTGCCACCGTTGCTGCGGGCGCTGCACCAGTCCACCGCCTGGCAGGAGCCCGGCCCCGAGCCCAGTATTACTCCCGACACCGTTCGTAGCCAGGGCCAGCTATACCTGCGCTTCCGGCTCGCCGAGAATGTTTACTATCCCCTCACGCCCCAGGCCCTAACCTTCCCAGCCCTGGCCCTGACCATGGTGAAGTTTAAGTTCCTCAAGAAGCCCGAGCCGGGGCAGGACAACCGCTTGGCGGGCTACAAAAGCTACCTATCGGCGGGTACTGCAGTGCAGGTGCGGCCCCTGCCGCCCCACCCGCAGGGCGGGGTGGTGCCGGTGGGCAACTTCCGCCTAGGGGAAGCCATAAGCCGGGCTGCTTTTCGGGTGGGGCAGTCCATCACCTACACCTTTGGGGTTGAAGGCCGGGGCAATTTGTCGGCTGTGCTGGCGCCGGTTTTCAGTGCTTACCCAGGCCTGGAAGTGTACGGCCCGGAGGTACGCGAGCAGGCCACATCGGGCGGAGGTCGCAAGCTATTTCGCTACCGCTTGGTAGCGCGGGAGCCCGGAACAATACCTTTAGACAGCTTGGTGCGCCTCGTTGTATTCAACCCCGTAACTGTTCGTTACGACACGCTCCGGCCCGGAATCCGGCCCACTGCTAGAGGCGAGCTGGCTGTGCCAATAGCGCTGCCTAAGCCTGAAGACGACCCTTTTTATGGTCCGGCGCTGGCCGAGGCCGATACCCGGCTGCAGTCGCTGGATGTGTACCGCGATGTGCACCGCTACGCCAGCTGGCTGTTGCTAGGCTTAGTGGGCGTGGCGGGGTTTGGCTGGTGGCGGGCCGGGCGGTCGAGCTGATTTTCGGCGGCGCCGTGCCAACTTTGCGACCAGGTTGTTGGGCTTATAGAGGGCCCAAGCCGTAGCCGCAGGCGGTATTTCCGCAGGGGGCGCGGTGCTAACGTGAGGATGTGCGGGCGCAAAGCGCTAATGCCAACCCCTCCATTGGCCAACTTAATCAGAAACAAGCCACCCGTAACTAGCAACCAGTCATGTCCAGCACCTTCGGCTCTCTCTTTCGCATCACCACATTTGGCGAGTCGCACGGGGCGGGCATCGGCGTGATTATCGACGGCTGCCCGGCGGGCGTGGCCGTGGAGGTCGCCCACATCCAAACTGCCCTAGACCGGCGCCGGCCCGGCCAGTCGGACCTGACCACGCCGCGCAAAGAGTCGGACACGGTTCAGATTCAGTCCGGGCTGTTCGAAGGCTATACCACGGGCACACCCATCAGCCTTTTTATTCCCAACGCCGACCAGCGCTCCGACGACTACTCTCACATTGCGAAAGCCTACCGGCCCAGCCACGCCGACTATACCTACGACGTGAAATACGGCCGGCGCGACCACCGCGGCGGTGGCCGCAGTTCGGCCCGCGAAACGGCGGCCCGCGTAGCCGCGGGCGCCATTGCCGGGCAGCTGCTGGCCCACTTTGGCGTCGAGATTGCCGCCTATGTCTCGGCCGTGGGCGAAGTAGAAGTGCCCCTGGAATATCAGGAATTGGACCTCAGCCTCATCGACACCAATCCCGTGCGGTGCCCGCACCCCGATACCGCCGTGCGTATGGAAGCCCGCATCCGCGAGGCCCAGGCCGCGCACGACACCGTGGGCGGCGTAATAACCGGCGTGGCGCGCCACGTGCCTGTGGGCCTGGGCGAGCCTGTGTTCGACAAACTGCCCGCGGTGCTGGGCCACGCCCTGCTCAGCATCAACGCCGTGAAGGGCTTTGAGTTCGGGTCCGGGTTTGCTGGCACAAAACTGCCCGGCTCGGTGCACAACGATGAGTTCTACACCGACGAAGCCGGAACCGTCCGAACTCGCACTAACCACAGCGGCGGCAGCCAGGGCGGAATTAGCAACGGCCAGGATATTTATTTCCGGGTGGCTTTCAAGCCAGTGGCCACCTTGCTGCAGCCCCAGCAAACCATCAACGACCAGGGCGAAGCCATTACCCTGGTGGGCCGCGGCCGCCACGACGCGTGCGTGCTGCCCCGTGCGGTGCCCATTGTAGAAGCCATGACACAATTGGTGCTGGCTGATTTATTGCTGCGTGCCCGAGCCAATCGGCTGTAGGGGGGCGCTAAAGGAAGCTTCCGAAGGCGCCAGCCTCACTAAGTCAAATGATGTAGGTACATTTGCAACCTCTACCGGCCCAATGCGGTTGTAGATTAGCTGTTGCAATCCCTGCAACTACTCCCTTCGATATTAAGCCCCCAAGCCATGTCTGCAGTTTCCATTTATGCTGAAGCTTCTCCCAACCCGGAGAGCATGAAGTTTGTCCTGAACGCTAACCTGCTGGCTGACGGCGTGAGCGTGGATTATCCCAACCTCGAAGCCGCTTCCAACTCGCCTTTGGCGCAGGAACTGTTTGGGTTCGATTACGTGGGCCGTGTGTTCATTGCCCAGAACTTCGTTACCATCACCAAAAGCCAGCCCGAGCTGGCTTGGACCCAGCTCATCCCCGAGCTGCGCCAGTTCTTGAAAAGCTACGTAGAGGCCGGTGGCCCCATTTTCCTGGTTGACCCCGCCGCCGAGCAGAAGGCTGCCCAAGCCGCTACCGCCGGCGACCCCACCCAGCAAGACGGCCAGATTGCCCAGAAAGTAATCGACCTGCTCGATAACTACGTGCGTCCCGCCGTGGAGCAGGACGGTGGCAACATCACCTTCAAAAGCTACCACGAAGGCATCGTGACCGTGAACCTGCAAGGTTCGTGCTCTGGCTGCCCCTCGGCCACAGTTACCCTCAAGTCCGGTATCGAGAACCTGCTGAAGCGCATGGTGCCCGAGGTGCAAAGCGTGGTAGCCGAAGGCATCACGGTATAAGTGAGCTTATGAGGCAAGAGCATCGAATTTGACAGTTCGATACTGTCTTGTTGCTCCTAATTCTACTTTTAAAAGCCCCGACTCTGAGCAGAGTCGAGGCTTTTTACATTCCAAGGCTAAGTGTGTGGGCCTTTGCTATGGCGAACGCCTCACCCGCAGGGAGGAGGCCAGGGCAGGAGCCCGCCATAACAAAGGCTTCGCTTGCATCGCGCCGTGAATTGAGCTTATAGGCAGGCATCTCCCATTTCAATCCGAAAGTCTCACACGCAAACAAGGCCGCCCATTGGGCGGCCTTGTTTGTAAATGCTCAAAGAATACGGTCTGCTGAAATAGCGCAGCCAATAATCCGCGAAATCGCTGATTATGCGGATGCCGAGCTCAGCTTAGGAGCATCGGTAGGCAGGCCAGTTGTATCCTGGCCAGCAGCGAGACGCTCACGCTCCTCCTTCTTGCCGTAGGTGTCGAGGATAATCGGTGTAGCGATGAACAGCGACGAGTATGTGCCGAAAATCATACCGATAATCATCGAGAACGAGAACGAGCGCAGCGTTTCGCCACCGAAGATGTACAACACGATAACCACCATCAGGATGGTCGAAGACGTAATGATGGTCCGTGAAAAAGTCGAGTTCAAAGCCGGGTTCACTACTTGGGCGAAGGTCAGCTTGGGATTCTCGCGCAGGTATTCCCGGATACGGTCGTAGATAACCACGGTGTCGTTCATCGAGAAGCCCAGCACCGTGAGCACGGCAGCCACGAAAATCTGGTCCATCTCATACGTCACGCCGAAAGCGCGGGCAATGGGGAAGGCCGCGATAACGAGCAGCGCATCGTGGAACAGAGCCACCACGGCCGCCATGGAGAACTGCCACTTATCGAAGCGGAACAACACGTAGATGAAGATACCCAGCAGCGTGAGGCCCAGCGAAAGCACCGAAGTGCGCTTGATGTCGTCGGCAATGGTGGCGCCCACTTTCGTGCTCGACTTAATTTCCGGAGCATCGGCGCTGTACTTCTGCAGGCCTTGGTTGAGGGCCGTCAATACGGTGGCATCAGCCGCTGTGCTTTCGTCCTGGGCCAGGTAGCCCGTGGTGACACGCAGGCGGTTGGGGCTGCCGAATTGCTTCACTTCAAGGCCCGCACCCTTGAAAGCTGGGCGCAGCTGGTCGGCCACGTTGGAGGCAATCATGGTCTTGTTGAAATCAACTACATAAGCCCGGCCACCCTGGAAATCGACACCCAGGTTGGGGCCGCCCTGCACAGCCATCAGGCCAAAGCCGATGAGAATAACAATCGTGGAGAAAGCATAAGCAATTTTGCGCTTGCCCACGATGTCAAAGTTGAGGTTCTTGAACAAGTTGCGCGACAGGAAGGTGTCGAAGGTCAGGCTGTGGTCGTCCTTGCCCTTTACCATCCACTCGATGATGAGGCGCGACACGAACACGGCCGACAGGAACGACGTGAGTACACCAATACCAAGGGTAACGGCGAAGCTCTGCACCGGGCCCGTGCCGAAGAAGCCGAGAATCACGGCAATCAGCATGGTGGTTACGTTCGAGTCGAAAATGGCCGAGAAAGCGCGTGAGTAGCCTTTGTTGATGGCATCGGGCACAGTCAGGCCATGGGCCAGTTCTTCCCGAATGCGTTCGAAAATCAACACGTTGGCGTCAATAGCCGAGGCAATCACCAGAATCAAACCCGCGATGCCGGGCAGTGTGAGGGCCGTGCCGAACTGCGCCAGCACACCCAGAATCAGGAACATGTTGAAGAGCAGCGATACGTCGGCTACCAGGCCAGCGCGGCCGTAGTAGGCGGCCATGAAAATCATGATGATAATCAACCCAGCCAGCGACGAGTACAAACCTTGGTTGATGGCTTCCTTGCCGAGCGAAGGGCCCACAATGGCTTCTTCCACAATGCGCGTAGGAGCAGGCAGTTTACCAGCCTTGAGCTGGTTGGCCAGGTCCTGGGTGTCTTCAATGGCGAAGCTGCCTGTAATGCTGGTGCCGCCGCCCGTAATCTCGCTCTGCACCACCGGGGCCGAGCACACGTAGTCATCGAGCACCATGGCTACCTGGCGGCCAATGTTGGCGCCGGTCATCTTAGCCCACTTGCGCGAGCCAGCGGGGGTCATGTTCATCAGTACTTCGGGCTGGCCGTTCTGGCCAATGTCCGAGCGGGCGTCGCTGATTACTTCGCCGCTCAATGGGGGCACGCCGTTGCGGGTTTTGCGCACGGGCACCAGCTCCAGGTATTCCTGCTTGTCAATGGTGGTCGGCTTCAGGTTCCAGAGCAGGGCCAGGGTGGGGGGCAGTATGGCTTTAGCTTCGGGCGAGCGCAGGATGGCGTTCATGCGAGCGGTGTCGCGCAGGTTCACGCCTAGGCGGCCGGGCATGGTGAAGAGGCGGGCCAACTGGCCGCCTTTGGCCGAGGTGGCAGCCGAGTCAGCAGCGGCATCCTTGGTTTTCTTGGCAAGCTGGGCAGCAAGGGAAGTGGTGTCGCCAGCAGCGGCCGTAGTAGCTGTAGCGTTAGCAGGCTTGGTGCCGGCTTTTGCAGCGGCTTCTTTGGCCGAAAGCTGCTGGTCGAGCTGCACTAGATAAGGGCCTACTTCGTTCTGGTTCCATACCTCCCAGAACTCCAATTTGGCTTGGCCTTGTAGCAGTTTGCGCACGCGGTCGGGGTTGTCGACGCCAGGCAGCTCAATCTGGATGCGGCCGGTGCCCTTCACGCGCTGAATGCTGGGCTGGTTCACGCCAAACTTGTCGACGCGGGTACGCAGGATGTTGAACGAGCGGTCGATGGCTTCGTCAACTTCTTTGTCGATGGCGGCAATTACCTTGTCGTTCGACGAGTTGATGTCGATGCCGCGGCTCTTGTTGGTGGTATTGGCGAAGGTGGTGGCCAACGGCTTGCCGGGAGCAACTGCTTGGTAAGCCTGCGAGAAGAGCGTCGTAAACGGCGTGCCCGAATTGGTTTTTTGGGCTTCCTGTGCTTGCTCGAGGGCCTTGTTGAACGCGGGGTCTTTGCTGTTGCCGCTCATGGCTTTCACGATTTCCACCGGCGAAACCTCCAGCGTTACGTGCATGCCGCCTTTCAGGTCGAGGCCGAGGCCCAGTTCGCTCTGGCGCACTTCCCGGTAGGTGAAGGGGCCGAACACCGGCGCGCGCCACACCGAATCCAGGTAGTGCTGGCGGGCCGTTTCGTCGAGCTTGCCGTTGCGTGTGGCGTATGCCACTGCTTTCTGCTGCACCCCGCGCGAGACGTAGGTGAAGAACAGGAAGTACGCACACAGCGCCGTCACGACGACGGTGAGGGCGATGATTAATCCTTTGTTACGCATTGTGAAATCAATTAACAGTTGTCAGTGGGCAATTTTTAGTAAGCAGTGAAACGAGAGAATGGCAACTCAACAAGCCTCCGCCAACAGCCCGGAGCAACTCCGTCAACTGTTCACTGATAAGGCTTGGATGCCAACCAACTTTAGGGAGCTTGCGGCGACAGCGCCACGGCTAAAAGCCGGACCCGGAAAACCTCGCCGGCCCGAACGCCAGCGTGCAGACGCGGCACCGCCAGCGCCCGGCGCAACGCCGGGAGCCACATGGTCGGCACGGCCGAAGGCAGCCACGCTGCCAATGGAGGAGCCACAAAGTGCTCCAGCATCGCCGTGGCTTCCAGCAATACTTTTTGTTTCACCACCGTTGCCTTGGGCGGCGCGGCCAAGCGCGTCTCGCCTTTGCCCACTGGCAGGCGCAGTACGCTCACGGCACGTTGGTTCAGGCCCAGCACCAGCAGCACCGTGGCGGTGAGCAGGGCAAAGCGGAGCGAAAACCAAAAACGAGAGAGCAAGTCCAGCATGGGTATGTACGGGGACTGCAAAGATAATCTTTTGAAGTGAATGAAGGCAAGGTCAGCCATTACGCTCATTTGCAGCTTGTCAAGGTGCTATTTGAGCGCTTCAAAGGTGTATTGGGCATCGGCCCAGAAGGCATCAAGGGCAATGATGCGGGGCTTAAAAAACGAAATCAGCGCCGGCCAGTCGTCGCGGCTGAAGAGATTAACCGGGCTCAGCTCGGTGTAAATGCGGCTAAACGGACTGCCCTGGGCATCGGTAGCATCGGCTTCCCAGGTCCATTCCTCACCCAGCGCCTCGTGCAGTAGGGATTTCAACTCCAGAAACTGCTCAAAAAACAGCTCCCGGATGCCCGCATCCGGGTGGCTCAGCTCGATGGCAATGGTGGCCTTGCGATTGTCGGCCTGCATCCGGAAGTACAGATTCTTGACGCCGGTTTTGTAATTTATCCAGTTGGTAGTCTCGCCTTCGGCCGAAGGCACTGGGGCCATGTACTGCCCAAAAGCCGTCCAAAAAGCCTGGCGGAGCTGTGTTACTTCTGCTTTGCTATACATGCTGGTGGTGTCGGTGCAAAAAAAAGCACGTCGGGTAGGGCCCAACGTGCTTTTAAACCTATATCTCTCGCGAATAAATTCAGAGCCGTGGAGGATAGTGTTAATTAGCGTTCTGCCACCACCTTGCCTTGCAGGAAGCCTACCAGCACCTCCAATCCCCTCTCGAAGTGCCGGTTGTTTGGGATGACGATGTCAGCGTAGTGCTTGTATGGCGCGATGAACTGCTCGTAAGTAGGCGCCACGTGGTGCGTGTAGCGGTAGAGCACATCGGCCAAGTCATAGCCCCGCTCGTCGCGGTCGCGGATGATGCGGCGGTGCAGCTTCACATGCTCCTGAGCGTCGATGTACACTTTAAGGTCGAGCAGCTTGGCAATTTCTTCGAAGTGAAATACGAAGATGCCTTCCACCACCACAATGGGGGCCGGCCGGAACACCAGCTCCTTGGGGGTTACGGCCGCGTTATTGAAAGTGTATTCCGTGCGCCGCACTTCGTGGCCCTGGCTGATGCGCAGCACATCTTCGGCGTAAGCGGCCGCGTCGATGCTGGCGGGGAGGTCAAAGTTTTCGATGCCCTTATCGTCGCGCAGCTGCTTTTCACGAGGGTGATAGTAGTTGTCCTGCGAGATAAGGCAAATCTGGTCTTCGGGGAAGGCCGCCAATAGCCGGCGCAGAAAGGTGGTTTTGCCAGAAGCGCTGCCGCCGGTGATGCCAATAAGATAAGGGGTTTGCATAGCAGGCAAAGATAATGCTTGGCGGAATGAGGTACGAGAACCGAGGCCCGAAGAATTGACTAGTAGCGCCAAAACCCCTTCTGCCTCATTTCCTTATTCCGCATTCAAAAATGCCAGTAGCCCCGCCACAGCCCGCGCCCGGTGGCTGTGGCGGTTTTTCTCGGCGCCGCTCATTTCGGCAAACGTGCGGCCGTCGCCCTCGGCGGGCACAAACACGGGGTCGTACCCGAAGCCGCCCGTGCCCCGCGGCTCCTCCGTGATATGGCCCATTACTTCTCCGGCAAATTCCTGCACCGAGCCATCGGCACGGGCCAGGGCTACCACTGTCCGGAACCGGGCCGAGCGGTCGGTAGCGCCCCGGAGCTCCTGGATGAGCTTGGCCACGTTGTCGGAGGCCAGCCGTTGGGGGCCGGCGTACCGGGCCGAGTACACGCCCGGCTCGCCGTTGAGGGCGGTTACTTCCAGGCCGGTGTCGTCGGCAAAGCAATCCACGCTGTAGTGCTCGCGCACGTATTCGGCTTTCTGGCGGGCGTTGCCAGCCAGGGTGTCCTGGGTTTCGGGCAGTTCTTCCTGGCAGCCGATGTCGGCCAAGCTCAGCAACGTAAGGCCAACGGGGAGGAGCGGACGAATTTCTTCGAGCTTGTGCTCATTATTCGAGGCAAAGCAGAGTTGGGTCATATAATTAAAGGTGTCTTTGAGAGAGCGGGAAGCTAATTGTTAAGAAAGCGTCGGGCAGCAATTCTACTGGGCTCGTCGAAGGGAAGCTCGGCGTAGCTAAGCGTTGCTTTCGCTGCGTCTGCAAGTTATCTGTCATGCTGAGTCTGCGAAGCATCTTATCACGTTCGAACGAAAGGTTCAGGGGTGATTAGATGCTTCGCAAGCTCAGCATGACGGAGACGTTTTTAAAAGGCAACAACCTCATCCGCACGCACTCGCGGGGCGCCGGGTACGGAAAATATTGGGAGCAGAGTTGGGTATTTAGGAGCTAAGCTGTACTTTTGCAGTCCCTTCCGCAAAATCGGCAGGGTTCAACTGGTAAAACTGGCCCCCGATATGAAAAAAGAGACGCATCCCGAGTATCAGGAAGTCGTGTTCCAAGACACTTCCTCGGATTTTAAGTTCATCACCCGCTCCACGATGAAGCCGACCGACACCATCACGATGGAAGACGGCAAAACTTATCCGCTGGTGAAAATCGAAGTAAGCAGTGCTTCGCACCCCTTCTACACCGGCAAAAACATGTTCATTGACACGGCCGGCCGTGTGGAGAAGTTCCGCAGCCGCTACGCCAAGAAAGAGCAGAACAGCGCCAACAAAGAATAGCTGGTTAATTAGCTGTTAGTCACTGGCTGTCAGCTATTAGCTTTTTAAGAACTCCTTTCGGTGTGCCCGGAAGGAGTTTTTTTTGTGCCGGGCAGCTAAGCTGCCGGCCGTAGATTTGTGTTGCTCTAACGAAAAAGCTAATAGCCAACAGCTATTAGCCAATAGCTAAAAAACATGCACGTTCTGCTTTTTGATGACCCTGCCATTCGGCCGCACTTGCTGCCCTTCACCTTCACGCGGCCCGTGGCAGCCTTGCGCTGCGGCATCCTCACGCTGGCCGAGAAGTGGCAGCACCGGCTGGGGGCTGCATCGGTGGGCTACCTTACCCAGCCTTACCTGCAAGCCAAGTTTCCGGCTGGCAACGTGAGCGGCCCGGCCCTCGTCATCAACGGGGCCGTGTGCCCTGATGAGTTGCTTATTCGTCAAGTGCAGGCCCTGCGGCCCGGCCACGCCCTCTATTCCGACGATTTATTAGTGGCTGCCCACGTTGCCGATGCCTCCCTGGTGGCCGAGTTGATTCAGGATGGCCTGCCCGAAACCCAGCAAGTAGCCGAGCCGGTGGCCGTTATCAAGCGCCCCTGGCAGCTCTTCCTCTTTAATGGAGTGGAAATCCGGCGCGATTTCGCCTTGCTTACCCAAGGCCGCACCTCGCAGCCCGTGAATGACCCCCACACCATTGTGTATGGGGCCGAGAACATCTTCATTGAAGAAGGCGTGAAAATTCGCGCCGCCATTCTCAATGCCGAAGATGGCCCTATCTACCTAGGCAAAAACTCGCAGGTGCACGAGGGCGCGATTATCAAAGGTCCACTGGCTTTGTGCGAGGGTTCGCACATCAACGCCGGGGCCAAAATGCGCGGCGACAACACCGTGGGCCCGCATTCCAAAGTGGGCGGCGAAGTAGGCAACAGCATTTTGTTGGGCTATTCCAACAAAGGCCACGACGGCTACCTCGGCAACTCCGTGATTGGCGAATGGTGCAACCTGGGGGCCGATACCAATACTTCCAATCTCAAAAACAACTACGCGTCCGTCAAAATCTGGAGCCACGTGGCAAGCCGCTTCGTCGATACCGGCCAAACCTTCTGCGGCCTGATGATGGGCGACCACAGCAAGTGCGGCATTAATACCATGTTTAATACCGGCACGGTGGTGGGCGTGGGCGCCAATATTTTTGGGGCAGGCTTCCCACGCACGTTCATTCCGAGCTTCAGCTGGGGCGGTGCTGCGGGCTTCGAAACCTTTAAGCTTCCCAAAGTAGCGGAGGTGGCCGAGCGGGTAATGGCCCGGCGAGCGCTGCCTTATAATGAGGTGGAGCAGGGCATTATGAAGACGGTATTTGAGGCGACGGCCAAGGACAGAATTTGGGACAAGGAGAAAGCATGACCTTCGCCGAAATCCCCAACCAAGCCCCCGTCAAGCAGCTGCTGCGCCAATCGGTGCAGCGGCAGCACGTGGCGCACGCCCAGCTTTTTCGGGGCAGCGAGGGCGGTGCCGCGCTAGCACTGGCGTTGGCTTACGCCCAGTACCTAAACTGCGAAACGCGCACGCCGGACGCCGAGGACAGCTGCGGCCACTGCCCCGCCTGCACCAAAACCGCCAAGCTAGCTCACCCCGACCTAAACTTCATCGTGCCCGTGACAACCACCAAAACGGTGACTAAGGATGCGGTGAGTAACAAGTTTATGGGCGAGTGGCGCACCTTCGTGCTCGATAATCCCTACCAGGGCCTCAACGACTGGATGCAGCACATTGGGGCCGAGAACAAGCAGGGTAACATCTCCAAAGATGAAGCCGTGCAAATTCTCAAGCTGGTGTCTCTGAAGGCCTTCGAGGCGCGCTTCAAAATTGTCATCCTCTGGTTGCCCGAGCTGATGCACCCCGCTGCTGCTAACGCCGTGCTGAAGCTGCTGGAGGAGCCCCCGCCCGCCACCATCTTCCTGCTGGTGTCAAGTGCACCCGAGCAGTTGCTGCCCACCATCATCAGCCGGGTGCAGCCGGTGGTGGTGCGCCCCTTTTCGGAAGACGACATTACTAGTTACCTCCACGCCCAGCACCACGTGCCCGAGGCCAAAGCCCGGCAGGTAGCGCAGCTGGCTGACGGCAGCCTCGGAGCGGCCCTGGCGAGCCGCGACACCAACGCCGACAACGATTATTTCGAATTTTTCCGGGACTGGATGCGTCTGTGTTTCAACTACGGCAGCAAGGCGGGTGATATTCTGAAGAAAAGCGAAGAATTTCAGAAGCTGGGCCGTGAAAACCAGAAGGAGCTGCTGGCTTATTCGTTGGGGTTGATTCGCAAGGTGTTGCTGTTTGGTGTCGACCCAAAATTTGTGCCTCACTTAGCTGGCAGCGAACAACAATTCGTTATCGGCTTTGCCAAGTTTGTGACGCCACGCAACGCCGACCTGCTCACCAAAGAGCTGACCGATGCCCACTACCACATCGAGCGCAACGCCAATCCGCGCATGGTGTTTGTCGACAGCTCGCTACGCTTAGGCAGCCAATTGCGTCTGGCGCAGGCCTAAGGCGGCGAAGGCTTTCAATATCAAATAGAACCTACTACATGAGCTTTCCCATTCGCCTGGCCACGCGCGCCAGCCGCCTTGCCCTCTGGCAAACCGAGCACGTGGCCAGCCTACTAAACAACGCCGGCTTTGCCACCGAAATCGTGCCCATGCAAACCACTGGCGACGCTGTGCAGGACCGTTCCCTGGCCAAAATCGGATCAAAAGGCGTCTTCACCGAAGAGTTGGAGGAAAGCCTGCGGCGGCGCGAAACGCACCTGGCCGTGCACTCGGCCAAGGACGTGCAAAGCAGCATACCATCCGATTTGGAGTTGCTGGCCTTTCTGGAGCGCGAGCAGGTCAACGACGTGGTACTGAGCTTCAACGAACAGTTTTCGCTCAATAAGCCCGGAATTGTGCTGGGCACCAGCAGCACCCGCCGCAAGGCCCAGCTGCGCCGCTTCTACCCCGAGGCCACTACTGCCGAAGCCCGCGGCAACCTGCAGACGCGGCTCCGCAAGCTGGAGGAAGGCCAGTTCGATGCGCTGGTGCTGGCTTATGCCGGCGTGCACCGCATGGGCTACGACCACCTCGTGCGCCACGTGCTGCCCACCAATCTGTTTGTGCCCGCTACGGGGCAGGGCAGCATCGCCATCGAGTGCGCCGCCGACCTGGACGACGACCTGAAGGCCCAGCTCAAAACCGCCCTCGACCACCCCGCCACGCACACCTGCCTGCTGGCCGAGCGGGCCTTCCTGCATACCATGGAAGGCGGGTGCAGCATTCCCTCATTTGCCCTGGCCACGCTCGATGCCGAAGGCCTCCTGCGCCTGCATGGCGGGCTCATCAGCCTGAGCGGCGAGGAGTATGTGGAGGAAATTCAGCACGCCGAAGCGGCAGGTGCGCGCGGGCTGGGCGTGGCCGTGGCCGACTCGGTGCTGGCCCGTGGGGGCCGTGAAATACTGGCGAGCATTCGAGAACACCGCGGGTAAAGCCAAATGCTTCTTGCAAGCTGCTGACTCAGCGTTGCTCCCGAGCTGCTGTAATTTTGCTGGCACTTCTATCTTACCATTTCTCTTAAGTCATGTTCAATATCCATCGTCTGGGGTTGCTGCTGCTGGCCTTGTTGTGGATGGCTGGCCCCGCTTTCGCCACCGATAAACCCGCCAAGCCTACCAAAAGAAAAGGCCGCGACGAAGTCGTCACCATCACCACGACGCAAGGTGTTATCCGGCTTATTCTTTTTGATGACACTCCTCTGCACAAAGCCAACTTTCTGCAGAAAGCCAAAAGCGGATTCTACGACGGCACCTCGTTTCACCGCGTCATCCCAAACTTTATGATTCAGGGCGGCGACAGTAACTCCAAAGACGCTGACCCCAGCAACGATGGCCTGGGCCAAGCCAACGAAGGCACCATCCCGGCCGAATTTGCTGCTGGTCACCAGCACAACTACGGTGCCCTGGCCGCTGCACGCCAAGGCGATTTTGCCAACCCGCAGCGTGCCAGCAGCATCTCGCAGTTCTATCTGGTTCAAAACCGCAGTGGCACTCACTTTCTGGATGGACAGTACACGGTGTTTGGCCAAACGATTCAGGGCCTGGACGTCATCGACAAAATTGCCAACCTGCCGCGCAATGAACGCGACCACCCAGTTGCCGACATCAAGATGACCATGAAGACGCAGAAGTTGAACCGCAAGAAAATTGCCAAGCTCTACGGCTACACGTATTAAATTGAAACCAAAGGAGGAGGCCTGAACGATTGCTGCTCAAGCCGTTATTCAGGCCTCCTTCTTTCCTTTTCGCTCCGCTATGAAAATTCTCATCACGGGTTCCAACGGCCTGTTGGGCCAGAAACTAGTGGCGCTGCTTCGCCTCCAGGCAGAAATAGCAGTAGTAGCGACTTCCCGCGGGGCCAATAAACTGGCCGGCCTCTACCCCGACCTGTCTTTTATAACCCTTGATGTATCCGATGCTGCGCAGGTGCGGCAGGTGCTGGCGCAGGAGCGGCCGAGCCACGTTATCCACACGGCCGCCATGACCAATGTGGATGAATGCGAGCTAAACCAGGAAGCGTGCTGGCTGCACAACGTAACCGCGGTAGAACACCTCGTCGCTGCTTGCGCCGAGCAGAACATCCACCTTACCCACCTAAGCACCGATTTTATTTTTAGCGGCGAGGCAGGCCCCCTGGTAGAAGAAGATGAACCAGGCCCCGTGAATTTTTATGGCCAGAGCAAGCTCGCCGCCGAGCGCCTCGTGCAGGCCAGCGCCGGCCGCTGGGCCATAGCCCGCACGGTGCTGGTGTATGGGGTGGCGCATGAATACGGCCGCACCAACATTGTGGTGTGGGTGCGCGATTCCTTGCGCGCAGGCAAGCCCATTAAAGTAGTAGACGACCAATGGCGTACGCCTACCCTGGCTGAAGACCTCGCCCACGGCTGCTGGCTGCTGGCCCGCCATGGTGCGCAAGGCATCTACCACTTGAGCAGCGACGAACTGCTAACGCCCTACGCCATGGCCCTGCGCGTAGCCGACCACTTTAGCCTCGACAAAGAGTTGATTGAGCGGGTAACCGCCAGCACCTTTTCGCAGCCCGCCCGACGCCCGGCCCGCACTGGCTTTGTCATCGACAAAGCCCGCCGCGACCTCGGTTACCAGCCGCATTCTTTTGCCGAGGGCATCGGCATTGTAGGCAGCCAAAGCACAGCTGTGGTTGGCTAAAAAAAACCCACCGGGGTAGACGGCGGGTTTAAGCTCAACAGGGGTAGACAGTGAGCAAAGACGGGTGTGTTGGGTAGATGGTAGAGAGAGGGGTTGATGAAGTGATGCTAGCGCGAACTGGAGCGAACTGAAGACTTAGAAATGGGTCAGATGCTAAAAGAGAAGAGCTTTAAGCAGAAGGCCAGATTCCTACCAAAAGGCCACCTACTAGTACAGCGGTGCGGCCTAGCAAAGCGGCTTCGCCTAGGGCCCGCGGGACAACCATGCCATCGGGAGTAACAAAGTCGGTGGCACTTGATGCCGGACGACTTAGCACTTTCGAACGGCGGGAGGTAGTTAGCGAAGGGTAAATAAGTAAGTACATAAAACCATGGTAGAGGAGGGGAGTATAGGGCAACACGGATGAAAGGAGTCGCCCTAAGGCAATACAATGTTAAGGCCTGATTTTACCTGTAAAAAGGACACTATGCTTGCTATTTAGACATGTTAAATTCGATGTTTGAGGTAGAATATCACAATGAAATATCCCAAATTAACCACTGTCTGAAAGCAGTGTTTATTTCGACAGATTTTTAAATATATGATAAACAAAGGCTTGCTCCGGCAATCAGTTGAGGTGGGTCATGGTTCTAGTACTCATAAAAAAGTGTGATTTGTGACATCGGTACTGCTGGAACAGCAAGGGTCATTCCGGACATTTTTGCGGCCCGGTTTCTTATAGCATTTTCGCTAAGGTTAGCAACAGACTTAGGGCTTTTTGCTTAGTGATGTAAGGCTTAATATGGTTAATATCAATATAATAGCTGGAAAAACAAATCCCCACCAGGCGTCGGGGGCGTCGCGAACAGTGGCCATAAGTCGGCCCCAACTTGCTACGTTTGGCGGCAAGCCAATGCCCAAAAACGACAACGTACTCTCTAATCCCAGCAGGCCCGCTACACTCAATGGAAAGGCCACTCGTAGGGGCTGGAGAGCATGCGGCAAGGCATGTTGCAGCCAAATTCTATTTTCTGAAACCCCGGCCGCACGGGCTGCTTCTATAAAGGGAAGGGCACGCACGCGCAGCATTTGGGCACGTACCAAGCGGGCCGCATGCGGCCAGGTCGTAAGCGTAAAAAGCGCCAGTAAGCCGGAGGCCGACAAGCCCGAGCCGGCCGCAATGGCTACCACCAGCACCAAGCGGGGGATGGTATCAAGCGTAGTGGCGGCGCCCATCACCAGGGAATTGACGGGGACTGGCCAGGCAGCCAGGGCGCGTTGGCGCAACGAAGCGCCAGCTGCCAGGCCGGCGCCCAGAACCGCTACCGCCATCCCCAACCAGGGCATGGGCAATTGCAATGCCCACCACACCCCTCCTATGGCCAGTAGCCAATATGGAAACGCAACCCGGGCACGATTGCCACAAAACCCAGCGGCCCCGCCCAGCACGCCCCCCACCATAGCCGACAAAAGCGCTGCAGGCAAGGTGAGTAGCACGGCAGTGCGGGCCCCAAAGACGAGCAGGGTGAGCACGTCGCGGCCCTGGGGGTCGGTGCCCAGCCAATGAGAGTCTGAAGCAAAGGGTGGCTCGGAAGTATGTATCAAATCAAGCACGCCCGGCTGATAAGGCAAGGGTAGTACGTTGGCCAGCAGCGCGGTGAGGCCCACCAGAGTCAGCCAGGCAATGGCGAGCTTTTGTGGCCAAGAGGTAAGAGTGCGGGTCAAGGCTGCCAACGGATGCGGGGGTCGGCCCAGAGGTAGAGAAGGTCGGCGAGCAAAAGGGCCAGTAAGCGGGCTGCGCCTGTCAGCAGCACTCCCCCCACCAGCACAGGGTAGTCGCGGGAGGACGCGGCGTCCGCTAGCAAGCGGCCCATGCCGGGAAGCGCAAACACCACCTCCACGACCAAAGCCCCAGCCACCAGCGCCGGCAACAGCTCGCTGATTTGGGTGAGGGTGGGCAGCAGCGCGTTGCGCAGGGCATGGTGCCGGATTACGGCGCTGCCTGACAGACCCTTGGCGCGGGCAGTGGTGGCATAATCGGTGCCCAGCTCCTGGGTTAGGGCGGCGGTGAGCTGTAGGGTAAGGTCTGGCAGCGCCGTAAGGACGAGGGCCGATGTGGGCAGCACCATGTGCAGCAGGTAGGTGGCGGTGCGGGCCCAAGGGCTCGCCGTTGCGTTGGTGGGCTGGTCTAGCCCATATGCTGGAAACCAAGCAAAGACCTCGGGGTTGGCAAATAGCAGTAGCAAGAGCAGCGCCACCACAAAAAGCGGCAGCGCATGCAAGCTTACCAGCAAGGAGCGCACAGGGCGCTGCCACCACGGGCCAGCCGCCAGCCGCTGCGCCAGGGCCAGGGCCGCCAGGATGGCCAACAGGGCCGCCGTACCAGTAAGGGGTAAGGTATAAGCAAGGGCAGAAAACAGACGGGTACCTACGGCTTGACCAGTACGAAAAGATTTGCCCAAGTCACCTTGCAGCACGCCGATAAACCACCGGTGGTACTGATTGGCGAAGCCGTGCCACTGCCACCGGGTTGAGCTGGTACGGGAAGGCGCTTTACGTCCTACATAAAACAAGGGCAGGTCGAGACCCAGGCGGTGGAGGACAGCTGAGTGCGCCGCTTGGTATTGTGTTGAGTCGGAGGTGCTCCCGGCGCCGATAAGCTCCGACGAATCAGGCAAAGTAAATTGCGAGGCGGTATCAGTATCGTAGTGGCTTAGCAGAAAGACCACTGAGGCGAGGGCCCACACGGCGAGCAGCGTCCGAAAGAGACGCCAAAGTAATGACCACGCCATTGGTTAAGGAGTTGGAGCGGGCACGGCCGTGCGCTCCACGGTGCCAATGGCAAAGCCTGGTTTGAGGCTGTTGACGTGCAATCCGGTTAAATCACGGCGGGCCACGACGCGGTTCGGCAGGAAAAACAGTGGGATAATTGGGGCTTCAGTCTGCAGCATTGCTTGGAAGCGCCGTAGCAGCTGAGACTTGCGCTGGGGGGTTTTGGCGGTCGTAATTTCATCAATGAGACGGTCGCTGGCGGGCGTGCTGAAACCGGTAACATTGCTTTGCCCCAAAGCCCTGGAGTGGTACAAAGGAATGTAATTGAACATAAACGGATTGCCTCGCAGGGTGCGCACGTACATATCAAAGTCACCCGCTTTCAAAGCTGCCGTGAAGGACCCTGATTCGGTAGGCAAAAGCGATACAGCCACGCCTATGCTCGCCGCCGCCGCCTGAAACTGCAGCGCGGCAGTGGCAAAAGTTGGCTCATCGGCTCGATAGCGCACCACCAGACGAAGCCGCTGCGGCTTGCCCTGCGGTTTGGTCCGAACCCAGCCCGCGTCGTCACCCTTGGCCTCGCGGCGCCAGCCGGCCTGGCGCAACATCGAGGCGGCGGTAGTCAGGTCAAACGGCAGGGGCCTAAGGCTGTCGTTGTAGTTGGCTCGGTCGAGGGGGCTGATAATGCCGACCGTTTGTTGGCCGGCTCCGAGCTGGGTGGCCTTAATCAAGCCCGCAGTGTCGAAGCAGCGCCCCAGGGCTTTGCGCGTAAGCGCGTCGGCCAGAGCCGGCCGGCGGGTATTAAAACCCGCTGTTACGACATCGTGCGAAGGCACTGAATAGAATGCCAGCTTGGTACGGGCGGAGCGGGAATTGCGCAAACGGGCAAACTCGCGGGCTGGCACTTGCGGAAATACATCCAAATCGCCGCGCTGAAGTGCCAGGCTCGCTGTAGAGGCATCCGGAATGATAACAAAGTCGAGCTGCGAGGGGCGGGCCTGCAGCACGAAAGGAGTTGGTTCAAGTTTGCTCCCCCACCAGTTCTCTTTGCGACGAAAGGTCAGGTACCGGTCCTTTTCCCAAGCAGAAAGACGGTAGGGGCCACAGCCCGGCAACGCGCCCGGGGCAAAAGCCTGAAAGCGCCGGGCCACTGCGGCAAGTGCCGAGTCGGGTGGGGCATTGGCTGGCAGGCGCTGCAACTCGGCCAGCGAAAAGCGCCGCAGAAGCCCTTTTGGGTCGATAGCAGCCTCTGGCAAAATAAAAAAGTCGCCCGATGTTTCTGGATATTCCAATGACTGACCCCGGCACTCCAGCGTGAAGTGGCGAGAGTCGTCGGGGTCCGGGATAAGAGCCCGAATAAAGTTGTATTGCAGTCGAGCTGTTTCGTTGGGCAGGCCCGGGCAAAACATCAGCTTTAGGGTGAAGTCCACATCCGTGGCTAACACCGGGCGGCCATCATCCCAGGTCGCCACCGACCGTATCTGGTAGGAAAGCCGGGTCAGCGAGTCGCCGATGTATTGGGCTACAGGCAACGTTTCGGCCAGTGCCGGCTCAAGCCTCTCCGCTGAGAAATTGGTGTGCAATAAGCTTACATATGCCAAGTTGGCCGCATCAAAAGCCAGCTGACTTGGTATCTGTAGTATATTCAGCACCTCAGGGTCATGAGCCCAACGCACACGGATGCTGCCCGACTTATTCTCCGGACTAGAACAGCCCTGTAGCAGTAAGGCTATTGCAGCAGAGAGCAATAAACTAACTGAAAAAGTTGGCTTCATGCGATATATCTGGGCGGCTACTGCCGAAACAGTAAGGCAAGATATACACGAAACCAAGAGGTGTAGGGCGCTAGAGCTTATGCAACGATGTCGCCAACCCAACCACCTGTGCCGCCCACAGCGGCGATGTCGCCGACCCAGCCGCCGGTGCCACCTACAGCGGCGATGTCACCGACCCAGCCGCCTGTGCCGCCAACTTTAGTGGTTTCGGTGCTAATAGTAGTAGGGACAGTCTGCGTAGCGGCAATTTCCTTGGTAACGCTAGATGACAGACTGGCGAAATGGAGCAGGGCGAAGGCGAGGATATTCAGCACGGTCGTTATGTATTAAAAGAGGTGTCAGGTATTTGATTGACACAAAGTTGACGCTTTACGATGCCGTGCAAAAGGACAATGTTGTCCTAATTCAGACTTGCATATAGTTTATAAATATTATAAAAAAAGTTATTGTAAATGGGATAATCGCCTTTATTTGTTTCTACATCGCACCTTATTTGGTTCTCTTTGAGAAAAAAAGACGAATTTGTGACGTCAAAGCAGTAGAATTGTGATAAACCAGCACAATACAAAGGTCATGGTTAGTATGCGGTCAGAAAAGGAAAGATTAGTGGTGAATGTGACTCGGCCTTTAAATCCCTGCGGAGAGCAAAAATGCCGAATACAGGCAAATAAAGCGATTTCGAGATGAATGAAATTGCAAATTTGGCGCGGATTGTGACATTCAGAGGCTTAACGTCGCTGCCGGTTCTAGACATGCGCAACAATCAGTCGAATAAAGAAAATCAATTCGTATCGATACTGACGAAGGCACCGGATTCTACTCAACTACAAGTAGTAAAAGCATTATATGGCAAGCCAACGGTAGCGAACGTGCGAGCGCTGCAAAAGCTGCAGTCTCGCGTTCGAAGCAAACTGCTCAATCAATTATATTTTCTTGACCATTCCGACCCCAGGCATTTTGTGTCGCGCCGATATGAGCTGGAGTGCTTGGACCAGTTGCACAAGGTAAGTATTCTGTATGCTGAGCGGGACTTTAAGCTTTCCGAACGCATGCTTCAAAGGTGCTTACGGCTTGCGGAGGCAGGAGAATTTACTCAATATGTTGTGCAAAGTGCCCGGATGCTCCGTAACCTACACACGGAGCAACGGCAGGCAATTCCTTATAAGAAGATAGTAAAGGTCCTGTTACGGGCCCAGCAGTTATTAGCCTGGGAAGACGAGGCAGAGCAGCTTTATGCCGATACGCAACTTGCGCTGAGTGGTACCGTAGCCGCACGTCGAGCAGTATTGGCCGTATTGCCTTGCCGCATAGAACAACTGGAAGCACTGCACCGTCGAGCCCGCAGTTTCACTACCTACAATCTGGTGTACCGGGCGCGACTAGCTTATGAGGAATTGCAGGGCAATTTCTCCGAAATGATTCGGGTGACGGCGGCGGCGGCCCGGCGCTTGCGCGAGGGCAAGGTTAACGCTCGGCGATTTGATATTCGCTTCAATCACTTTGTGAGCATTTATGCCTATTTGCGCAGTCGGCAACCCATGCAAGGATTGCGGCTGGCAGAGCAATATTCCCGCGATTTTCACCCTTCATCCAACAACTGGTTCTATTTCCAAGAGCACCATGTGCTGCTGGCACTGCACGCAGAGCAGTACGAGCGGGCCCAGCATTTATTAACCTTAACCGCTAAAAACCCTGGGTACCCGAACCAGTTGGAAACCGCTCTGCAGCGCTGGGACCTGTACCGGTCGTACATCGAGTTTGTGCTGCCGCCGCAACGGGTAACAACGGCCCGGCAGCGGCAAATAGCCCAATGGGTATTGCAACTCCCGGAATACAGCCGCGATAAGCGGGGCCACAACGTGGCTATTTTGGTGCTGCAGCTGCTTCACTTCCTGCGCGAACGCAATTTGGAAGAGGTGCTATTGCGCCTGGAGCGCTTGCGGAAATACCAACAGCGGCACTTGTACGAGCCTACCACGCTGCGAAGCCGGCTTTTCCTGCGTCTGCTTCAGGTGATAATTGACAAAAATTTCGACGCGGCCCAGGCTGCCGAACGAGGCAAGGCGCTGCTGCAGCAACTGCGCGAAACGCCTCCGCCTGGCGAGGCATTTGCTGAGGTTGAAATCATCCCCTACGAGCACTTGTGGGAGCTGGTGCTGCGTCTGCTGCGCGAGGGAGCACCGGTCGCGAAAGAGTCAAGTTCTGTTTAGCCGGATTCGGTTGCGCATTCTGTCTGCGCGGCGTGGTAGTGGAGCCCTATTGACGCGGCTCCACTACCACGCCGCATGTCATGCAATGGCTGCCAGTGCAGTCGTCGGAGTCGCGAGGGCCACAGTTTCGCTTACCCGCACCCGGCCGGGCGCTTTGCAGTGCATGCTGGAGATGTCACCGGCCTCTTGAGCATAGCAGCCGAGGCTAGCGAAAAGCATCATTACTGCCACGAGAGCCAAAAATTTTTGCCGAAAAATCGATGTAGAAAACTCATGCCGCAGCAATGAGAAGCGCAAGTAAGTGCAAAAAGCGACACGTGCTTCCCAGCTTAAAACCGGTTGAGGCGCTGCATCACGTCACGTAGGTAGGTCTGGCCCACGGGGATATTCTTGCCCTCAACCAACATGGTGTTGTCTTCCAGCGCTTGGATGCGATTGAAGTTGACGATGAACGAGCGGTGAATGCGGATGAAGCGGCTAGTAGGGAATTTCTCCTCAACAGCCTTCATGGTGCTGTACACAATGTGTTTGCTCTGCCCCGTCACAATGTGCACGTAGTCGCCGAGGGCCTCTACGTAGTGCACGTCATCGAAAGCTACCCGCACCAGCTTGTTGTCAACTTTTACAAAAGTGAAGTCTGCGTTCGGGGCTGGGTTTTCAATGGCCTCGGTGCTGGTAGCAGCAGGCTGGCGCTTAGCAGCTTCGAGGGCTTTTTGGGAAGCCTGCAGGAAGCGGGCGTAGCTGACTGGCTTCATCAGGTAGTCAACTACGGAGTATTCATACGCCTGCACGGCGTATTCCTTGCTGCTGGTAATGAGCACCACCAACGGCGGATGCTGCAGGGTTCGCAACAGTTCTATGCCCGACATGAGCGGCATCTCAACGTCCAGGAACAGCAGGTCGACGGGGTGGGTGCGCAGGGCTTCGGCGGCTTCTACGGGGTTGGTGTAGCTGCCCACTGCATTTAAAAAGGCTGTGTTGGCAATGCAGTTGAGTACCACCTGCACCGAGAGGGGGTCGTCGTCAACAACCAAACAATTCAAGGAAGCAACGGAAGTGGAAGCAGACATAAAGGCCCTTGTTAACTAGATAGGCCAACGAATGTAAGTTGGCGGGTTCAGTTAATTCGCGTCAAGCCCGGGCTGCCAGCTGCGGGTATAGTTCAGCTAACTGCTGGCGGATGCTGGCCACCAAGGGCTCGCACTGGGTGCCAGGGGGCTGCCGAGCGGCGCGCTCCAAGTCATCGAGCTGGGAGTGAAGCACAGGGACGCCGAAGTAGGCCACCTGCCCTTTTAGTTTGTGGGCGGCACCGGCCAGGGCTGCGGGGTCCGCGGCGCAATGAGTGGCCAGTAACGCTTCCAGGGCCGGGGCTTCAATGAGAAAGGTGCCTACAATCTGCTGCAGGAAGGCTTCATTGCCGCAGGCAAGCTCCTCTAGTAGCTGCCAATCGGGCACGATGCTGGCCGGTTGTGTCGCAAGCTTAACGGGTTGGGGGGCATCTTTTGCTTCTGCGGGCAGCGCAGTTGGCGGTTGCGTTCGGCCCGTGAAATGAGCCAGCCGTGCGTAGAGCACGGCGGGTTCGAAAGGCTTGGCCAAGGTGTCGTTCATGCCGGCGGCCAGGGCAAGCACCCGGTCTTCGGGCAGTACCGAGGCCGTGAGGCCGATGATGGGCAGTCGGGCGGCGTCGGGGAAAAGTTGGCGCAGCTGGCGGGCGGCTTCGTAGCCATCCATTTCGGGCATCTGCACGTCCATTAGCACGGCGTCGAAGGGAGTAGGCGTGGCTGCTACCGCCTCAACGGCGAGGCGGCCGTTTTCGGCAATCACAACTTCAACATTCCAAGCTTCCAACGTTTTGCGGGCTACCAGCTGGTTCAAGGCATTGTCTTCAGCTACCAGCACCCGCAGGGTTGGCTCAAATGCCGCCAGCAGGCCTTGGTCGGCCGCGGGTAGGGCAAGGGCCTCGTCGGCTACCTCATAGGGCAGCTCAAAAAAGAACTCGGAGCCTTGACCTTCGTCGCTAATAACGCTCAGCTGCCCGCCGTGGAGCTGCACCAGATTGCGGGCGATGCTCAGGCCCAGGCCGGTGCCACCAAACTCGCGGGTAGTGGACGTGTTGGCCTGCGAAAAGTCTTCGAAAATTGCCCCCAGCTTGTCGGCTGGGATGCCTAAGCCGGTGTCGCGCACAGAAAAGCCCACTAATACCTTCGAGTGCAGAAATTGATTGTCGGAGGAACCAGCAGCCTGCGCTTCATGAGCCGATGGCACAGGCACGGCTTCCACCGTGACGGTTACGCCGCCCCCGCGGGTGAACTTGATAGCGTTTCCAACTAGGTTAACCAATATCTGATTGAGGCGCACTGGGTCGCCGAAGACGGCGGCCGGTACGTTGGACGCTACATTGACCAAGAAAAACAAGCCTTTGGTGTCGGTGGCGTACTTGAACATGGCCCCGAGCCGCCGCACAGCCTCGGGCAGGCGGAAGGGCACTTGCTCGAGCGACAGCTTGCCGGCTTCCATCTTGGAGCTGTCGAGAATGTCGTTGATAATCACCAGTAGGTTTTGCGACGACGACTCGATGGCCGTGAGGTATTCGCCCTGTTCTGGGGTGAGGCGGGTGGCCTGCAGCAAATTGGTGAGGCCAATGACGGCATTCATCGGCGTGCGGATTTCGTGGCTCATGTTGGCCAGAAACTGCGCTTTGGCTTTGCGGGAAGCCTCGGCAGCATCGCGAGCCACCACCAGGTCGGCGTTGATGTTTTCGATGTGGGCCTTTTGCTGGCGCAGCTCGGCGGTGCGCTCCACCACGGTGCGCTCCAGCAGGAGCTGGGTTTGGCGCAGGGCCCGCTCACGCACCCGCATAATGCCAAACACCCCGCCACCAGCCATCAACAGCACAAGCCCGGCAAACCACCACGTGCGCCAAAATGGTGTGGCGATGCCAAATTCCGCCCTGACCACCGGGCTCCAGGCACCCGCCGGGCCGCGACGGGTGCGGGCTTCCAACACATATCGCCCCGCATCCAGGCCAGGAAACTGGGCTTCGGGCGAAGCGCTGGGGTGGCTCCAGGCATCCGAAAGGCCCCGCAGGCGGTATTGGTAGGCGAGGGCTTCGTTACCAGCTGCTAAACTTATTCCCTCAAAACCAAAGCTTACCCGGTGTCGCGTGGCCGAAAGCTCGCCCAGGCCGGCTACCGTGCGCGGTTCGCCGTCTACCTCGGCGGTGGTCAGGACCAAGCCGGGAGGTAATGCGCGGGCCCAGCCCAGCGCCTCGCGCAAGTCAAGCCGAACCAGGCCGGCGCGGGTGGCAGCCCAAGCCGTTGGCTGCGGGCCGGTGGCCAGCGCCAGCGGGCCCCGGGAGTCGCGCGCCAGGGTATCGGTGGCCGCGGCCAGAGGGGTGAATTTGCCCGTGGTGGCTTCGAATAACGACAGGCCTTGCAAGTGCGACAGCAGCAGCCATTCTCCCGCGTCCTTGGCCGTGGCAAGAGTTGGTAGCGCCAGCAGCCCGTACACAAAGTTGGTGGAGAGGCTGTGCGCGGCGTTGTAATGGCGCCATTTCTTGTTGGCCAGGCAGTAGAGGCCCTGGCCTTCGGTGCCGACCCACACCCGGCCTTGGGCATCCTCGGCAAAGCTGCTGATGGACACGCCGGTTTTGCTGAGTTGATGGTAAGTGAACTGCTGGGAGCTGGGGTTGTAATTGGCCAGGCCGGTGCCGTGGGTGCCCACCCATACCCGGCCCTGGCGGTCGGCCAGCAACGTGTAAATCGTGTTTTGCAGCAGCCCTTCAGCGGTGGTGAAATGGCGAGCGGGCTGGGTGGAGTCGGTCGGCAGCAGGTACAGGCCGTTGGCGGCAGTGCCCACCCACAGGCCACTGCTGGGCGCGTAAGCCAGGGCCGTTACTTCAAGGGTAGAAGGCAGGCCCTTCACCCGGCGCGAAGCTCCAGACGGAGAGTATCGCCACAGGCCGTTGCCGGTGGTGCCAACCCAGTAGCCGCGCCCGGAGCCGGGTCGCGGCAGCACGGCTCGAACCGACACCGCCGGACCCTGCCTTAGGGGTTTGCCCCATCTGCCGGTGCTGCTGAATAATTGCAGCCCCAGGGCGGTGCTCATCAACAAGGTACCGTCCGGGCCGGGGCATAGGGCTACGGGCGGCGCACTACCGGCTGGCGTGGGGTAGCGGGCTAGGTAGCGGTCGGCGTGCCGCCACAGGCCCTGGCCCGCGGTGCCCAGCCACGTATTGCCCTCCCGGTCTTCGAGCAGGCTGGTGGGTACCACGCCATTAGGCAAACGCAGCCGATAGCGCCGCAGGTAACTATTGATGCGTGCGGTGTCGGCGGGCGGGGGGCCGTTGGCGGGCAGCCGCAGGCCGGCGGGCGCGGTGGCGCGGTCGGCGAGAGCGAAGGGGCCAGTGGGCCCTCCACTTACCGAAATGCCGCCCTGGTAGTGGCCCACCCACAGGCGCCCGCTGGCAGAGTCTTCGCGCAACGAGACCACAAAGTCTTCGGTGAGGCCGTTTTTCTTGGTGAACGTAACGAAGCGGGTGCCGTCGTAGCGCACCAAGCCTTCGGCGGTGCCCAGCCAAAGGTACCCTTGGCGGTCCTGCAGCAGCGCGTAAATGAACGGCGTGCGCAAGCCTTCCATGGGCCCAAACTGGCGCAGAAACGTCTGTTGGGCCTTGGCCGGGCGGGTGAACACCAGCACCAAGGCTAGTAGCGCCAACAACAGCAAGCCCGCGCGCCGGGCATACAGAAAGTGGAGGAGAAGTTTCAAGCAGCGCAGCAACTGGTTCCCCAGTCTTTTAATGCCACAAGGTAGAAACCCTGCGCCTGCTACGGGCCATTACGCCCACTGTGCAACCGCCGTGCGCACCATCCATTCACTCTGACTCGCCGCCGCTGCTACTTGGCGGTCACCTTAAACTCGGTGCGACGGTTAAGCTGACGGCTGGCTTTGTTGGTGTTGGGCACCACGGGGCGCGTTTCGCCGTAGCCCGCCGCCGTGAGGCGGGCGGGCGCAATGCCGTGCTGCGTGAGGTAAGTAACCACGGCTTGAGCCCGGCGCTGGCTGAGGTCCTGGTTTTTGGTGGCATCGCCCACGTCGTCGGTGTGGCCGGCCATTTCCAGCTTCAGGGCCGGGGTTTCGGTGAGCAGCTTCTGCAGGCGCTCCAGCTCGGCGGTGCTTTCCGGGCGCAGGTCGGCTTTGCCAGTGTCGAAGAAAATGTTGCGCAGCACGATGGTGGTGCCTACTTCCAGCCGTTTCAGCGGGACGTCTTTCACCACCTCGGCATAGGCGGCGCCGGCCGGCAGGTCAAAATTTTCGGAGTGGAACAGGTAGCCGTCCTGCCGCACCACAATGCCGTAGTTGGTGCCCGAAGGCAAACTTACCAGGAAGCGGCCCGAGGTGGAGTTGCTGCGGAAGCTGGCAATGGTGAGGCCGCTTTTGTTGTCGATGAGGTCGATGGCGGCTTCCACGGGCTGCTTGGTAGCATCGTCGGTCACGGTGCCTTTCAGGATGGTGACCTGGGCGGTGGCCACGGCCACGGCGGGCTCCAGCACAGCCTGCTTCACAGGGGCCAGGCGCGACGCCAGCAGCTGGTCTTCTTCGCTCAGCAAGGGCTGCTTCTCAGGCCCGAGGAAGGTGATGCGGTAAATGTCTTTGGCGCCGAGGCCACCGGGCCGGTCGCTGGAGTAGTAGCCGTGCCGCCCCGAGGCCGAGGTTACAAAAAACACGTCGTCGTCGGGGGTATTGATGGGCCAGCCCAGGTTCTCGGGCGTGCTCCACTTGCCGTTCTCAAACACCGATTTGAAGATGTCGTAGCCACCCATGGTGTTGTGGCCTTCTGAGGAGAAAAACATGGTTTTGCCATCGGGCGCCATAAACACGCCCTCCTCGCCATAGGCCGTGTTGATGGCCGAGCCCAGGTTTACGGGCGGGTTGCGGCTTTCCAACTCTACTTTATAAATGTCGGAACGGCCCAGGCTGCCCTCTTCCCGGTCGCTTACGAAGTACAGAAACCGGCCATCGGGCGAGTAGGTGGCCGAAGTTTCGTGGTATTTGGTATTGATGCGCGAGCCCAGCTGCTTCGGCTTGCTCCAGGCGCTGCCGCCGAGGTTGGCTTCGAGGATGTCGCCGCCGTTGCTGCCCGAGTACACCAGCATGCGCTGGCCATCGGGGGCCAAGCCCACGGTGGCGTTGTGGTCGTCGGTGTTTACGGGGGCGCCCAGGTTGGTGGCGCGGCTCCAAGCTTTGCCCTTCCAGGTGGACTGGTAGATGTCTTCAAAGTAGCCGTTGCCCTCGGCGTCCTTTTTACCGCCGGTCGAGCCGGCCCGTCGCGAGGTTATCAGGATGGTCGATTCATCGGCCGATACCACGGGGCCGTAGTCGGAATCGGCGGAGTTCAGCTCCGGCCCAGCATTGTCGACGAACACGCGCACGGGGCGGGCCATCAGTTGCTGGCCGTTGCGGCATTGTTGAATGTAGCGTTGCAGGTCGTTAGCCGTGAGGGTTTCGGAGCTGCCGTTGCGGGTGTTGCCGCCCACAGGTTGGGCTTGCTGGTACTCGGCAATGGCTTCGCGCCACTTGGCACTCAAATGCAGGGCGCGGCCCAGCAGGTAGTGCGTGCGGGCATCGGCCGTGACGTCGAGCTTGGCTGCCTTTTGCAGGTAGGGGAGGGCAGCCGTTTTGGTAGCCGAATGCAGATAGCAGTCGCCGATTTTTACGTTTAGCCCCGCGTTGTTGGGGTTGAACTGCTGGGCGGCCAGGTAGTGGGGCAGGGCCTGGGCGTAGCGCGGCGGGTCGGCGGTGTATTCGTTGTCACCGTCCTTAAGGGCACGCACGGCTTCCCGCAAGCCTTCCCTATTATCAGAAAAATGGTCTTTGGTAAAGGCTACGCTTTGGGCAGTTGCTTGGAATGCGGGCGTAACAAGTAGTAGGAGCAGAAATAGGCGGGTATAGAAGGACATAATGGTATGGAATAGATAATAAAACTAACCGGTTGTCATGCTGAGCTTGTGAAGCATGACAAATGCTGGGCCTGACGTTCTTTTAGTCAGCAGCCTCGCCGGCGCAGCCAGCCGCGGCCGCGTATCTATCTCCCACTGCAATGCCGAGCGAAGCGGCTTTGCGCCAATCCTGGCAGGCCTCGTCGGCCTGGCGGAGCATTTCGCGGGCATGGCCGCGGTTGAAGTAGGCCTCGGCGTAGTCGGGTTTTAGCTTGATGGCCTCGCTGGCATCGGCGGCGGCTTCGGCATATTTTTCCAGCTTGAGCTGGGCGGCGGCGCGGTTGTTCCAGGCGTAGGCGTACTTGGCGTCGAGCTTGATGGCCTGACTGAAATCGGCGATGGCGCCGACGTAATCTTTGTTTTCGAAACGGGCGCTGCCGCGGTTGCTGAAGGCCAGAGCGTTGTCGGCTTTCTTAACGAGGTAGGCGTCGTAGTCGCGCAGGGCCTGAGGCAGCTGGCCGGAGCGTCGCTCGGTGGTGGCGCGGTTCAGCAGGGCCGGGAGCAGGTCGGGCTGCAGGGCGAGGGCCTGGGTATAGTCTTGGTTGGCAGCGGTGTAGTTGCTAAGCTTCTGGTTGGCGCTGCCGCGGTCGTGGTAGGCGTAAGCCAATTTGGGGTCGGCCTTAATGGCGGCGGCAAAATCGTCGCGGGCGGCTTGGTAATCGCCTTTCTCGAAGCGCAACACGCCGCGGTTATACCAAGCCGGGGCGTAGTCGGGCTTGGCCTTCACTGCTTCGGAGTAGTCCTGGTCGGCCTCGGCGAGCTGGTTTTGGGCTTCGCGCACCCGGGCCCGGCCAAAGTAGCCGGTGTAGCTGCCTGGCTCCAGCTTCAGGGCCTGGTCGTAGTCGGCCAGCGCTTGGAGGTATTCTTTGAGTTCGTAGCGGGTGGCGGCGCGGTTGGTATAGGCGGCGGCAAAGTCCTCTTTGGCAGCAATGGCCTGGTCGAAGCTGCGCAGTGCGGCGGGGTAGCTCTGGGCGTTGAAGCTGGCGAGGCCGCTGTTGTAGGCCTTCTCAGCCAGTTGCGGCCCGGGCAGGGTGCTGGCCCGCACCGAATCTACTTGGGCGTGTGCCACGGCGGGCGCCGCCAGCAACAAGAAGAAAAGTAGAGTATTTGGCATAATTTCTAGATAATAGTCTAATTGAAGCGCATACGGAGCGAATATATTGGATTTTATTTTTTAGACCATGCTCCACTTAAAGTATATGCCCGGTCATTTCAAAGAATTACACCCAATACCTTTCTCTTAACTACTCCTCCCTTTTGGCAGAAGTAGCTCTTGCGCAGCCAAAGCGCATTTCTTGGTTTGGTTACCAATGTTCGCTGTTGGGCATCGTTGCGCGCCACGCATAAAAAAGCTTCGACAGAGCGGCGTTCGCCCCGTCTGACCTCACCACTCACAAGCTTTTTCTTGGACCGCGCCCTAGCACTAACTGCGCACTGGCAGGAATGCGCTCTTGGCTAAACGCCGTTTTATGCCCGGAATAACGCCCGTTTCTCACCCTGCCGTAAATAAGCAGGGGTGCAAGTGTCACAAAATGAAGCCCATTAAACCATGAATAGAGGCCTCAAGCGCTGCTGTTACTTGGTTAGCCGAAGGGCAATGTCTTCGAAGGCCTGACGCTGGTTTTCACGGTCTTTGGAGGTGATGTTTTCTCGGAGGTCCAGGCGGGTAAAAACGTGCAGGCTGGAGTTGACCATGCTCACGTCTACTGGCTTGCCATCAATAGTTTTCAGGCCTTTGTGAATCAGTACCGCGCTAACCGGGTCAGCGGTGGGGTCGGTTTCGGATTTATACACTTTGAGTTGGGAGCCCGCCGGTAACTTGAAGCCATTTTGCAAGTCTTTGCGCACGATGTTGACCACGGTGCGCAACTCTCGCAGCGTTTCGTAGGGGCGGTAGTGGTACCAGTGCCTGTCTTCGGCCGTGGTGTTATCGGCTGTTACATAGCCCAGCAGCGGGCCCACTACGCCCACCAGGGTCAGTAATTTATCCGAAGGCACCACGTTGGGGTCGATTAAAAACAGCTGCCTGGGCTTTTGGTGGTGGTTGAAGTAGCCATTGGCCAGCATTTCCAGAATAACGGTACAGCCCGTAGAAGACCCGGCCAGGCTAATGTTCTTGTAGCCGGCCTGCTCCAGCCGTTGGTATTCTTCCATAATGGGCAACTGCCAGTCGCGCCACGAAGCCTGCTTAAAGGAGGCATAATCGCGACCGTGTCCGCCCATCAGCACCTGCGAAATTGAGAAGTCGGTGCGGCTGCCGGCCCACTGCCGGAACTCATCCCACTCAAATGTGGAAGCACTATAGCCGTGCACTGCAATGAGCACTGGTCGTTGAGCTTCGGTCGGCGTGGGCTGAGGCTTGGCCCGCGACACCAAATACTTTTCGGGCTGGTACAGCGAGGCATCAAAAATGACGTCGCCATCAAGGGTGTCCGGGCTAATCTCGGGGCTCTTGCCGCAGCCGGCCAACGCAAGAAACAGCAAAATCAGAGGCGCTAATTTTTTCATTCGGCGGCCGGTTTGAAGATGGCGTATGTGAGGCTAACCTGATAAAAAATCGGAAAAAGGGTGCCGGGGCTGTCACTGCCGTCGCCTGTAAGCAGGTTATAGCCCAGCGAAGCCTCGGCACTGATGCGGCGTATGGTGGGAACCAAGAGGCCCAGCTCCGTGGAGAGCAGGGGCGAAGAGTTGGTTAAATTCTTAAAAATATCAGATTCGTAATCTGCTCGAAACCAGCCGGCATTGGCCCGCACAAAGGGATGCACTGTGCGGCGCATGCGGAATAGGTAGGCCCCGGACAAAAAGACATTGTCCTGCTTAATGGCATTGGACCCGATGGCCGAACCCAGCCGACTGCCGACATAGGTCAGGCCCAGTTGTAGCCGGTTGCTCAGCAGCCCCGGGTTGCGGTATTGCACCGTTAGGCCGTTTTCGTAGTACAGATTCAGGGTTTTTTGGAACCGCAAGCCCGCCTCTAGGGATGCTCCCTGCCCTCGGGCCGGGGCTGTAAGCAGCCCCAGGGGCAGCAGAAGCCCCACGCATTTAACAACCCCAGACTTGGTAAATTTTAAAAGCATTGGGCCGCAAAAAAGAGTGGCTACACTGGTTGGGATAGAGCCTCATAAGCTGAGATAAGCCGTTTTTTAGTTTGCATAAGCCACTGCTAAAAAGGCGCTACCAGACCTAAAGTAGCGATTTGTTTTTACGAATCCATATGCAAATAAATTATTTATATGACCGTAATTAAACGAGCGTAACTGAGCCAAGCCCAGAGCATAAGATTGCAGCTGGCATTCGAATTAATGCGCTTATTTGCGCTCGGCTTTCGGTGCTTTTTTAAAAATGCTTTTGGGCATAATCATGTGGGCGCCGCGGGTACCGTCCACTACTTGCGTGGTGTTCAGGTCGCCGGCCACGCTGCACAGCATGTAGGCATCGTCGCGGCTCAGCTTTTTTTCGGTTACAAGGAAGTTTATCATTTCGCGCACCGCGTCCTTGGCCGCCAGGGTCAGGTCTTCGTTCAGCCCCATGCTAATGTAGGCGGTGGGCGTTTCGGCCCGGGGCAGGGTCAGGTGCAGGTCTTTGCGCACAATGAACTGCAGCTTGCCCTGGAGCGAAGTCTCCAGCCCCGTAATGTCTACTTCGCCGTTGCCTTGGCCGGCGTGGCCGTCGCCCACAAAAAACAGCGCGCCCGCTGCGTGCACCGGCAGGTAGAGGGTGGTGCCGGCCACCAGCTCTTTATTGTCCAGGTTGCCGCCGTGAATGCCGGGCGGGGCACTGTTTACGCGGCCGGATGCGGCGGGCGGCGCCACGCCCATGCTCCCAAAAAACGGCCGTAGTGGCACCTCGATACCGGGCGCAAAGTAGGCCACCATCTTCTTTTCATCCAACGGGATGATGCGCATTTTGGCGTAGGGAAAGTCTTCCGGAATGAAGCCGCTCTTGGGGCCAAAGGCATTGTAGGCGTAGGGAATGGCCAGCTTGACAGAGTGAATGCGTACTTCAAGCACATCGCCCGGCTCGGCGCCTTCCACAAAGATGGGACCGGTGAGAATGTGTCCGCCCGGCCCCTTGTTGGTGACTTTTTCCACGATTTCGCGCAGGGCTGGCTCCACCTGGGCGGGCGGCAGGCCAGCGCCTTCCAGCCGGGCCGGGGTGGAGGTGATGAGCGTATGCACTTCCACCGTTTCGCCCGATTTGATGCGCAGCACGGGCGGCGCGGCGGCATCGTAGTACCCCCAGGCGGCGGTGGCCGGGGTGATGGGCAGCTGATGGGTAGCTTTTTGGGCCTGGGCAGCTAAAGTCAGCCCCGTTGCTGCAACAACATGCAGGGCTGCGCGGACGAGTATTCGGCGGTGGTTCATGTAGGCAAGTACGCACTATATCAGAAGCGCTGCTTAGATTTGGCCATAAACTTTAGGGGTGCTTCGCTTTGGCGAGGCTGAGATGATACCCTTGGAACCTGAATCCGGATAATACCGGCGAAGGGAAAAGTACTGGTCCGCACGCGGCTGCCTTAGGGGTGGGCCGTGGCCGGCGCCCGCTATTGTTTATGGATTTCTTCCACTCAACTAATCCCTAGTTGTCATGGTCTGCTATGTAAACAATTTGCCCCAGGAAACCGCCAAAGCCCAGACGCTTACGCAGCTGCTCGCCCACCTTGCCCTAGCCGGGCAGCGCGGCCTCGCCGTGGCCGTGAACGACACCGTGGTGCCCCGTGCCGCGTGGCCACGCCACGTCCTCCGTGCCCACGACCGGGTGACCATAATCCGGGCTGCCCAGGGCGGCTAAGTGCCCTCTCCTCTACGCATTCCTCGATTTTTTCACGCCCAGCGAACCAGGAGTTCGCGCCATATTCCATTCCCTTCGATGAAGAAAAAAGACCAAGCCCCGCACCAGACGCTGGTGGAGCGCCAACCCCTCACGGGCTCCCGCAAAATTTACGTGCCCGGCAAGATGCACGACATCCGCGTGGCCATGCGCGAAATCGTGCTCAGCGATACCGAGCGCAAGTTTGATTTTGTGAACCCGACGGAGCAAAACGCGCCCGTAACGGTGTACGATACCAGCGGCCCCTACACCGACCCGAATGTGGCCATCGACCTGAAAAAAGGCCTGCCGCGCCTGCGCGAAAGCTGGATTCAGGAACGTGGCGATGTGGAGCAGCTCGCCGGCACCACCTCGCTCTACGGTCAGCAGCGCGCCGCCGACACCAGCCTCGACCAGCTGCGCTTCGAGCACATTCGGCCGCCCTACCGCGCCCAGCCCGGCCGCAACGTGTCGCAGATGCACTACGCCCGCCAGGGCATCATCACACCCGAAATGGAGTACATCGCCATCCGCGAAAACCAGCGGATTGACGAGCTGGCGGCCACCGACCCGTTGCGCGTCCAGCACCGCGGCCACAGCTTCGGGGCCAACACGCCGCAGGGCCACATCACGCCCGAATTTGTGCGCTCGGAAGTGGCCGCCGGCCGCGCCGTTATTCCCTCCAACATCAACCACCCGGAAAGCGAGCCGATGATTATAGGCCGCAACTTCCTGGTGAAAATCAATACCAACATTGGCAACTCGGCGGTGACTTCGAGCATCGAGGAAGAAGTGGACAAAGCCGTGTGGAGCTGCCGCTGGGGCGGCGACACACTGATGGATTTATCGACCGGCAAAAACATCCACGAAACCCGCGAGTGGATTATCCGCAACTGCCCTGTGCCGGTGGGCACTGTGCCCATTTACCAAGCCTTGGAAAAGGTGAACGGCAAGGCCGAAGACCTGACCTGGGAGCTGTTTCGCGACACGCTGATTGAGCAGGCCGAGCAGGGCGTCGACTACTTCACCATTCACGCCGGCGTGTTGCTGCGCTACGTGCCCATGACGGCCAAGCGCGTGACCGGCATCGTGTCGCGCGGTGGCTCCATTATGGCCAAATGGTGCCTGGCGCACCACCAGGAAAGTTTTCTTTACACGCATTTCGAAGAAATCTGCGAAATCATGGAGGCCTACGACGTGGCCTTTTCTCTGGGTGATGGCCTGCGCCCCGGCTCCATTGCCGATGCCAACGACGAAGCCCAGTTTGCCGAGCTGGAAACCTTGGGCGAGCTCACCAAAATTGCCTGGAAGCACGACGTGCAGGTGATGATAGAAGGCCCCGGCCACGTGCCCATGCACCTCATCAAGGAAAACATGGAAAAGCAGCTGAAGGAGTGCCACGAGGCGCCATTCTACACGCTGGGCCCGCTCACGACGGACATCGCGCCGGGCTACGACCACATCACCTCGGCCATCGGCGCGGCCATGATAGGCTGGTTTGGCACCGCCATGCTCTGCTACGTGACGCCCAAAGAACATCTAGGCTTGCCCAACAAGCAGGACGTGAAAGACGGCGTCATTGCCTACAAAATTGCCGCCCACGCCGCCGACCTCGCCAAGGGCCACCCGGGCGCGCAATACCGCGACAATGCCCTAAGCAAAGCCCGCTTCGAGTTCCGTTGGGAAGACCAGTTTAATCTAGCTCTCGACCCCGACACCGCCCGCGAATACCACGACGAAACCCTGCCTGCCGAAGGCGCCAAGGTGGCCCACTTCTGCTCGATGTGCGGCCCGCATTTCTGCTCCATGAAAATCACGCAGGAAGTGCGCGACTACGCCGCCAAGCAGGACCTGACCGCCAGCGAAGTTCTGGCCGCTGGCCTTGTGGATAAGTCGCGTGAATTTGTGGAAAAGGGCAGCGAGATTTATCTGTAGCGCTCAGCATGACAACTGGATTGATTAAATCCTGGCACCATGATTAACACACGCCCTTTTGCACTCAGCATTGCTGGCTTCGACCCCAGCGCCGGAGCTGGCCTGCTGGCCGACGTAAAAACGATGGAAACCAGCAGCGTTTACGGCTTGGGCGTGTGCACGGCCCTCACGGTGCAGAGCGACGTTTCGTTTGAGCGCGTAAGCTGGGTAGATGCTGTTTTAATCAAAGACCAAATCCGCGTTCTGCTTGCACGCTTTCAGGTTGATTTTATCAAAATCGGCTTGGTCGAAAGCCTGCCGCAGCTGCTGGCATTGGCATACTGGCTCAAAGAGCAAAACCCCCGACTCCAACTCGTGTGGGACCCCGTGCTGAAAGCCACGGCCGGCTATGAGTTTCATCGCAAGACCGACCCAAGCCTACTACAAGCCCTGTGTTCAGAAATGGCACTTATCACCCCCAACAGGCCGGAAATGCTCCGGCTCTTGCCTGCCGATTCGGCTGAAGCAGCGGCTGAACGAATCAGTGCCTTTTGCCCCGTGCTGCTGAAAGGCGGGCACGATACCAGCGACCTGGCTACCGACGTACTTTTTATTCAAGGCCAGCAGCACCGGTTTTCCGCGTCACGCCTGCCGCATGGCGAGAAGCATGGCAGCGGCTGCGTGCTTTCGGCGGCGGTGCTGGCGCAACTGGCCAAAGGGAAAAGCCTGATTGATGCGTGCCGCCTTGGTAAGGACTATACCAGGGCCTTTTTGGCTAGTAACGATACGCTGCTGGGGTATCATTCAGCACCGGCAGCGTCTTAGGGCGCTGTTCGAAACCCAGCACTTACTTAACCACCACCACGTCAATGAAAATCAACCTCCTTCATTATATCACCACCTCCCCCGAAGCGGCCGAACTGGCCTGCCAGGGCGGCGTGCGCTGGGTGCAACTCCGGGTGAAAAACCAGCCTTATGCCGTCTGGAAGCAGATAGCGCTGGAGACCCAGGCCGTGTGCCGCCGCTACGGCGCCATGCTGCTCATCAACGACAACCCGCGCTTGGCGCAGGAAATCGGGGCCGACGGGGTGCACGTGGGCCAGGCCGATATGCCCGCCGCCGAAGCCCGCGCCATGCTGGGCGCCAACTTCATCATCGGCGGCACGGCCAACACCTTCGCCGATGTGCAGCGCCTGGCTGCCGCTGGAGTGGACTATGTGGGGCTGGGCCCGTTCCGCTTCACCCCAACCAAAGAAAACCTAAGCCCAACGCTGGGCATGGCCGGGTACACCGAAATCATGCGCCAATGCGAAGCCACTGGCATTGTGGTGCCCGTCATCGGCATTGGTGGAATTACGCTGGAAGACGTGGCCGCCTTGAAGAGCACAGGGTTGCATGGGGTGGCCGTATCGAGCGCCATCGGCAATGCCAAAGCCCCAGCAAAGATGGCGGGGCTGTTTATCAACGAGTTGTCGGCTGTAATTTCTATTTAATTATTATGTTAAACAAAAAACTAAGCATTGCGGAACGGACTTTCGACTCCCGGCTGTTCACGGGAACGGGCAAATTTAGCTCGTCGGCCCTGATGGAGGAAGCATTATTAGCTTCGGGCTCCGAATTAGTGACCGTGGCGCTGAAGCGGGTGGACGTAGCCAATTCGGAAGACGACATCCTGCGGCACCTTTCGCACCCGCAGTTTCATCTGCTGCCCAATACCTCCGGCGTGCGCACCGCCCGCGAGGCCGTATTTGCCGCCCAGCTGGCCCGCGAGGCTTTGGAAACCAACTGGCTCAAGCTCGAAATTCACCCCGACCCCAAGTATCTGCTGCCCGACCCCATCGAGACCCTGAAAGCCGCCGAGGAACTGGTGAAGCTGGGTTTTGTAGTGCTGCCCTACATCCACGCCGACCCAGTGCTGTGCAAACGGCTGGAGGAAGTTGGGGTGGCGGCCGTGATGCCGCTGGGTGCGCCCATCGGCTCCAATAAAGGCCTGCTGACGCGCGATTTTCTGGAAATCATCATCGGTCAAAGCAAGGTGCCGGTGATTGTGGACGCGGGCCTCGGAGCGCCCTCGCACGCCGCAGCGGCCATGGAAATGGGCGCTGCCGCCGTGCTGGTAAACACCGCCATTGCGGTGGCTGGCCAGCCGGTGGCCATGGCCACGGCCTTCCGGCTGGCAGTGGAGGCGGGGCGCATGGCATACGAGGCGCGCCTGGCGGCACCAGTGGCGCACGAGGCGGTGGCCAGCTCGCCGCTCACTTCTTTTTTGGATTAAGATGCGGTCCAATCGGGCCATCATGCTGAGCGCAGCCGAAGCATCTCGCGTGCTGTAGTAATCAATGACGCTACAACGAAGCGAGCGAGATGCTTCGGCTGCGCTCAGCATGACGGTCAAATTAGTATGACGGCCAAAAGCATTAAATGTTAGCAAAAAATGAGCTTTCAACCCATCCTCGACGCCTACTCCTGGGACGAAACCAAGGCCAGCATCTACTCCAAAACAGCGGATGATGTGGCGCGCGCTTTAGCAAGCCGGCAGCGCACGTTGGAAGATTTCAAGGCGTTGATTTCGCCGGCCGCTGCGCCGTATCTGGAGCAGATGGCGCAGCTCAGCCACCAGCTCACGCGCAAGCGGTTTGGCAACACGGTGCAGCTCTACGTGCCCTTGTATCTTAGCAACGAGTGCCAGAACATCTGCACTTACTGCGGCTTCAGCCTCGACAATAAAATTCGCCGCCGCACCCTGAGCAGCGTTGAGATGTTGCAGGAAGCCGCCGTGCTCAAGCAGTGGGGCTACGACCACGTGCTGCTCGTGACTGGCGAGGCCAACCAAACCGTAGGCGTCGACTACTTAGAGAAGGCTTTGCGCACGCTGCGGCCACATTTCTCGCACCTATCGATGGAAGTGCAGCCGCTGGACCAGGCCGATTATGAGCGCCTCATTCCCGAAGGCCTGAACACGGTGCTGGTGTACCAGGAAACCTACCACCGCGACGACTACAAAAAGCACCACCCCAAGGGCAAGAAATCGAATTTTAACTACCGCCTCGACACACCAGACCGGCTGGGCCGGGCAGGTATTCACAAAATGGGCCTGGGCGTGCTCATTGGCTTGGAAGACTGGCGGACGGACTGCTTCTTCACTGCCATGCACCTCGACTACCTGGAGCGCACCTATTGGCAAACCAAGTACAGCTTGTCGTTTCCGCGCCTGCGGCCGGCAGAGGGGGTTTTGCAACCCAAAGTAGAGATGAGCGACCGTGAGCTCGTGCAGCTGATTTGCGCTTACCGCTTGTGGAACGAAGAAGTCGAGCTGTCGATTTCAACCCGCGAAAGCCCCACGTTTCGTAACCACGTGGTAAAGCTGGGCATCACCAGCATCAGTGCCGGCTCGAAGACGAACCCGGGCGGCTACGCAGTGGCGCCGGAGTCGTTGGGGCAGTTTGAGATTTCAGATGAGCGCAGTCCGGCCGAAATTGCGGCCATGTTGCGCCAACAGGGCTACGAACCTGTTTGGAAAGACTGGGATGCCACCCTAACCGCCCTTGCCCGATGAACCCAACCGAACCAACCTTTTCCGCCGCCGAAAACAACCGCTACAGCCGCCACCTGCTGCTGCCCGAAATCGGCTTGGCGGGCCAGCAGAAGCTGAAAGCTGCCAAGGTGCTCGTGGTGGGCTGTGGCGGCCTGGGCTGCCCGGTACTGCAGTACCTGGCCGCCGCCGGTGTGGGCACGCTGGGTTTGCTGGATTTTGACACCGTAGACGATAGCAACCTGCAACGCCAGGTGCTCTACGCCACCGCCGACGTGGGCCACCCCAAAGCCGTAGTAGCCGCCGAGAAGCTGCAGGCCCAGAACCCGTTCATCGAGCTGCACCCGCACCAGCTGCACCTCTCGGCCGCAAACGCGCTGGAGCTGTTTGGCGGCTACGACATCGTAGTGGACTGCTCCGATAATTTTGCCACGCGCTACCTCGTCAATGACGCCTGCGTTATCCTAGGCAAGCCCTTGGTATTTGGGGCCATCTTCAAATTTGAAGGGCAGGTTTCGGTGTTCAACTACCAGCAGGGCCCCACCTACCGCTGCCTCTACCCCGAGCCGCCCGCTCCCGGTGATGCTCCCAGCTGTGCCGAAATCGGGGTATTAGGCGTATTGCCCGGCCTGGTGGGCACCATGCAGGCCGCCGAAGCTCTGAAGATTGTTCTGGAGCTAGGCGAGGTGCTGAGCGGGCGCCTGCTGATGGTAGATGCGCTGGGTATGCGCTTTCAAACCATCCGCTTCCGGGCCGTGCCCGCCAATCAGCAACTCACAAGTTTAGAGGCCGACTATGCCGCATTTTGTGGCGAAGCACCCGAAGCCGCTGCCCCGCAGCGCGCGCCCGAAATCAGCGCCGATGACTTGAAGGAGTGGCAGCAAAGCGGCCGGCCGCTGCAATTGCTGGACGTGCGAGAGCCGCACGAACACGCCCGGCGCCAGATTGGTGGACAGTTGCTGCCGCTGGGCCAGCTGGCAGAGAGGTTGGGCCAGCTGTCGCCCGGGGTGCCCGTGGTGGTGCACTGTGCCAGCGGGGTGCGCAGCCAAAAGGCGGCCCAACTGCTGCTGGCGCAGGGCTTTTCCCACGTGTACTCGCTGCGCAACGGCTTAGCCGATTATTGATTGCAGCTCGCGAAAAGCCGCTACGGGGTCGGGGCTTTGCCACACGGCCCCCAGCACGGCAGCCCCCACAAACCCGGCTTGCTGCACGGCTGGGAGCCGCGCAGCATCCACGCCACCCAGCGCCAGCACTTGCGGCGCGTAGCCGGCACGGTGCCGCAGTTGCCCCAAGGTAGCAGTGATTTCAGCCAGCGCGAATGCCGCCGGGTAATCGGACTTGCTCAGGCTGTCGAAAATCGGACTCAGAAATACGTAGTTGTAGTGGCGGCGATGCTCCCGGATTTCGGCTAGCGTGTGGAAGGAGGTAGACAGCGTTTGGCCCGGCCGCAATGTGGGGCGGGTGCCCTGGTGCCGGCGGGCGGCTGTGAGGTGTACGCCGCCCAAGCCCAGCTCTGTCGCCAGCGAGTAGTGCGAATGCAACACCAACTGCGGGTGGTAGTGCGCCGGAATGCTGTCAAGGTAAGCGGCGACTTCTGCTCGGCTCCACGCCGGTTTGCGCACATGGAAGCGGGACAGGCCCTGGTCCAGCAACTCGATTGCCAGCCCAGCCTCGTTCGGCACGTCCTGAGGAGGTGAGATAAGGATGAGCTGCATGCTTTCAGGCCGGGCCTTGGGTGGGTTCGTCGGGGTCCGGCCAATTGGCCAGTAGCCTGCGAATGTGGTCGAGCCGCACTTGTTTGGGTGCCGCGCGCCGGGCTATGGCGGTGGCCGTCCAGTAGCGGTGGTGGGTGAGAAAATTGGCTTGGAGCTCAAACCACGCCCGCTCGTTGGCAATGAGCTGGCGCGCCGTCAGCTCGTGGAAAAGGCTGGTAGAAATGGGCTCGAAGTCGGGCCGGCCGAGGTAGTCGAGGTCGGCATCACAGAGAATTTCGGCCAGGGCGCTTTGGGGTTCCTGCGGGTACTTAGTAGCCATTATCAGGGCACAAATCTGGTCAATTTGGCCGTGGCTATACTCGAAGTCGGGCAGCGTGGTGCGGGCTAGCTCGCAGCCCTGGGCCTCGTGGCCTTGGTAAGCGTGCAGGAAGCCGGCATCGTGGTAGAGGGCCGCCATGCGCAGCAGGGCCAAGGACTCGGCATCGTCTATGCCTTCGACGGTGGCGAGCTCCATGGCTACCTCCATCACGTCGAGGGTGTGGTGCAGGCCATGGTAGTACAGGGTGGGGGAAAGACCACGCCGCAGGGCATTCAGGATAAAATCTTCGGCGGCCTGGAAGTGCATGCGAGGGGGCGCGGGTGCTGCTGGGCCCGCACAATGGCAAAGCAAGTAATGAAAAAGAGAAGTAATGAGCAGAAGCGCCACCAAATGCGTCGGTTTGAACAGTTCCCTCGCCCCTGGACAGAGTTGCTATTGGCGTCTGACACGCCGCTGCAGGGGGAGCCTATTTGGTTGGCGGGGCATGCAGAATAATGGAATGGATGGGGCTTTAAAAATGATTCGCTATAAAAATAATATATGGGCTACTGAATTTTTACAAAAAATTAGCTTTTGGGTTGATATTCAGAGAGCCGCGCATTCATAATTATCTTGCAGCCTATGGAGGGGCCCCGGGGGCTACCAAACTAAGTGCAAACAGATGCCCGGATTTGTCAATCTTTGCAATACCAGATGCTGCACTAGTTATGGGGGCCTTTGGTTTTGGGATGTTGTCCGGCGCCATGCCAGGCAAGCCGGGCATTCTATCCTTTTTCTGTATCTCTACCTGCATGATTTGCACAGTTGAACCTTATTTGCGGAGGTTGCGCGGAACCGGTGCGGGGCAGAAGTGGAGCATACGGGCCGGCGCAGTCTCTTTCAGTTCTTAAGCCCTGCCTCTGCTCATGAAATGGATATTGACGGTGCTCTTGGTTTGGGTGATGAACGGCTCCTTGCTAGCTCAGCATCGCTACTGGGATACTGACTACGATTCGCTGCTTCAGTCGCTGCCCCAGCAGCGAACCGACACAGCCCGCTTGCACACCCTGGTGCACCTGCTCGACCTGCACCCCACCAACCCGCAGGCCCTGCCCTTGCTCAACCAACTACTGGCGCTGAACCAGCGGGTGCAGGCGCTCAACGAGGCGCCCTACCGCCGCTTGCGGGCGGGCATGGTGCTTTGGCAGAAGGAAAATGTTGCGGCTGCTGCTTTGGACAGCATGAAGCTGGCTGTGACCGAATTTGACCGCGTGGGCCGGCCCATTCCCTTGTTGCTGACTGACCTCGTCACGCTTTTCAATCGGCTGGGGGCCATGGATGCCCGCAAGCAGTATTATGAGGACAAGCTGGCCTTCTACCGCGTGCGTGGCAATACCGAGAATATTGCGGCGTGCTACCTATCGCAGGGAAATTTCTACCGGCGCACCGGCGACTACAACCGGGCCATCAATTGCAGCCTGCGCGCGGCCGACATGGCGCAGCAGTTCAGCCGCACGCTCTACGTGAACGAATTGCTGGTCACCGGCTCTATTTATGCCGACTGGGGCAACACCGACAAGGCCGTGCAGTACCTGAGCCAGGCCCTGGCCCTGCCCGAGTTCCGGCGGGTGCAAGGCCACAACCGGGTGTTTACGTTCGTCACCCTCTCCAAACTGTACCTGCAGCAGCGGCAATTGCAGGCGGCTCTGCAAGCATCCGACTCGGCCCTGGCCGCCCGCAGAACCGAAGTCAGTGAAGAAGGCATGAACCAAGCCCACGCGCTGGTGCAAAAAGCGGCCGTGCTGCTGCACATGGGCGAGCTTAAATCCGCCGGCGAGCTGCTGCAGCGGGCTCAAAAGCTCGACGACTCGTTGGCCCTGGCCATGTCGGACAAGCCCGGAGAATTTGAGCTCGATGCTACCTGGGCCCAGTACTACCTGGCCCAGCGCGACTACGCCCGCGCTGAAACCCACTGGCTGCTGGCCTACCGCAAGGCCACAGCCGCCAAGCTCGACCGGCTCCGCCCCAAGTACCTGCAGCAACTGGCCGCGTTTTATGTAGCGCGTGGCCGGCCTGCCGAGGCCCAGCGGTATTCCAGTGCCTACATCGCCCTGATTGATACGTTTAACCTCGCCCAAAACACCTTCCACGTTGCGCAGTACGAGGGCGAGCGGGTAGAGCAGGCCCAAAACGCTCAAATTAGCAACTTGCGGCAATCCCAGGCGGTGCAGGCGGTCCGCTTGCGCCTGGGCAACTGGCTGCTGCTAGGAGCGTTAGTGGCCGTGGTGCTGGTGTCGGGCTTGGGCGTGTTCATCTACCAGCAGCTGCTCATGAAGCGGCGCATGCTGGCCCAGCTGCGCCAAACCCAGTCGCAGCTGGTGCAGGCCGAGAAAATGGCTTTCCTGGGCGAGCTCACGGCGGGCATTGCCCACGAGCTGCAGAACCCGCTCAACTTCATGAAAAACTTTGCCGAAGTCAGCACCGACCTCGTCGACGACATGCACGGCGAGGGCCTGGCCAGTGGCCGCGCCGAGGGGCTGGAAGGCGAAATCCTGGCCGGCCTGAAGCAAAATCTGCAGCAAATCAGCCAGCACGGCCAGCGGGCCTCCTCCATTATCAAAGACATGCTCGCGCACTCGCGCTCGGGCACCAGCCAGCGCGTGCCCACCGACCTCAACGCCCTGGCCAGCGAGGCGCTGACCTTGGCTTATGAAGGCTTGGGGGCCAACGACAAATTGTTCAGCGCAAGCCTGGTCACGAACTTCGAGCCCCAGATGGGGCTGGTACCAGTGGTTGCACAAGACATGAGCCGCGTGCTGCTCAACCTGTGCACCAATGCCCTCTACGCTGTGCGCCAGTGCCAGCAACAGGTCTTGGTGGCAGCCGGGCAGGAGCCCGACTACTACGAGCCCACCGTGACCATAATCACCCGCCGGACCGCTGGGCAAGCGGTGGAAATCCTGGTGCGCGACAACGGCACAGGCATGAGCGAAGCAGTGAAAGCCAAAATTTTCCAGCCGTTTTTCACCACCAAGCCGGCGGGCGAGGGCACGGGACTGGGCTTGTCGCTGAGCTACGACATCGTGACCAAAGGCCACGGCGGCACCCTCACCGTGGAAAGCCACGAGGGCGAGGGTACTGAGTTTATTATTCGGTTACCCAGTAATTAGAGGCCGAAACTGAAGCGCTACACGTACTAGGGGTAAAAAACATCTTGGAATAAGAGCTTTTTAGCCCAAGAATAGCGCGTTCCTGCTCATTTCGAAGTTCCTTTGTGATGAATGAGTAGGGTTTTATTGCTTTGTCTGCTGACTTGGGTGCTGCCATTGGGTTTGCGGGCGCAAACCTCGATGGCAAGGCTGCGCAGCGAACTACAGGCCCACTCCCAAGCAGACACTGCCCAAGTCAATCGCCTCAACGCCCTGGCCCTCGAACTACGCAACACTGTGGCCGACGAATCGGCCGCCTTGTTTCAGGAGGCCCTGCGCCTTTCCGAGCAGTTGGATTACTGCGCCGGCGCAGCGGAGGCCCAACTGGGCCTGGGGTTTTACCACCGCCATCGCGGCGAATACGACCAGGCCGAAAGCTATTCCAAACAAGCCCGGGCGGGCTTTGCACGAGTGGGCGACCGCCAGGGCCAGACCCGGAGCCTGTATAACCTAGCCTCTGTTTTTTCGGAGCAGGGTATGTACGACAAGTCGCTGACCGCAAACCTGCGCGGCCTAGCCTTGGCCGAAGCTCAGCACGACCGGAAGTGGATGGCTTTTCTAAACACCCGGCTTGGCATTACCAGCACGCTTTTAGGAGAGTACAGCCAAGCTCAGCAATACCTGACACAGGGCTTGAAATATGCCCAGGAATCGGGCGATTTGCTGAGTGTTGGCAACGCGTATGCTGGTTTCGGCGACCTCTACCGCACTCAGGGCCTGTGGGCGCAGGCCCAGCGCAGCTACGAGGCGGAGGCGACCATCTCGCAGCAGGAGAATAACCAGGCCGGTCTGCTTTTCGAGGAAATCAACATCGGGGAGATGGCAGAGCGGCAGAAGCACTATGTCCAGGCTTTTGCTTATGCCAAACGCAGCGTGAAGCGGGCTTATGACTTGCAGGCGCTGGGCGAGTTGCCCCGTGCGCAGCTCTTGCTCTCACGCGTGTTCCTGCACACCGGCCAGCCCGACAGTGCCCTCGTTTACGCTCGCAGAAGCTTACTCGCCTCCCAGCGCAGCGGCGCCAAAAGCCAGAGCCGCGATGCCAGCGAAGTGCTGGCCCTGGCCTCGGCCAAGCTCGGCCGGTACGCCGATGCTTACCGATACGAGCAGCTCTTTGGCTTCTACAAAGACAGCCTCAACAGCAGCGACCTTCAGCGCCGGGCGGCCGTGTTGCAATACCGGGCCGAGCTGGACAAAAAGCAAGCTGAAATCAGACTTCTTACCAAGAACACCCAGCTCATCCGCAAGCAAAACCGGGCCCAACAATGGTTCCTGATTGGCGCCTTGATGAGCTTGGGGGCGGTGGCCGGCCTGAGCATTGTGCTGTGGCGCAACAACGGCCAAAAGCGGCGCGCCTACGCCCTGCTCAAGCAGCAGCAGGACGAGCTGCACGCTGCCCAGGGCCAGCTCGTGCAAGCCGAAAAGTGGGCCTTCGTGGGCGAGTTATCGGCGGGCATTGCCCACGAATTGCAGAACCCGCTCAACTTCATGAAAAACTTTGCCGAAGTGAGCGTGGCCATGCTCAACGAAGACGGCGCCAAGCGCCCGACCGGCCGCCTGGGAACCTCCGAGATGGAGAAGCAAATCATGGCCGGCCTGAAGCAGAACCTGCAGCAAATCAGCCAGCACGGCCAACGAGCCTCCTCCATTATCAGCGATATGCTGGCGCATGCCCGCTTGGGCACCGGCCAGCGCGTGCCCACCGACCTCAACGCCCTGGCCGAGGAATCACTCACGCTGGCTTACCGAGGCCTGTGTGCCGATGACAAGACCTTCCAGGCCAAGCTCGGCCGGGATTTTGACCCCGAGCTAGGCGTGGTCGAGGTCGTGCCCCAGGACATGGGGCGGGTGCTGCTCAACCTGTGCACCAATGCCCTGTATGCCGTGCGCCAGCGCCAGCAGCAGGCGCTGGCCGAGGGCGTTTCCTATGTGCCAGCCGTGACCGTGAGCACCTTCCTGAACTTTGACCTGTCCGTGGAAATCCGGGTGCTTGATAACGGCACGGGGATGAGCGACGCGGTGAAAGAGAGGGCGTTTCAGTCGTTCTTCACCACCAAGCCCTTTGGCGAGGGCACGGGGTTGGGGCTGTCGTTGAGCCACGACATCGTGACCAAAGGGCACGGCGGCACCCTCACCGTGGAAAGCCGCGAGGGCGAAGGCACCGAGTTTGTTATTACCCTGCCAGCCTGAAGTAAATAGGGCCAAGCATAGTGCTACTGGCACAGGCAGTGGGGCCAGCACGGGGCGTTGTGTCGGCTGCGGTTTTGTACGAACTGCGCTTGGCCGCAGGGCTGACTTGGTTCCTGATAGTTGATGCTGAAAAGTCCGGAGCTCGGACACAGTTAGCGGCAAAAGCCAAGCATGCACGCGAGGAGTTATTTCTATGCTAAATAGTATCTTGGCGCCGCTGCGTTGCGCGAGGTGCTAGTCGCTTTGTCGGCCACCGATGGGGCCCTGCTCCTGGGCTGCCTCGCCTGAACTAGCTTTCCGAAATATTGTTTGCACCTACTTTTTCGATTCAGCCTCTTCTCTGCAATGGCAAACTCACCCAGTTACGGTCAACTCCTCATGCTGGCGGCGGTGGCCATGCTGATAGTGCGGGCGCTGCGCCATTTTTTGGATTTGCCCAACCGGCTGGCGCGTTGGAATAAGGCTCTGGGCTACATCTGGGCGCCCATGGTGGGCTTGCTTTTAATAACGGCCATCTTCAAGGTGAATGGGCCTCTGCTCGCCGACGGGTATTGGCTGTTTGTGCTGTTCACCGTGGCGGCTGTGCTGGTGGCCGTGCGCGACTACCGCCCGGCCCGGATGCTGCTGCTGGCATTGGTGCCGTTTCTGCTCAACAAAACCGTTGAGTTTTTTCTGTCTAATTCAGACGGGCGCTTGCCCAAGGAATTCGACCAGGTGCTGGACACCACGCAGGGATTTGCCATTATCTGGCTGATTACCTTCACCATTATTGCCCGCAACCTGAAAAAAGCGCTGGAGAAGGAGCGGCTGCTGCGCGAAGAAGAGGAAAAGGCCAAGCGCCTTATCGAAGCCCAAAATGTCGAATTGGAGCGGCTGGTGGCCGAACGCACTTCAGCCCTCACGTTTCAGGCCGAAGAGCTGCGTACGGCCCTTACGGAGCTGCGCACCACCCAGGCCCAGCTGGTGCAGTCTGAGAAAATGGCCAGCCTGGGCGAGCTCACGGCGGGCATTGCCCATGAAATCCAAAACCCCCTCAACTTCGTCAACAACTTTGCCGATGTGAGCGTGGAAATGCTGGCCGAGCTGCGCGAAGAGCAGGCCCGCCCGCAGCGCGACCCCGAGTTGGAAGCCGAACTGCTCGACGACATTGCCCAGAACCTGCAAAAGATTCACCACCACGGGCAGCGGGCTGCCAGCATCGTGAAGGGCATGCTGGAACACAGCCGTGCCAGCACCGGCGAGCGCCAGGCCACCAACATCAACCACCTGGCCGACGAATACCTGCGCCTTGCCTACCAGGGCCTGCGCGCCAAAGACAAATCCTTCAACGCAACCCTCCGCGATGATTTCGCACCCGACCTGCCCTTGGTGGAAGCCATCGGGCCCGACTTGGGCCGGGTGCTGCTCAACCTCTTCGGCAATGCCTTTTATGCCGTGCGCCAGCGCCAGCTGCAGGGCGAAGCCGGCTATGCGCCCACGGTGACGGTGCAAACGCGCCAGCGGGGCGACCAAGTCGAGATTCGGGTGCGGGACAATGGTTTGGGGATTCCGGAGGCAATGCGGCAAAAAATCTTCCAGCCCTTCTTCACCACCAAACCCAGCGGCGAAGGCACCGGGCTGGGCCTTTCGCTGAGCTACGATATTGTAACTCAGGGGCACAGCGGCACGCTCACGGTCACCTCACAGGAAGGAGAGTTTACGGAATTTCTGATTAGTCTGCCTATCAAACAGGCCAGCTAGCTGCCGGTCACTGTTTTGCTTGGTACGTGGGTGCGCTCAGGGTTGAATAAATAACATAATGCGCTCATTTCTATGCGGATGGCTTGGCTCTATTGGCGGGATGAATGGCTATGCAGTCATCGTTGGCTGGGAATTGATGCACCATGTGGGACCACCCACACGGCACACTCCGACCAAGCGCCGAACTGCTTTCGCCATTTTTAGTAATCAGTGGTTGCAGAAAAGATTAGGACTATTAGAATTGTGGGTTGAACTGCGCACCAGTTAAAATTGGCTGGGTTTAGTATTAGATTGACATTCTCGAACGTGGAGCTCAACTTTATTGCTCATATATTACAAGATTATATCAATTTTATGAACATATTTGCTAAAGCTAGCAACGCCTTGAAAAGCAGCAATGCCGTTGGCCAAGTTAGACAACTTGCTATGCTGGCTTAGAGTGGGTACGCTTGACTCAGGCATTTCGGGGCCAGCAGGCAGCATAAAACAAAACATACTCCGGCCCTTCTTTACCCTGTAAGGGCACGGACCTGAGCTTATTCATACGCTTCGGCATTGTGCTTAGAACGCACAGTGAGTTTGTTGACCATTTGTTCTATGCCTCTATCTCCTTTCCACACGTTCGGTCGGCTTGCTCTAGTGATGGGCTTGTTGCTGGCCGTCTGTGTAGGTGTGGAAGCAGCGGCGCTGCCGGTGCCGGCAATATCCCAAAGCCGAACCGTGGACAGCCTGCGCCAGCTGTTGGCCCAGCCCCAGGCCGACACCCGGCGCGTGATTTTGCTGTGCCAAATCAGCGACCAGCTCTGGACCCAACGCACCGACTCGGCGGCCGTGTATGCCATTAAGGCGCTGGCGCTGGCCCGCCGCATTGGCTACCCCCACGGCGAAGGCGAGGCCCTGAACCGCTTGGGAGCGGCCCTGCGCGAGAGCAACCTGGCCCGCTCGCTGGAGTTGTTTCAGGAGTCGCTACGCATTGCCAAAGCCACGCACGACCGCGCTCTGGAAGCCCAGAACCTGCGCAGCATCGGCATTATTTACGTGTACTTGCGCGACCGTGAGCAGGGGCTGGCCTACTACTATCGGGCTCTGCGCCTTGGCGAAGCGCTGCGCGATGAGCGCCGCATAGTGATAGATTTGAGCAACATTGGCCTGGCCTACGACTTGTTCAATCAGCTCGATTCGGCGCGCATTTACCAGGAGCGGGCCTTGGCCCTGGCGCGCCGCATCCGCACGCCCACCAACTACATTCTTTATGGGCTGGGCAACGTGGCTCGCAAGGAAGGCAAGCTGACCGAGGCGCGTGTGTTCTACCGCGAAAGCATTACCGAATCGAACCAGGTGCGGCACCTGCGCAGCCTCAACTTTGCCAACGTAGGCATGGCCACGCTGTACCAGCAAACCGGCCGCCTCGATTCCAGCATCTACTATGCCCGCGTGGGTTGCCAGGCCGCCCAAACCAATGGCTTCCTGCGGGGCGTGCTCAACGCCAGCACGCTCCTTACCCAGAACTTCAAGGCCCGCAACAAACCCGACAGCGCTCTGAAATACCAAAGCCTGATGCTGGTGATGAAAGATACCCTGTTTGGCCAGGAGAAGGTGATGCGGCTACAAAGCCTAAACTACCGCGAGCAACAGCGCGCCCAGCAGGCGGCTGCCAGCGAGGCCTCCCTCAAGGCACGCTACCGCACCTACGCCCTGCTGGGTGGCGTGGTAGGCCTGCTGGCGCTGGCGCTGCTGCTGGGCCGCCACGTCCGCCAGCAGCAGCGCGCCAAAGAAGCTCTGGAGCAGTCGCTGGCCGAGCTGAAAACGGCCCAGGACCAGTTGGTGCAGCGCGAGAAGATGGCCTTCCTGGGCGAACTCACGGCCGGCATTGCCCACGAGTTGCAGAACCCGCTCAACTTCGTTAAGAACTTTGCCGAAGTCAGCACCGACCTCGTCGATGAAATAGCCGGCGACCAGCGCAACCCCGCCCGCAACGCGGGCCTGGAACAGGAGATTCTGGCTGGCCTCAAGCAAAATCTACAGCAAATCAGCCAGCACGGCCAGCGGGCTACGTCCATTATCAAGGGCATGCTGGAGCACTCGCGCACCGGCACCGGCCAGCGCGAGGCCACCGACCTCAATGCCCTGGTGGAGGAAAGCCTGCGCCTAGCCTACCAGGGCCTGCGCACCAAGGAAAAGGACTTCACCGCTGAGCTTAGCACGGAGCTTGCGCCCGCGCTGCCCGCAGTGTCGGTGGTGTCACAAGACCTGAGCCGGGTGCTGATTAACCTTTTTACTAACGCCTTTCATGCCGTGCAGCAGCGCCTGCGGCAGGCCCCCGACGCTGGCTACCGCCCCACCGTGACGGTGAGCACCCAGGCCGTACCCGGCGGGGTAGAAATCCGCATCGGCGACAACGGCACGGGCATGTCGGAGAGGGTGAAAGCCAAAATATTTCAGCCGTTCTTCACCACCAAGCCCGTGGGCGAAGGCACGGGCCTCGGCCTCTCGCTTTCGCACGACATTGTGACCACCGGGCACGGCGGCACGCTGGCTGTGCAAAGCGAAGAGGAAGAAGGCACTCAGTTCGTGGTGACGCTGCCCGTCTGAGCCGGCGCCGTCCTACCTTTGGCACCAGCCTAAATTCTGAAAAGTAGAACATGCAAATTCTGGTTGTTGACGACGAAACCGATGTGCGCGACTTGTTTCTGCAGCGCTTCCGACGCGAAATCCGCAACGGCGAGCTGAGCTTCAGCTTTGCCTTCTCGGGCGAAGACGCCCTCACATTCCTGCGCGCGCACCACTCCGAGGTTCTGATTATTCTCTCCGACATCAACATGCCCGGCATGAGCGGCCTGGAGCTGTTGAGCTACGTGAAACAGGAGTTTGAAATGCCCCCCACCACCATGATGATGATTACGGCCTACGGCGATGACCAGAGCTACCAGCAGGCCATGGCATTGGGGGCGAATGATTTTTTGACCAAGCCCGTGGATTTTGGGGTGCTCAAGGATAAATTGCTGCAGCTACTGCCGTGAAAAAGCAGTTGTCGGGAAAGGCAGGGCGTAAGTGGCAGGAACTGGTTTCCGCGCCTGTAGTCCGACCCCTGGCAACCAACCACTACACTTTATGAAGACGAAAATTCTGGTGGTCGACGACGAGGCCGACCTCGAGCTGCTTATTAAGCAGAAGTTTCGGCGCAAAATCCGCGAAAGCGTGTACGAGTTTGTGTTCGCCAACAACGGGCAGGAGGCCCTCGAGCGCATCGGCGAGAACCCCGACACGGATGTGATTCTCAGCGACATCAACATGCCCGTGATGGACGGGCTCACGCTGCTCACGCACACCCACGCCCAGCATCCGGCCATGAAAACGGTCATCGTGTCGGCCTACGGCGACCTCGGCAACCTGCGCACCGCCATGAACCGCGGGGCGTTTGATTTTGTAGTGAAGCCCGTCGATTTTAACGACTTGGAAGTCACCATCGAGAAAACCGCCGGCCAGGTGCGCCAGCTGCGCGACACCTTGCGAGCCATTCAGGAAAACAACATCCTCAAGATGTACGTCGACGAAACGGTGCTCAACTTCATGACGCGTCCTGACTTTGAAAACCGCTTGCTGGCCAGCGAAACCGTGGAAGCCACTGTGGTCTTTCTTGATATCTGCGGGTTTACGTCCTTGGCCGAAAAGATGGCGCCCACCGACGTGGTGAGCCTGCTCAATACCTACTTCGACCTGATGGTGAAGGAGATAATCGCACAAGGCGGCCACGTCGACAAGTTTATGGGCGATGCCGTGATGGCCGTGTTCCGCGGCGAGCACCACCTGGACCGGGCCATAGATGCGGCCCTCTCGGTGCGCTCGGCCTTGCAGGACAGCGGCACGCCGCTGCCCGCGGGCTTCGACTACCGCCCCGAAGTCAGTATTGGAGTAAACACCGGCGAAGTGGTGTCGGGCAACATTGGCTCGGCCTCGCTCAAGCGTCTGGATTACACAGTGATTGGCGACGTGGTGAACATATCGCAACGCCTGCAGTCGGCGGCCAAGCCCGGGCAGATTATCATCAGCGAAGCCGTATACCTGAAGGTGAAAGAGTCGTTTCGGTGCGAGTTTGTGAGCGAGGTGACGCTGAAAAACAAGGCCCGGGCCGTGAAGCTTTATGAAGTAGTGGAGTAGCCCGGTCCGCGCTTACGCGGCCAGTTCCCGCATCTTCTCGTTTTGGAGGCGGATGCGCTGGCAGAGCATGCGCAGGATGTTGCGGAGTACTTCGCCGCGCTCCTCCATCACGTCGTAGAAATCTTCCTGGTCGAGGCGGAAGGCGAGCACCTGGCTCAGCGCGGCCGCCGACGCCGAGCGGGGCTCGGTGTCGAGCAGGGCCAGCTCGCCAAAGAAATCTCCGGGCCCGAAAGTCGCCAGCTGCTGATTGCCGTTGAAGATGCCCACCTGCCCGTCATGCAGGATAAACAGGGACGTGCCGATGTCGCCCTTGGCAAATATTTCTTCGCCTTCCTGAAAAGTTACCTCCCGCATGATGGGCACAATGCTGCTCAGCACATTTTCGGGAGTTTGGGCAAAAAGGGCAGTGCTTTTGAGCACCACCACCCGCTCCAAGGCAGATACGCGGGATTCGGTGGCGGGGGAGTGACTCATGGTGGGGTGAGGAGAAGGATTGGCAGAGAAGGAAGTGGCTAGAGCCGCAACGGCTTCGCCCTGGTGGGCTGCCAGTGCCTGCAGGGCAAGTAGGGCACTCTCGCGCAATAGCGCATGGTCCGACTGCAGGTAAGGCCGCAGCAGGGCCGGGGCATCGGGCTCGGTGGGCCGCCAGTGGCGCAGGGCCACGCTCAGCGTCCAGGAAGTGAAGGCGAGGTGGCCCCGGCGCAGCAGCAGGGCAGGTAAGGGCTCAGAAGCGGGGGCAGCAAGGGTGGCGGTGGCGGTCCTGCCCGCGGCCTTCGCACCCAAGGTCAGCCCTTGCGGCCGGGCAGGCGCAGTGAGCGTGGCAAATATTCGTGCCTTTTCGGGCACCGGTGTATCATCGAGCAGGGCCTGCAGCCCCTGGTAGGTAGGGCGCGGAATGAGGTTGTCGAGGATTTCCAGGGCATTGGCTTGGCGCTCGCGAGCGGCGTGGGCCACGTTGCGCTGCGCAGTGGCCACCAGCTCGGCATCGTAGAGCTGAGCGAGCAGGCCAAATACCCGTTGGTGCAGCAACATCAGCTCGTAGTCGACGGTGGCGTGGAGGGCGGGGTGCGAAGCATTCAGCAGACCCTGCAGCAGCTGGGTGGCCAGCTCAAACTCCTCGCGCAGCAGGTGCTCGAAGATGTCCGTGTCGGTGGGCACGGCTGGGAACCGGCGCAGAGCCCGCAGCGCCAGCCCCCGGGAAAACAGGCCAGGGGCCTGGGCCAGCTCGAGGAGGACAGCGCGGCTGGCGGAGTTGTTTAGGCGCTCGAGCACGGTGACCAGGCGGTGCGTGTGCGTATTGTTGGCGTCGTCGAGGAGGGCCTCGCGTAACAGCGGCACGGCAGCCGGGCCCAAGGCCACTAGGCTGTCGGCGGCGGGCTGCCAGCGCCGCTTGTCGCGCAAGGCATGCAGCAGGTAGTGGGCCAGCCGGGTGTGGCCCAGGGTGCCGAGGGCGATGAGGGCAGCGTGTGCCATGTCAATATTGGGGCTGGCCAAGCAGTGCTCAACCAACTGGCTTTGGGCCTCCGCATTGTAGTGGGCCAGCAATGAAAGCGCTGCTTTAACAGCAGCCGGCGAGGGCTGGCGCAGCAGCTCCTGCAAGCTGCGTTGTGCCGCGCTGTGCTGGGGCGTGGCTTCGAAGCAGCCCCGAATAGCGCCTTCGCGGGCGGCCATGTCGGGGCCATTGAGCAAGGCTGTGAGGGAAGACACATCGGGTTCCGCGGTGGCCAGCTGGTGGGCAGCAACAGTACGCACAGCGGGGGCGGGGTCGCGCAGGGCTAAGGCCTGCAGGGCCTCGGCGGGGAGGGGGCGCACTTCGGGGGTGGCTAGCAGCGCGAGGCGCACCCGCTCATCGGCGTGTTCGAGCAGGGTGGGCACGTGGCTGGCCAGGGCGGCGGGCTCGCGCTGGCGCAGCCAGGCCACGGCGTTGAGTACCTCGGTGGGGCGGGCGCTATGCAGGTGGGCCAGCACCACTTGCAGGGCCGCATCGGGGAGGGCAAGCTCGGCCGTTTCGGCAAAGCGGCGACCCAGCCCGTCCTTCAGCTCGGCCAGGTAGGCGCGGTAGGTGCGCCGCAAAAACAGCAGGGCCAGCAGCAGCAAGCCGCCCATCCAGACAAATGGCAGCGGGCCACCGAGCTTGTCCACATAACCAAGCCCGAAAAACAGCAAGCCCGTGAGACCCAGACCCAGCGGTTCGAAAATGCCTTTGGCCAGGGTGTGGGCCGCAAGGCGCTGTGGCGGAGCCAGCGGTTGAAACAACACCAGGAAAACCGGGTCGAACACGGTGCGGCGCAGTACTTCCAGCAGCAGGTACAGCCCGCAGAAGTACGCCAGCAGTACTATTTGGCTGGAGAAGCCCACCACTTGCACCCCGCCAAAAGCGGCCAGCAGCACCAGCGCGACGGCCGGCAGCAGCTGCAGCGACCACTGCACGCCATAGCGCTCCAGGGCTTGCCGGCTCACCATCAGCTTGAAAAACATGGCTGCCAGGTACGTCAGGCCCAGCACCCAGCCCACCGACTGGGTAATGTCTTCCGAGGCGTGGAACCGGTGCTTCACGTTGATAAAAAACATGTATTCCACGCCCGTGAGTACGGCCGCAATGGCCATTAGGCTCAGGCACATGGCTAGCACCAGCTCACTGCCGCCAAACAGGCGCACCAGTCGGGCCTGGGGCCGCTGCAGGTGCCGCATGGGGCGTGCCGCGGCTTCTACCACGTGCGAATTAAGTGTAGAGCGGAGCGCAAATAGGGCACTTAGGTAGGCTACAAACGATACCCCCAGCAGCACGGGCAGCTGGGCATCGCCGTGAATAAGGGCTGCCAGCAAGGCGCCCAGGGCCTTGGCCGGCATGTCTCCCGAGCTGATGACGCTGAACAGCCGCTTGCTCTGGCGCACATCAAACACCACCGCCGACACACCCCAGAATTCCAGGTTAGTGAGCAGGTAGATTACCCGGTAGCCCACCATCACGGCCACGGCCGACGCTACGGAGTGGCCCACCACTACCAGCACGCCCACCACGCCGGTAAGGGCCACCACGGCCAGCAGCACCCGCACGGCCAGCTTTCGTAGCAGGTAGTGGTGCTCGAAATAGGTGTAGACCTTGCTCACGGCCATCATGGCCAGGGCGCCGGCAATGTATCCCAGCGGCAGGCTGTGTTCGGGGTCGTGCTCGAGCAGCAGCACGTTGGCGGCCACGTACACCAGCACCGAGCCGATGCCGAGCAGAAAGTTGTGCAGCAAAAACAGCCCCACCGTGCGGGTTTCGCTGGCCTTGATGCCGAATAGGCGTTGCAGAGAGGTGGCAGAAATCATGCAGAAGAGACGCCGGCACCACCGGGCACGGCCGTAGCCAAAGATACGTGGACCCGGTGCCTTCGCTGCCCATCGGCCCGGTAAGAACTGCCAAGAATTCAGAAGCCTGGCATCGACAGGTTAACGCCTGCCTAGCTGGCTACTTGCGGGCGGGTGGGGTTGCGGGCCGGCGCACGCGGGGCCCTGTGGCCGGGCTCACACGCCCAGGTTGCCACCACTGTCCGGCTGGGGTGGGCGCGACGGTTTTGGCTTGGGTGCCCCCGCGCAGGTAGGTATATTCCAGAATGCAGCCCTTGCAGCTGGTGCCTTTGGGGTCTTCCTTCGACGGGCCCGACGTGACGGAGGCGCTGTCGGTGGACAGATACAGGCGCGTGCCATCGGGCGAGAGGGCGAGGTCGCGGTAGCGAACCGGCGCCCGGAAGTACACCAGGGTATCGCCGGTAACGCCCGTGCCGGCAGCGTTCAGCTGCAGGCGAATGAGCTTGCCGTGCTTGAGAGTGGGCATCAGCAACGAGTTTTGCCAACCCGGAATGGCCGTGGCTGTGTACACAGCCAAGCTGCTGGGGGCCTCCGAGGGCCAGTCCGGGGCGTCTTTGTCGGCGGCCCGGGTTTTGGCAAACAGCGTGGTTAGGAACGAATTGGAATTGGGGTAGAGCGAGGCGATGGGGTCGCGGTAGGTGGCCGCGCCGATGGCTGCCGCATTAGCTTTCTCATTCTTGATGAAGGGGTAGCTGGTGTTCCAGGTGCCGGGCAGTGCGGCGTGCTTGGTAACGCCAGCCGCCAGCCCGTTGTAGTTGTCGTCGGCGTAGCCAATGATGAGCGGGTGCCCGTAGTTGCGGCCGCGCTCAATGATGTTCACTTCATCGTCTGAATAAGGCCCGTGCTCGCTTTCGTAGAAGCGGCCGGTGCCATCCACCACTGCGTAGGCCAGGCCCTGGGGGTTGCGGTGCCCGTAGCTCCACACCGCCGACTGGCGGGCAGGCGTGGCAAAGGGGTTGTCGTTGGGCAGCCACTGGTCAGTGGGGCTGGCGTCGGTGTCGGGCTCGAGGTGGAAGCGCAGGATTTTGCCGGCGTAGCGGTGCGGGTTCTGGGCGTGGTTGGGCTGGCCGGCGTTGTCGAACTGGCCTGCGCCCTGGTCGCCGGTGCTGTAGAATAAGAAGTCTTGGCCATTGACCGGGGCAATGAGCAGGCGGCCGGCGTTGTGGTCGTTGCTGCCCGGCAGGGTATCGCAAAGCGTAACGGGGTTGATGAGCGACTGAAGCGGCGGGCGGTATTCGTAGCGTACCAGGCGGGTGGTGAAAAAGTGCCCGCCGTAGTTAGCCGCTCCACCTTTGCCGGGCTGCTGGACCCCGGCAAAGCGGTAGATGTACACCAGGTACACGTAGGGCTTGCCCTGCAACAGCTGGGGGTGCACGGCTAGGCCCATCAGGCCGCCCTGGGGCCAGGGCTTGCCGCCGTCGGCCGAGTCAGGAATTTTATCGTAGCGCGGAAATTCCCGTTGCGCGTTCAGGTCCAGCAACACCGTTCTGGTGCCGGTGGCGGGGTCGAGACTGCTGACACGGTAGCCCTTGGCTTCGGTTAGCCAGAGGTGGTTGTCGGGCCCGTAAGCTACTTCCCACGGGTCGCTGAGCTGCCGGGCCAGCACGCGCACCGAGAATTCTTCACCTGCCGCGCCGGTCACCGTTTGGGCCGCGGCAGATCGCAGAAATAGCGCAAGCAGCATGCTGCCGATAATGCCAAAAACCCGCATATTAGGAGGGGAAATCAAGAAGGAAACTTAATTCAGTAATCGGGTACATTACTGCAAAGGCAAGGGGCATGTTGTTACGCTTCTGCTTGCAGCAACGTCGTTGCTGGCGGTTTGAGGGAGTTATCAGCACACCGCGCTGCATCGGTTATTAGGTAAGCTCTACCACAGCTACTGTTGGCCAGTCGACGTATAAGAACGGTTTTCTAGCGCCTCTCCTAACTTTTTTCATGCGTTCTCGGTCCCGGCCGGGCTTTGGGGCTGCTTTCCAGATTTTCTTCTACCTCATGAAATACGCTCTATTTGCGCTTCTGCTGAGCTTAGCGGCCTGCACCAGCCAACAGGTACAATACGCCCGCCCGCAGCCCAACGTCAATTTTCGGGCCTATAAAACGTATAATTTCATGGACGTCACAGCCCGCAACGAGGCAGCTTTTCAGGGCCCCGGCACGGGCATTGCTGCCCTCAAGCAGGCAGTTGGGCGCGAGCTGAGCCGGCGCAGCTACCAGCAATCCGACACGCCCGATATGCTGGTAAACATTGGCGTAGTGACGCAGGACAAGGTGCAAACCCGGGAAACCCGGATTCAGGAGGCCCCCGTTTACATTGGGCAGCGCCGGTACCACTGGCAAAGCCAGGACGTGGTAGTGGGCCGCTACGAAGAGGGCACCGCCACCATCGAGCTGGTCGATGCCGCCCAGCAGGAGCTCATTTGGCAGGGCTCGGTGAAAAGCGTGCTCACGCCCGACGAAGCCAAGCTCACGCAACGAATTGACAAGGCCATTACGGCCTTATTTGCTAAATTTCCGGTATCACCGCAGTAATTAACTGGGTTAGTCTACCGCCCGTTTCTCTATTTTTTATGGCTATGAATTCCGAACCCGATAAGCCGGCCCAGCACGACGAGGCCCGCCGGTATTTTCTCAAGCAGTCGTCGCTGCTCACGGCTCTGGCGCTGGTGCCCGGCCCGGTGGTGCAGGCGGCGTCCGCTCAGTTTGATGAAACCGTGGCGGCAGCCTTCGAAAAAGTCCCACTCAAGCTGGAAGTTAACGGCAAAAAATACAAGCTCAAAGTAGAGCCGCGCACCACCCTGCTCGACCTGCTGCGCGAACAGCTGAACCTGAACGGCACCAAAAAAGGCTGCGATTACGGCCAGTGCGGTGCCTGCACAGTGCACGTAGACGGCCAGCGGGTGAATAGCTGCCTGAGCTTCGCTGTGATGCACGACGGCAAGAAAGTCACCACCATCGAGGGTTTGGCAGACGGCGATAAGCTGCACCCCATGCAGGAGGCTTTTGTGAAGCACGATGGCTTCCAGTGCGGCTATTGCACGCCGGGCCAGATTATGTCAGCCGTGGCCTGCGTGCGCGAAGGTCACGCCGACTCGGAGGCCGAAATACGGGAGTACATGAGCGGCAATATCTGCCGCTGCGGGGCCTACACTAACATAGTGGCTGCCATTCAGGAAGTGAAAAACGGAGGGCAAAAGGTATGAACCAGTTCAATTACATCCGGCCCAGCAAGCAGCAGGCAGCCATTGAGGCCGTAGCCAAAGACGCCAACGCCAAGTTCATTGCCGGCGGCACCAACCTCGTCGACCTGATGAAGCGCGGCGTGATGGCGCCCCAAAAGTTAGTCGACATCAACCGCCTGCCCCTCACCAAAATCGAGCGCCAAGGAAACGCCCTGCGCATCGGCGCTCTGGCTCTGAACGCCACCGTGGCCGACGACCGGCAGGTGCGCGAGCGGCACCCGCTGCTGGCGCAGGCCATCAACGCCGGGGCTTCGGCGCAGCTGCGCAACATGGCCACCACTGGTGGCAACATGCTACAGCGCACGCGCTGCCCGTATTTCTACGACACGGCCATGCCCTGCAACAAGCGCGAGCCCGGCACTGGCTGCGGTGCCCTAGAAGGCATCAACCGCATGCACGCCATCTTTGGCTTCTCGGACAAGTGCATTGCCGTGCACCCCTCCGACATGAGCGTGGCCCTGGTGGCACTCGACGCCACCGTATTAGTGAGCGGCCCCAAAGGCGACCGCCGCATCCCGTTCACGGACCTGCACCGCCTGCCCGGCGACGCCCCTGAGAAAGACACCACGCTGGAGCCCGGCGAGCTCATCACGGCCGTAGACGTGCCCGATGGTCCCTTCACCAAGCACGTTAGCTACTACAAAGTGCGCGAGCGCGCCAGCTATGCCTTCGCGCTGGTATCGGCCGCCGCGGCGCTGGACCTCGATGGCACCACCATAAAAGCTGCAAGGCTGGCCTTTGGCAGTGTGGCCCACAAACCGTGGCGCCTCACCGCCGCCGAGCAGATGCTGGTGGGCAAGCCCGCTACCGAGGAAACCTTCCGGCAGGCGGCGGCTGTGGCCATGCAGGGCGCCAAAGCTTTCAAGCATAATGAATACAAGTTGAAGCTGGCGCCGAATACCCTGATTCAGGCCCTGAAAACCGCTGCCGCCTGATGTAGCGCGGACTTTTAGTCCGCGATGTGATACACTCTCGATTGTTCCGGGACGCGGACTAAAAGTCCGCGCTACTTATTTCCTTATGAAACCACAAAGCAAGCAAATAGGCGCCGGCATGAACCGCGTGGATGCCCGCCTGAAAGTGACGGGCGCGGCAACGTACTCGGCTGAATACCAGCTGCCCAATATGAGCTATGGCGTGCTGGTGGGCAGCACCATTGCCAAGGGCCGCATCAAGAGTATCGACACCCGCGCGGCCGAGCGGGCCCCCGGCGTGCTGGCCGTTATCACACACATTAATTCGCCCAAGGTGCCAGGCTTTGTGCCCACGGGCAAAGACCCCTCGCAGCCCCAAACCTTGGGCGGCCGGCTGAAGGTGTTCAACGACGACAAAGTGCGCTTCAACGACCAGCCCATTGCCGTGGTAGTGGCCGATACGCTGGAGCGCGCCCGCTTCGCAGCCCGGCTAGTGAAGGCGCAGTACGACCAGGAAAAGCACGAAACCAGCATGGAGGTGGGCGTGAAGCAGGGCTTTGTGCCTACTCAGGCCAAGAAAAATCCCAAGTCAAGCGTGGCCGACTACGTGCGCGGCACGGCCGACGCTTATAAAACGGGCGCGGTAAAGCTCGAATCGGAGTACATCATTCCGACGGAGGTGCACCACCCCATGGAGTTGCAGTCCATCACGGCCCACTGGGAGGCGCCCGACCGTCTCACGCTCTATGACAAGACCCAGGGCACCCTGGCCACGCGGCGCGACTTTGCTAAGGAGTGGGGGCTGCCCGAAGAAAACGTCAAAGTCATTGCCACGTTTGTGGGCGGGGCCTTTGGCAACGCGCTGCACAGCTGGCCGCACGAGTCGGCGGCCATCATCGCGGCCCACATCGTGAAGCGCCCGGTGAAGCTGGTGCTCACCCGCGAGCAGATGACCACCATGGTGGGCTACCGCCCCCACACCTGGCAGAAAATCGGGATGAGCGCCACCCCCGACGGCAAAATCACGGCCATCACCCACGAAGCCACCGGCCAGACGTCGAGCTACGAGGAGTTCACCGAGTCGACGGTGCAGCAGACGCGCATGATGTACACGGCGCCCAACGTGAACACCCGCTACCGCATTGCGGCGCTGGACGTGAGCACGCCCATCTGGATGCGGGGCCCCGGCGAGGCCACCGGCGCCTTCGCCCTGGAGTCAGCCATGGACGAAATGGCGCACCTACTGAACATCGACCCCATGGAGTTTCGCCTGCGCAACTACACTGACAAGGACCCCGAAAAAAACCTGCCTTGGTCGAGCAAGTTTCTGAAAGAATGCTACCAAGCCGGTGCCGAACGCATAGGCTGGAACAAGCGCCAGCTGAAGCCCGGCAGCCTGCGCGACGGCGAGTGGCTGGTGGGCTACGGCATGGGCGTGGGCACCTTCGGGGCGCACCGCGGTACTTCCAAAGCCAACGTGCGGCTGCTGCCTAACGGCACGGTGCTGCTGCAAAGCGCCGTCACCGACATCGGCCCCGGCACGGGCACGGCCATGACCCAGATTGCGGCCGATACGCTGGGCCTCTCGCCCGACAAAATCCGGTTTGAGTGGGGCAACTCGCAGTTTGCGCAGGCGCCCACGCAGGGCGGCTCAGCCATTGTAAACACGGTGGGCCCGGCCGTGCAGGAAGCCTGTCTGGCCCTGAAGGAAAAGCTACGCACCATGGCGGGCGCCAGCAACGGAGCCTTCGCGGCCGCCAAAACGCAGGACGTCGTTTTCGCCGATGGCTACCTGACCTTGAACGGCAACCCTACCGCCCGCGCCACCTACGCCGACCTGCTCCGGCAGACTGAGGACGGCTTCGTAACCGTGGAGTCGAAGCCGGATGGCGGCAACTCCCGCAAGTATTCTATGTACTCCTACTCCGTACATTTTGCCGAGGTGCGGGTGAACCCGCTCACGGGCGAAGTGCGGGTGAGCAAGCTGGTATCCTGCGCCGATGCAGGCACCATTGTCAACGAGAAAACCGCCGGCAACCAGATGAAAGGCGGCGCCGTGGGCGGCATTGGCATGGCTCTAATGGAAGCGGCGGTAATTGACGACCGGTTTGGCCGCTACGTCACCAAAGACCTGGCCGAGTACCACGTGCCCGTGCACGCCGACGCGCCGGCGGTAGACGTATTTTTCGTAAATCAACCCGACCCACACGTAAACGCGCTGGGTACAAAGGGCATTGGCGAAATTGCCATCATCGGCGTGGCCCCGGCCATTGCCAATGCGGTGTTCAACGCCACCGGCAAGCGCATTCGCGAGTTGCCTATCACGCCGGATAAGCTGATTTAGAGTGGCGTTTCAGGCGCTTGTTATATGAAATCAATGACGTCAAGTTCAGAAGCTGCTCACAGAATCCGAACAACATAAGCCCTGGGTCATGCTGATTCGCGCAGCATGACCCAGGGCTTATGTTTTAAGCATCTTCTCGCTTTTTAGTGAGTTGTTCTTACAGCAAAAATTTGCCGGAGTCCAAATAAAAGCCTGCTGGACGAAACGACTAGAGCCGGAACTGGGCGCTGAGCTTAATGCCAAAGTTGCGGTGTTCGGGCGAGAACGGGGTAATGCGCGCTGGCTGTTCGCGGTAGGTGACGCGATGAATGAAATCGACCCGCAGAAACTTGAAAATGTTCTCGACGCCGTAGCCGGCTTCCAGGTAAGGCTGCTTGTCCAGGGTGGGGATGCCAGGCAACTCGTGGCCTTCCTTGTCGCGCCGGGGCTGCACCCGGTTGGCAGCCGACAAGTCGCCATAGAGCATGTTGGCGGTGGCTACCAGACGCCAGTTTAGGGCCCGGATGCCAGGGATGCTGTTCAGAAAAAGGCCTTCGAAGCGATGGTCGAGCCGGAGCGACACCGAACGGTCAGTCACGAACTCAAAGTAATTCATCAGGTTGAAGGCATTGGCGTTGTAAAACGGTGTCTGGTTGCCAAGCGGGGTTTTGAGGATGAGGTAGGGCACCGCATCGGGAATGTAGCTGCCCTCGACGCGGTAGCCCAGGCGACCCAGCTGGCCCAGCGACACGCTTTGCGTCACCAGCAGGTTGAATTTTTGGTACGCCGGCGGGGCGTTTTCATCAAACAGGTTGCGGACGCCCAGGGTGTAGCGAAACGTAAACACGGGCAGGCGCCTCAGGCCAATGGCCCGGCGGCGGTTCTCGCTTTGCACCAGGTTTTCGTCGGGGGCGTAGCGCGACTCCAGCACCAGCTCCGAAAGCGTGAGGGCATGCCCAATGGGGGCCGAGGGGCCGCGCTCATGCGTGGAAAAGTACGCAAAGTCGTGCAGGGGCGACACGTCCTGGTGGCGCAGCGTCGCGGTTTGAATGAAGTTGTGAAACAAGTCGCGCTGCGCGCTCAGCGAGTACAAGTCGCGCAGAATGGGACGACCCTGAATAAAACGGCCCCAGCGCGAAGCCGCCAGAAACAGGTTGTTGTCGGGCAGAAAGTCATTGTCGAGCAGCGCCACCTGCTCCACGTCGTGCCGGTACTCGGCGCTGAGCACGGTCCAGTGGCGGCGCTCGGCAATAAAGCTGGTTTTGAGGCCGTATTTCAGGCGTCCGTCTTTGGTGCCGTAAGCCAGGTAGCCTTGACTGAGCCAGTCGCGGCTGATTTCGGGCGTGGTGCGGAAGCCAATGCGAATCCGGCTGCCTTCGTAGTCGTTGCGGGAGTAGGTATTGAGAATGGGCCCGAGGTCCCAGCGCCCCACGCGCTTGTAGCCATTTACAAACAGCTCGACCCAGTCGAGGAGGTTGCGGACCGAAGGCAGCTGCTTGGCCGAGTCGAGCACGGCAAAGTTCTGGCGCTCCGAAAGGCTGAGCGTGTCGGGCCGGTTCAGGTCAAAGTAGCCCGTGCCTGTGCCCTGCGGCAGCCCGCTGAGGAGGTTGGCGCTGGCGCCCTTCTCGGTGGGCTCCATCAGCGACGAGATAATGGGCTGGTCGTAGAAACCGGGCTCGGTGTGGGGCTGGTTGCGCACGAAGTTGCTGCTCACCGTGGTGAAGCGCACCAGCATGGCCGCCTGCTTTGCGGAGGGGCGCACGGCCAGCAGCAGCTTGGTGCGGGCAGGCAGGCCGGGGCCATCGGCGGGGGGCGTCAGCTCCTGAAACACGCGCAGCTCGCTCACGAAGTTGATGTTGGCGTTGGGGCTGGCTACCAGGTCGGCCCGGCGCAGGGCGTAGCTTTCGTCGGTTATCCAGATGGTGCCTTTGAAGGCCAAGTCGTGGGCCCGCTTCGGCGTAACGGCAATCTTATAGCACCAGTCCTTGCCTACAAATACCGAATCCTGCAGCTCGTACTCGTAGGTGAGGCGGCCGCCCTCGGCAATGGGCGAGATAAAGTCTTTGCCCAGAATGTTCTGCCAGTTGGGGTAGAAATCAAAGTTCTGAAAATTAGAACCCAGCATCTGGGAGAGTACCGAGCCTTCGCGCGGGCCCGCGCCCCGCATCTGCTTGTGCTGCAGGTCTTCGCGCCGGCGCAGGGGCGAGAATTTTTGGTACACCCGTGAGCTCACCTCAGAAGCGAAAATGGGCAGCGGGGCGTCCTGGTCGGCGGCAGCGGCAGCGCCCTGGCGCACAGCCAAGGCCCGAATGTCCTTGATAAGCTTGCGCTTGGCCATGCTGGCGGGCAAGTCAATCAGGCTTGTTTCGATGCGGTTGTACGAATCAAACTCGGCGGCATGCAGCACGCTGCGGTCGTTTTGGGGCTTGTGCTTCTGCACTTCGCGCAGGATGCGGAAGGCCGGGTTTTCGGGCTGGCGCGACGTCACCACTACTTCGGCCAGGGCCACGCCGCCGGCCCGCAACCGAAATAGCACCTTCTGCTCGGGGGCTTCGGTGAGCTTGCGCCGCTGAGTGGCAAAGCCCACGGCCGACGCCGCAATAGAGTCGGGTGTGCCCGTGAGAGTGAGCCTGAATTTGCCGTCAGCATCGGCCGTGACGCCGAAACTGGTTTTAGGAATAAAAATAGATGCGAATGGCACCGGTTCGCCATTAGTAGCCTCTACTACTTGCCCGCTGATTAGAATACGCTGGGCTGCAACTGGCAATGCCCAAAAGCAAACCAGGAGCAGCAGAGCAAAAAATCTCATACGAGGTATTGATTGGCCAAATGGTGGAACCGGGAGTAGACTCGCAATCTACGCAAAGCATGGTTGGCTCCCAACTAGTTCCAACCGTAATTGTGGAATTTCCACATGAAGAATGTAACCCACTAAGCGAGTACCCGCTATCGCGCTGATAAAGAAAATTCCTTCTGCTTTGCCTGATAGGAAATTATACTTTTTTAGGACATAACTGCTTAGCTGCACGGTCGCTAAGGGCTTGTAGCGCGGCCGTGCCCAGCAGAAGCTCTGTAGTTCGCGCTCCCGCGCCGTTAGCAACTCGTTCGCGTGTCGTTCAGGAACGCGAGCTACAAGGCGCGCTATAGCCCTCGATGCAGGATGCAGTAGATCAACCTGATAACTGTTGCAATAGCGCAGGCTTCGTCGAGAACCAGGCGGTTATTTGGTCACTTATAGGCTGCGGGCTTTTCAAAACCCTTATCCCACAAGCCAAATTTCAGTTCCAGGCAAAAGGCCCGGCGTGTCCTGTGCTAACTCAAGCAGTAGGCCCCGCTCCGCCACCTCGGCGCGGGTTATCTCCTCTACAGTGGCGGTGCCCCGGTAGCAGGCGCCGCCAGGCAGCACCGCTTCAACAGCAAGGGCAGTGTGCAGGTCGTAGTCCACCAGGTGGGGCGTAGAAGCAGCAGGCAGCACCAGCAGCCCCAGGCCCGGCAGGGGCCAGGCCGTGGCCACACACAGGAGCAGGAGGGGAGTGGGCATAAGCGAGGAATAGGCGAGCTTGGGCGGTACGTAAACCGAATGCTCCCGGATGCCGCCCCTCCGTTGCTCTTTCAGAGTGCAACTTCAAAAGAGCAACGGAGGGGCGGCAGCTTAACCTACAATGTAGCTATCGTTAGGGTGTCGGTGGCTCCGTCGACCTTTGGTTCAATGAATTCAACCACCTTCGTCCGAGCCTGCGGCTCGAGAATCCCCTCCTTAGCTAAGGAAGGGAGTTGGCCGGTCAGCTGTCGCGGCGCTGCTGGCTCTCCAGAAACTTATCCGCCGTGCGCAAGCTCAGCGCCATGATGGTCAGGGCTGGATTCACGCTCAGCGCACTCGGGAAGACGGAATTGTCGCAGATGTAGAGGTTGGGCACGTCGAAGGCGCGGCCGTCGGCATTTACCACCGCATCGTCGCCGCTCAGGCCCATGCGGGCCGTGCCGATGACGTGGGCCATGCGGGGAAACGCCCATATATCGGTGGCGCCGGCCGCCGTCCAGATGCGACGCATCAGGGCTTCGGCGTGGTCATTCATGCGGCGCTCGTTTTCCTGCATAGTGAAGTGCAGGCGGGGTTTGGGCAGGCCGCGGGCATCCTTTTCCTCGGCCAGCTCCAGGTAGTTGTCGACGTGGGGCAGGCAGTCGCCCAACATGTTGAGGCCCGCCACGTGGTTGTAGTTCCTCATGTAGTCACGCAGCTGCTGGCCCCAGTATTTGCGGCCCCGCGCCACCTGCCCGGCAAACGTGACCGGCATAAGGCCCGTGCTTTGCAGCAGGTAGCCGCCCACAAAATCAGCATCCTTGGGCCGGTGCGTGTCCTGCGAAATTAAACCGCCCGGAAAGCCTTTGTAGGGCCGCACAGCTTCGGCAAACGTGCCAAACACCTTCACGCCAGAGTGCGCCATCAGGTTTTTGCCCACCTGCCCGCTGGTGAGGGCTAGCTCGTTGAGCAGCAAGAGGCGCGGCGTTTCTACCGCGCCGGCGCACAGGAACAGGTGGCGGCAGCGCTGTCGACGCTCCTCGCCGTTGTGGGTGTACACCACGCCGGTAACGCGGCCGCGCTCGTCGCGCTCTATCTCTGTCACGAAGCTGTTGGGGCGAATATCGGCCCCGTGCGCTACCGCCAGCGGGATGAAGGTGACGTCCATGCTGGCTTTGGCGCCGTTGGTGCAGCCGGCCTGGCAAAAGCCGCGGTTGGTGCAGGCCTCGCGCCAGCCCACGCCTTCCTGATAGTAGCGGGCCGAGAGGGCGGCATTGGCCGCCGGCGAAGTGGCAATGCCCAGCAGCTCGCAGCCCCGCGCCATGAGCTTGGCGGCACTGTTGAGGGGCAGCGGCGCCAGCGGGTAGCCCTTGCGGCGGGCCGGTCCCCAGGGATAAGGGGTAGGGCCCGAGATGCCCAGGAACTGCTCCAGCTCCTCGTAGTACGGCTCCAGTTCCCCATAACCAAAGGGCCAGTCTTCGCCCTGCCCAAAATCGCGCTGCAGGTGCAGGTCTGCCGGCAGCGGGCGGGGCGTGTGGGCGGTGTAGTTCAGTGTCGAACCGCCCACGCCGGTGCCGGAATTGTTATGGCCCATGGCCAAAGGGTCTTGGCCAGCCGCAAGCCGCTCATCGTTCCAATACAGGTACTCCTGCGCCTTTTCGTCCGTCGCAAAGTCGGTCTCGAGTTGGTGCCAGGGGCCGGCTTCCAGCGCCACCACCTTCAGGCCAGCCATGGCCAGGCGGGCCAGAAGCGGCGCCCCGCCCGCACCCAACCCAATAACTACGCAGTCGACTTCATCGGCCTCGGCTGGTATGGCCTGCGGCTGCTCCAGAGTAGTGGCAGCGAAAGCAGCTGCAGGCTCCTCAGTCATTAGGGAGCGGAGCAGCGGGTCCTGTATTTCGGGTAGTACGGGGTTGAGGATACTTTCTTCGAGGATTTCTTCGTCGGGCATAAAACTAACGGTATAGGATAAGAGAGCTATAACTCCCCTCCTTAGAATAGAAGGGGATGTTCGAGCTGCAGGCTCGGACGGGGGTGGTTGGATACGTTGCACGATGGGCGAACGACACACCCAAGCGACTCGCGGCAGAATCGTTCGCTCATCGTGCAACGATTCAATCACCCCAGCTGGCGCTGCGCGCCAGCGTCCCCTCCTTAAAAAAGCAGGAGAGTTTGACGTTTACTGTTCGGGCTGTGGCTCCCGGGCTTCGCGCTCATCGAGGCCAATTTTTAACCAAAACGGCAGGTCGGCCATGCCCGCGTACCCAATCTCTTCTTGGGCCAGCGGGTGGGCATAGTAAGTTTCGGTGAGTTCGGCCAGCAGTTCCTCGAAGAACCGGCCCGCGTCAAGGGTCAGCCATGTGGTGCCGGGCGGGTTGCCGTTGGCCAGGGTTTGAAGCACCGCGTCCTGCTGCTCGGTATTTAGGGCCAAAAAATCGGCTTGGTACAGCGAGTGGGCGATTTCCTGAATGCCACCCAGGCCCATGCGCAGGGCCTCGCGGTCGGGGGGCAGGGCGTCGTAGCGCCAGCCATCGGCGCGGCCTGTGAGCAGGCGTTGGTCGACGGCCGGGGCGAGGGATATGGGCTGCTCGGGGCGGTCGGGCTGCGGAAAGAGGCGGCCGGCCACGGCTTTGAGCAAGGCATAGGTTTCGGGCGCCAAAAACTGCGGCTCGTAGGTAGCAGGCGCATCGAGCCGGCTTTGCAGGGCAGCGCGCGTAGCGTCGGAGACGTGCTCGGTATTGAGCAAGGCGCGAACCGTGCCACTCGGGTAATTTAGAGGAGACATATAAGAAGCTTCGGCTGATAGAATACCGCAGTAAACGGCTCAGCTAATAACTCCTTACGAGCAAAAAAGTCCCGATGGCTTGCCCTGTTTATTAGTTTTTATAGAGAGAGTCAGTAGAATATCGTGTTGCTATGCCCGGCTTGGTAGGCCAGGGCTACGGGCGTGCCCGCCTTGCCGCTATTTCAGCAGCATAATGGCCGCCATGGTCTCAATACCATCCCACAGGTTGCCGAGGCGAATATTTTCGTTTTCGGCGTGCTGGTTGTTGTCGTAGTTGGCCACCGGTACCGTAATGGTCTGGGCTTTCAGCTGTTCTTCGAACACGTACAGCGGCAGGCTGCCGCCCATGGTGGGCAGCACCACCACAGGGTCGGTGGTAGTGGTTTGCACGGCCGCAATGACTTGCCGCGCAATGGGCAAATCGAGGCGGGTGCGCTGGGCATTGTAGCCTTTTTCGGAATTCACGCGCACCAGCAAGGGGTATTGGGCACGCTCGGCATCGGTCGGTTCATCGGTCGTGACGTGGTAGCCCTGCTTCTCGATGTGGCGAACGACTTTTTGCACCTGGCGCTGGGCGTCGTTGCCGGGCACGAGGCGCAGGTCCAGCACGGCCGAGGCCACCGTAGGAATGACGTTGGCGGCCAGCGCGCCCACGTTGGCGCTTTGCATGCCGTTGATGTTGAGCGAGGGCTGATTAAGCAGCTCTACCAGCGACTGGCCGGTGCCGTATGGCCGGGCAAAGCCCAACTCCTGACGAATGGTTTGGTCCAAGTTGGGCACTTGGGCGATGGCGGCTTTTTCGGCCAGGGTCAGCGGCGTCACGTCGTCGTAGAAGCCGGCCACGCGTACCCGGCCGGTGCTGTCGGTCATGGAAGCCAGCAGGCGGGCGAGGTTCAGGGCGGGATTTGGCACCCAATTGCCGTAGTGCCCGCTGTGCAGGGGGCGGCGCGGGCCGTACACTTTCAGGCTCATGTTCACGTCGCCGCGGGCGCCGAACACCACCTGCTTGCGGCCAGACTGATGCACTGGGCCGTCGCAAATCACCCACAGGTCGGACCCGAGCAGGGCCTTGTGCCGCGCCAGAATCTCGGCCAGGTGCGGCGAGCCGCGCTCTTCTTCGCCCTCGAAAAAGAACTTGACGTTGACCTTGGGCTTTAGTTTGCTGGCCACTAGGGCCTGGTAGCCGGTGAGGATGGCCATCACACCGGCTTTGTCGTCGGAGGCGCTGCGGGCGTACAGGCGCCAATCGGGGCTAAGGGGCTGGCCGGGCGCGGGCCGCGTGGTGAGCTGCCCGCCGCGGTCGAGGGGCCTTGTGGCCAAGGTGGGCGTAAAGGGGCTAAGGCCCTCGCGCCACTGCGCGGGGTTCACAGGCTGCCCGTCGTAGTGGGCGTAGAAGACGATGGTGCGGGTGGCGCCGGGCGTGCGCACTTCGCCAAATACTACCGGCGGCGCACCCGGCGTGGGAGCCGCCAGCAGCTGCGTTTTGATGCCGCGGCGGCGCATCATGTCTTGAATAAACACGGCCGTGCGGCGCAGGTTGGCCGTGTCGGCAGCCACGTTCGGAATGGCCACAAACTGCTCAAATTCCGTGAGCAGTTCCTGCTCGTGCCCTAGGCGGTATTGCCGCACCTTCTGCAGCGGGTCGTTGGCCTGGCCGGCCGCTAGGAGTGCAAGGAGTGCGAGGGCATATAGCTTCTTCATGGTCGTAAAGTAAAGTCCGTTCCGCAAAGATTTCCTGGTATGAGCTAGGCTGAAGTTAGCCCATGAAAAAAGCAGCCGACACGGGGCCGGCTGCTTTTTAATGTTGCAACAAGTGAGGGTGCTTATTTGAACAGCGCCAGGGTTTTGATAAATGTTTGCGACACGCCCCAGGCCAGGGGCACGCCCACGAATAGCCAGGCTAGCACCAACGACATGGTGGAGGTTTCTTCGGCGTTGGCGTTGGAGGTCGAATTTGATTGCGGATTCATATCGAAAGCAGAATTGAAAGTGAACGATGCTACCTGTGCTACCTAGTGGGCGCCCGCCGTGGCCGGAACCGGCGCAGACGTTTTCACGTGATACCGCTCGGCCACGGCCGAAACGAGAAGGTTGGCAATGAACCCGACGACGAGCACGCCGGCCATCGTATAGAACACGCTCTGGTACGCTGCTGCTCCCACCAAGCCCTTGGCTTTCTGGTTGTCGCGCAGGTAGTTTACAAGCAGCGGCCCCAGAATACCGGCCGTGGACCAGGCCGTGAGCAGGCGGCCGTGGATGGCGCCCACCTGCATGGTGCCAAACATGTCGCGCAAGTAAGCCGGTATGGTAGCAAAACCGCCACCGTACATGCTCATAATCACGCAGCACGCCACCACAAACAGCGTCAGCGAGGCATTGGCGGCCAGCGTGGGCACCAGGGCATACAAGGCAATGCCCAGGCCGAAATAAATCATGTAGGTTGGCTTGCGGCCCAGCTTGTCGGAAGCTGACGACCAGAAGAAGCGGCCCAGCAGGTTGAACAAGCTGAGCAGGCCTACGAAGCCGGCCGCTGCTGCCGCCGTTACGCCTCGACCTGCACCCATGGACGAATCCGAAAAGGACTCCTGAATAAGCGGCGAAGCCGATTCGAGCACCCCAATGCCCGCGGTCACATTCATGCACAGCACCACCCACAGCAGCCAGAACTGCGGCGTCTTGATGGCGGTATCTGCGTCCACATTGGCCGTGGTGATAAGGGCCGTCGATTGGGTTTTGGGTACGTAGCCTTCTGGTTTCCAACCCTCGGCGGGTACCCGGATTGTGAATACGCCAAACATCATAAAGGCCAGGTAAATCAGGCCCATGGCGATGAACGTAGGCGCGACACCCATGGGGGCCACGTCCTTGAACTGCGCCATGAGGGCCACGGCCAGCGGCGAGCCTATCATGGCGCCGCCGCCAAAGCCCATGATGGCCATGCCGGTGGCCACGCCCGGCCGGTCCGGAAACCACTTAATCAGGGTGCTCACCGGCGAGATGTAGCCGATGCCCAGCCCGATGCCGCCAACAAAGCCGTAGCCGAAGTACACCAGCCAGATTTGGTGCAGGCTCACGCCCAGCGCAGAAATAAGAAAGCCGCCTCCGAAGCACAGTGCCGAAGCCAGCATGGCTTTGCGCGGCCCCACTCGTTCCAGCCACTTGCCAAACACCGCCGCCGACAAGCCTAGCAGCACAATGGCAATCGAGAAGATGACGGCCAGCTGGCCCGGCGTCCAGTCCAGAGCATCGGGCTGGTCCACGTTGCCGCTGATGAGCGCGCCCATGGGTTTCTTGAATACGCTAAAGGCATAGGCCTGCCCAATGGCCAGGTGAATGGCCAAGGCAGCCGGTGGCACCAGCCAGCGGCTGTAGCCGGGGCCCGCCACGGTACGGCTCCGGTCAAGGAATGATGAGGAATTTTCAGCCATAAAAGTGGGAATTGGAATGAAAAAAATTGACGTGAAAAACGAGAAAATACGCGCCATTCGCTGCTGCCAGAGCACTTTGAACTGTCGCGAGTGGAAAGGTAACCGGCTTTTTAACTGATTGATTGCAGGCTCTTCAAAAATATTGCTAAACAGCTATAGCTTTTGAATTCTTAAAATGGGGAGTGAATAATTGTTGCCACCCCACAGTTATTCACTCCCATGCCCGCAGGTGACGGCCTAACTCGTCGTTGCTTGGTTTGCAGACGGCCGCGTGCACGAGGCTGCTGGTCATGAAAGAGCTGCCTACGCTAAATACACGAGAGCGGCTATGTGCTGTTACGTGCGAGCCTTTTCCTCCATTACAGCCGCCGCAGCACCACCCGGCGATTGAGGGGGCGTTGAGCAGGGTCGGCGTTATTGGCTACGGGCTGGGTACCACCAAAGCCCTTGGGCCGCAGCTGCCCCGGGGCCACCCCATGAGCCGTGAGGTAGAGGCACACCGCTTCAGCTCGTTGCTGTGAGAGCAGCCGGTTGAGTTCGGCACTGCCCACGTTATCGGTGTGGCCCTGCACTTCGAAGCGCAGCTTAGGTTGGGCACTGAGCGCGGCTGCCAGGCCATCGAGCAGCCCACGCGCCGCCGGCAGCAGACGCGCCTGGCCCTGGTTGAAGTAAAGCTCGGGCAGGGTTATGGCTTCGCCTACGCTGAGGCTGGCCAACTGAGCTGTGCTGACTGCTTTCGAGGATGTTGAAACGCGAGCAGACGCAAGCCCGGATGGCGGGCGCTTAGCAGCCGCGGTAGCAGCGCTGGCGTTCGGCTTGGATGCAGCAAGGGCTGCTTTGACGGCGGCCATGGCCAGGGGCTGTGTGGGCGAAGGCGGGGGCTGTGTGGGCCGAATGCCTGCTTCAACTCGCTTGGCAGCAGCCAGGGCAGGGGCTTGCGGGGGAGCCTCGCGCTCGGTAGGAGGAGGCAAGGGCGGCACCACCCGAGTCGCTACTGCCTTGGGGTTTTCCCGAAACAAATACTGCGTGGGAATGGGGGCCGGAGTGGGTGTCTTGGCTATTGCGCCCCACAAATTGCGCCACGACGCAGTAAGGGGCTTCAGGGGCTCATCGGGGCGCTCCCAGGCAACGACCGCGCGGGTGTCCAGGATATCCTGAAAGTATTCAACCCGCAGGTGGTAGGGCTCGCCAGCTTTGAGGGCTATGGCCCTGGTGAACCGGCTTACGGGTTGCGGGCGCCACTCGTCCATAATCAGGCGGTTGTTTACCCAGATGCGGATGCCATCGTCTACGGTTACGTGCAACACGTATCTGCCAGTGGCCGGTGGCACCAGCCAGCCCGTCCAGCGCACCGAGAAGTATTCGGTGGGCAGGCCGAGGGCCGGGGGCAGGTGGCCCCAGTCGAAAGCCAGGGTAGCATCGCGGCGGCTGAGTACGAATTTGTCGAAATTTGTTCCCTCGTAGTAGTCGCCCCTAAGGCCATTGCCCACTAGTTGGGCCTGGGCCACAGCAGGCGGCATCGGCAGGAAAACTCCCGCCAGTAGCAGCACCCTAAGCAGCAGTAGCGCCCCAGGCCACCGATAAGTTCTGCAAGCCATGGGTTCTTAACGGGAATTCGGAAAAAGTGGTATTACTTTTTCCAAATTACATACTGAAGCTGAGGGCCTGCTACTTGAATTCGTTGCCGCAGTGGAAACAATGGTGCCGCTTGCCGCGCACCGGATACCGAAGCACCACTGACAGCAGCGCCGACCAAAAACCGTAGGTATTGCGTGTAGCCGGCCCATAGGCCACATCCGACGAGCCACAGCGGGGGCAGCGGGGGGCCACCGGGTCGGGCGCATCGGCGGCGAAGGATGCTTCATCGGGACCGGTAGCCAGCGGCACGGGCACCTCGCGCAGGATTTCCAGCGCTGCTTCTACATCGCTCTGCCGCACGTGCAGGCGCACACCCCCGGTGATGGGGCTGTAAAGCGGCATCAGCGACACTAGGTTTTCATTGCTGAGAAAGCACGGAATGCCCGCCGCTTCGAGCCGGGTACGGGCCAGGTTGGCCGCCATGGGCTCGTAGTACGACTCAAGAAAAACAACGGAATCGGGTGAGGCCATGCCAGGAGAGGATTAACAGCGAGCTACTTCGACGCTTGGGCCTGGCGCTTGCTCGCTTCCTTCAGCCCTTCGGCCGTGCGGCCGACTTGCAGGGCCACAAATTCGGCTTGCCGTGCCCGAATCCGGACCTCGTCGCGGGCCGGAATGTCCATGCTTACCTGCTTGGCTTGGTCATTTAGGCGCTTATACACGGCGCGGGCGTAGTCCCAGTCGCGGTCGGTCCAGGTGGTGCGCTGCGTGCGGGCCGAGCGGATGAGTTGCGCGTAGGCGTTGGGCAGGTCGGCCGGGGTGAGGTTGTCCAGCTGCCCCGAATAAGGGCCCATGAGCTGGTTTTCCATGGCAATTTCCTTGCGCGGGTCCAGCGGCTGCTTGCGGCGGGCCCGGTTGGAGGCGTCGTAAGTAGCGGCGGCTTTGCCTACGTTGGACAAGCGCTGCCCGGCTTTGCGGGCGAGTGTGTCGAGCTCGCGCACGCCCTCGCGGGTTACTTCCTGGCGGTCGCGGGGGGTGGAGTCGCAGGCCGTGAGCAACAACGGCAGCAACAGCAGCCCCGACGCCTTCAGTAATCCCATTTTCAAGCCTTCAATCAGGTGGTTCATAGCACTAGGCGAGCACTGGTATGCGAAGCGCTCTGGGGCCTTCTACGGCTGCGCCATGCGAAAGGTAAGCGTGAGTTCATACTCTACGGGCACAGCACGGGTGCCGATGCGGGCCGGTATCCATTCGTTGGGAATGGTGCGAGCCACGCGCAGGGCCTCCTGGTTGCAGCCGCCTCCGATGCTGCGCAGCATCGGAGGCGGCTGCCTGTCCCAAGGTATCAATGGCAAATCCGATAACGACCTGCCCCTGAATGTTGCGGGCCTGCGCCTGTTGCGGATACTGCAACTGCGTAGTGTAGGCCGCCAAAGCGGGGCCGCCGCCCACATACAGCGGCGGGCGGTCTACCACGCGGCTGGCCCACTGGCCAGGGCGGTTTTCCGCTCGGTAAGTCATGTCGCCGGAGAGCCAATAATAAATCAGCTCCTTGGTCGAGTGGTCGTAGCGTTGTAATACTTTTTCTTTCGAAGCGGTGTAGCCGTAATACTCCCAGACGCCCACTTTGTTCTAGTGGTCTATCAGGCCACTTTCCCACTTAGTGGTTCAGTGCTTTTGAGCGTTGGCAGCGAAAGCCAGCCCTAAAAGCAGGCAAAGCTGCCAGCCTTTTGTAATTGTGATTTTCAAGGGATAAAAGCTTGTATAAACAGGCAGCAGTTGTTATACATTTCCCAAACGACTGGGGTCGGGAAAGGTGACAAATGCTGCCTGTTTCTACAACGCTATCACTCTAAGCCACCTCCTTCAAGCTGCTCGCGCAGGCTGAAGATTTGTTCGTTGAGCCCCGGTAAGTGAGGGCAAAGTATTAGTAGGCGCTCGAGTACAAGGAGGGCGCGCTGATACTCCCCCAACTGTCGAAAAATGCTCGACTGGCCCCAAAAAGCCCCAAAATGCCGCGGCTCACGCCTTAGCGTCTCGGTTATATCGTCCAGCGAGGCCCGATATTCCCCACGCAGGTAGTAAGCCGTCGCCCGCTTGTTCCAGCCCTCAGCAAAATCCGGCTTAACTTGGATTATACGAGTAAAACAGCTGATGGCAAGCGTGTGGTCGCCGGCTTGCAGGGCGCGCATGCCCGCTTCCAACTCTTTGTCGAGCGCTACGTCGCCGGTCGTCAGCCACAGCTGCCAAATGCCGTTTTGCAGGGCCTCAATTTCCGTGGGCGCTGTAGCCAGCCGCAGGCGGGCAAATAGGTCGTCGAGGGCATTTGATATTTAACAGTTAGCAATTAACACCTGGGTTAATAAAGCATTAGCACACAGCATAAATACTGTGTGCGCATGACCTACTCTACGAGTATTAAAGGCTAATTGATAACTATTAACTGACTAAAACAGCTCTTTGGCCACCCGCCGGATGCTCTCCGACTTACCCATGGAATAGTAGTGCAGGCAGGGCACGCCGTAGGCCATAAGCTCGCGGCTTTGGTTCAGGCACCACTCAATGCCCACGGTGCGCACGGCATCGTTGTCGCGGCATTGGCTCACTGCCTCTACCAAGGCTTCGGGTAGATTGAGGTAGAAGGCGCGCGGCAGCATGGTGAGCTGCGACTTAGTAGTCAGCGGCTTGAGGCCTGGAATGATGGGCACGTTGATGCCCGCCGCACGGCACAGCTTTTCGAAGCGAAAAAACTCCTCGTTGTCGAAGAACATCTGGGTCACGATGTAGTCGGCCCCACGGTCCACCTTGTGGCGGAGGTAGCGGATGTCGGCATTGTAGTTGGGCGCCTCGAAGTGCTTTTCGGGGTAGCCGGCTGTACCAATGCAGAAGTTGGTGGCCCACACGTCGTCCTGTTCCTGGTCGAGGTATTCGCCCTTGTTTAGGTTCGCCACCTGCCCGATGAGGTCGCAGGCATAGGCATGGCCGTCCGGCTCGGGCTTAAACACGCCCTCCGATTTGATGGGGTCGCCACGCAGGGCCAGTACCGAGTCGATGCCCAGGAAGTGAAGGTCAATCAGCGCATTTTCAGTTTCCTCTTTCGTGAAGCCCCCACAGATAAGGTGGGGCACGGTGTCCACGTCGAAACGGTTTTTGATGGCCGCGCAGATGCCCACCGTGCCCGGCCGGCGGCGCACGGTTTTCTTCTCCAGCAGGCCGTTGGGATGCTGGCGGTACACGTATTCCTCGCGGTGATAGGTCACGTCGATGAAGGGTGGCTTGAACTCCATGAGCGGCTCAATGTTCGAGAACAGCGTGTGGATGTTTTCGCCCTTTTTGGGCGGCAGCACCTCAAAGGAAAACAGCGTTTTGCCGTCGGCGCGAGTTAGGTGTTCGGTAACTTTCATGGATAGTAGCGCGAACTTTTAGTCCGTGCATGGGGCGTTAGGCAGATATTCTGTGGGATTCAGACGCGGACTAAAAGTCTGCGCTACTTCGGTTCGTAATTGAGATTAGGCATCAGCCAGCGCTCCAGCTCGGGCAACTCCACGCCCTTGCGTCGGGCAATGTCAGCTACTTGGTCCACGCCAATTCGGCCGAGACCGAAGTAGCGCGCATCGGGGTGCGCGTAGTACATGCCGCTCACCGAGGAGGCCGGGTACATGGCCAGGTTTTCGGTGAGGGTGATGCCGGTTTTGCCTTCGGCATCCAGCAGTTGGAATAGCGTAATTTTCTCGGTGTGGTCGGGGCAGCCGGGGTAGCCGGGCGCAGGGCGCACGCCGCGGTATTTCTCCTGAATGAGGTCGTCGCCGGTGAGGTGCTCTTCGGGCGCATAGCCCCAGAACTCGCGGCGCACCCGCTCGTGTAGGCGCTCGGCAAAGGCCTCAGCCAGGCGGTCGGCCAGGGCCTTCACCATGATGCTGGAATAGTCGTCGTGGTCGGCTTCAAATTTCTCCAGCAGCTTCTCGATGCCGATGCCGGCCGTGACGGCAAACCCGCCCATGTAGTCAGCCCGGCCGGAGTCCTTCGGCGCCAGGAAGTCGGAGAAAGCAATGTTGCGGATGCCGGGCCCTTTCTCGCCTTGCTGCCGCAGCGTGTAAAACTCAGTGGCTACGGTGTCGCGGTGGTCGTCGGCGTAGATTTCGATGGTGTCGTGGCCCACGGTGTTGGCCGGCCAGAAGCCCAGCACGGCGCGGGCCGTGAGCAGTTTCTCGTCGATGATACGCTTGAGCATGGCCTGGGCGTCTTCGAACAGCTTGGTAGCGGCTTCGCCCAAGTTCTCGTCGGTAAGAATGCGAGGGTAGCGGCCTTTCAATTCCCAAGTGTGGAAGAAGGGCGTCCAGTCGATGTACTCGGCCAGCTCGGCGAGGTCGTAATCTTCCAGCAGTTTGGTGCCCAGGAAGGTGGGCTTGGTGATGGGCGTGGTGGCCCAGTCGGCTTTGAACCCGTTTTCGCGGGCAGCCTCGATGGTGAGGTAGTTTTTGTCGCGCTGGCGGCTGGCGTAGTCGGCGCGCAGGGCGGCGTAGTCGGCCGCCACCGTTTCAGCGTAAGCGGCCTCGCCCGAGCCGAGCAGGCCGGCGGCTACGCCCACGCTGCGCGAGGCGTCGTTGACGTGCACCACGGCCCCGCTGTAGGCCGGGGCAATTTTCACGGCCGTGTGCAGGCGCGAGGTGGTGGCGCCACCAATAAGCAGGGGTACTTTCATGCCACGCTTTTCCATGGCCTGGGCTACATACACCATCTCATCGAGCGAGGGCGTGATGAGGCCGGAGAGGCCGATAACGTCCACGTTCTGAGCTTGGGCTTCGTCGAGAATCTTTTCGAGCGGCACCATCACGCCGAGGTCCACAATGTCGAAGTTGTTGCAGGCCAACACCACGCCCACAATGTTTTTGCCGATGTCGTGCACGTCGCCTTTCACCGTCGCCATCAGGATTTTGCCGGCGGTCTGTCGGTCGGCGCCGCGCTTGTCAGCCAACAGGTAGGGCTCGAGGTAAGCCACGGCTTTCTTCATCACGCGGGCAGATTTCACCACCTGCGGCAGAAACATTTTGCCGGCACCAAACAGGTCGCCCACCACGTTCATGCCGGCCATCAGCGGGCCTTCAATCACATCCAGCGGGCGGTCCAGCTCCTGGCGGGCGGCTTCAGTGTCTTCGTCAATAAATTCAGTGATGCCTTTTACCAGCGCGTGCGACAGTCGCTCCTGCACGGGCAGGCTGCGCCAGGCGTCGGCCACTACTTCCACCTTGCCTTTTTGCTTCACGGTTTCGGCAAATTCCAGCAGGCGCTCGGTAGCATCTGGGCGGCGGTTGAGGAGCACGTCTTCTACCAACTCCAGCAGGTCTTTGGGCACTTCGTCGTATACCGCGAGCTGGTTGGGGTTCACAATGCCCATGTCCAGCCCCGCTTGGATGGCGTGGTACAGAAAGGCCGCGTGCATAGCCTCGCGCACCACGTCGTTGCCGCGGAAGGAGAACGAAATGTTCGACACGCCGCCGCTGGTGAGCGCGCCGGGCAGATTCTGCTTAATCCAGCGCACCGACTCAATAAAGTCGATGGCGTAGTTGCGGTGCTCCTCCATGCCGGTACCGACGATGAGGATGTTGGGGTCAAAAATGATGTCCGTGGCCGGAAAGTCGATGCTCATCAGCAGGTCATAGCTGCGCTGGCAGATTTCCTTGCGGCGCTCGAGCGTGTCGGCCTGGCCGTCCTCGTCGAAGGCCATCACCACCATGGCCGCGCCGTACTGGCGCACCGTGCGGGCCCGCTGCAAAAACACCTCCGGCCCTTCTTTCAGCGAGATGGAATTGACAATGCTTTTGCCCTGCACGCACTTCAGGCCCGCTTCCAGCACGCTCCATTTTGAGGAGTCTATCATCAGCGGCACCCGCGAAATATCGGGCTCCGAGGCAATGAGGTGCAGGAAAGTGGTCATGGCCTGCTCAGAGTCGAGCATGCCTTCGTCCATGTTGATGTCGAGTACCTGGGCGCCTTCCTCCACTTGCACGCGGGCCACGGCCAGTGCTTCCTCGTAGGCACCGGTGCGGATGAGCCGGGCGAAGGCACGGGAGCCGGTCACGTTGCAGCGCTCGCCCACGTTTACAAACAAGCTTTCGGGCTTGATGGCAAAGGGCTCCAAGCCGCTCAGGTGCGTGGCCCGCGGAATTTCGGTTGGCAGTGGGCGCGGCTGGTACCGCTCGGCCAGCTTGCTGAGCTCGGCAATGTGCTGGGGCGTGGTACCACAACAGCCGCCTACCACCGTCACAATGCCGTCCTTCAAATAATCTTCGACCAACGCCGCAAATTCCTGCGCCGACTCATCGTAGCCGCCAAACGCATTGGGCAAACCGGCATTAGGGTAAGCCGAAATGTGCACGTCGGAAATGCGGCTGAGCTCTTCCACGTACTGTTTGAGCTGGTTGGCGCCGAGGGCGCAGTTCAGGCCCACGCTCAGCAGTGGCAGGTGGCTGATGGAGTTCCAGAAGGCTTCCACCGTCTGGCCCGACAGCGTGCGGCCCGAGGCATCGGTGATGGTGCCGGAAATCATGAGCGGCACCTGGCGGCCGCCTTCGTCGAAAAACTTCTGCACGGCATAAAGTGCCGCCTTGGCGTTCAGCGTGTCGAAGATGGTTTCGATGAGCAGCGTGTCCACGCCGCCGTCCACAAGGCCACGCACTTGCTCCAGGTAGGCGGTGGCCAATTCGTCGAAGGTCACGGCGCGGAAACCGGGGCGGTTCACGTCGGGCGAGAGCGATGCGGTGCGGTTGGTGGGGCCCACGGCGCCGGCCACAAAGCGCGGCTTATCGGGGGTAGAGTACTCGTCAGCCGCTTCACGCGCCAAGCGCGCCGACTCGTAGTTCAACTCATATACCACGTGCTCCAGCCCGTAGTCTGCCTGCGCGATGGTGGTACCCGAGAAGGTATTGGTTTCCACCATGTCGGCCCCGGCGGCGAAGTACTCGGCGTGGATGCCCTTAATGATGTCCGGCCGCGTGAGGCTGAGCAGGTCGTTGTTGCCCCGCAGCGGCTTGGGGTGGTCAGCGAACCGGGTACCGCGAAAGTCTTCCTCGGTCAGCGGGTGGCGCTGTATCATGGTGCCCATGGCGCCGTCGAGAATCAGCAGGCGCTGGCGGAGCAGGTCGGGAAGAGGAGAAGGAGCGGCAAGGATGGCAGTGGGCATTTCTTTCGGATTGAGTAACGGGCAAGTAGCGCGTATCCAGAAAGAAACCCGAACAGTGCTGTTCGGTTCCGGCTGTCATCTTCTTTCACCCAAAAGGAGGTGAAACGGGAGTTGGCACCTACTCTAGGTAGGTTGCCAAGACGTCATCGGGCCCGGTCCCTCGGTCTTTCTGGATAGCAGCGTAGGACGAAGATACAGCCGCTTCCGCGAATTCGCATGGTGCACCTTCGCAACCTAAGGGCCCGATAGCAGTTTAGTACAAGCTTGCCTATACAAGGGTTTGTCCCTGAATAAAGTATTCAGCAGTCATGCAACGCGTATAGAACGTAGCGCAGCATGACGTTCTTTTTTGGTTTTTTGTAAACAAGGTTGAAGCAATACCAACCATGGTAAAACAAATGAAAGCTGCCTTCTATACAGAGTTTGGCGGAGTGGATAAAATCCAGATAAATAACCTCGACGTTCCCGAGGTAAGAGAGGGAGAAGTACTGGTACGGGTAAAAGCAGCCGGTGTCAACCCTGTCGACTCGGCAATTCGGGCCGGGTATCTGCAGCAAATACTTCCCTATGAATTCCCCCTGGTTCCGGGTTGGGACGTAGCCGGCGTGGTAGAAGAGAGGGGCCACAGCGCCCGCCGCTTTGCCGTGGGCGATGAAGTATATGCCTACGCCCGCCGCCCCACAGTACAGCACGGCACCTTTGCCGAATACCTGGTGCTGCCCGAAAGCTACCTGGCGCGGCGCCCCAGCAGCCTGAGCTGGGAGCAGGCGGCTGGTATTCCGCTGGCCGGTCTCACGGCCTACCAGTCGTTGTTTGATGCTGGCCAGCTGCAAGCCGGCCAAACCGTGCTCATCCTAGGCGCCTCAGGTGGGGTGGGTAGCTTCGCCATTCAACTGGCCAAGCACCAGGGCGCAACGGTGGTAGCGGTAGCCAGCGAGAAGAATTTCGCCTACATGAAAGAGCTGGGTGCTGATTTCACTGTCGATTACAAGCAAGGTGCCGTGGGCGAGGCTGTGAAAGCGTTGGTGCCCGCTGGCGTAGACCTGATTTATGATTGCATCAGCGGCGAAACGCTCACGCAGAGTTTATCGGCGCTGAAGCCGGGCGGTGCCCTGGTTTCCATTCTGCACAACGGCCAGGGACTGGACGCCGGCATCCGGTTTCACTACGTTTTTGTCGAGCCCAACGCCGTGCAGCTGGATGCGTTGCGCGAACTAGCCGATGCCGACAAGCTGAGAGTGAACGTGAGCCAGACATACTCGCTGGACCAGACGGCTGAGGCATTCACTCAGATTGACACGCACCACACCACGGGCAAAATCGTTATTGTGCCGTAGCAGCCAGCTGTTTATTGGTGCCAAAAAACGTGTCGCTGCTCCATTTACATAGCGCCTGCAAATCGGCAGTGATTCTGCCCATTTGCAGGCGCTACAGCGACCAAGTCGGCCAAACGCTGCCTGCCGGAAACTCCACTGGCTCCGGTGGCAGCTCCAAAAAGGCGGTAGCGCCCACGAGCCCTGCCAAATCTCCAGAGCCACCTACTCGTAAGGGAGTGGCCAGGCGCCGCCCTTCCGCATCCACTGTAAGCCGCACGGGCACAAAATGAGCCAGCTGGGGCTTAAAAACAATGTCAACGGTGAGCACCGCCGGCGCGGGGGCATCAATCGCCGCGCCGGTTTTTGCGGCAGCGGTGGGCTGCATGCAGGCGCACAGCCAGGGCCGCACGTACCGGCAGGCCGTCAGAAAGGTCGAAACCGGGTTGCCGGGCAGGCCAAACACCACCGGCCCCGCCGCCCGCGCCCCAAACCACATGGGCTTGCCAGGGCGCTGGTTTACTTCGTGGAAGATTTCGACCACTTCCAGCTCGCGCAGCAGGCCAGGCAGGTGGTCGGCGCGGCCCTTGCTCACGGCGCCGCTCAGCACCACCGCATCAAAGCCGGCGCCCAGAATATTGGCCAGGACCTGGCGCAAGGAGGCCAGCTCATCGGTGAGGTGAAACAGGGCCACCTCGGCGCCGGCTTGAGCAAACAAGGCCTGGAGCGCATAGGCGTTGGAACGTCGAATCTGGTGCGGCAAGGGCGTTTCGCTGATGCCCACCAGTTCATCGCCGGTGCTTACGACGGCCACTCGGGCGGCGCGGGTTACGCTTATTTCGGCCGCGCCGATGGTGGCGGCCACGGCCAGCTCGGCGGGGCCCAGGCGGGTGCCGGGCGCGAGTAACACATCGCCCAAGCGCCGGTCGGCGGCTTGGCGGTGAATGTTGACGCCGGGGGCATTGGGCGGTGGAATTTGAATGGTGGCGCGGTTATTTTCCAGCTGAATATCCTCGTAGCGAATCACCACGTCGGTGCCGGGCGGCAGCACCGCGCCGGTCATCACTTCCACAGCCGCCTGAGCATTGAGCAGAGGCTGGGGCGGTGCGCCGGCGTATTGGGTGTGCTCGATGGCGAATTCCGTCTGGCCGCCCGCCCAGGCGGCGTGCACCACAGCGATGCCATCCATGGCCACCCGACTAAAGGGCGGAAAATCGCGGTCAGCTGTGAGGCTTTCAGCTAGGACGCGTCCGGCTGCTTGGGGCAAGGGCACCGTTTCTGGGGGGAGCGGGCAGGCGGTGGCGAGCACGCGGGCAAAGGCTTCGGTAACGGTGAGCATAAGGCGCAAAAAAAAGTAGAGACGCATATTTGCGTCTTCGCTGAACGATGTGACAGGCAAAAGCACAGCTGCTGCTGATGCTCTTTTTTGTCAAACAATCTGTGGCAGGAGTTAGCTATCAATACCCTTGTGACCGCAGTTGCTGTTATACGAGCTATTCGTTCAACGATTAGGCACAAATATGCGTCTCTACACTCTATGCTAACCAAGAATTTTACCCACGTCAACGCCGCCAATCAGCCCACCATGGTCGATGTGGGGGCCAAACCACCCACTCGCCGCGTGGCTCGCGCCCGCTGCCGCGTTGTGCTCGGCGCCGACTTGATGGCCCGCGTGCAGGCCGGCGAAATGCCTTCGCACAAAGGCCCGGTTATTCATACGGCCATCCTGGCGGGCATTATGGGCGCCAAGCGTACCTCGGAGCTCATTCCGCTGTGCCACCCGCTGGGGCTCGATGATTGCAAAGTCACCATCGAGCCCGACGGCCCCGACGCCCTGCGCGTGGAGTGCACGGCCATAGTCACAGGCCGCACTGGCGTGGAGATGGAAGCCCTAACCGGCGCCACCGTGGCCGCCCTCACCATCTACGACATGTGCAAGGCCTTTTCGCACGACATTACCATCGATAGCGTGCAGCTTGTGGAAAAAACCGGTGGCAAGCAGGACTTTCATCGTGCCGAAAATTTGTAAATTCCGCCATGGACAGTCATAGAATCTCGAGCGTAAAACGTACCAAACACGCTGCACTTGCTCGGCCCGATATGGGAGAGTTTGGCCGGCATGAATTAGCCATTCTGGGCGCCCCCTGCGGTGATATTCAGGCCTTGGTGGCCCAGCTACTGCCGCACTTATCACCCGCTCTGCGCGTGGCTTACGTGGATGCCGACCACGCCAGTGGCGATGCCGCAACTGCTGACGCGGCGCCCGAAACCACGGGCCGCCCTACTCCCTACGTGTCCGAAAACGGGCTTTCGGCCGAGCTGGTGGATAAAATAACTTACCGCCAACTCAATCTTACCCGCGCCCTCGACCGCTTCACCCAGCCCGAGCTGCTGGCCCACGAAAGCGTGGTGCTGGTGAACGGCAACCACTTCCGGGCCCGCCAGCAGGTCGTGATTGTGGACCCGCGCAAACCGCTCGACAAAAAGCTTGACCGCCTCACCGACGTGCGCCTCATCCTGCTGGCCGAAGGCCAGACCGACCTGCCCGCCGTGCTGGCCCAGCACCTGAGCGAGGCCCCGCTGCCGCCCGTTCTGCGCCTGGCCGACACGGCCGCCGTGGCCTCGTTCATTCGTCAGTGGTATTTGCGGGCTGCGCCGGTGCTGCGCGGCCTAGTGCTGGCCGGGGGCCGCAGCGAGCGCATGCAAACCGACAAAGGTGCCTTGCACTACCACCGCCTCGACCAGCGCCAGCACACCGCTGCGCTGCTCGGCGAGTTTTGCCCCGACGTGCGCGTGTCCGTCCGTCCCGACCAAGCCGCCAACCTGCCCGCCGGCCTGAAAGCCCTGCCCGATACCTTTCTGAACCTCGGCCCGTTGGGCGGCGTGCTATCCGCTTTTCAGGCCGACCCCAACGCGGCGTGGCTGGTGCTGGCCTGCGACCTGCCCTTCCTTACGCGCACCACGCTGGAGTTTCTGGTGGCCAACCGGCAGCCGGCCAGAGCAGCTACGGCCCTCAAAAGCCCCTGGAATGACTTTCCCGAGCCGCTCGTAACCATCTGGGAGCCGCGCAGCTACGGGCAGCTGTTGCGCTTTTTGGCACTTGGGTATTCCTGCCCCCGCAAGACGCTGATTAATTCCGATATCGAGCTGCTGGCTCCGCCCGTGCCCGAGGAGCTGCGCAACGTGAACACGCCCGAGGAGCGCGAAGCGGCGACGCAGGAGCTGAAAGCCGGCTAGCGAGAGCCTACGTGCCAACGCCAGGGCAGCGCAATGCCGCTGCTCTGGCCCGGCCAGCCGACGCAGATGCCCCGAGCCGCGAGCTAGCCTGCCAAATCAGGAAGGATGTTGCCTCAACAAATCGTAATATCCTAAGTCTTTGAAAACCTATTTGGTATTGCCCTGATTCGTCTTTTTTTGAGCGTGCGTACAACTTGCCGCCGCTTAAAAGTTCCATTACTGTGCAGGTTGGCACACTTTTCGAGTGGGGCAGGCCCGAGTATCTTATTCACTCTCTTAACTCCCATGAAAAAGTCTGCATTCTTTGTCGCCTCCCTGCTTGCCATGGCGGCCATCTCCTCGGCCCAGGCCCAGGACGTTCGTTTGGGTTTGCGTGCCGGTGCCAACTACTCTAACCTGGCCGGTAATGTCAAAAACGAAAACACTTTCAATAACAAAGTTGGCTTTCTGGGCGGCGTAATGGTCAACATCCCCGTGCTGGCCGATGGCTTCCTCTCGGTGCAGCCCGAAGTGCTTTACTCGCAAAAGGGATTCGAAAACAAGCCCACCGAATACACCGGCTTGCTGGGCGCCAAGCAGAAGCGCGAAGGCAATGTGAATTATAATTACATCGACGTGCCGCTGCTGCTGAAAATCAACGCTGGCGGCTTTATTGCCGAAGCCGGTCCGCAGTACTCCTACCTGCTCAGCGCCAACGACGAAACCAAAGTTACCACCACGCCCGCCCTGGGTGGCTCGCCTACTACCAGCGAGTCTCAAAACAAGCGCGACGTGAGCGGCCTCAACCGCAACGAGCTGGGCTACGTGGCCGGCGTCGGCTACCAGGCCAACAGCGGCCTGAGCCTGAGCCTGCGCTACACCGGCGCCTTCAGCGACTTTGTGAAGAGCGACAACAACACCTACTTCAATGGCGACCTGAAAAACGCCCGCCACTCGGCGTTCCAGCTCTCGCTCGGCTACCTCATCGGCAGTAAGTAAAGTTGCTTGCTGTCAAGGTAGCTTCACTGAAAAAGCCCGGTTCCTGCGCAGGAACCGGGCTTTTTATTGTTTCTAGCCGTGCTACGGATGCGCCGCCACCCACTCCGTGCCGTCCTCGTATTCCTCGCGCTTCCAAATCGTCACCACCTGCTTAAGCGTGTCGATAATAAACTGGCAGGCGGCGAAGCTTTCGGCACGGTGGGGCGTGGCCACGGCCACTACCACGGCCACGTCGCCAAGCTCCAGGGTGCCTTTGCGGTGCACCACGGCCACTTCCTGTAGCATGGGCCAGCGCTCCACAGCCTGGGCCACCACGTGGCCGAGTTGGGTGAGGGCCATGCTGTCGTAGGATTCATAGTGCAGGCGGCGCACCGGGCGGCCGCCCGATTGGTTGCGCACCGTACCGATGAAGGCGTTAACGGCGCCCGCGGCATCGGTTTGCACGGCGGCCAGGGCGGCGGCCACGTCTATGGGTTGGTCGGTGATGGCGAGGTGGGGAGTCAACTAATAATCAGCGTTTAGCATTTAACAATGGGCAATTCAGCAATCAGCAGTTAACAGGAGTTCAATCGGCCATGAGTTGCCCGAATCTCATGGCTGACCGTTCATTGGTCAAGGTTAAATGTTAATTGCTAACTGACAATCAGCCGCCGGCTACCGGTGGAATAAGTGCAATTTCGTCGACCGTGTGCAGGGGCTGGTCGTTGCCCGCATATTCATTATTCACGGCCACAGCGCAACTGCGTAGCTCGCCCAGGGCAGGGTACTGCCGACGCATTTCAATCAGTAGTTCGCCTACTGTGGCGGGGGCGGGGGCTGGCAGTTCAATGACAGACGTGCCCACGATGTCGCGGGTAATGCCGTATAGGGAGACTTTTAAAGACATATCTTCGGCGTAAATTTTGAGCGAAAACCGGTGCAATCAGGCTTTCGAAGCCATTGCTGCGTTCGGCACTTGAACACCTTTGGGTCCTTGAGGGTTTAGCGCAAGCCGGCTGTCTTACGTACAGCCCTACAAATTTGGTGATAAACGTGCTATCAACTGTTCCATCTGCGGCCACCGGCGGGGCTTCCACTCTTTACGACCAGCACGGCCGGCCGCTAGAGTACCTGCGCTTGGCCGTGACGGACCGCTGTAACCTGCGCTGCTTCTACTGCATGCCCGAAGAAGGCATCAAGTACATGCCCAAGCACGCCCTGCTCAGCTACGAGGAGATGCTTCGCCTCACCGGCCTGCTGGCCGCGCTGGGCGTGCGCAAGGTGCGCCTGACCGGTGGCGAGCCGTTTGTGCGGCGCGACCTGGTGCCCTTCATGGAGCGCTTGGCCCAGCTGCCCGGCATCAACGACATTAGCCTGACCACCAATGGCGTACTCACCGCCCCGCATGTGCCCGACCTGGCCCGATTGGGCGTAAAAGCCGTCAACCTCAGCCTCGATACCCTGGACCGCGCCCGTTTCGCCAGCATCACGCGGCGCGACGAGCTGCCGCGTGTTATGGATACTTTCTATGCGCTGCTGGAGGCTGGTATTCAGGTGAAAATAAATGCCGTGGTGATGGACGGGCAGAACATCAACGACCTCATTCCGCTGGCCGACCTCAGCCGTTCGCTGCCCGTAGATGTGCGCTTTATCGAAGAGATGCCTTTCAACGGTGGCAGCCACGAAGCCGGCCCGGCCTCGCTGCCCTGGAACCACGTGCGCATTCGCCAGCACCTGGAGGAGCATTTCGGCGCCCTAACGCCCGTGGCCCTGGCGGCCGGCGCCACGGCGTCAGACTATACCATTGCCGGGCACAAGGGGCGCGTGGGCATCATTGCGGCGTATTCGCGCACCTTCTGCGGCACTTGCAACCGCCTGCGCCTCACGGCCGAAGGCGGTATCAAAACCTGCCTCTACGACCAGGGCGTGCTCGATGTGCGTGCCTTGCTGCGCGGTGGCGCCAGCGATGCCGAAATCACGACGGCGCTCTCCACGGCGTTCCGCTACCGGGCCGCCAACGGCTTTGAGGCCGAGCGGCAGCGGCCCCTGCACCAGCTCAGCTTCGAGAGCATGGCCACTATTGGCGGGTAGCCAAGTATCGAGGAGCACCGTACTTGCGGAGACCGGCATCGGTTACTAGCCCTTCGCTCATGAAAGCTCTGCTCCTCGTTTTCAGCATCGTTCTGGTGCTCTACGTGGCCTTGTGCTGCGTGCTGTACTTCAAGCAAGAAAGCCTCCTGTTTTTCCCCAACCAGCTGCGGGCCGACTATGAATTTCGGTTCTCGGGGGACTTTGAGGAGCGCTGGATTCCTACCCCGGACGGGCCCCGTCTGCACGGCCTGCTGTTTCGGGCGCCCCAGTCCAAAGGGTTGGTGTTCTACCTGCATGGCAACGGCGGCGCCCTCGATAGCTGGGGCGAGGCCGCGGACACCTACACCCGCCTGGGCTACCACGTGTTCATGCTCGACTACCGGGGCTACGGCAAAAGCGAGGGCAAAATCACCAGCCAGCAGCAGCTCTTGAGTGATGTACAAACCGCCTACCAGCACCTGCTCCCGGAATACCCCGAAAGCCAGACCGTGATACTGGGCTACTCCGTGGGCACCGGCCCGGCCACCTGGCTGGCTGCGCAGCAACGCCCGAAGCTATTGATTCTGCAGGCACCGTATTTCAGCCTGCGCGACCTGGCCACGCACCTCTACCCGTTTGTGCCGGGCTTTTTGGTGCGTTATCCCTTGCCCACCAACGAACTTATCAAGCAGGTGAAAGCGCCCGTGGTGCTGTTCCACGGCGACCAGGACGAAGTGATTTACTACGAGTCTTCGCTGAAGCTAAAGGCATTGCTCAAGCCCGAAGACCAGCTGATTGTGCTGCCGGGGGAAGGGCACAACGGCATGACCGACAACTCCCTGTACCAGCGCGAACTGGCTAGGCTGCTGTAAAATACAGCCCGGAGTCTGTCCTTACAACATGCCGTTGCCGTGCTACGCGGCGTCCGGCACTACTTGCAGCACGTCCCAGTGCTCCACTATTTTGCCGTTGGCATCGAAGCGGAAGATGTCCATTCCGCCGTAGTCGTGGTCGCCGGGCCAGCTTTGTTGGCAGTGCACCACCACGAGGTCGCCCTCGGCCACGGCGCGCACCACCCGCACGCGCTTGCCGGGGTATTAGGCCTGCATTCGTAGGAAATATTCAATAAATCTCTGCTTTCCATCGAGCACGTGCGGGTTGTGCTGCGTGTATTCATCGCCGGCGTATTGGGCCAGCGCTTCGGCGGGCTTGCAGTCGTTGAACATTAGTTCGTAAAAAACAACGGCTGCTTGCTTGTTGCGGTCAGGCTGGTTCATAAGGAAGCAGAAGAGTGAACAATTACAATAATGCCCACCGGCAGCAAACGCGTCTGCTGCTTAGAGGCTAGCCGGGATTCAGAACTTCAGGGCACAGCAAGCCGGAGCTTCAAGTAATTGCAGTATATGCTGATGCTTGCTGCAGTGGCTAATTTTTATAAAGTAGTTCTCATTTATTCTGGGTATAATATCAACTATTTAAGTCTAATGTATCTGCCTACGGTAATATCTTTGCTATGATTCTCTATTGGTATTTTTTTTAGTCTATGACCCTTATCTACCCATCAATTATTTCCGTTACTAAGCTGAACACTCCCCCCGAAGTACAGGGAATTGCAGAGGCTTCAGCGGAAGAGCAAATTGCAGAATTACAACGGGCCCTGGCCGAAGCGCAGGCCGAAATTCGGTCGCAGAAAGCTCTTTTTACCGCGCTGGTAAATGCGCTGCCCGGGGCCGTGGTGCTCACCAATAGCGACGGCCAGCCCCTGACGACCAATGCCGGGTGTCGCGATTTGTTTGGCTTGGTGCCGCCCCCGGCTGGCGAAGATCAAGCCAACCAGCCCCTGGACATTGCGGCTGCCATCAAGAAGCACTTTCAGGACCCGGCGGGCTCGCTGACCCGGCCCACCGCCGTCACGGTGACCGGCCAGGCTGCCTGGAACGAGGAGTTCATTTTGTTAGATGGGCGGGTACTTGAGCGCGACTATCTCGTGCTCAACGACGAAGACCAGCGCCACATGGAGCACCACTTGGTAAGCTACCGCGACGTAACCAAACAGCACCAGCGCACGGCCCACTACCAGGCCCTGTCCAAAGCCCTGGAGCAGCGCCTGGCCGACCAGCAGGACTTCTACCAGACCATTCTCAACAACCTGAAGGTGGAAGTGGCGGCTTTCGACGCCGACCACCGCTATCAATTTATCAACGCCCAATGCTTCTCCGACCCCGCTCTGCGGGCCTGGGTAGTGGGCAAGGACGACTTTGAGTACTGCGCCCACCGCAACCGGCCGGTGGAGCTGGCCGTGAAGCGCCGCCAGGGGTTTCAGCAGGCAGTGAAGTCGCGCGCCGAAGTCAGCTGGGAAGAAACCCTGCCCTCGCCCAACGGCCCCCGGCGCATGCTGCGGCAGTGCATCCCCGTGTTTGCGACCGATGGCTCCCTGCGCATGGTGGTGGGCACCGGTACCGACATCACCCAAAGCTGGCAAATAGAGCAAAAGCTGGCCAAGCAGCGCTCGTTCTATGAATTTACACTCAACCAGATGCCCTGCGACGTCGCCGTGTTCGATGCCCAGTTCCGCTTTCTGTTTGTCAACACCAGCAGTATAGAAGACCCCGCCGCCCGTGAATGGATAGTGGGCAAAGACAACTACGACTACTGCGCCCGCTACAACCTTCCGCTGTCCCTTGCTCAGGAACGAGAGCTGCACCTCAATCAAGCCGCCCAGCAGCGCCAGCTGGTCACGTTCGAGGAAAACTCCGTCCACCCCGACGGCCCCCGCTACCAATACCGGTGCCTGCAGCCCGTGTTCCACCCCGACGGCAGCCTGCACCTGATTGTGGCCTACGGCATCGACATCACCGAGCGCGTGATAACCGAGCAGGCCCTGCGCCACGCCAAGGTGGCGGCCGAGTCGGCCGTGCGGGCCCGCGAGATTTTCATGGCCAACATGAGCCACGAGATTCGCACGCCGATGAACGCCATTCTGGGCATGAGCCAGCTGCTGGCCAAAACACCCCTGGCGCCCGACCAAGACAGCTACCGGCAGGCCATTACCACCTCGGCCGAGCACTTGCTGGTCATCATCAATGACATTCTCGACCTCTCGAAGCTGGAGGCTGGCAAGATGAAGCTGGAGCGGATGGGCTTCGACGCCCGGCAGCTGCTAAGCGAGATAGAGCAAACGCTGCGCTACAAGGCCGAAGAAAAAAGCCTGTGCCTGGACGCCCGGGTGGCGCCCGGTGTGCCCGATGTATTTCTCGGCGACCCCTACCGCATCCGGCAGGTGCTGCTGAACCTGGCCGGCAACGCCATCAAGTTCACGGAGAGCGGATGCGTGAGCATTTCCTGCGAGTTTGTGGCTGGCCCCGACCCGGGCAGCGGCGACGTGGTGTTTGAGGTGACGGACACGGGCGTGGGCATCGACCCGGAGTTCGTGAAGAAAATCTTTCAGGAATTCAGCCAGGAAGACTCGTCCGTTACCCGCAAGTTTGGCGGCACGGGGCTGGGGCTTAGTATTTCGCGCAACCTGCTGCAGCTCATGGGCAGCGACGTGGAGCTGGAAAGCGAAAAAAATAAGGGCACGCTGATGCGCTTTGTGCTGCACCTGGCCGTGGGCTCGGCCCACGACCTGCCGCCCAAAGAGGTGTTGCCGCCCGATAGCCCCGTTCGCCAGGGCCTGCGCAACAAGCAGGTGCTGCTGGTGGAAGACAACCGGTTCAACCGCCAGATTGCCAAGACCTTCATGAGCCATGCCCACGTGCAGGTAGTCGAGGCTGAGCACGGCGTCATGGCCGTGCAGCTAGCCCAGCAACACCGCTTCGACCTCATTTTGATGGACATTCAGATGCCGGTGATGGACGGATACGCCGCCGCAGCCCTCCTGCGCCAGCAGCTCGCCCTGACTACGCCCATTGTGGCCCTCACCGCCAATGCCATCAACGGGGAGCGCGAAAAGTGCCTGGTGGCGGGCATGAACGATTACCTCACCAAGCCTTTTAAAGAAGAAGAGCTGCTGAGAATGCTCAGCAAGTGGGTGCTGCCACAGGGACAGGCCGTTGCCCCGGCGGCAGCTGTGCTGCCCTTGGTGCTGCAAGCTGCACCGGCTGCCAAGGCCAAGCTGTATCATGTGGGCGAACTGCTGAAAGCAGGTCAGGGCGACGAGTCATTTGTCGATTTCATGCTGCAAACTTTTGTAGAAAGTTGCGAAGAAGCCATTGAGCAGCTGAGCCAGGGCCTGAACGACAGCGACATAACGCTGCTAAAAACCGCGGCGCATACCCTGCGGCCGAGCCTCGTGCATCTCGGTGCCCTGCACATGCTGGCCCCGGTAGAAGCCCTCGACCAGTGGGGAGGCGGCTTCGACGCCGTGGCCCTGCCGCCGCTGGTGGAAGCCTTGGCACTGCTCCTGCGTGAGATAACCACTCAAATCAAGTCGGATTTGCAACACAAGCTACACCTCCACTAAGTCGGTGCCGATACTCAGCAGGCAGCCAGCGCTTTTTGGCCGGGCGGGCGCATAGAATCAGGTAATGGGCTAATGAACGCAGTTTTATGTCTGCGCCCATTAGCCCATTACCCGTTAGAGACGGCGCCTTTGCGAGCAGCGAATCGAAGCTGAATACATAAAAATGGGGCGAGGCCTCTGGGGCAGCAACTTCCTGCCGCCGGCGGGCGTTGGGGGAGCTTGTATTTTTGTGGCTCCGGCGCCGGGCGTTGCTCGCCGCGCTGAGGATAGTGAATTATGGTTTCGTTGACTGCAACTGCCCGGCCCATCTCCCGGAAAGCCCATCGAGTGGCCGTGGGTGCCTTGTTTTTTCTGTTGGGCTTGTGCTTTGCCAGCTGGGCCTCGCGCATTCCCAGCATCCAGCAACGCATGGGCATTTCCGAAGCGCAGCTGGGCCTGGTGCTGCTGGCGCTGCCCATCGGCCAGCTGCTCTCATTGCCCGTTACCGGGTGGCTGGTGGCCAAAGAAGGCAGCCGCAAGGTGGTGATTTGGGGAGTGGTGCTCTACGCGGTGGCCCTGGTGGGCCTGGGCTGGGCAAGCAGCCTCTACCAGTTGCTGCCGTGCCTGATGCTGTTTGGCGTGGGCGGCAACCTAACCAATATTTCGGTGAATACCCAGGCCGTGGGGGTGGAGCGGTTGTACAAGCACAAGCCCATCATGGCTTCCTTTCACGGGCTGTGGAGCCTGGCGGGCTTTGTAGCCGCTGCCATCGGCTCGTTTATGATAGGGCGGGCCGTGCCCCCGGGCGTGCACTTCCTGCTGATTGCGCTCTTCATTGGCACTGGCTTGGTGGTGAGCGCCGGCTACACCGTGCGCCAAGATTCTAACGTCGACCCCAACCAGCCCATTTTCGTTAAGCCCGATAAGGAGCTGCTGGGCCTGGGCGCCATTGCTTTTTGCGCCCTCATTTGCGAGGGCGCCATGTTCGACTGGAGCGGCGTGTACTTCAAAAAGGTGATTCAGGCCGATAAGGACTGGGTGGGAGCGGGATACACGGCATTCATGAGCACCATGGCCCTGGGTCGTTTCGGGGCCGATAAACTGGCCGAACGACTGGGTGCCCGGCGCGTGATTCAACTGTGCGGCCTGCTCACGGCTACGGGCCTGGCCATTGCTGTGCTGCTGCCTACGCTGGGCACGGCGGTGTTTGGCTTTCTGCTGGTGGGGTTTGGCACGTCGGCGGTGGTGCCGCTGGTGTACAGCGCCGCGGGCCGGTCAACTCATATGTCGGCCGGCATGGCCCTGGCTTCGGTATCGACCATTGGGTTTCTGGGGTTTCTGCTGGGGCCGCCGGTGATTGGGCTGGTAGCGGGAGCCACCAGCCTGCGGGTGTCGTTTGTGTTTATTGCGTTTATGGGCTTGTGCGTATCGGCGGTAGCGAGTCGGGTGCGGGTGTAGGTGAGCATAGCTGGGCGGCCAAAGAATAATGACCTTTATGCTAAGCTTGCCGAAGCATCTCTACCGCGTGAGTAATCCTAACATTTGAGTTAGTATCGCAGTAGAGATGCTTCGACAAGCTCAGCATGACGTTCTTGAGCGCCGAAATCCTGCCTACAATCCAAACAACCAAAACCCATCCCAATCACATGGAAGACACCCAACAAGTAACCCAGTACCGCTGGGAAGACATGCCGAAAGAGCAGCTGTCGGACCAGCTCTCGCGCCGCCTCATCACCGGCGATAAAGTGATGCTGGCCCACGTTTATCTGAAAAAAGGCTGCATCGTGCCCCTGCACCAGCACGAAAACGAGCAGATTACCTATATCCTGGAAGGCGCCCTGCGCTTCTGGATAGGTTCGGAAGATGCCGAGCCGATTGTGGTGGGAGTGGGCGAGGTGCTCCACATTCCCTCCAATGTGCCCCATAAGGCCGAAGCCATTGAAGACACGCTCGACGTGGATATCTTCAGCCCGCCCCGCCAGGACTGGTTGGACAAGTCCGACGACTACCTGCGCAAGAAATAGCCCATGGACCTCGGATTAAAAGGAAAAATTGCCCTGGTGGCCGCCGCCAGCAAGGGCCTGGGCCGCGCTGTGGCCGAAGAACTGGCTGCCGAAGGGGCCTCGCTGGTGCTCTGCGCCCGCGGCGATGAAGCGCTGCAGGAAGCCTGCGCCGCCATCACGGCAGCCCACGGCGTGCCCGTGCTCGGCGTGGCGGCTAATGTAGCCGACCCCGCCGACGTGGCCCGCGTGGTGCAGGCCGCCATGAACCGGTTCGGGCGCGTCGATATCCTCGTCACGAATGCCGGCGGGCCACCCGCCGGCACTTTCGACACCCTGAGCCGCGAAATGTGGGAGTCGGCCACGCACCTGCTGCTTACCAGCGTGGTGGAGCTCACGCGCGCCGTGCTGCCCGGCATGAAGGAGCGGGGCTGGGGCCGCATTCTCAACGTGACGTCCATTGCGGCCAAGCAGCCAGTAGATAACCTGCTGCTCTCAAATAGCCTGCGGGCTGCCGTGACCGGCATGGCCCGCACGCTGGCCAACGAAGTAGCCCCATTTGGCATCACCGTCAACAACATTCTGCCAGGCTACACCCGCACCGAGCGCGTGGTGAGCTTGGCCGATACCGTGGCCGCCCGCGACGGCATTTCGGCCGCTGACGCAACTGCCCGCTGGGAGGCCGAAATCCCGATGCGGCGCCTGGGCGAGCCCCGCGAATTTGCGGCGTTGGCGGCTTTTTTGTGCTCCGAGCGCGCCAGTTACATCACCGGCAGCTCGATTGCCGTAGATGGCGGCTGGATTCGCTCGCTGCTGTAAGGGCGTTGGAATAGAAGACTTGCGGAAAACGGTTCAGTTGATGAACGAACAACGTCATGCTGAGCGCAGCCGAAGCACCTCGCGTGTGGTAGTAATCCTGTCAATTGGTTTACTACTGCACGCGAGGTGCTTCGGCTGCGCTCAGCATGACCGTGTTGGGGTATTCACATTCTGCCACCCAACAAGTCCGTGGCCATCCGGTTATTGCTGCTATTTATGCTCACACGGGCACCGCTATGAAACAAGAGAAATTGCTGCTATACCTGCTCGCGGCCGTGCAGTTCACCAACATCCTGGACTTTGTTATCATGATGCCGCTGGGACCGCAGTTGATGCCGCAGCTCGGCATTAGCCCCAGGCAGTTTGGGATGGTTATCTCGGCTTATACTTTTAGTGCGGGGACTACGGGCTTGGCAGCGGCCTTTTTCCTAGACCGCTTCAACCGTAAAACGGCGCTATTGGCCCTGTACTTGGGCTTTGGCTTGGGCACAGTGGCGTGCGCCCTGGCGCCAGGCTACGGCTGGCTGGTGGCGGCGCGGGTGCTCACCGGAGCATTTGGTGGGGTGCTGGGCTCGCTGGTGCTGGCCACCGTAGGCGACGCGGTGCCTGAAAGTCGCCGGGGGCAGGCCATTGGCATTGTGATGGGAGCGTTTTCGGTGGCTTCGGTGGTGGGCGTGCCGCTGGGCCTGTACTTGGCCAGCCACTTCTCCTGGCACCTGCCCTTCCTCGTATTGGGCGGGCTGAGCTTGATTATTTGGGCGGTTATCTATTTCGTGATGCCTGACATGCGCGGGCACATCGGACCCCGGGCGGTGCCGTTTGGCGAGCGGGCCGCGGCGGTATTCGGGCTGTTCCGCAACTCATCGGTGCGCTTCGCCCTGCTGCTCACGGCCCTGATGATGCTGGGGCATTTCAGCGTTATTTCCTTTATGAGTCCTTATTTGGTAAGCAACGTGGGCTTCACTAATGCGCAATTGAGCTACGTGTACCTGGTGGGCGGGGCCGTCACGCTCGTTACCTCGCCGCTGGCAGGGCGGCTGTCTGACCGCTACGGCAAAGTTCCGGTGTTCACGCTGTTCACGCTCGCCACCCTGCCGGTGATGTTGGTGCTCACCCGGCTCACGCCCGCGCCGCTGCCGCAGGTGCTGTTTTTGGCGGCGCTGCTGTTTGCGGTCAGTGGGCGGTTTGTGCCGGCCACGGCCTTGGCCACGAGCGTGGTGCCGCCCCAGCAGCGCGGCTCCTTTATGAGCCTGAACTCATCGGTGCAGCAGTTAGCGGCGGGCACGGCAGCCTACTTGGCCGGGCTCATTGTGGTTAAAACCGCCGGTGGCAGCCTCTTGCATTTCGAATGGGTGGGCTACATGGCCGTGGTCGGCAACTTGCTTAGTTTGTTGGTGGTGCGCCGCATCGGCGCGGCAGTTCCTGCGGCGCTGGTGCCCGCCGCCTTGCCTGTGGCTGCGGAATAAGGCAGCCTGCAAGTAACATGTTTAGGTAAGTACGAGTAGGAGAAGTCCGACATTTCTCAGCGGGCAGCCCGGCAAGCGCGGGCCGCCAAGCACTTTCAACTCATTACCCCCGCTGCTTTGCCGAATACCCTTGCCCAGCGCCAGAAGATGCTCACGTTTGCCGGCGTGCTGCTAGCCATGTTTCTCGGTGCGCTCGATCAAACCATTGTTTCCACAGCCCTGCCGCGCATCGTGGACGAGCTGAACGGCCTGGAGCGGTTTACGTGGGTGGCCACGGCCTATTTGGTGGCCAGCACGGCGCTAGTGCCCATATATGGCAAGCTGGCCGATATGTACTCGCGCCGCAAGATTGAGGTGACGGCCGTCATCATTTTCCTCATCGGCTCGATGCTCTGCGGGCTGGCCGGCGAGTTTGGACCCCTGCCGCTTATCGGCGATGGCATGAACCAGCTGGTCATATTCCGGGCCGTGCAGGGCCTGGGGGGCGCCGGGCTGTTTGCCATGGCCTTCATCATCATTGCCGACTTGTTTCCGCCCGCCGAGCGCGGCCGCTACCAGGGCTTTACGGGCGCCGTGTTCGGTACTTCGTCGGTGTTGGGGCCTTTCCTCGGTGGCTTTCTTACCGACCACGGCAGCAACCTAATTCCGGGCGTGGAAGGCTGGCGACTAGTGTTCTACGTGAACCTGCCGCTGGGCCTGCTGGCCCTGTGGTTTATTCTGACGCAAATGCCCGCCCTGCGCCCGCGCAGCCAGCCCAAGCCCTTCGACTACCTCTCGGCCGTGCTGCTGATGCTGGGCTTGGTACCGCTGGTGATGGCCCTGCAGCTCAACAAAGCCGTGTACGGCTGGAGCAGCCCCTTTACGCTGGGCTTGCTGGCCGTAGCGGTGACCTCGCTGGTCGCTTTTGTGTTTCGCAGCCTGCGCCACGAAAATCCCATTCTCGATTTCAGCCTATTCAAAAATCCGGTTTTTCGCACCGCCAACGCTGCGTTGTTTCTGCTGGGTGGTGCCTTTCTCGGCATCATCATTTTCGAGCCCCTGTTTATGGTGAACGTGCTCGGGGCGTCGGCTACCCGGGCGGGCGTCAGCCTCATTCCGCTCTCCATGGGCGTGGTGGCGGGCTCGCTGTTGGCCGGGCAAATGGTGTCGCGCTTTGGTCACTACAAGCGCTGGATGCTGGCGGGCATTGTGGTGCTGCTCGGGGGGCTCTCGTTGCTGGCCACCATGCCCGAAAACGTGAGCTACTATCAGGTGCTGGGCTATTTGCTGCTGTGCGGCATCGGGCTGGGGCCCACCATGCCGCTCTACACGCTGGCCATTCAAAACGCCATCGAGCCGCACCTGCTGGGGCAGGCTACCTCGGCCAGCCAGTTTTTCCGGCAGATTGGCGGAGCCATTACGGCCTCAGTGCTGGGCGCGGTGCTCACCTTCACGCTGGCGCAATACCTGCCTGCCGCGGGCACCCCTCCGCTAACGCCGGTGCAGGAAAGGGTAATAGGCGAGGGACCGGACTTGCCGGTAGCCACCAATGGCGCCGCCGCTTCGCCGCTGATGCGGGCCGCGTTTTCAAAAGCCATCTCGCGGGTGTACCTCGTCAACATTTTGTTGGTATCGGGGGCCTTTCTGATGACGCTGTTTGTGCCCGAGCTGCCCCTGCGCAAGAGCAATGCCGAGGCGCCACCGCCGACGGAGTAACTTGACCCTAAAATTGGGTAGCTCCTTCTAGTATGTTTCGATTCCTCTGCACTGGCTTATTCCTGATGTGGTTCATGCCTGCATGCAGACTCCTGCATCCCGCGACGAGAGCCGGGCATTACACTAACACAGCGACTGCTATCAGTGGTGCCGAGCTGATTGGCGGCGTTGAAATTGACACTGGGCGCTATCTACTGTTTCACTACGAAAGATATTTCGACATTCCGAATCACAGTGATGTGTGGAGCGATAACTCGGTGTTCATTAAGATAAAAGCATTAGATGACCTACCAGCGGGGCAGCTTGTAGCCATTCCGGGGACGGCGGCTACTGTTTCCGGGTACCTGAAAGGCACTTGGTATTTCGAGAGCCGTCAAAAAATTACCGGAACCATCACCCGTTTAGCCTCCACTGCTACCGGACATCGACTAAAAATAAGCCTTAAGTATGCCGACCCTAAAGGAAAGCTGGCTGTACTGGTCGAGGACATCCTGTGGTTCCGCAACGATTCTACTTATTTCCAGGACCGAAAAGTTGACTACAAAGGCAAATACGACGACTTGCGGCTGGCATTAAAAGAGCCCGCGAAGGTTAAGTCGTTAGACCTTGTCACCTATGCCATTCAGTATGATAAGCGAAACGGGAAAGACACCGGGCTTGATACTCTATACCAACGGTTGGGCGAACTTTACAATTTAAAAGAACTCAATCTCCATTTAAATCACCTGGAAAGTTTGCCGGAAAGCATGCGCAAACTGAAGCGCCTTAAGAGGCTGGATTTGGGTTATAACCGTCTTACCACATTTCCCGAAGTAGTCTTTGCCTTGGATAGCTTGCAGGAACTGAATTTGGAATGGAACCGACTCGACAGCATCCCGCCAAGGGTGGCGCAACTTCGGCAGCTAAACAAGTTGAATTTGGGTGATAATAATTTGAACCATTACCCAATGGCGGTTAATGCCATTACTAGCTTGCGGGTCCTTGGCCTCGATAATACCAATTTGCGGTTCCTTCCTACCCAGATTCAGCAGTTGGTGAATCTGGAAAAACTGAGCTTGGATGGATTCTGGAATGTGAAACGCCGAAACCAATTGGAGGACATTACTGCACTTTACTATTTAGGAAAACTACGTTCGCTGAGCTTGAAAGACAACGGCACTATTAAAGGGCTGGAGCATCAGCTTTATGAGTTGCACCGGTTGCGAAAGCTGCAAGAGCTTAATTTAGAGTGGAATAGCGGCGTTGACCAACTTGATACGACCCGTTTGCCAAAGCTTAATGATTGGAATATTGAAAAAGAATAAAGCCGCTTGTCTTTACCTCCCCAGCCCCACCCAGCCGCGCTGCATGGCATAATATATAGCTGTGCCCACCACCAGCCCCACCAAGTAGCCATAGGGCAGCCCAGCGCAGAGCAGGCCCACCAGCAGCGCCACCAGCAAGTCGGCGGGCCGCCCGCTGATGTCGCGTAGTAGTGTAGCCAGCGTCAGGGCCTCAAATAGCAGCAGCACGCCCAGAATGGGCAGCGGAAAAATTTGCACCACTTGCTGAAACCCCTGGCTGAAGAACAAGCCCAGCACCAAAAACAAGCCGCCGTATATCACCACCGAGCCGCCTGTGCGGGCCCCAAAGGTGTAGTGGCCTACCATGCCACCCGAGCCGTGGCACACCGGAAAGCCACCCAAAAAGGGGCTCACCAGGTTCATTAAAGAGTAAGTAAAGCTGATTTTGCGCACCGTGAGGTTGCGTTCAGGGAAGTAATCGGCCGCAATCTGGCGGGTGGCCAGCACCGAGTTGCCCAGCGATAGCGGAATCTGGGGCAGCGCTAGCAGCACGGCCCCGGTGAGGATATCGGCCGTTTGGGGGACGTGCCAGGAGGGCAGGTGCAGGCCGATGGCGCGCTGCGCCGTAGCTAAATCGAGCTTGAAAACCAGCGCGTACGCCGCGCCCAAGGTAATAACGACCAGCGCGGCCGGCCAGCGCCGGTTGCCCAGCAACACCACCGTCAGCACAAAAGCCACGGCTGCCAGCGCAAAGCCGGGCACTCCATCGGCAGGCACGTATTCTTTCAGGGCCAGCGTGGCCAGCTGCAGGGCCAGCCCAAACTGAATGCCGCGTACCACCGGCTTGGGCACCAGCCGCGCCAGCGCATCAATCAGCCCCGTTACGGACAGGAAAAACATGCTGACCCCAATAGCCAGCCCGCCCCCAAAGATGACGCGGCCCGGAATCTTTTGGGCAATGACCAGCGCGGCAAAGGCCTTGAGCGGCTGCACGGGCATGGGCATGCGGTACCACAGCCCCGAAAACACCTGCATCAGCCCGAACAGAATGAGCACCCCGGCGCTGTCGACACCCGAGGCGGCAATGACGCCGATGAGCAGCGGCAAGTCGGTGCCCAGGTCGCCAAAGGCGCCGGCCAGCTCGTTGCGGTCGAAGCGAATGGGCGGGCGGGTAGGGGCGGGGCGCGGTTTGGCCTGGGTCAGGGTTGAGGGTTCCACAAGCGCAAAGGTCGGGCAGCCGCGCGAACTCTGCAGTTCGCGTCCCCGCGCATTTCGAGTTTGGTGGAAGGCGTAGAGACGCGAACTGCAGAGTCCCTACCGGGCACGGTCGCGCGACTACACGCTACTGCGGCTCGGCTTTTTCGGCCACTTCCTCGGCTACTTCGCCCAGGTATTCGCCGCTGCTCAGGTTGCGGCGGCGCCGGAAGCGCAGGCGCAGGGGTTTCAGGCGCTTGCCCAGCACGGCTTCGGCCATGTCGTGGTCGAGGGCGCCTTCGTTGTGGGCCAGAAATATGGTGGCCACGCCGTTGCCGATGAAGTTGGTGATGGAGCGCGCCTCCGACATGAATCGGTCGACGCCCAGCAGCAGGGCCAGCCCTTCCACCGGAATCACCTTCATGGCCGTGAGTGTGCTGGCCAGCACCACAAAGCCACTGCCCGCCACGCCGGCCGCGCCCTTGCTGGTTACCATCAAGATGCCCATCATGGTAATAATCTGGCCGGTCGATAAATCAACGTTGAACACCTGGGCCAGAAACAGCGTGGCCAGCGAAAGGTAGATGGTGGTGCCGTCGAGGTTGAAGGAGTAGCCCGTGGGCACCACCAGCCCCACCACCGGCTGGGCACAGCCCATGCCCTCCAGCTTTTCCATTAGGCCCGGCAGGCCGGCTTCCGACGAGGAAGTGCCCAGCACAATGAGCAGCTCGGCCTTGATGTACTTGAGAAACGACCACATGCCAATGCCCGCGTAGCGCAGAATGCCGCCCAAAATCAGGAAAATGAACACCGCCATGGTCAGGTACACCGTCACCATGAGCTTGCCCAGCGGCAGCAGCGTGGCAATGCCGTACTTGCCAATGGTGTAGGCCATGCCGCCAAATGCCCCGATGGGCGCCAGCAACATCACGAAGTGCAGGCCCCGGAACACGTATTTCGAGGCGGTTTTCAGGACGTGAATGACGGGCTTGCGGCCGGCAAATTTGCTGAGCGCAACACCCAGGATAATGGCGATGATGAGCACCTGCAAGGTGAGGTTGTCGGCCAGAAAGTGGCCCCAGGAGAACGAACCGGCCCGCTTGGTGTACTCGCCCACGGCTGCCCCGCTCAGGTTGCCCACGGCTACGCCATCGCCGGGCCGCACCACGGCCGCCACCACCACCCCAATGAGCAGGGCCAGGGTGGTCACAACTTCAAAATATATAAGGGCCTTGCCCCCAATGCGACCCACCTTTTTGAGGTCGCCCATGGTGCTGATGCCCAAGGTGATGGTGAGGAAGATAATGGGGTTGATAAACAGCTTCACCACGTCGATGAAGCGCTTGCCCAGAAATTCCATCTTCACGGCGGTGGCCGGCTCAAAATGCCCCAGCAGCGCCCCGGCCACTATGGCTAGCAACACCCAAAGGGTGAGGTTGCGGGTGAGTTTTTGTAATGTCATAATAGTTGCTAATTATTCGTTGCTAGTTGTCCGTTGTTAGTGGTCTGTTGCTAATAGATTGGGGTCAGGTTTCCGACGCTGGCAATAATCAGCACAAGCTGACAACGGACAACGAGCAACGGACAACTAATTCAGCCACCAGCCCAGCAGGGCCAGCAGCGGCAGCGAGAGTGGAATGCCCAGGCCCACCATCTGGGCGGCCAGGGCTGGGTCGAGGCCGTAGCGGTCGGCCACGGCCGCTGCGGTGTTCATGGGGCCAATGGCGGCGCCCAGCACGCAAAGGTCGACCGTGAAGCCGTGCCGCTGGGCCAGGCCCTGGTACACGGCCCACACGAGCAAAGGCGCCAGCAGCAGCTTGTAGCCCAGCCCGAGACTCAGCAGCCGCACCTGCGCCCGGGGCACCACCAGGCGCATTTGCAAGCCCACCGAAAGCAGGGCAATAACCGGAAACGGCGAAGCAAGCCGCTCTAGTACGCCCCGCACCAGCGCCGGGTGCCGGTAGCCTGCCGCATTGGCTCCCACGGCCAGCACAAAGGCCAGAAACGGGGGAAACCGCAGCACGTTGGCGCCCATGGTGCGCCACGAAGGCCGGGCTTCCCCGTACCACGAGCCCACCACCACGCCCAGCGTCACGCAAATCAAAATCGAGCCGCCCAGGCTCATCACGATGCCCATTTCCAGGCCGGCTTTGCCGTAGAGCAGCTCAAAAATAGGAAACCCCACAAACGACACGCTGCTAATCCCACCCGTCAGAATCAGGGCGCCCACGGTGCCGCGGGGCAAGGCCAGGTGCCGCCCCAGCGTTGCAAAGAACAGCCAGCCGGCCCCAAAAATCAGCCAGGGCATGAGCATGGGCAGCAAAAATCGCTGGTCGAGCTGCGCCTCCGCCAAGTGCAGAAACGTGAGCGCCGGCAGCAGCACCGCAATGAGCACCTGATTGAGAATAACGTGCGAGCCAGGCGGCACCAGCCGCCAGCGCCGCAGCGCCGCTCCCAACCCCAGGCACACCAGCAGCAGAACCAGGTTTGTCATAGGGTTGGGAGTGTTGTGCTTCCGAGTGTTTCGTTAAAACGTCAGCGTCACGTTGGTGTAGTAGTACGCGCCGTTGAAGCCGAACTGCGCCACGTTGCGCGAATAAGGGATTTCGCCATTGGAATAGCTGGCAAACCGGGCAGCGTCCACCTTATCGGGGTACACGTTGGTGATGTTGTTGGCACCCAGCGTCACCGATACCACGCGGGCAGGGTTGTACACCAAGGCCAGGTCGTAGAGAGTCTTACCAGCGAACTTCTGGCTGATGTGGGGCGGGTTGGGGCGGGCAGCCGTGGCCACTGGCTTCTCAAAGGCCGTCACGGACCCGAAATACGAGGCGCGGGGCGTGATGCTGAACTTGCCCAGCGTATAGGTAGCGGAGAGGAGCACTTTCTGACGCGGCTGGGCCCGCTCAATCAGGCCGATGCTCACGGTGTCAATTAGCAAAATACGGTTGGGGGTGCCGGCTTGCAGCTCGGCCGGGGTGTTGCGGGTGGCCACAATGTTGGTGGCGTTGAAAGTCAGGGCCAGGCTGGCACTCAGGCGGCTGCGCTCGCTGAAATCGGTTTTGTAAGTCGTCACCAGGTCGATGCCGCGGGTACGGGTGTCGATGGCATTGGTGAAGAAGCGGATTTCACTGATGTTCGCGAAAGCGGGCGTTTGCAGGGCCCGGATGCCCGTGTTGTTAGCAGCGCTGCCCTTAATCAGCCGCTCGCTGTTGATGATGCGGTCGGCGATGTCAATTTGATAAGCGTCGAGGGTAAACAGCACGTTCTCGGTAAGCTTGGCGGCCACGCCCACGCTGTAGTTCCAGGAGGTTTCGGCTTTGGGAGCGGCCACGCCCAGCGGCACCAGCCGGGGGTCGTTGTTGCGCAGCTGCTTGGTTTGCACAATCTCACCGCTTTGCACGGTGGAAGTAGTCACGCTGTTGAACGTTTGCTGCAGCGACGGGGCCCGAAAGCCGCGGTTGATGGAGCCGCGCAGCGAGATGCCCTCGGTAATCTTAAATCGGGAGGCAAACTTGCCCGAAATGTTGCTGCCAAAATCCGAGTAGTTCTCGTAGCGCAGGGCCGTGGTCAGCAGCAGCCGTTCGTTGAGGTCGCTTTCTACGTCGACGTACACGCCCACGTTGGAGCGGGTGGTGTTGGTTTCGTCGTCGGGCGCAATACCTGGTCGACCGCTCGAGCCGGGGGCCTTGGCGGTGCGCGCGGGGGAAGTAGGCGTGGCCGGCGCCGCCAGGGCAAACGGGCCCACGAAGTACGACTCCGGGCTGCCCCGCTCCAACTCAAACCGGTCGACCCGGAACTGGCTGCCCAAAGCCACGTTGAACGACTTGGTGCCGAACAGGCCGGCGTAGTTGCGCGACACGTTCACTTCGCTCGTGCTCTGGCCGAAGGCGCTGCGGCCCACGTAGAAATCGGTGGGCGAGTCGGCCCCCATCGACGGGTTGGCGGTTTTGTTAGCAAACAAATCGAGGTAGTTGTAGCCGTAGCCGGTGCTGAAGTCCAAGTTCCAGCCGCCAACCAGCTTGCGGCTAAGGCCTACTACCGCCGAGTAGTCGTCGCTGCGGCCGGGCAGCTCGGGCAGGTAGCCGTTGGGATGCCGGGGGCTGAAGTTTACGTTGTTGGGCTGGGCGTTGCGGAAGAAACCATAGGCCAGGATGTCCTTGCGCGACACCCCGCCAAAGCTGTAAATCGACCAGCCAGTTCCGCCTATTGGTAGCCCAAAATTATAGAATCCCTGGTAGATATTGGCCTGGTTGCTGCCGTACACCCCTACACTGAAAGGCTGCCCAACCTGTGGGTATATATTGCCTCTTTCAGTCCGAATCCGGTTTTCATTCGCAATCTGGGTGGCCGAGGGCTGGGCGGGCAGCGCCGGAAACGGCGTGTAGATGCCACCCACGTAGTTGTCGCTGCGGTTGGTTTGCTCCTGGCGTTGGTACTGCAGCGTCATGTTGAGGTAGCCGGGATTGGTTTTGCCCAGCTTTAGGCCGTAGTTGGCGCCGGCCAGGTACTGGGCACCGTCGCCCTCTTTAGTGATGCCGTACTGGGTGCGCACCGTGGCGATGCCCGTGCTCTTGTTCAGCCCCAGGTTAATTACACCGGCAATAGCGTCGGAGCCGTACTGGGCCGCCGCGCCGTCGCGCAGCACCTCAATGCGGTCAATGGCCAGCGCCGGCACGGCGTTCAGGTCGGTAACCACGGTGCCGGCGCCCACGGTCACGTTCAGGTTCAGGGCCGAAAACTGGTGGCGGCGCTTGCCGTCTACCAGCACCAGCACCTGGTCAGGCGAGAGGCCGCGCAGTGTGGCCGGGTCGGCGTAGTTGGCCACGCCGTTCACGCCGGTTTTGGCCGAGTTGAAGGAGGGCGAGTTGAACTGCACCTGCTGACCCAAATCGACTTGGCCGGTGGCCTGCAGCTCGCGGGCGTTGAGCACGTCGACGGGCGAGGGGCGCTCCACATCGGTACGGGGCAGGCCGCGGGAGCCCACCACCACCACGTCGGTCAGGTCGGTGGCACTCATTACCAAGCGCACCTCAATGTACTCGCGGGTGCCAACTGCAATTTGCTGGGTTTTGAAGCCAATGGCCGAAATAATCAGCGTGGCACCCGGCTGCACACGCAGCGAAAACCTGCCGTTGCCGTCGGTGCCGGTGCCGTTGTTGGTGCCCTGCTCCAGCACGGTGGCGCCCGCCATGGGCTGCCCATCGCCGTCGAGCACCCGGCCGCTGATGGGCACTTCGGCGGCAAGCACTGCGGGTGTAGCCGCTATTGTTAGGGGGGCCAACAAAATGCCGCTGGCCACCACTTCGTACTTAATGTTGAGTGGGTCAAACAAGGAATGCAGCACCCCACTCAGGGGTTGGTCTACGGCTTGCACGCTCACGCGGCGCTCAGCTCCAATGAGCTGTTGACTGTACAGGAAGTGAATATTGACCTGGCTTTCGATAATGTTAAGTACCGTCTTTACTGGCTGTTCGGCCAGACTGATGGTCACGTGGCGGGCCAGGATATTGTCGCCGGCTGGCCGGCCGGCTACTGCGGCTTCAGCAGCCAGCAGTAAAAGCAGCACCACCAGCGCCGCATGAAAAACCCGCCCGAGAGGACGGAAAAACAGTAAAGAACGGTTCATAAAAAAAATGGATTTGGTGGGAATTTTGAGATAAAGGAAAGGCGTAGCCGTGCGCTATTCGCTGTGGCAGCCGCGGCTGCGGAAGACGATTTTCTCGTCTTCGCGCTCGTAGCTGGCGCCAAGCGTTTTGCAGAGCAAGTCCAGTTTGTCGAAGAGCGATTCCTGCCCGAAAGCCAGGCTCACGGTGCAGTTGGCCAGTGCGGCGCCGTCGTAGAGAATGGGCACGCCGTAAGCCGCCTGGAGTGAGGCCAGCACCTCGGCCACCGGCCGCTCATCGAAGGTGAGCAGCTGCGGCGCGAGCTGGGCCGGTTGCGCCACCAGCTCGCGCCGCAGCTCGGGCGCGACAGCCGAATACACTACTTGCTGGTTAGGCAGCAGCACAATGGCGGGTGGGGTTGCCCGCTGGGCATCGGCCAAAGGTGTGGGGCTGGGGGCTACGCGCACGCGGCCGGTGCGCACCATCACGGCGGCATCGGCCTGCCCGGGGAAGGCCCGAACCGTAAAACTGGTGCCCAGCACGGTGGTTTCCAGTTTGTCGGTCAGCACCCGGAAGGGGTGGCGCGGGTCGTGCGCTACCTCAAAGAAGGCTTCGCCGGAAAGCGTCACGCACCGTTCCGGTCCGTCGAAGCGCTTGGGGTAGCGCAGGCGGCTGTTCGGCTGCAAGGCCACCGTGCTGCCATCGGCCAAGGCGACTGTGGTTGCTTTTGTGGTTGGGTTGGTGCAGGTAATCCAGCCATTGGCTGCGTTGAAGCGCACCACTGCGGCCCTACCCAAGGCGGCCTTTGTTCCGACGGCCGGCCGCTGCAGGGCCACGAGCATGGAAAGCCCAACCCCCAGAACCAGAATAGCTGCCGCTGCCCAGCGCAGTACAGGTGAGTGCCACAATGCGGGCTGCGGCTGCATCTGGGCCTGCACCTGGCGCCACATCTTGGCTTTGGTGGCGGCAGTTTCGGCTGGGGTAAGGGCAGCGGGCCGGGGCACGTCGCGCGCTTCGTACCACTGCTCCACCGTCCACGCTTCGCCCTCGGTGCAATCGTTGTGCAGGTAGCGCTTGAGTAGTTCCGATAAGTAGGGTTTCTTCATGGAGAGCCAGCCCAAGCGGGGCCGTATCTTCTAGTCGACTCAGGAGGTAACATCCCTAGTCGTCAGCTAAAAATATTTTTAGCGCCTGCGATGGAGCTGCCCAAAGCATCGGGGGCTTTATCTAAGAGCTTATCTGGATAGGTAAAAAGGACGGTCATGGATAGGACGTCATGCTGAGCGCAGCCGAAGCCTCTCTGCTACGAGAGTAAATCATTTAGCTATGCGGTAGAGAGGCTTCGGCTGCGCTCAGCATGACCGTCTGTTTTGCCTATTCGATTGGCTTATTACTTACTAATGCTACGCTGTGGGTTGTAGATGCGCGCCAGCAACTCACAGCGTAACATTAGTTATTAAGCTGAAGCAGTGCCAGGCCTACTACTAAAAAGTCCCTCAGGTGAGCCCGCAGCAGGCGCAACGAGCGGGAAAGGTGGTATTCTACCGTTTTGGGCGAAACCTGGAGGCGGGCCGCAATTTCCGGCACCGACTGGTGCTCCTGCCGGCTCAGCCGAAACACCTCGCGGGAATGGTCGGGGAGGTTGCGCAAGCTGGCATCCAGCGCCTGCGTCAGGTCAGTGGCGGCCACGGTCTCCTCGGTACAGCGGTTGGGCGCTTTGAATCGGTCAGGGTCATTGGCAGCATAGGTTTTGCGCACCAGCTGGGCCCGCACGCAATCAATCACCTTGTATTTCAGCGCCGAAAACAGGTAGCTATCTAATTGCTGGATATTGGCAGTGTGGCGCTTGTTCCAGAGCGTCACAAATAAGTCCTGCACCACTTCTTCGGCATCTTCGTGGCGGCTCAGCTTGCGCACGGCTTGCTGGTGTAGGGGCTGCCAATACCGCTCATAAATCTCCGCAAAGGCCTTTTCATCATTCTGCGCTAGCGCACGTACCAATTCATCATCGCCCCAGGTAACTAGGGTAGCAGCGGTACTCGTCGAGGATAACACGCGCATAGGGTGCTTGATGAGGCAATGGACTAAAGCGTTGAGTTGATAGAAAAAGAAGGGGCAAGGACAGTATTACTCAACTTTAGAGAGACGTGCTAGGCACTCGGCTTATCGATGCTCCTAACATCCTACTGCAATATACTGTTTTAAGCCCAAAATCTGTGCTCGTTAACACCGAAATCGATTGTGAAATTTTTTTGGTAGCGGCAGCCCTGTTTAGCTTGGCTATGCAGCCTTACCGAGCCCTTTGCCGTTTTCGTTTTATTATACCTTTCGTTTTTCTGCTATTTATGGAGCCTGCTATCCTGTTGCCTGCCGCCAGCTACGAGTTTGCCACCATTCAAAAAGTGAGCGGCGCCGGCCCACCCGTGTCGGCCTCCGACCAGCTTGCTGCTGAAGAGCCGCTCGAAATCCGCGTGGGCTACGAGGCCGATGGCCAGCGCCGGCACCGCACCTTGTCGGTCACCATGCGCACGCCCGGCCACGACGAAGAACTGGCCGCCGGCTTCTTGCTCACCGAAGGCATCATCCAACAGAAAGCCGACCTGCTGGGCATCATTCCCTGCCCCGACGTGCAGAAAGCCGAAGAAGCCGGCAACGTGACCCGCGCCGAGCTGGCCGCCCACGTTAAAGTTGATTTCTCGGCCATGGAGCGGCACTTCTATACCAGTTCCAGCTGCGGCGTGTGCGGCAAAACCAGCATTGACGCCGTGCGCACTGCCTCCTGCCCTGTGCTGCCCGCCAATGGCCCCTACCTAACTTACGATACCGTTCACCAGCTGCCCGAGCGCCTGCGCGCCGCCCAGGCCGGCTTCGAGCAAACCGGCGGCCAACACGCCTCTGCGCTGTTTTCGCCCAGCGGCGAGCTGCTATTGCTGCGCGAAGACGTGGGCCGTCACAATGCCCTGGATAAGGTAATCGGGGCGGCGCTGCTAGCCGACTGGCTGCCCCTGCATCAGCACGTGCTGCTGGTGAGCGGCCGTGTAAGCTTCGAACTAGTGCAGAAAGCGGCGGCAGCAGGCATTGGCGTGCTGGCCGCCGTGGGCGCCCCCAGCAGCTTGGCCGTGCAGGCGGCGGAAAGCTTCGGCATGACGGTATTAGGCTTCGTACGGCAGCAGCGATACAACATATACTGCGGGGCCTGGCGCATAGTGGCTGAAGTAATCGACAATACTGAACAGTAGAAAGTTAAGTTCTCGTTTACTGTGGGTTTGTTTATCTTTTACGGTTTTCCTGCGTAAATAATCATTCCAAATTTTAATTCCCTGACCCCATGAAACTCCGCTTTGAAGACCACTCCATACGCCTCCGTCTTTCCGAAGCCGAAGTAGCGCATTTCGCTCAAACCGGGCGGGTGGCAGTGGTGGTGCCACTGGGCCTCACCGACCGCGAAAGCCTGACCTACGCGCTGGAGCGGTCCGAATCGGAAGAGTTTCGCATTACCCACGGCGCTGGTGCCATCACCATCAAGGTGCCGGCCGCTCTGGCTACGCAGTGGACGAATACTGACCAGAACGGTCTGTCGGCTACGCTGATGATGGCGGAAAGCCAGCCCTTAAAAGTGTTGGTTGAAAAGGACCTTGACTGCCGCCACTAGCGCCGGGTTGGCTTTGCTCTGGGTTTGCAATTGTTCAATTCCGGCGTTAAGCACCCAACACATCCCGAACGGCCGTCCCCATAGAGGCACCCGAGCCCGTGTGTTTCTGCCCGGCGTGTGTTATTTCAAGGTCCAACTCTGCAAGCGACTGGGCCTTTTCGCTGGACGAAAACACCCTTGCCCTGTCTTGGCTGCTGAGAGTCCACCGCGCAAATCCTGACTGGTTTGGCAACCTCAGCCGCCATATCTGCGTCTGATTCTTCAAATGATGTTCATCCAAAGCGTGGCGGTATGGATTTTCGGTTGGGCTTATGTAGCTTCGACGCTGTGGCGGCGTTGCTTGCGGCGGCAGCCACGCAGCGCTTTGAGGCTGCTCAAGAATTAGCTGACCAGGCAATTGACCCGCCCGGAAAGCACTGCCAACCGCTGTTTGACACTCACCAGTGAGCTTTTGCAGAATTAGATTACTCCTGACCAACTTCGATTTTCAGTTATAGCTATAGTTGCTGAAAATCAATTGATTGAATTTTCATTCGAACAAAGTTCAACGCCCGGCATTTAGAGTGTCTGGCTCAGCTTGCTATTCTTAACTCACTCGTTCTGCTTGTCATGGAAAAATCCCCCGCCGAAGACCCCAGCAAGGCTGGCCACACCGAACAGCAAGGTGCTGAAGCCAACGCCCCCAAAAGCGGCGAGCGCCCCGACCAGGGCGCCGCACCCACCAACGACCACTACCGCCCCGACCCCCAAGGCGAGCGGGAGCAAAGCCCCGTGCCGGGCATAGACATTGCCATGGCCAAGTACCGGCACCCCATTTTGGCCCAGCCGCCCGAAGCCCTCACCGGCCTCCGCCTGGAAGAGCGCCAGAAAGTAGCCGCTGGCGTCACAGCTGTTATCAAATCCATGCAGTTCAGCTGGGGCGAGGCGGGCATGAACCGCGGCACCCGCGTGCTGATGAGCATGAACCAGAAAGGCGGCTTCGACTGCTCTTCCTGCGCATGGCCCGACCCCGACGAACACCGCTCAGTGGCCGAGTTCTGCGAAAACGGCGCCAAAGCCAGCGCCTCTGATGCCGACCACCGCATTGCCGGCCCCGAGTTCTTTGCCAAGCACAGCTTGGCCGAGCTTTCGCGGATGACCGACCGCGACCAGAACAACGCCGGCCGCCTCACCCACCCCATGGTGAAGCGCCCCGGCGGCAATCACTACAAGCCCATTGCCTGGCCTGACGCTTTCCAGCTCATTGCCGACAACCTGAACGCCCTGGCCTCGCCGGACGAGGCCCTGTTCTACACCTCGGGCAAGGTGCCCAACGAGCCAGCTTTCCTGTTTCAGCTGTTTGCCAAGCAGTTCGGCACCAACAACCTGCCCGACTGCTCCAACATGTGCCACGAAAGCAGCGGCGCGGCCCTGAGCCCCACGCTGGGCTTGGGCAAGGGCTCCGTCACGCTCAACGACATTCATGAGGCCGAAGTCATCCTCGTTATCGGCCAGAACCCGGGCACCAACCACCCACGCATGCTTTCGGCCCTGCAGCAGGCCAAGCGCAACGGCGGCAAAATCATCAGTGTTAACCCGCTGATTGAAGCCGGCCTCGTCAGCTTCAAAAACCCTCAGGATTTTATGAACCCGCTGCGGGCCCTGGGCGCGCTGATGGGCGACGGCACGGAAATCACCGACCTGTACCTGCAGGTGCGCGTGGACGGCGACATGGGCCTGCTGCGCGGCATCATGAAGCACTTGTTTGAAGCCGAAGACCGCAACCCCGGCCAAGTGGTGGACCGCGCGTTCATTGCCGAGCACACCACGGGCTTCGAGTCGTTTGAGCAGAACATCCGCAACACCCGCTGGGAAGACATCGAGGAGGTGAGCGGCATCAGCCGCGCCCAGCTGCTGGAAGCGGCCAATATGCTGGCCACGAAGAAAAAAATCATTACCTGTTGGGCCATGGGCGTCACGCAGCAGCGCCAGGGCGTGCAAACCATCCAGGAAATTGTGAACCTGCACCTGATGATGGGCGCCATTGGCAAGCCTGGCGCTGGCACCTGCCCGGTGCGCGGCCACTCCAACGTGCAGGGCGACCGCACCATGGGCGTCTGGGAGCAGCCCACCAAAGAGTTTCAGGACGCACTTGGCAAGGAGTTTAAATTTACCCCACCCTATGAGCACGGCTACGACACGGTCGAAGCCATCAAGGCCATGTACAAGGGCAAAACCAAGGTGTACTTCGGCCTGGGCGGCAACCTGCTGGCCGCCGGCCCCGACACCGAAGTCATTGCCGAAGGCATGCGCAAGCAGAAGCTGACCGTGTATGTGGGCACCAAGCTCAACCGCGGCCACCTAGTGACTGGCGAAACCAGCCTGCTGTTGCCCTGCTTCACCCATGCCGACATCGACATGCAGAAGTCGGGGCAGCAAATCACGTCCTGCGAAAACTCCATGGGCGTGGTAAGTCAGAACAAGGGTGTGCTTGAGCCGCTTTCTGACCAGATTCTGAGCGAAGTAGCCATTCTGGCTGGCGTGGCCATCGCCACCCTGGGCGAGCGCACCAACATTGCCGACTGGGTGGCCATGACCGAGAACTACGACGTCATCCGCGACCACATTTCGCGGGTGATTCCCGGCTTTGAGAAGTTCAACGAGCAGCTGCGGCAGCCCGGCGGCTTCTACCTGCCCAACGGCCCGCGCGAGCGCCGCTTCACCACCAAAAACGGCAAGGCTAACTTCAGCACCACCGAGCTGGAAAAGCATCACCTTGCGCCCGACCAACTGGTGCTCATGACCGTGCGCAGCCACGACCAGTTCAACACCACCATCTACGAGTACAACGACCGCTACCGCGGCATTCACGGCGAGCGCCGCGTACTATTCATGAACCGCGAGGACATGGCCGAGCGCGGCATCAAAGCCAAGGATTTGATTGACATCACCAGCCACTTCGAAAACGTGGAGCGCCGGGTCGAGAAATTCGTGGCCGTGCCCTACGACATTCCCAAAGGCAACGTCTGCGCCTACTTCCCCGAAGCCAACCCGTTGGTGCCATTGGGCAGTGTGGCTAAGGTCAGCAACACGCCCACGTCGAAGTACGTGGTGGTAACGGTGGTGCCCACGGCCGTGAACAACGACAAGCGCGTGAAAGCCCGCGAAGCGATGATGGCCGAGTAGCCCGGAAAAGGGCATCTGTCATTGCGAGGAGACACGACGGTGCAATCCGTCTCGTCAATACCAGACATTTTTAAAGCGACAAGCCCCGGTACTGCGCAGTACCGGGGCTTTTTATGTTACGTGGGTGGTCGCTGAGATGGGGGCGCACTCCGCTCGCAATGACAGGCGGTTCTAAGCCAACTCGTTCTGCTTTTCCAAATCAAAGAGGTCAGCCATCAGCTCTACTAGCTGCCCGGCATCGTCGCGCTTGCAGGCCGCTTTGAGCTGCAGCACGTGCTGCTTGAGAATCTTCTGCATCAACGAGCGGGTGGCTTCGTCGAGGAGCTTGCTTTCGGCGGGGGTGGCGCGCTTCTGGTAGCGGTCCAACTCTTCCTGGCGCATGGTTTCGAGGCTGGCCTTCATCTTCTGGATGAGGGGCGATACCATCATTTCCTTGGCCCAGCCCTGCAGGCCGGTAATGCTCTCGGCAATGATGGCCCGCACCTGGGGCACAGCCGCCAAGCGGGTTTGCAGTGCAGCCGACGCCTTGCTCTGGATAGCGTCGATGTTGTAAACCAGCACACCGGGCACTTGCTCCACATCGGAGGCAATGCTGCGGGGCACGCTCAGGTCCACAAAAAACTTGAAGCTGAGCACGTCAAGGTGCTCCACTAACTCGCGGGTGAAAAAAGGCTCGGCGCGGTTGATGGAGGAGATGATGACATCGGCCTCCTTCAGGGCGGGCACCAGGTTTTCGAAGTCCACCAAGCGCATGCCGCATTCTTCGGCCAGCGCCTCGGCCTTGCCGCGGGTGCGGTTGCAGATGGTGATGTCGCCAAAGCCTTTGCTCGCAGCCAGGTGGCGGCACACATCAGCCCCGATTTCACCCAGGCCCACTACCAGCACGCGGGGGTTGGCCACATCGGCCGTCAACTCTTCAACCAATTCGAGGGCGGCGTAGCTGATGGATGCAGCCCCGTCGCGGAAGCTGGTTTCGGTCTGCACGCGCTTGTTGGTGAAGAACACCGTGTGCAGCAGGCGGTGCAGAAACGGCCCCGCCGCGTCGGCATCGGCCGACCACTGATAGGCCGTCTTTACCTGGTTGCTGATTTGCAGATCGCCCACGACCTGGGCATCGAGGCCCATGGCCACCTCGAAGAGGTGCTGGGTGGCGGCACCGGTGTCGAGGAGCAGGTCGAAGTAGGGAAGGAAGGCGCCGATGTCGGCGCGGTCCTTCAGGTAGCCGAGGGCAAGAATGATTTCGCGGCTGCGGTCGTCTTCGGCCGCGTAGTATACCTCGGTGCGATTACAAGTACTCAGCACCAGCAGGTCGGAAAGACCCAGGTCGTGGTGCAGGGTGTGCAGGAAACGGCGGCAAGCGGCCTCGTCCAGCGAAAGCAGCTCGCGGATGGCCAGCGGAGCTTTCTTAAAGGATAGGCTAACGGCCTTGAACGGATGCGACATAGACTGAATCGGCACGAAACCGGACCACAAAATTACGGCAGGAATCGTCAAGAATGAAACAGCCAGAGCAATACTCCGGTTCGGGGCTGTTAGTATTTAGCCGAGAAACCTCCGGGAGGGTCCTCGTACCTTTGTGTCATGTCCTCAACAAACCCAACCGTTACCGATTCTCCACGCGCTGCCGACCCCATTGTCGCGGCTTCGGGCGGGAGCGGGGTAGTCGGCAAAACGGCTTCTACTGGTCCCAAGGCTCCAAAAGCACCAGATGGTGCCGGCAATGCCACCCCCAGCGTAACCACGCCCATGGCCTGGGTGCTGCTGTTTGTGCTGGCCAGCATCTGGGGCACGTCATTTATTCTGATGAAAAAAGGATTAGTCGTGTTTTCGGCCATGGAGCTGGGTGCCACCCGCGTGAGCGTGGCAGCGCTGCTGCTGCTGCCCTTTGCCCTGCGCCACGTGGGCACGGTAGAGCGCAGCCGCTTCAAGTGGCTGGCGGTGAGCGGGGTAGTAGGCACGCTTATTCCGGCGTTTCTGTTTGCCTACGCCGAAACCAAGCTGGCCTCCGGGCTGGCGGGCGTGCTCAATGCCCTCACGGTAGTATTTACGCTGCTGGTAGGCGCCTTTCTGTTTGGGCAGCGGCTCACGGCGCTGCGGGTGCTGGGCATCTCACTGGGGCTGGCGGGCACGGTGGTGATGCTGCTGCTGGGCGGCAGTGGCGGTACCGACACGCCTACTGGCGAGGGCAATGCCTGGTACGGCATCTATATCCTGATTGCCACCATGGGCTACGGGGTGAGCGTCAACGTTATCAAGTACAAACTGGGTGGCCTGACGCCCATGGCCGTGACGGCGGTGCTGCTGCTGCTTGTTGGCGGGCCGGCGCTGGCATACCTGCTGGTGGGCACGGACTTTCTGCACAAGCTGACCCATGTGCGCGGCGCCTGGACGGCCTTTGGCTACATTGCCCTGCTGGCTACCATGAGCACGGCGGTGGCCATGGTGCTCTTCAACCGGCTTATTCAGCAGTCAACGGCGCTGTTTGCATCTTCCAGCACTTATTTAATTCCGATTGTGGCCCTGGCCTGGGGCGCGCTGGATGGTGAGGCCTTCAACCTCTGGCACTTTGCCGGCATGGTAATTATTCTGGCGGGCGTGCTCATTATTCACCGCGCTAAATAGCGCCGGGCTTCTCTAAAAAGCAGCGGTAATGGCAAGTTGCCCCCACCGGTGCGTGCGGCCCCCCGCAAACTCCGGCGACACCCAAGTTGAGTTAGCCGCCAGGCTGAAGCCCTTATAGGCCACTGCCAACCCGGTGGTGTTGCGCAGCACAGCGCGCTCTACACCCCCGGCTGCCAGCACGTAGGGGTTCGATTGATTGAGAAGCCCGCCCTGTAGCGTCGCGTTATATCCTACCAAGCGCCCTTCCAGCGAGGTGTGAGCGTAGAGCTGCCACTGCTGCTGGCCGGCCCGGCTCGTAGCTCCCGCCACGCCCAGGCTGGAAAAGTAGGGCTGCAGCAAGCCCATGCGCAGCTGGGCCCCGGCGCTGGCATGCGTGTAGAGCGTGCCCAGCGAAGCCTCGGCCGTGCCAATGACCTCGGCCACGCCGCCGGCGGCTAGCAATTGCCGCTCATACCCTAAGCGGTAGCCCAGCACGGCATCGGTTTGAATCTGGTAGTCCCAGCCGCGCGGCGTGGGGTCGTTAGTGGCGCGGTGAATGGCCGTTTGAAACTCTTTGCCCAGGGCAGCAGGGCCAATAAAACCAACCTCCAGAGCCGAGGTCAGCCGTTGCCGCTGGGTGAGTTGGTTGCTGACGCGAAAGAACGAAGCGTACATGTACGCCGCGTAAGGCCGGTCGCCGACGCGAATAAACGGGTCCTGAATGCGCAAGGGCGTGAAGCCGTGGTAGCGCAACGTCAGGCCGTGGTACTGCGTGCTGCCGGCCGGCCCCCGCAGCAGGAGCCGTTGGGTGGGAAGGTGGGCTAGGCTGGGCAGCACCAGCGTGAGCGTCATGCCCTGGGTGAAATAGTAATCGGTGCGGTAGAAAAAATCGTTGGCGTAGGTGTAGCGCAGCAGGCGGTCGGGGCTGGTGGGGTGCAGCGTATCGGGCGGGGCAGGGGCGGCCCACGCATGGCTTGCGCCGGTCAGCAGCCATACTAAAAGAAACGAAAGCGGGAAGCGCATGGCGGGAGCAGATAAGAAGCCGATGGGCTCCTGCGGGGCACATACGGCGGGGCAGGGGCTTATGGGTTGAGACCCGCCTACATTTCCGGGCCCACGTAGGGCCACTCCTGAAAGCGGGCTGGCAGGCCAGCTTGCCGGGCGTTGCCGCGCACGTAGGCCAGTACCCGGGCGAGTTCGGGCTCGTCCTGCACGGGGTAGTCGAACCAGCCCACCTGCCAGAACTCGGCTTCGGGCGGTAGCTTGGGGCGCACTAGGCGGCGGCAGTTGGTGCCGGTGCGCAGGTGTAGCAGGTTGATGGCTTTGGCGAACGACAGCCGGCTGCTGGCCGGCAAGTGCAGCACAAGGTGTGCGTGGTTGGGCAGAATGGCGAAGGCGGGAACCGCAAAGCCGGTTTCTTCCAGCATCATGATTTCGCCCGCCAGCACTTCGGCCAGCTTCTCGTTTTCGAAAAAAGCAGGGCCAATGGGGGCACGGTCGAGCACGGCGTCGAACTTGACGAAAAACTGTTTCTGAGCGCGGTGGTGCGTGCTGCTGGCCTCCTGGGCCTGGCGCAGCTCCGCTTTCAGGGCACGGCCGGTAGTAGCCGGGATGGAACCGTGCAAGCGGAAGGTAAGAAAAGAGGTTTCGCCGGCGGGAAGGGGCATAGAAGGGGGGGGCAGTAAAGTAAAAGCAGGTTAGTATTCTCGGAAAGCTAATCCCACTAACTAACAGCTCTACTGGGCTGCTGAATTTCTTCCTGTTGCATAGGCCAAAAGCCCACGCTTCTGATGAAGTTGAATTTGCACTTTACTGACATAAATAAGCTATCAACTGAGCAGGCTTGTTGTCGAAAAGTATGTTTTTAGCACAAAAAATCATTTTTTTGGCTTTGCTGACGACCAAAAACAGCCTTTACCGTAAAATGAGAATGGTCCTTCTACCCAGGGGCACAGCGGGCACGGCTTATCCAGCACAGTGGTTTATGAGTGACATTTTTCAATTGAAGGAAAGCGAGCAGCGGTTCCGTGCCCTGTTTGAGAATAACCCCGATTTGGTCTTATTTCAGGACCGGGAAGGCATCATTTTCGACGCCAATCCGGCGTACCTGAACGTTCTGGAAAAGTCTAGGGATGAGGTAGTAGGCCGCCCTTTTGAAGAGTTTTTGCCACCGCACCTGCGGGGCCTGTTTACGCAAAAGTTGCGGGAGGCCTTTGAGGGCCATAAAGTGCAGTTTGACTCGGAAGTCCGGTTTGTGGACACTGCCCGCACCTTCATGCTATCGGTAACCAAGGTGCCGTTGGTGGTGGAGGGCGCCATTACGGGCGTACACGCCGTACTACGCGACATGACCGAGGTGTACGCCTCGCATCAGGTCATTCGCGAACAAGCGCACAAGCTTAACACCATCTTCGAGAGCATCACCGATGCTTTCTTTCTGCTGGACTCGCAGTGGCGCTACACCTTCGTGAACAGCGAAGTCGAGCGGCTGCTGGGTATAAAGCGTGAGGACTTGTTGGGCCGCACCATGCAGGAAGTATTTCCTGAGGAGCAGAACGGCGTGTTTGAGGAGCGTTTTCAGCACGCCATCAAAACCAAGCAGGCCGTGCATTTCCAAGCTTATTTCGAGCGGATGAAGTTGTGGCTGGAAGTCAAGGCCTTTCCATCGATGGAAGGGCTGTCGGTCTATTTTTCCGATGTTACCGACGCGGTGCGCTCGCAGGAAGAGCTGTACCGGCAAAACCAGGATTTGCAGCAGTTCACCTATATCGTGTCGCACAACCTGCGCGCGCCCCTGGCCAATGCCCTGGGATTGGTTGACTTGCTAGGCAGCCTCGACAAGAGTTCACCCGACTACGACGAAGCACTCCACAACCTGAAAGCCAGCACCCAGCAGCTGGATGCGGTGTTGCGCGACATGAACACCATTCTATCGATTCGGGACAAGCAGGACGTGAACGAGCCCGAACACGTGCCCCTGATTGATGTGGTGCAGCAAGCCCGCCTGAACCTGGAAGAGGCACTGGTGCAGTGCAAGGCCGAGGTAGTTATCAATATTTCGGCCGATTTGCGCGTGCTCGGGAACCGTGCGTACCTGTATAGCATTTTCTTTAATCTATTCTCTAACTCAATAAAGTACCGCTCCGAAAAGCGTCCGCTGCGGATTAGCGTAACGGCCACGGGGCGGCCCAGCCAGGGCGTCCGCGTGCTGTTTGCCGACAATGGGTCGGGCTTTGATACTGAAAAAGCCGGCCCCGACATCTTTCGCCTCTATAAGCGGTTTCACACTGCCCAATCCGGCCGCGGCATGGGCTTGTACCTCGTGAAAACCCACGTAGAAACCATGGGCGGCAAGATTGAAGTAAGCAGCACCGTGGACCAGGGCACCGAATTTATCTTGAACTTACGCTGATTCCAGCATGCATATTTTATTAATTGACGATGACTCCATCGGCCTGTTTCTTAACGAACGACTGCTGAAACGCGAAGGCTTTACCGGGAGCATCACCTCTTTTTCTTCTGCCCAAGACGCCCTGGGGTTCGTGCAAACAGCTGAGCCAAATAGCCTCCCCCAACTTATCCTTCTGGACCTCAACATGCCGGTGATGGACGGCTGGGACTTTCTCGAAGCCCTGAGGCCGCAGGAAAGTCTGCTGCTGGGGCGTTGCCATGTGTACATTCTTACGTCCTCGCTGGCCCAGTCTGATGCCACCCGAATCCGCGATTTCCCATTGGTGACCGGCCTCATTCACAAGCCCTTGGATGCTCCCCAGATTCAAGCCGTGCGCGCCCAGGTAGAAACTGCCAACAGCCTCCAATAAGGGTTGCGTGCTGCCCTTGCCGTACACGGCTATAAGGGCAGACGGATGTAGAAAGTAGTGCCCTGGTTTTCCTGGCTCTCAAACGAGATGGTGCCGTTGTGCAGCCGCACCAGCGACTGAATAATGGACATACCCAGGCCCGTGGTTTTTTCCCCGAGCAAGCCCGGCCGCCGGGCTTTGGTGAACTTCTCAAACAGCACGGGCTGCATTTTCTCGGGGATGCCGATGCCGTCGTCGGTCACGGTCACCAGCACATGGTCCTGTTCCTGCTCCAGGGTCAGGGAGATGTGCCCGCCTTCCCGGGTAAACTTGATGGCGTTGGACAAGAGATTGTTTACAACCTGCAAAAACTTGTTGTTGTCGAGCTCTATGTAAATTTCCTCGGGCGTGCTGCTGAAACTGAAGCGCTTGGCCACTAGGTGCTCCGACCGCTGGTAGGTTTCCATCACCTGGCGCAGGCTGGCCGCCAAGTCGAACCGGGTCCGCTTGAGCTGCACGCTGGCCGACTCTGCAAACTCGCTGTCGACAAACTCGCGGATGAGGTTCACGCTGTCACGGCAGGTGTCCTGCATCACGGTCACCATCTTTTCGAGCTGGGGGTCTTGCAACGACTGGGTTCGCTCTTGGAAAAAGGTGGCCAGCTGCTGCAGCATATTGAACGGCCCGGCCAGGTCGTGCGAGAGAATCTCCAGCGTGGTGTTCTTTTTGGCCATGAACTTGTCGGCGTTGCGCGTGTACTCGTGGTCCACGGTTACGTCCTGCACGCTGCCGCACAGCAGCACCTGCCCGTCGCTGGCCACGGTGCGGCGGGCGCGCATGCACAGCCATTGAATGGGCGCATTGGGCTGCCGCTGCATGCGCAGCAGCAGGTCGTCGTGCATTTCGCCGTTGGCCAGGTCAGTCAGGCAGCTGAGGGCGTATTGCTGGTCTTCGGGCGGCAGGCAGCTCAGCAGCCACAGCAGGTCGTCGTTGATGGTGGCCAGTTTGGCCGGAGCGAACATCCGCTCGTAGGTGTCGTTGACGTAGAGTACTTGACCGGTGCTGACGCTGTAGGCGAAAAGAAGCACAGGACTTCCCTCCAGCATGTGGCGAAACACTTCTAATTGGTCAAGCATAGTATATCGGTGGAAGGAGCGGCATAGGCCACGTGCTTCTGTCCCTGGTGTTGATGTGCATTAGGGTTGCCCGAAGGTAGGAAGTAGCGCTGTAGTATTCGACCCTAAGCAACTATCCCTATCACAAGAAAGTTATTATCAGCGCCTGGGATTTCGGCTCGGCCAGAAAGCCAAGCGCTTCGCCTATCAGAATGAGTTGGGGCAACTTGATTTTGGTGAATGGTCGCTTTTATACAATATTTTTAGTTGTAATAATCATAAATTCAATCTATTCATTAACAAACGCGACGCCGCCTGTGGGTTTGGCTGTGGCCGAAGGGATTGGCTAAATGGAACGACACGACTTTAAGCCTTCGCCCCCTCTGCAGAATGTGGTAGAGCGCTATTTGCCATTCGCGGAAAAAGACGCGTTGATAGCTGATGGGCAAGTTGGGAGTGCGTCGCCCATTCATACGGCCCTGGTGGTGCTGCCCGCTGCAGCGGCTGCTGATGCTGCCACCGTCCCTTTGCTGGTTGTGCACCGCCGTATCGGCTTGCGCTGCACGCTGCCCAAGGGCATTTTTGGGATATTGTTCAGGCCTTGCGGATTCAACCGGCTGCTGGGAGTGCCCGTGACAACGGATGCGCAACTCCCCGACGGCGCCGATGGCGCTGTGGACCGCTTTGGCCAAGCCCTCGCCCAGCAGGTGAGTGCCGCGCCCACCTACGTCCAGCGCGTAGCCGCTGCTGAAGCCCTGATGCTGGCCCAGCTGCGCCGCGGGAAGTCCAAGGCAGCGGCCATTGAGTCGCTGATAACGGTGGTACTGGAGCGCAACGGCCAGCTGAGTGTGGACGAAATGGCCCGGGAAGCCAACATAAGCCGGCGCCAACTTGAGCGCCGCTTTCGTGATGTTCTAAAGGTACCGCCCAAGCTATTTACCGAGATGACGCGCTTTGCCCATGTGTTTCAGTTGCTACACGAGCAGCCACAGGCCAATTGGTCGGATATAACCTACGCCTGCGGCTACTTTGACCAAGCCCATTTTATTCGGGAATTCCGGCGCTTTACCGGCGAAACCCCCAAAGGCTATTTCGCTCAGCTTGCGTGCGTCAAGTAATTATTTAGGAGCATTAGGAAATTGTCGTATTTGTACAATGCTTTGAATAATTTGCGCTTTAACTTTGCTTAACCTTACAAATAGATGTGCGCTGTCTTATGACAGTGAGGGCCGTAACCGGCCTCATAGTACCCAAGTTGGCCTTTTCATGGTCCTTTAAACAAACGGTACGAGTAGCAGGAGCTACAGGTATACTCGTATCGTCGCGACGAAGAATACAGGCTGCGAGCCCGCAGCGCCCTTTTTCTCGCATGTCACTCCGCGCCAAGTGTAGCTCGGTCGGAATGTAGAGAAGGATGTTGTCTCGGGCGAACCCGATGCTGGGGCGTTGAAACGTGGTGTGTGCTGGTCGGACAATTGCAGCCCGGCGGGCCTGCTACACAGTGAAAATTAGTTTGCCGATTCTCGTTTTTTTTACAACTAAGCCATGAAACCTTTATTTCTGCTTATTGCCGCCCGGCAGCTGAGAGTCTTACTGCTGGTGCTGCTGCCAATAGCAAGCGTCCAGGCCCAGTCAAAGGCCCAGTCAAGCCCAGCGATTGTCGCTCCGACCCCGTCCGCTGACCATGGTGGAACGCGACCCGACTCCACCGCTGTGGTTCACTATTACAACATGGTCCAGTTTCATGACCTCCAGGACCAGTTAATGTACGACGACATCATCGCCGCCCTCTGCCCGGGCCTGAACAAGCGCAACCCCACCGACCGCCGCGCGGGGCGCAAATTGAACCGGACCCAGCACCCCGCTACTAGAAATTTGGTACGGGCCTAGCTCCTGCACCTCTTCACTCTTACCCTTGGTCCCTCCTTTCCAATATCCAAACTACGGCTCTTAACCAAACCAAGCCAACAGCGAGTTGCGGCGCTGCCGGTTTTGCCTGGCAAGCTTTTCTCACCTTTTTTCAGTTTAAAACTTTATTTGTCATGAAAAATTTGTTTTCGCCCGTTGCGGCTCGTAGTGGCTGGCTCGGTTCACTCCTTTTGTTGGGCGCCTTGCTTGGCTTCCTGCCTGGTAGTTCGGCTCAAGCACAAATTGCCATCGCCGACTGGGCCTGCGTCAATAAAGTTGATGATTTCAAATACGTGGTTTCGGGCAGCAACCCATCCTCCTTGCCCGGAACCGTGCGCTTGGTCGACGACGCCGGCCACATTCTATACACGAAGCGCAGTTCAGACATCAACTTCGGCCAGAAGTTTGACATCAGTCAGTTGCCCGATGGGAAATATAAATTTTTGGTAACGGTGGGCAAGGAGACGCAAAGCTTTGCCCTCGACCTACAAACCATCCCGCCGCGCTCACTCCAGCCCGAGCGCTTGGCGCAGGTGAGTCATGAATCGATGTCGACTGACCACAGCGTAGCGAAAGCGAAAATGCTCCGTCGCCACGGCGAGCGTTCCAAAGCTATGCGCACCGATAAGTCCTGAACCACAGCTGCACTGCTACTGGTGCTACCCGTGCCCTGCCGCAACCTTGGGCTGTAGCTCCGTATGGCTAGTAAACTCCTTATCTTATCAAAAGAGCCGCTCGCACCAGTCGCGGGCGGCTCTTTTGATTGTGGTTTTCGGCTCAGCGCTGAGTTACACCATCGCCGGCCGCTTGTTCAGCTTGGAGTTCGAGTACCCGTAGCCGAAGTACACGGCCAGGCCAATGAGCAGCCACACGAAAAATAGCGTCCAGTTGCTGATGCCGAGCTGCGTCATCAGATATAGGTTGATGAGCAGGCCGAGTACGGGCAGGGTGGAGAGGCGCTTGCGAAACGACACCCAGGCCAGCGCCAGGCAGAACCCGAAAAACACGAGGGTCGGAATCTGGTGCGCAAACCCGCCAGTGATGTCGCCGCTCACAGCGTCGGTGGCGAGCCAGCCGCGCTGGCCGGTCACGTCCAGCCAGAACTCGTGGTTGTCGGGGGCGTTGTAGCGGGAAATCAGGTAGGCGCCCAAAGCCAGGATGAGCGGCACCAGAAACCGGCCGTTGATGTAGGGCACCCGGAACCGGGCCTCGGACCGGCCGTAGGGGTCGATGATGAGGATGCCGCCGCAAACAAGCGCAAACGCGAACAGCGTGCCAATGCTGGTGAGGTCAACCACCAAATCCATGTTCAGCACCAGCGCTGGCACCGCCACGAAAAAGCCCGTGACAATGGTAGCAAACGATGGCGTGTGGAAGCGCGGGTGAATGCGCGAAAACACTTTCGGCAGCAGGCCATCGCGACTCATGGTGAGCCAGATGCGCGGCTGGCCCAGCTGAAACACCAGCAGCACCGAGGCCATGGCAAACACCGCACTCACCGCCACTAGGCCCGAGAGCTTGGGCAGGCCTACTTCGGCAAACACAAAGGACAAGGGGTCGCCTACGCCGAGCTTGGTGTAGGGCACCATGCCGGTGAGCACCATGGTAATCACCACGTACAGCACCGTGCAGATGATGAGGGCGTACATCATGGCCTTGGGCAGGTCGCGCTGGGGATTTTTGCATTCCTCGGCCGTGGTCGAAATGGCATCGAAGCCGATGTAGGCGAAGAACACCGCCGACACGCCCTTGAGCACGCCGCCCACGCCGTTGGGGGCGAAGGGGCTCCAGTTGGCTGGCTCGATGTAGAAGACGCCGACAGCGATAACCACCACCACCACAATGAGCTTCAGCAGCACCAGGATGTTGGAAGCCGTTTTGCTTTCCTTGATGCCCACGTACACCAAGGCCGTGATGGCCACCGTGATGAGGAAGGCCGGCAGGTCGGCCACCAAGTGCCAGTCGCCGAACAGGCGCGGGGCCGTGGTCCAGATTTTATAGCCTTCTATTTGAGCCGGGGTAGCCTGCGACAGCGGTAAATTAGCCTGCATAAGGGCCATCACGGCATGGTAGCCCTGGTAGGCGCTTTGGGTGCCGGTGCTCAAGTAGGCCGGTATGTGTAGCCCAATGCCATCGAGCAGGCCGGTGAAATAGTCGGACCACGAAATGGCCACCACGATGTTGCCCACGGCATACTCCATGATGAGAGCCCAGCCGATAATCCAGGCCGCGAGCTCGCCAAACGAAGCATAAGCGTAGGTGTAAGCCGAGCCGCTGACGGGAATGGTAGCCGCAAACTGCGCGTAACACAGCGCCGAAAACGCGCAAGCCACGGCTGTGAACACAAACAGCAGCGACACCGCCGGGCCGCCATCCAGGCTGGCCTTGCCGATGGTGCTGAAGATGCCGGCCCCAATGATGGCCGCAATGCCGAGGGCCGTGAGGTCGCGCACAGTGAGGTGGCGCTCCAGGCCGCCGGCGGAGTGGCCTTCGGCATCGGCGGGTGGGTTTTGTAGAATGGCCGCGATGGTTTTGCGGCGAAACAAGGACTTTTCAGAACGCATGAAAGGTGGGAGGGACGGGTTTGAAGGGCAAAAGATAACGCCCTAATGCGGGTTTTGGCCCGGCAGGTTCCTCCCGTTCCCTCAGCGAAGCAGGTTGGTGAGCGCACTTCCCGCTACGTGCAGCATCACCGGACTGCCGCCAAGCCGCACCGGCATACCCACTGAAAATTGGCCTAGGCTGCTGCCAAAGCCATTGGCGGACATGCCGCGCATGGGGAGCGGCGCAAACGCTGGGTTGGCGGGAAGGGCCAGCCCGTCGGGGGCATAAAGCGGGGTGGCGTTGTAGGCCTGCAACTGGTAAGGAGCAAAGCTGTATTGAATAAATCCCCTTGCGCGGGCTTTGGGACCCACCATGTAGCGCACGTAAGGCTGCACTGAATAGCCCATGCCCCCGGTGGTAGCCAGCGCAGGGGTATAGTTGCCCAGCACGTAGGCACCCGTAAGGAAATTTCCCTGGCTGGGCGGCGCCGGCGCCGGAATTTCAAGCCCCACCGCTCCCGTTGAGCTCAGTTGGGTTTGGCTCAGGGCTGGCGACAAACCCAGCATGAAAGCAACGGCAGTGCAGTAAGTGGTTTTCATGGCAGGGGGCGGGGAGTGGGGCAAAAGAACTGCGATGTTTTGATAGAAGCTAATATACAAGGTTTTGCGAGCTTGGGTTTGGTTAATTCCCCACAGCGGCGCAGCAAATTTGGGCAGCACGTGTGTAATTTCTTTGCCTCAGGCATCGGTCAGGACACGCCATTAACTGACTGCACCAAATATGCCGCCCATCACCCTTTCCATCCCGCAGCCCTGTCCCGAAAGCTGGGACGCCATGTCCCCTGCTGCTGCGGGCCGCCACTGCGCTGCCTGCCAGAAAATGGTGGTGGACTTTACCCTCAAAACCGACGCCGAAATCCTGGCTTATCTCGCTGGGGCCGCAACCGTTCGCATCTGCGGGCGCTTCGCGGCGGGGCAACTGGACCGGCCGTTGCAGCGCGCCGTGCCGGCTGCCCCAACGCGCTGGCGGGCTTGGCTGGCGGCTGCCGTAGCCGTGTGGGGCCTACGGGAAACAGCAAGCACTGTAGCACCGGCTCAAACCTCCACGGAATGGCGCGCCCAGTACTGGGGCGGGCCAGCGCCGGCCACACCGCCTGCTGATGTTACAGCTGCCCCCGTGCCCCATCACCTGAAGGGCCAGACCATGCTTGACAACGAAGCGAGCCAGCCGCACAGCAAAGTCAGCCAGCTGCCTCATGTGGTGCGTGGTGTGGTGCTCGACTCTACCAGTAAAGAGGGGATACCCGGGGTGACGGTGCTGCTTCAGGGTACCACTGTCGGGGTGAGCACTAATGCAGCCGGAGCTTTTGAGCTAACCGTGCCGGCTGAGTCAGTGGTGCCCACCGGCATCCGTCTGGTGTTATCTTCTGTCGGCTTCATGACCCGGCAACATACTTTACCCCTGGCGGCAGCCAGCACTCCACAAACCTTTGCCCTAGCCGCTGACGTGCGGCAATTAGGAGTAGTAGTCATCATGGGCGGTATTGAATATCAGCCGTGGCCTTGGCACCCCCGCCGCTTCTATCATTGGAGTAAGTATTGGATTACGCGTCCTTTTCGGAAAGACTAGAGATTACAGGGCCTCTAAAAGCAGCTTTTTGAGGCCGCGCTACCATAGCTCGGACAGGCTCCAATTCCCTGTTCAAGCCGCAGTCAGATCAATAACATTCTGTATTCAATAATATGAAGTCCAGCCGCATTCTGTCAATCCCAGAGCCCTGCCACGAAAGCTGGGCGGCCATGTCTCCCACCATGGCTGGCCGCCATTGCGCCGCCTGCCAGAAAACGGTAATCGACTTTACCCTCAAAACTGACGCTGAAATCTTGGCCTATCTCGCCGGAGCCACACTTGGGCGCACCTGCGGGCGCTTCTACCGCCAACAATTAGACCGGCCACTACAGCCACTCGCCATTCCAGTACCCAACCGCTGGCGGGCATGGCTGGCAGCAGCTGTAGCCATATGGGGCGTGCGGGAGGTGGCCAGCCCAGCGGCCGGGGCGCAGACTGCAAGCGCGCAGCACCGCACTGCGGAAGGAGAAAAGAAGTTGATAAAGCCGCGGCATCAGTCTTATGCTGCTGAGACGCGAATAAGCGGAGTCGTCCGAGATGCGGCCACGTAGGATGGCGTGATGGGAGTTGCAGTATTTCTCAAAGGGGAAAATCGGGCTACTACCACCGATTCTTCTGGCCGCTTTAACCTGCTAGTACCCACAGGCCGAAACCCAGACGCACGACACACCCTTGTCTTCCACGCCGCCGGTTATACCTCTCAAACGATACGTCTGACTGTTGGCGGTAAGGCGATTGACACCATCGCTCTTGAACTGCGCCCCGACCCCGCAGCTGCGGGGGCCGAAATACTAGCTTCTTATCCGAGAAGGGAGCAAATGATTATCATGGGCATAATGCCATTGCCGGCCTACCCCATTCAACTGCAGCCTGCCTTACCTACCAAGAAGCCTCGGCCCTCTTTCCTGCAAAGAATTGCCCGTCTCTTTCGCTCAGGTTAGGCCTGGGGACTTCCGCCCGCAAAGCCACTACTTTAGCCGCATGGCCACTTCCCTCCGCATCTCCATTCCGCAGCCGTGCGCCCAGCCCTGGGCCGCTATGTCGCCCACCGCCAACGGCCGCCACTGCGCCGCCTGCGCTACCGAAGTCGTAGACTTTACACACTTGAGCGACATGGAAATCATGGCGTATCTGGCGCGGCAGGGCAGCCGGCGGGTATGCGCATTGGCGCGCGTGCCGCGGCTGGCGGTGTCGAATTTTGCGTGCGTCCAAGCCGCCCCAGCCACTGTCGTTTCAAACTGCTCCTGTTGACCCGGACGCCGCGCAATTGCAGCGAATTATTATTCGCGGTCAGGTTTTCGATGGAAATACTAAAAAAATGGTGGAGGACGTCCGGGTCTTCATCAACGGGACTCAATACGGGACGACTACTGATAAAAAAGGTCGGTTCGAGTTGGAACTGGCACCTAATTGGACGCCCATTGCTGGGGGCACGGTAGAGCTGCTCTTCATGGGCAACCCATTTGATTTCGAGGAGCAAACCGTGAGCGTAAATGTGCGTGATACCCCATTGCCTGGCCCGTTGGTGGTGCGGATGAAGTCGATAGAGCACCGTGGACAAATAGTAGGTTTAATTGAGTGGCCTGTGCCTCCGGTTGAGCCACCACGTAAGTAGCCGCCAGGGTCTTGGGTCTTCGCTGCCTCGCCGAAATGCTTTTAAACTCGCCATTAGCCCAAACTTTTAGCGCTCAAAAAGCCTTTTGGAAGGGTATGAGATTCCTGCGCTTCACCCTGCTGCTTGCTATTGCTTCGGCTTGCTCTATCCTTAAGCCAACTACTAAAAACGACATATTCCCCGGGCGGGCCCAGCTGCCGCAGGAGGAGGCGCCGCACGTGAAAAACTCCTTGGAGTGGTGGTACTTCACAGGCCATTTGAAGGATGTGGTTACCGGCGAAAATTTCGGCGTGGAGTACGTCTTCTTCCACTTCAACCCCGACGGCAAGCAAGACTACCAGATGGTGAACTTCGCCCTGACCGACCCGCAAACGCAGGCATTTGAGTACGACTACTACTTGGGTAAGCTGGCCGTGCCGCTCACCGCTGCACTGCCCATCAACCTTAGCCAGCGCAAAGACGACCAAACCTGGACTCTTACTGGCCAGGAGGGCCGGTATCAGCTGCATGCCCGCATGAGCACCAAGGGGCCAAACAACAAGGCTGGTCAGGCCATCAGCCTTAGCACCACGCCGGCCAAGCCCGTGCTGCTGCACGGCGGCACTGGCTACGAGCAATACGGGCCAGTGGCCCAGGCCGGCTACTACAGCTACCCGCGCCTGGCCACCACCGGCATTATCGAAGTAGGCGGCAAAACCCATCAGGTCACCGGCGAGCTTTGGTACGACCGGCAGTGGAACTGCGGCGGCGTAAACAAGCGCAACGTGGCCTGGGACTGGCTAAGCATTCAGCTCGACGACCCCAAAGAAGAGATAATGCTCTACGCCGTGCACGAAACCAAAACCGGCCAGCAAATCGGCGGCGGCTCGCACTTTGGCACCAAGGGCGAAAACCTGCACCTTGCCGAAACCGACTTCAAGCTGGAGCCCCTGACGTACTGGACCAGCCCTGAATCGAAGAAAAAGTATCCGGCCACCTGGCGCATCACTGTGCCCAGCAAAGGCTACGACCTGACGGTGACGCCCCTGGTGCCCAACCAGGAGTTGAACATGCGCCTTTTCAAAGTGCTGAAGTTGAGCTACTGGGAAGGCATGTGCCGGGTGACGGGCACCCAAAACGGCAAGCCCGTAACGGGCAACGCCTACGTGGAAATCACGAATAGGTAACGTAGCTCGGACTTTTAGTCCGCGAATGAATGTGAATGGGTTACTCGCGGACTAAAAGTCCGCGCTACAGCATTCCGCTCACTGATTTAGTACCACGCGGAACGTGGTGCCACGGCCCACCTCACTCCACTTCACGAAGAGCTTGCCCCCGTGGTAGTTCTCGATGATGCGTTTGGCCAGCGCCAACCCGAGGCCCCAACCCCTTTTCTTGGTAGTGAAGCCGGGCATAAAGACGCTTTCCAGCTTATTGCTCGGGATGCCTTTGCCCGTGTCGGTGATGTCGACGGCCACCTGGCGGGCCGGGGCGGTGCGCCGGTACCAGGTGCGGCGAGTGCGTACCCGCCGCAAGTGCAGCGTGATGGAGCCGCGGCCGTCCATGGCGTCCACCGCATTTTTGCAGATGTTCTCGATGACCCAGTCAAACAGCGGCACGTTGATGCGGGCGGGGGTGTCGAGCGGAAGGTCGGATTCAATCTTAAACAGCACCTTCTTCGACACCCGGCTTTGCAGGTACTCAATAGCGTTGCGGGTGGTGTGGTACAGGTTTTCGTCTTTAAGCACCGGCACGGAGCCGATGTTGCTGAACCGCTCGGTGATGATTTCCAAGCGCCGAATATCCTTGCCCAGTTCCTCTACTATGGGCTCGTCCTTGAAGCGGTCGGAGTCGCGCAGGTAGTTTTGCCAGCCTACCAGGCTGCTGAGGGGCGTGCCCAGTTGGTGGGCGGTTTCCTTGGCCAGGCCAACCCACACGCGGTTCTGCTCGGCCCGGCGCGAGGAGCTGAACGCGAAGTAGGCAATGATGCCGAGGCAGCCAATGACGATGAGCTGCACCAGCGGATAGGTGCGCAGCTGCTGCAGCAGCTGCGAGTCGCGGTAGTAGATGTAGTTGACTTGGCCTGCCCCAAACTTTACCACTATGGGTTGGTGCTGCTGCTTCATGCGCTGCAGCTCGTCATGGAGGCGCTCTACCGAGTCTTCGGGGGAGGTGCGAGCCGGAATCTTAACGTTTTTCGCGGCCAGCACGTCATTGCCATCGCTGCTGAGAATAACCGGAATGGTGGCGTTGGCGTCCACTATCTCGCTGAACACGAAGAGAGTGTTCGAGTCCTGCTCAGAATTAATAATAAACTCCTGGGCCTTGGCGTAGAGTTGAATCTGCTGTTGCTCCCTTTCCGACACGCGCTGCACCAGCAAGTTGGTGTACACAACGGTGGCCGCCCCAATGAGCAGGGCCAGCACTGCAATCAGTATTTTGAGGCGGGATTTTTGGTCGTAAATCGGAATAATCATTAACGGGAGTCGATTTCTAATAAAGAACGTCATGCTGAGCGCAGCCGAAGCATCTCTACCGTGTAACTAACTCAATTGGTTGGTTCACTATTGCGATAGAGATGCTTCGGCTGCGCTCAGCATGACGTGCTAAAGTGGCTGTAGGACCGAAGGCAAGGGTGAAATTATCCCACCAGCACGGCGTCGCTGCTGGCAATTTCCTGCAAAATGCCATATACCACGTCCGGCGTTTCGGCATTCACCAAGCTAGTGCGCCAAGCTTTGGCGCCCTCCAGGCCGCGGAAATAATGCGCGTAGTGGCGGCGCATCTCGAAGATGCCCACTTTCGGGCCTTTCCACTCCACGCTTTTGTCAAAGTGCATCTGGCACATGGCCACCCGCTCTTCCAGCGTGGGCGGGGCCAGCAGCTGGCCGGTGGCCACGTAGTGCTTGATTTCGCGGAAAATCCAAGGGTAGCCAATGCTGGCCCGGCCCACCATTACGCCGTCTACGCCGTAGCGGTTTTTGTACTCCAGCGCCTTTTCAGGCGAGGTAATGTCGCCGTTGCCGAAGATGGGAATATGAATGCGCGGGTTGTCCTTGATTTTGGCGATGAGGCGCCAGTCGGCTTCGCCCTTGTAGAGCTGCACGCGGGTGCGGCCGTGCACGGTGAGGGCGGCAATGCCGATATCCTGCAGGCGCTCGGCCACTTCTTCTACGTTCTTGGTGCCCTCGTCCCAGCCCAGGCGGGTCTTCACGGTCACGGGCAGGTGGGTGTTGCGGATGACGGCGGCCGTCATTTCCACCATCTTGGGAACGTCGCGCAGCAGGGCAGCCCCGGCGCCACGGCAGGCCACCTGCTTCACCGGGCAGCCGTAGTTGATGTCAATCAGGTCGGGCCCCACTTCGGTGCTGATGGCCGCGCACTCGCCCATGGTTTCCACATCGGAGCCAAACAGCTGAATGCCGATGGGGCGCTCGTAGTCGAAGATGTCCAGCTTTTTTCGGCTCTTGGCCGCCGCCCGAATCAGGCCTTCCGAAGAAATAAACTCGGTGTACATCAAATCGGCTCCATTGGCCTTGCACACGGCGCGGAAGGGCGGGTCGCTAACGTCCTCCATGGGGGCGAGCAGGAGCGGGAAGTCGGGGAGCTGGATGTTGGGGCCTATGTTAACCACGGTGCTATCGATATTTTACAGAACGTCAGGCTGAGCGGAGCCGAAGCGTCACGTGTGCAGCAGTAAACCAATCGTTCAACGAATCGAGTGAGATGCTGCGCTGCGCCAACCTTGGGGTTGCTGCGCTCGGCATGACGGTTCTGCTGTGCCTGACGTTCAAGTTTGCTTGTTTATTCAAGCCTTAATTTAAATCTGCGGTAAATTTACGCCCTTCCCAACTAGTCTGCTCCCATGAAAGGTTTCCTGCCCCGCACCCTGCACCCGGGCCTCCAAGTATTAATGCTGCTGGTACTCATGGTGGCGGGGGTCTGTGTGGGGTATTCCATCATTTTTGGGGTGGCGCAGACGGCGTTCGGGCTCTCGTTACCCGAAGTGAGCAAAGTCATGACCTATCCGTCGGCCTATCCGCAGGGCTGGGGCCTGCTGATGATGGCGCAGGGCGTGCTGCTGTTTTCGGCGTGCGCGGGCGGGGCGTTGGCCCTGGCCTCGTCGCTGGGCTACGGTTGGGCTGAGTATTTCAACCCGCGCCGGTTGGGCGCGGGGTGGTGGCTGCTGGCGGCCGCGGCGCTCATCGTCATCATTCTGCCCTTCATGTCCAGCCTCATTGCCTGGAATGCGGAGGTTCGTTTCCCGAGCTTTCTGCACAATTTTGAGGTGTGGGCGCGGGCCAGCGAAGACCGGGCCCAGGGCCTCACCAAGTACCTGACGCGCTTCAACTCCAGCACGCGGTTTCTGGTGGCGGTGCTGGTGATAGCCGTGGTGCCAGCCGTGGGCGAGGAGCTGGTGTTTCGGGGGGTGATTCAAAGAAACTTGGTGCGATGGTTTTCGCCGCACGTGGGGGTGTGGCTGGGGGCGGCCATTTTCAGCGCCATCCACATGCAGTTTTTTGGGTTTGTGCCGCGCTTCGTGCTCGGGCTGGTGCTGGGGTACTTGTACCTGTGGAGCGGCAATATCCTCGTGTCGATAGTGGCGCACTTCACCCAGAATGCCTTTCAGCTGCTGATACTTTACCTCACCCAGCGCGGGCAGTTCGGCTGGGGCTTCGACCCCGACGGCAACGAGGCGCTGCCCTGGACGCTGGTGGTGCCGTCGGCGCTGCTCTCGGCCGGGCTGCTCTACTTCCTCTACAGGCGCATGACGGCCCCGGCGCCCCCCACCCAGATGCTCACGCTCAGTCACAATGGCGTGGACCTGCACCGTCACTAATCCTGCGCCCTGAGCGTAAACCGCTTTCCACTTACCTTTCCGCACCTCCTTATCCTTTCGCGTTGTCGAATTCTACGCCTCCGATTACCTCCGAACTAGCCGAGTCCACGGATAAGAAACGCGGCCCCAGTAACTTACGCCTGCGGGTTATCTACGCTTCCATTGGGGCCACCATGCTACTCGGCAGCGTGTGGTTCAGCGCGTGGACGTTTGCGCTGTTTTTCGCGGCGGTGCAGGTCAAAATGCTCTTGGAGTTTTATCGGATGATGCGGGCGGCAGGGTATGCGCCGGCGAAGTGGATGGGGGTAGGCTTGAGCGTATATGTATTCGGCGTGTCTGCTTACCTAAAGTTGTACATGCACATAAGTATTACCAGCATAGATTTTGCGACCGATGGAGCTCCGGGTTGGCATACGTTAATTCTTCCTTTTGCATGGATTCTTGCTCCTCTATTGGTATTCACAACCGTGTTACTGATACGCGAAATCATGCTATGGCCACGTTACAGCAACCCATTTGGAAATATTGGAGCTACACTGGCTGGCCTACTATATGTGTCTTTGCCCATGACAATGCTCATTGGGGTAGCCTATGCTAGTCCATCGCATATAATTGATAACATTACTAGTAATAACGGAGGGTATTACGACTACCGCCGCGTTTTCGCTCTGCTTTTTCTCGTGTGGGCTTCCGACATCGGCGCCTATGCCGCGGGCAAAACTTTTGGTAAGCACAAACTGGCCCCCAGTATCTCACCGGGCAAAACATGGGAAGGCTGGGCCGGCGGCTTCTTGCTTACATTAGTAGTGGGTTGGGCATTGAGCTTTATGATGCCTGATGTGCCGCTGGCGCACCGCCTCGTGGCGGCGGGCGTGGTGGCCATCTTTGGCCCACTCGGCGACTTGGCCGAGTCCATGCTTAAGCGCAGCGTGGGCGTAAAAGACTCGGGCACCATGATGCCTGGGCACGGCGGCCTGCTCGACCGGTTCGATGCGTTTTTGCTGGTGCTGCCGGTGCTGGCGCTGCTGCAATTGCTGGTTGGATAAAAAGTGGACTTGTTATTGCAGCCTGACGGTAACGGGCGCTTTGTAGTTGCGGGCCAGCGCAGGAAGCCATTGGCACCTAGCGTGGCCGGCTCTTACACTGAAAGACTATCTTAAAAAACTGCCACAAACGTTTGCGCCAAAACGGCTCTTTGTCTTGGCAAAAGCAATACCTTTGCGCCCCTAAACCGCACGAGCACTCCCACCCAACACTTTTCTAACCTCTCCAACCGAATGGCAGCCCACCACACTGTGTACAAAGAGCCGGCCCCGATAATGGACCGTGAAAACCCGCTTGAATCCATGATGTCGCGCTTCAACATCGCAGCAGACATTCTGGGTCTTGACGATGCCACCTACAACGTTCTGAAAGTTGCCGATAAGCAGGTTATCGTCAACATTCCGGTAACCATGGACGATGGCCACATTCGCGTGTTCGAGGGCTACCGCGTTATTCATAACACCATTCTGGGCCCGAGCAAGGGGGGCATTCGCTACGATAAAAACGTGCACCTCGACGAGGTGAAAGCCCTCGCCGCCTGGATGACCTGGAAGTGCGCCGTGGTCGACATTCCCTACGGCGGGGCCAAGGGCGGCATCATCTGCGACCCCACCACTATGAGCGCCGGCGAAATTGAGCGCCTGACCCGTGGCTACACCCTCGCCCTGAAAGATATTTTTGGCCCCGACCGCGACATCCCGGCCCCCGACATGGGCACCGGCCCCCGCGAAATGGCCTGGCTGATGGACGAATTCTCCAAAACCAATGGCATGACCTCACCGGCCGTGGTGACTGGCAAGCCTTTGGTAATGGGCGGCTCGCTGGGCCGCACTGAGGCTACTGGCCGCGGCGTAATGGTGTCGGCGCTGGCTGCCTTGAAAAAGCTGGGCCTGAAGCCCAACGATGTTTCGGCCGCCGTGCAGGGCTTTGGCAACGTGGGCTCCTGGGCTGCCATCCTGCTCCACGCCGAGGGCGTGAAAATTAAAGGCGTTTCCGACATCTCGGGCGCTTACTGGAACGACAACGGCATCAACATCGACGAAGCTGTGGCCTACAAAAACGCCCACAACGGCCGCCTCGAAGGCTTCACCGGCGCTACGCCTATGGACCCCGACGACCTGCTGACTTCCGACGTGGACGTGCTGGTGCCCGCTGCTGTGGAAGACGTCATCACCGAGCATAACGCCCACCTCATCAAAGCCAAGCTGATTGTGGAAGGCGCCAACGGCCCCACTTCGGCCTCAGCCGACTCCATCATCAACGAGAAGGGCATCATGGTGGTGCCGGACATCCTCGCCAACTCGGGCGGCGTTACGGTGTCGTACTTTGAGTGGGTGCAGAACAAGCAGGGCTTCAAGTGGAGCCTGGACATGGTAACCGACCGCGCCGACCGCATCATGAACGATGCGTTCGAGAAAGTGTACCAAACCAGCCAGAAGTACAACGTGCCGATGCGCATCGCGGCCTACGTCGTGGCCATCGATAAAGTAGCCCAGACCTACAAGTTCCGCGGCGGTTTCTAATAATTTAAGCCCATCCGCTGAGGCAGGAAACTGTTCTAATTGGCTGGATGGTAGCGCAAGCTCAACGTTTTGCGTGCCAAGCGAACATACGGCCCACTTTACCCGTTGCGGTAAAGTGGGCCGTTGTTTAATTAGAGGGCTCTAACTTGCACCCCCGGCGGCACGATTCGCAACTCGCATGAAGATTCATAAAGAAGGAAGACGCATCCTGTTTGTTACACTGCTTATTCTGCTAGTGCTCAACTTACTGGTATTTAATTTCAATAAAGGCGCAGACTTGTTCAATCGGCTTTTTGCAGGGGCTACGGTCATTGTCTTTTTGTTGATTCTGCAGTTCTTCCGCAGCCCGTTCCGGCACCTGTTTACTCACGAAGACCTGCTTCTGGCCCCTGCCGACGGCAAGGTGGTGGTAATCGAAAACGTGTTCGAGCCCGAGTATTTTGAAGATGAGCGCAAGCAAATCAGCATCTTCATGTCGCCCATCAACGTGCACGTGACCCGCAACCCGATTTCGGGACTGGTAAAGTACTTCAAGTACCACCCCGGCAACTACTTGGTGGCTTGGCACCCCAAAAGCAGCACCCAGAACGAGCGCACCACCGTAGTGGTAGAAAGCGATGCCGGTCCACTGGTGCTCTTCCGGCAGATTGCCGGCGCTATGGCCCGCCGCATCGTATGGTACGTGAACGAGGGCGACGAAGTAAGCCAGGGCGAAGAGTTTGGCTTCATCAAGTTCGGCTCCCGCGTCGACGTATTTGTCCCCATCGACACCGAAGTGAAAGTGGAGCTTGGCCAGAAAGTAAAAGGCGGCGAAACTGTAATTTGTCAGCTCAAAGTGAAGTAATTCTACTAGCTTAATAGCATACAAAAAGCCCGGCTGCATTGATGCAGCCGGGCTTTTTGTTTCATACTTAGTTCGAGTCGAAGCAAAGAAAGACCGTCTATAAAATTCGATTAATTCGTAAAATCCGACGAATCCGTGGTTCAGACTAATACGTGCGGCACGAACTCCGATAAGTTGGTAATCAGCCCTGCCTCGCGCCGAAAGCCAATGGCGCAGGCTTCTCCCGCCCAGAAAACTCCCGCTTGGTACTTACGCCCCTGTGCATCGGTCGGCAGCTCGGCCCAGCGCTGGTAGAGCTGCGGCTGGTGGGCATAGTCGCCCGGCACCTCGGTGCTGGCGCGGCCATTGGGCTGAATTTCGGCCACGTTCTGGCCCTCCCGGCCGAACAAGGGCTTGCGCACGTGGTGCCCAGGCAGGTTGGTCAGGCTGGCTTCAAGCAGGAGCGGATGGTGCGGAAACACCTCCCAGAGGTGAGCCATCAGGGCTTTGCTCTGGAACATCAGGCTATAGGCGGGATTGGCCGTTACCACGTCGCGGGTAAGCTGCAGGTGCACGAGGTCGGCGGTGAGCTCCGGCTCTTCCTCAGCCAGAATTTCCCAAGGCACCAGCTTGAATAAGAAGTCGAATTTCTGCCACTGGTTGGGTGCTGTCTCGGCCCAAATGCCACGGTCCTCGCCAGCTATTGACACCTTCATGTCGTCGACGGGGCAGATGTGGAAGTCTGCAAAGCCAGCCGCATGAGCGGCTTCGGCCAGCACAGCGCAGTTGGCTTCGTCTTCGGGACTGCCGGGCAAATAGACAAGCAATAAGGTTGCTTGCCGGTCGATGTTGAGGGTGCGCCAGTGACGAAACTGGTCTTCGAGACATTCAAACAAGCCATTGGCTTGGCTGCCTTCGTCAGATTGTCCCGTGGCCACCAGACTAGCCCACTGCACCACGCTAGTTTCGGGTAGGCTGGTGGCAGTGTCGGCGTTGAACTCCAGTAATTTGGGGCCCTCTGGTGTCATTATCAGGTCGAAGCGGCCGTAGAGGTGCCAGTGGCGCTCATCGTTCCAGGAGTGGCGCACGGCCTCCCACAGGTTGGATGGAATGGCCAGCCGCTGAAGAAACTCATCCGGAATAGGGTCAGGAACGGCCTCTACCATCATATCATAGAGCGAATCAGCGGCTTGGAGCAAAGCCTCGGCCTCGTTCTCGCGAAGCTGCACGGCTTCGCGCGCCACATAGTTCTGGCAGGCTTCCTCAATGGCCCAATCCCAGCCCAGCGTGCGCACGGCCGGCGATACATCGCCGCTAAGGGGGAGGAGATTTATCATGGCAGATGGTAAGTCAAGGAATTTAAAAAGAAGGCCCTAAAGACGGTCATGCTGAGCGCGACCAAAGCATCTCGCTCGCATCGTTGAACGATTGGAATGCTACCCCACGCGACATGTTTCGGCTCCGCTCAGCATGACCGTTTTGATGGCAACCTAAATATTTAGCGTTTACCCGCCAAAGCCCCGCATGCCGCCGCGACTGCCAAACCCACTGCTGCGGCCTGCCGGGGCCCCGCTGCGGAAACCTGGCCGGGGGGAAGTGCGCATGGTGGACTGGCTTTCCTGTATGCCGGCGTTGGGGGAGGTGCGGCCACCAGCAAAGCCCCGGCCATAAAAGCCGCGGCCCTGCGTCTGGCGCTCCTGGGCCACGTTGGAGCGCCAGCCCTGGTTCTGCTGGATGATGCCAGGGTTGGCGTAGGCGCCGCGGTTGGGCGTGAGGAAGCGACCGGCCATGTAGCCAATGCCGCTCCACATAAGGATGTCCATCATGCCGGTGCCCTGGGCGCGGTTTTCGGGGTTGCTGCGGCTGTACTCCTGCATCTGACGTTGTAGGGCTTGGCCCTGCAGGGTATCAACCTTGCCATCGAAATGACGCAATACCGCCGCCACCTCTTCCTTGCCCGCCGGACGCTCGGCCGTGATTTTCCATTCGCCGGGCTGCACTTCGGTCATTTCCGTGATTACTCCCTGGCTGTAGGTGTCGCCGCCCCAGCCGGCTTCGGCGCCGTTGGTGTCAGCGCGGTTGTTATCGGAGCAGGCAGGCAGCGCGAGGCCGAGGCTGCTGGCAGCGGCAATCAGCAGCACGTTGCGCCGCCAGTCGCCAAGGGGATGAAAGTGCTTTTTCATGAAGTTGGAGCAGAAAGTCAGGGAAATTTCTGAATTAATAAAGTAGCCTTAAAACCACCGGGCCGCCAACTGCATGAGCTGCTCGAGCGCCGTTTGGTCGTCGTGGTCAAAGTCGTTGAGTTGGTCGCTGTCGACGTCGAGCACAGCCACCACCCGGCCTTCCTTGATAATCGGCACCACGATTTCGGACTTGGAATCGGAGCTGCAGGCAATGTGGCCGGGAAACTCTTCTACGTCAGGCACCAATAAAGTTTGGGCCTGTGCCCAACTAGCGCCGCACACGCCCTTGCCGTGGCGGATGCGCGTGCAGGCAATGGGGCCCTGAAACGGGCCCAGCACCAGCTCATCTTCCTTTACTAAGTAGAAGCCAACCCAGAAAAAGCCAAACGCCTGGCGCAGAGCAGCAGCCGTGTTGGCTAGGTTGGCGGTGAGGTCGGGCTCGCCGGTGGTGAGGGCTTCGATTTGAGGCAGTAGCTGCTGGTATTGCTCGGCTTTGGTAAGGGTGGTGTCGAGGGTGAGGTTTTCGGCCATAGTATAAATGATGCGAACGTGGCCGTTCGCGGTAGTAGTTGTGGGTTTTTAACAAGAGTAATCGCCAAAGGGTGCGGCGCATTACAAGCCGCCCGCGAGTGGGCTACTGTTCGTTCACATACCAGAACAACTCATCGGGCCCAACGTTCCGGCGCTCGTGCAAACCGTTTAGGCCCAGGCGCGGGGCGGCTATGCCCTGGCCCAGCTTCATGGGCGCCCGGAACACGCGAATCTCGTCCCACTGGCCCGCGTTTATCAACGCGTTGAGCACAGTAGGTCCGCCCTCCACAAACACCGATTGTATCTGGCGCTGGTATAGGTCTGCCAGCACTTGGGGGATGAGGTCGTCGGCTTCGGACAGGGTCACGAGGTCGAGGTTGGTGGTGTGGCGGGGCTGTCGGTAGGTATAAATGAGGGTAGGTTGCGAGCCGTCGAGCAGGTTATGTGAAGGTGGCAAACACAGGTTCTTGTCGATAACAAGGCGGGTAGGCTGGGGGCCGGGCCAGTCGCGCACGTTCAGGCGGGGGTTGTCGTGCAGGGCGGTGCGGGTGCCCACCAGAATGGCTTGCTCCTCGGCCCGCCACTGGTGGGTGAGCAGGCCCGCTTGCGGGCAGCTGATTTGCACCGGCTGGAAGAAGCGCCCGGCCAGAAAGCCATCGGCCGTTTCGGCCCATTTCAATACCAGGTAAGGCCTTTTCTTTTCATGAAAGCGGAAAAACCGTCGGTTGAGCCAGCGGCCTTCTTCGGCCAGCACTCCGGTTTCAACCTTCGCGCCCGCAGCGCGCAGCTTCTCGATGCCCCGGCCGGCCACCAGCGGAAACGGGTCCTCGTTGCAAATCACGACTTCGGGCACGCCCTTGGCAATGAGCAAGTCGGCACAAGGCGGGGTTTTGCCGTGATGCGCGCAGGGTTCCAGCGTCACATACACGCGGCTCTGGCGCAGCAGCGACTGGTCTTTTACGGCCGCCAGGGCGTTTACTTCCGCGTGTGGGCCGCCGTACTGCTGGTGCCAGCCTTCCCCGATGATGCGCCCCTGGTGAGTTACCACACAACCAACCAAGGGGTTGGGGCGGGCATAGCCAGTGCCCAAGTGTGCCAAATCGAGGGCGCGGCGCATGAAAATGACATCTTCTGATTTCATTCGGTGAAGGTAGGGAACGGGTTATAGCTACGCCTTGGGCCTACCTTTGTTCCGATGACCATCCGCGAATTCACCACTACCCTGGCCTCCGCGCTGCAGCCTACCTACCCCCACCGCGAAGCCGAAGCAATTGCCACCCTCGTGGTGGAGTCTTTGCTGCAAATCGATGCCCTGCAGCGCATGATGGATGCCCAGGAGCAGGTGCCCGCGGCAGCGCTGGAGGCCCTGCCGCCACTACAGGCGCGCTTGCTGCGCCACGAGCCGGTGCAGTACGTGCTACAAGAGGCGTATTTTGAGGAAATGACGCTGGAAGTAACCCCGGCCACCCTCATTCCCCGCCCCGAAACCGAAGAGTTGGTCCGGGTGATACGAATGGAGCGCGAGGGGCAGGCAGGCCTCCAGGTGCTGGACGTGGGCACGGGCTCCGGCTGCTTGGCTTTGGCGCTGGCGCGCCTGCTGCCCAAGTCCCAGGTGCTGGCCGTGGATATTTCGGAGGAAGCGCTGGCCGTGGCCCGTCGCAACGCCGCCCGTTATGCCCCAACGGTAGCATTTGAGCGGGTTGATATTTTGCAGGCGATGCCGGCTACGATACCGCCTGCTTCGCTCGACATCCTCGTGAGCAACCCGCCTTATGTGCGCGAAAGCGAACGGACCCAGATGCGGGAAAACGTACTGGCCTGGGAACCCGCCACCGCGTTGTTTGTGCCCGACGAGGACCCGCTGTTGTTTTACCGCCGCTTGTGCGAAGTAGGGCGCGAACTGCTTCGTCCCGGAGGTGGGCTTTACTTGGAAATTAACGAAGCGCTGGGGCAGGAAACGGCGGCCTTGGTGCAGGAGTACGGCTTCACCGATGTGCGCGTGCTGGCCGATATGTTCGACAAGCCGCGTGTGGTGCGCGGCACCCGTGAGTAGTTTGTTGGGTGCAGCACCCCAGCCTGTTCGGAGCGGGGTGAAAGGCCAGGTATATTATTGTAGACTCATCATTATTGTCTCAGCGGTGGATTGACGGTCAATTCCTTTCCGGATAGTTGCTGAGTTGGGCATGCAGGCGCTTTGCTTCATGAAAAAGTCTGACTATGGCTCCAAGCGGGTATCCTAAGCTGATGTTTAAGCCATATAATCTTAAACAACCTTCCCATTTTTGGCGTTATTTGCGCAGCACACGTAATTATTCTTTCAACCTTTTCTAATCTTACTTATTCTATGAGTCAAGAGCAAGAGCTGACGCCCGGCAAACAGCCCGGCGAGCACGGCACGGCCGTGAACGGAGCGGGCAGCTCGCTGGATGGTCGCATGGCCGCCGGCGAAGACGCCAACACCCTGACCACGCGCCAGGGCCACCCGGTCTACGACAATCAGAACCTGCGCACCGTGGGCAACCGCGGCCCTGCTACCCTGGAGAACTATCAGTTCCTGGAAAAAATCAGTCATTTTGACCGCGAGCGGGTACCCGAGCGCGTGGTGCACGCCCGCGGCGCAGGAGCCCACGGCGTGTTTGTGGCCTACGGCAAAGTGGGCGACGAGCCTATTGAGAAATACACCCGCGCCAAGCTGTTCAATACGCCCGGCAAGGAGACGCCGGTGTTTGTGCGCTTCTCCACGGTAGGCCACGGCGGCCACTCGCCCGAAACCCTGCGCGACCCGCGCGGCTTCGCGGTAAAGTTCTACACCGAAGACGGTAACTGGGACCTCGTGGGCAATAACCTGAAGGTGTTCTTCATTCGCGACGCCCTCAAATTCCCGGACCTGATTCACTCGCAGAAACCCGACCCGGTGCACAACCGCCAGACCGGCGAGCGCATTTTCGACTTTATCAGCAACACGCCCGAGGCCATGCACATGGTGTCGTTCCTGTTCTCGCCCTGGGGCATTCCGGCCAACTACCGCCAGATGCAAGGCTCCGGCGTGAATACCTACAAGTGGGTAAACAAGGAAGGCGTGGGCGTGCTGGTGAAATACCACTGGGAGCCGCTGCAGGGCATTAAAAACCTGACGCAGGCCGAAGCTGAAGCCATTCAGGCCAAAAACTTCAACCACGCCACCCAGGACCTGTTCGACAACATCAAGGCCGGCAACTTCCCAGAGTGGGAGCTGCGCGTGCAGATAATGGAAGACGGCGAGCACCCCGAGCTCGACTTCGACCCGCTCGACGACACCAAACTCTGGCCCGAAGACCAGTTCCCGCACCTGCCCGTGGGCAAGATGACGCTGAACCGGAACCCCGAGAACTACTTTGCTGAAGTAGAGCAGTCGGCTTTCGGTACCGGCGTACTGGTTGACGGCCTTGACTTCTCCGACGACAAGATGCTGCAGGGCCGCACCTTCTCGTATTCGGACACACAACGCTACCGCGTGGGCACTAACTACCTGCAACTGCCCATCAACGCGCCCAAAAAGCACGTGGCCACCAACCAGCGCGATGGCCAGATGGCTTACCACGTAGATGCCGCCCCCGGCCAGAACCTGCACGTGAACTACGAGCCCAGCAGCCTGCAGGGTTTGAAGGAGTCGCCCCGCGCCGGTGCCGAGCACATGCCCGCTTACGAAGGCCGCCTGATGCGCCAGGCCATCGACCGCACCAACAACTTCAAGCAGGCCGGCGAACGCTACCGCCTGCACGAAGACTGGGAGCGCGACGACCTCATCAGCAACATGACCGGTGCCTTGGCCGATGCAGCCCAGGTTATCCAGGACAAGATGATTGACCTCTGCACCCAGTGCGACGCCGACTGGGGCCGCCGCTTGGCTGAGGGTCTGCAAAATGCCCGCAACGGCAAAAACGGTGCTACGCAGGCTAATGAAAGCAAAGCCAGCGAAGCTGTAGAGCAAGCCGAGGAACTCGCCCACGACGCTAAGCCGTATTAGCACAGTGTCAGCGTAATAAAAAAGGGCTCCCAATCGGGAGCCCTTTTTTATTTAACAATTGCCATGCAATAGAACGTCATGCTGAGCGCAGCCGAAGCATTTCGCTCACATCGACCTCACAATAGAGTTGCTAACACAAGTGAGATGCTTCGGCTACGCTCAGCATGACGTTCTGTTTTTATAGGGCTTGGGCTTCTTACAAATTCTGTTTCACAAAATTCGTCATCTGCCGGTACAAGTGCAGGCGCGTGTTGCCGCCCCCAATGCCGTGGTTGCGGTTGGGGTAATACAGCGTTTGGTAGTCTTTGTCGGCTTTAATCAAGGCGTCGACGAAGGCGATGGAATTCTGGAAGTGCACGTTATCGTCGCCAGTGCCGTGCACGAGCAGGAACTTGCCTTTCAGGTTCTGGGCAAACTGCACAGGCGAGTTCTCATCGTAGCCAGCGGGGTTTTCCTGAGGAGTTTTGAGGTAGCGCTCCGTGTACACGGTGTCGTAGTAGCGCCAGTTGGTGACAGGCGCCACGGCAATGCCCATTTTGAAAAGGTCAGCATTTTTAGTCATCGCCAGCGAGGTCATGTAGCCGCCGTAGCTCCAGCCCCAGATGCCGATGCGCGACTTGTCGACGTAGGGGAGGCCGCCGAGATACTTAGCGCCTTCGGCCTGGTCGATGGTTTCGAGCTTACCCAGGTTGGCGTAGGTGGCTTTGCGGAAAGCCGAGCCGCGGCCCGAAGTACCCCGGTTCTCAACCGAAACCACGATGTAGCCCTGCTGGGCCAGCATCTGGTGCCAGAGGTAGTTGGTGAAGGCCGTGCCGCCGCCGGCGTTGTCGAGCACGGTCTGGGTGCTGCTGCTGCCGAAGCTGGGGCCGCCGTACACGTGCATGAGCACAGGGTATTTTTTGGTGGGGTCGAAGTTGCTGGGCTTAATCATCCAGCCGTTCAGGTCCACACCTTCCGAGGTTTTGAAATTGATGAACTCAAACTTGCCCAGGTCGTACTGCGTCAGAGTCTGAACCAGCTTGGAGTTGTCTTCTAACACCTTCACCAGCTTGCCGGTGCTGCCCTCGCGCAAGCTCACCAGGGCCGGCACGCCGGCCGAAGAGTGCGTGTTGAGAAAGTACTTGGTGTCGGGGCTCATGTTCACCACATCGATGCCGTTTTCGGCGTCGCTGATGCGTTTTTTGCCCGTGCCTTTCAGGTTGATGCGGTAGAGGTGGCGCTGCAGCGGCGAGCCCTCGGTGCTGGTGTAGTACACGTAGCCGCTTTTGGGGTCGAAGCCGTTAATGGCGCTGATTTCCCAGTTACCCTTGGTGAGCTGGCGCACTTGCTTGCCGTTCATGTCGTGCAGGTACAGGTGCTGGTAGCCGTCCTTCTCGCTGGTAAAGATGAATTGCTTGCCGCCGGCCAGGTACTTCAGGTCGTCGTTGATTTCCACGTAGGCCGGATTGGTGTCGGTCAGCACTACGCGGGTAGCACCGGTGCGGGAGTCGGCGTGTAGAATTTCGAGCTTGTTCTGTAGGCGGTTCAGGCGCTGAATGCTGAGCGTATTGGGCGCGGTGGTCCACTGCACGCGGGGAATGTACTGGTCGGGCTCGGGGCCTACGTCTATTTTGGTGGTGCGGGCGCTGGCCACGTCGTAGGTCGATACGCTGACCACCGAATTTTTCTCGCCGGCTTTGGGGTATTTAAAGCGGTACTCCTCGGGGTAAAGGTTACCCCACTTCTGCATGTCGTACTCCGGTACCTGGCTTTCGTCGAAGGTATAGAAGGCAATCTGCTTGCTGTCGGGCGACCAGAAGAAGCCTTGGGCAAAGCCAAACTCTTCCTCATACACCCAATCGGAGGAGCCGTTGATGAGCTGGTTCTTCACGCCATTGGTGGTCACAGCAGTTTCCTGCATGGATGCCAGGTCGGTCACAAACACGTTGTTGTCGCGGGTGAAAGCTACGCGCTGGCCATCGGGCGAAAACGTGGCGTAGCCCTGCTTGCCACCCGCGCTCAGCGGCGTGAGCTTTTTGGTGCCGCGGTCGAACACGTAGTAGCTGGCCCGCGCACTGTGCCGGTAAATGGGCTCGGTTTCGGTTGTAAACAGCACTTTCTGCTCATTGGCATTGAAGGAGTAGCCATCCACGGCCAAGGGCTTGTTGGTGCCGGCTACCTGCAGCTCCGTTGCCGCTACCAATGTTTGCACGGCCTTGCCGGTTGTTACTTCGTGCTGCACGAGGCCCCCGGCTTCCAGCGCCGAATAGTACCGGCCGTCGTTCATCCAGTTGAATCCCGGCACGCTCGCGGAGCGAAACGTGGGTTTGGCCCAAATATCTTCTAACGTAAGCGGCAGCTTTTGCTGTGCCTGAACAGTGGTAGGGGTGAAGCCCGGCAGCAGGGCCGGTCCGTTGGTGGCCAGTAGCGCGGCCAGCGCAAAAAAGCGAAAACGCATAGACTGAGAGAGCGTGAGATAAATAAGGGAGGGAATAGAACGTTAAAGGTAATAGCCACCGGCAGCACCTGTGCAGGGCGCGCCTCCCGCTACCTTTGCATCATGCGTTTTCGCCTCCTGTTAGTTTTCTTGTCCGTGCTGCTCGGCGCTTGCTCCAAAACGAATGCCCCGGTGCGTCTGGACTTCATCGGCAACACCGCCCTGACCTCCAGCAACCGCAGCGTCGGGCCCAACGATACGCTCACCACCCGGGCCTACGCCGTAGGCAACGAAAGCCCGCTTCGACGCCTGCGTATCGAGGTTACCTACGCCCCGGGCCTGAGCCCTATTCTCTATCCGCTGCCACTGTCAAACTTTAACCTTGATAATGCCCCGGGTTCTCAAACCATTGTTTACCTGGACTCGCTGATAACACCCATTCCCAACTCGCCCACCTATACTTCACCCTACAAAGGCGGCGAATACATCTTTAACAACCGTTTTTCGGCGCGCTCTACCTCCGGCACCGAGCTCTGGCAATACACTGCCACGGATGCCGCCGGCGAAAGCGCTTCCCGGGCCTACCGCATCACGGTGCGCAAGCCGGATTCTGCCGCCGTGTTTCACAACTATGCCGTGCTGATGCGTCCCCGTCCCGCTACGGCTTCCGACACCCTCCGCAACCGGGCCCGGGTGTTTCTCAACCTGCGCTATGGCTTGCTCCTGCCCCGGTACGCTGTGCTGAACAATGAAGCGACAGTGCAGCCCAATCAGAAACTGATTGACTTAGTGTGTGTGACCAGCAGCACCGGGGGCACTATCCGGCTCGATGGCATGGCGGCCGATAGTCTGGCGCGCCAGTTGTCGGGAGCCCGCTGGCCTCGGGCCAACCGAAACGCCACCCGGCTGCTGCGCACAACCCTCAGTGCTGCACAGTTTGCCGATGCGCGAACCACTTCCAGCTTCGCCTCGGCCTTTGCGGCGGCTACGCCGTTCACCCGCGACAGCTTATCGACGGGCGTGCTGGCCCGCGGCAGCGTGGTTGCTTTCCGCACCGGCGAGGGGTACTACGGCCTGCTGCTAGTGGGAGAACTAGTGCCGGGAACTGCTCCCCTAATCAATTGCAGCATCAGGGTACAGAAGTAGAGAAGTCAGTCGGACTGGCGGGTACGGTGCTCATGCCAAAAGATATCTAAGCGCAAGGCCTGCCTCCGCCAAAACGCAAAAAGGCTGCCCCGGAATGGAGTAGCCTTTTTTCTTGTGGGCCGTAAAGACCAAAAACGATACTAAAAAGTAACGCCAGCCGTGATGCTGGTGGTGAAACGGTTGTTGCTCACGTTCACCACCGGCTGCAAGTCATTGACTAAGGAGTAGGGAGTATACACTTGGTCGAAGGTGGTGTACACCGCGGCCGCGTCGATAAAGAAGTTGCCCTGCCGCATGCCTATGCCTCCGGTATAAAAGTTCTGGGCGCGCTCGCTGCCAGTATCGGTTTTGTAAGGGCTGCCGTACCGCGCAAAGCCCAGCCGCGCCCGGAAAATATCGAAGCGCCCTTCAGCCCCAAAGCGTAGGTTGACGGCGCTCTGGTAGCGGGTTTTAATGGCATTATTTTCTTCGGTAATAAGCTCGCTGCCTGTGTTATTATCATTGCTGAAGCGGGCCCGTCCGTAACCTACATATTCCACGTCACCGGTGATAAAGCCAAGCTTGCCTATTGTGTAAGCTACGCCGCCGTTGGCTCGGAGCGGCGAAGTCAGGGCATATTCGTAATCATTTGGGTCGAAGGCCACGGTTGTCTCGCCTACGGGCAGGTCGCTGGGTACCCGGTCGGCGCCCTGAGCGCTGAAATTGGAGGTCAGGCTCTCGTTGAACGTCTCCGTAAACCGCATGTAGGTGGGCGTCTGCACCGAAGCTCCCACTCGCAGGTTATCGGTAGCCCGGTAAATCATGCCCAGTCGCGCATTAAAGCCGGAACCAGCCGTTGTTTGCTCGCTGCGGCTGCGCAGGCCCATGAAATAGGTGCTTGGGTCATTATCGGTTTCACTGAGAACGCGGGTTTCCGTGAAGTTGGAGCTCACGATGCCAATGGCGCCGCCGATATACAGCCGGTCGCGGTAGCTGGCCCCATAGCCCAGGTCGAACTGCGACTGCGACCCCGAATTCGTTACCACTTCGCCTTGGTTAAGCAGGCTGCCCTGCTGCCGCAGCACCACCGCCGAGTCGAGCCGGGCCCCGGTGCGGGCCTGCCGGATGTCGGCTAGATAGGCGCCATAGGCAAGGCCTAAATTAGTGGTGTATTGGTTGTTGTCGAATTGGTCGTCCAGGTCATCAAAGAAAGCTTGGCCGCGGGCGCCGGCTTGTGGCCTCAGGCGCGAGAGAAACGATTGGTTATTGTTAATCGAGCCCTGGTAGCTGGAAGCAATATTGAAGTCAGCCACGCGGGTGAAACCCAGCGCGAACGACCCGGCCCGCCAATTGGTGGTCTGGTCATCGTCGGGGCGCCGAGTGGTGAACACCAAGCCGGCGCTGCCCACATGGAAGCTATTCTGGGTCGCTTCCTGGGCTGCCGCCGAGTTGCCTTCGATGCGGCCATTGCTCTGGCCGAAGCCAACGCCCGGGGTGAAGTGCAGCTCAGATTTTTGATACATACCCAGGCCAGCCGGGTTGCTGGTCAGGTTGCCAAAATCGGCTCCTAGTGCCACGTTGGCTCCAGCAATGCCTAGGGTGCGGGCAGGGCCACCAAACTGCAGGCGGGAATGGCGAAGGGCATCGCTGGCAAATTGGGCAAAGGCGTGGCTGGCCGACCCTGCAACCAAGGCCAGGCTAAGCCAAATTATCCGTTTTTTCATAGGAAGGGGTAGGAAGAAAAGGAGCCGGCCGTTGGGCCGGCTCACTGAGGGAGTATTTGCAGAAATCAATAGCTCAGCACTTAGTCGCGGCTACGGCCACGGCTGCCACCACCTCCGCCGCCACCACCACCGCTATTGTACGACGGTGCCGAATAGGAGGGCTGGCTGGAGCGTTGCGATTCGTAAGACTGCTGGCGGGGCTGCTCATAGGTGCGCTGCTGGCGAGGCTGGTCATACGTGCGCTGACGAGCGGGCTGGGGCTGGTCGGCCGTTTGACCCGCTGTGTTGCTGCTGGGATTAACGATGTTTTGGAAGAAGCCACCCCGACGGCGTTGGCCCTCCTGCGGAGCAGCATTCTGCTCCCGCTGGGGCGCTGCGTCCGCATTGCGGGGGCGTTCGCCGTTCTCATCCCGGGCAATGCGGCCACCACCCTCCGAGGGCTGCGACATGTCGCGGTACACGGGCTGTTCGCCGCGCATCTGGTGGCGGGGGCGGTTGTAGCCATCGTTGCGGGAATCCTCCGTCGGCGTAGCCGAAACTGCTTCCGAACGCGTCTGGATACCCGTTGCACCAGGGTTAGAGGTCTGGGGCTGCGGAATGCCCGGCGTACCACGCTCTTCGCTGCGGGCCCGGCCAGGAGTGGTGGCACCAGAGGAGCGCACCGTGCCGTTGGGGCTGGCGTTGCCGCCACCAGCCGAGTAGCGGCCGTCCATCACCCGGTTATTGCGGGGGCCATAGGTGCGGTTGGGACGAACGTTTTCGTTGCCGTAGGAGCGGTTGCCATAGCCGAAGTTATTGCCATAGAAAGCATTGCCGTAATACCCGCCCCGACCATAGAACCCGCTATAGAAGGGTCCACCGTGGAAGAAGGGGTCATAGAAGCCAGCGCCGTAACCCATGCCCATGCCCATACGACGGCCATATCCCAAGCCGCCGTAGCCCCAAGGATTTCCAAAGCCCATGCTCATGCTTAGCCCCGGGCCATAGCCGTAGAAGGGGCTGTAAAAGGGGCTAAAGAAGGGGTCGTAAAAACCAAGAGGCGGCATGCCAAAGGCACCCATGCCCCATGCCCCGGCATAGTTGAGGTTGGTGTAAGGACTGTAAGGCATGTAATAACTTACGCCTGGGCCATAGCCGGGCACCCCACGCATGTAAGTGTAGGTGTCATCGTAGTACTCGTCCGAGCCACTGTTCTGGTTTTGGCGGGTTGAGGAGCGGGCCGTGCTGCCATTATAGTCGGGGTTGGCAGCTTCTTCGGTGCTGGCCGGCGCCTGTTCAGGAGCCGTGCGCACAATGGCCGTGGTGCGGTCTTTAGAAGAATAGTAGACGCCGTCGTCTTCCGAGGTGGCCAGGCCAGCAGTGCTCGCACAACCGCTCAACGCGAGCAAAGCCAAAGCGGGCAAATAGGCGGTGAGCAAGTTTTTCATGATTGAAAAAGAAAGAAGGTGAGGGTACCGTAAAATAACAACACAAACCAAGCAAGCCGGCTAATGCTGTTGATACTCAATGGTAGCTAAACAATGATAACGCTAAAAGAATGCGGCCCATGCTCGTATAGTGCAGCCCAAAGGCCAATTACTCACTAATACGAGGTCCGCGCATTAATAACGTAATTTGACCCAGAAACGGTGCCTTTCGTTAGGTCAAATCTTGTACCATACTTGGAAGCTTTTTCAATTAAATCTTAGATGCCCCCCATGAGCAAAAAGTTGCCTACCCGCCAAGAAGATTATTCGCTTTGGTACAATGAGTTAGTGAAGCGTGCAGGACTGGCCGAGAATTCGGCCGTGCGCGGCTGCATGGTTATCAAGCCCTATGGCTACGCCATTTGGGAAAAAATGCAGCGCCAACTGGACGACATGTTCAAGCGCACCGGCCATGAAAATGCGTATTTCCCCATCTTCATCCCCAAAAGCCTTTTCGAGGCTGAAGAAAAAAACGCCGAGGGCTTTGCCAAAGAATGCGCCGTGGTAACCCACTACCGCCTCCAGACCGACCCCGACAACCCCGGCAAGCTGCGCGTAGACCCCGCCGCCAAGCTGGAAGAAGAACTGGTGGTGCGCCCTACCTCGGAGGCCATCATTTGGAGCACCTACAAAAACTGGGTGCAGAGCTACCGCGACTTGCCGCTGCTCATCAACCAGTGGGCCAACGTGGTGCGCTGGGAAATGCGTACTCGCCTGTTTTTGCGCACGGCCGAGTTCCTGTGGCAGGAAGGCCACACCGCCCACGCCACCGCCGAGGAAGCCGTAGCCGAAACTCGCCAGATGCTCGACGTGTACGCCGAGTTTGCCGAGGAGCACATGGCGCTGCCGGTTGTGAAAGGCGTGAAAACGCCCAACGAACGGTTTGCCGGCGCCGAGGACACCTATTGCATTGAGGCGCTAATGCAGGACGGCAAGGCGCTGCAAGCGGGCACCAGCCACTTCCTGGGCCAGAACTTTGCCAAGGCCTTTGACGTGACCTTTGCCACCAAAGAAGGCGGCCTCGAGCACGTGTGGGGCACCAGCTGGGGCGTAAGCACCCGCCTGATGGGGGCCCTGGTAATGGCCCACTCCGACGACGAAGGCCTAGTGCTGCCGCCCAAGCTGGCTCCAATCCAGGTGGTCATTGTACCCATTTACAAAACGGGTGAACTCGACGCGCTGCTTGAGCGCATCCGGCCCATTCAGCAGGGCCTCATTGCACGAGGCATTGCTGTGAAGGTGGACAGCCGCGACACCGAGCGCCCCGGCTTCAAGTTTGCCGAGTGGGAGATGAAGGGCGTGCCTGTGCGCCTGGCCATTGGTGCGCGCGACCTCGACGCCGGCACTGTGGAAGTGGCCCGCCGCGACACCAAGGAGAAAATGAGCCTGCCCCTAGCCAACATTGTAGCCAGTGTTGACCAACTGCTGACCGACATTCAGCAGAACATCTACGAGAAGGCCAAGAAATTCCGCGAAACCCACATGACCCGGGTTGACAGCTACGACGAGTTTAAGCGTGTGCTCGACACCGATGCTGGCTTTGTACTGGCACACTACGACGGCACTTCCGAAACCGAAGAGCGTATCAAAACCGAAACGAAAGCCACCGTACGCTGCCTGGCGCTGAATGAACCCGATGAGGAAGGCATCTGCATGGTAACCGGAAATCCAAGTCCGCGTCGCGCCTACTTCGCTCGAGCCTATTAAAAGTGCGATTAATTAGATAAGCGAGATTAATGCATAAATATTAAGGTATACTGCTGCCTTGGCAAGCAAATGGGCTGCGCACCTGCGCAGCCCTACTTTTCTTACTTGCTATGCGTGCACTCTTACTCTCTCTGATGATGGCAACATCTGTTGCTGGCCACGCCCAAACCCCCACCCCCGTAGCAGTACCCAACAGGGCTGCGGTTAAGCTTGAGAAGCTTCTCAAAAAGACACTTAACAGGGTAGTAACCGACAAGCGCCCAGCTTCTTTGCCCGTAGAAGCGCGGCCTGCCCTCAACCGCATTTTGGTGCAGTCCACCAACGAGTTTTTGGCCATTACCTCAACCAGCCCCACCAAGGAAGCCTATTTGCAAACCCTTGATGCCAGCCTAACCCAGCTTCACCCGCTCGTGAAGAAGGTGGAAGAGCGCCAGGACCTGGCCATCTACTACCAGGATTTGCTGGAAATAGTGGGAGTGGAAAACTCCGAAGGCCTGCTGAGTGCCTTCGTGGAGAAAAAGCCTGCGTCGGCCAGGCGCTAGGCACCCAAACCACATGGGTAGCCTTTAAGCTGGCCGCTGCGTATCTTTAAGAAACATATTTCTGTACGCCCATGCCTTGGCTTTCTGTTGCAATGCTGCTCTTGTTTGGCCTGCTGTTTCTGGCGGCCGAAGTTATTTTCATTCCCGGCACTACTGTGGTGGGCTTTGTGGGGTTTGCACTGCTGGCCGTGGGAATCTGGATGGGGTACCGCGACCTGGGAACGCCCCTGGGGCATTATGCGCTGGTGGGGGTGGCCCTGCTGGCCGGTGTAATCTTGTACGTGGGGTTGCGGCCCAAAAACCTGTCGCGGCTGGCTCTTACGAGCATTCACGATACCACGGTGGACGATGCGCGCCGGGCCGATGTGGCCCCGGGCACGGTGGGCCACACCCTGTCGGCGCTGCGGCCTTCGGGCACGGTGCTCTTTGGCACGGAGCGGCGGGAAGTCGTGACGCGGGGCGAGTTTGTGGCCTCGGGTAGCGCCGTGCGCGTGCTCGCCATCGAGCAAAATCGCATTGTGGTGGCGACGGCCTAACCTCCGGGAACGGTCCTTATTGGTTAAACTTCTTGAGCCTTCGGTAGTGCCCTTCAGGGCCGCTACCCAATTCGTTACTACCTTACAGCATGAATTTTCCCATATTTCCGCTGGCCATAGCAGGCATAGTTCTGCTGGTGTTCCTGTATTTCTTCCCCATTAGCCTGTGGGTTACTGCTGTATTCTCGGGGGTGCGAGTGAGTTTATTCCAGCTGGCTTTTATGCGGGTGCGCAAAGTGCCACCTTCCCTGATTGTCAATTCCTTGATTACTTCCACCAAGGCGGGCCTGCAGTTGACGGCCGACGACTTGGAAACCCACTTCCTGGCGGGGGGCAACGTGCCAAGTGTTATTAAGGCGCTAATTTCGGCCGATAAGGCCAACATTCCGCTCACCTTCAAGCAGGCCACGGCCATCGACTTGGCCGGCCGCAACGTGTTTGAAGCCGTGACCACCAGCGTTAACCCCAAGGTGATTAACACGCCCAACGTGGCCGCAGTATCGCAGGATGGTATTCAGCTCATCGTCATTGCCCGTGTCACGGTGCGGGCCAACATCTCGCAGCTGGTGGGCGGCGCCGGCGAAGAAACCATCCTGGCACGGGTGGGCGAAGGCATTGTGAGCACCATTGGCTCGTCGAAGTCGCATAAAGAAGTGCTGGAAAACCCCGATAAGATTTCCAAGCTCGTACTGTCTAAGGGCCTCGATGCAGGCACTGCGTTCGAAATCCTGTCCATTGACATTGCCGACGTTGACATTGGAGAAAATATCGGCGCTAAGCTTCAAATGGATCAGGCCGCTGCCGACCTCCGCGTAGCCGAGGCTCGCGCCGAAGAGCGCCGCGCCATGGCCGTGGCCGTGGAACAGGAAAACCGCGCCAAAACCCAGGAGGCCAAAGCCCGTGTGGTTGATGCCGAAGCCGAAATTCCCAAAGCCATGGCCGAAGCCTTCCGTAACGGCAACCTTGGCATTATGGACTATTACAAAATGCGCAACGTGCAGGCCGATACAGATATGCGCGACTCCATTGCCAACCCCGGCGGCAGCGGCAACGTGAAGCCCGGCTCGAGCAACCTGAGCTCCTAAGCCATGCCTGCCGGGCCCAGTCCCTTCATTCAGCAGGGACTGAGCCTCTTTCCAGTATTATGCTACTTTGTTAACAAAAATGCCTGCTGTAGCTACAGCAGGCATTTTTGTTGGCCTTAGAATCATAGCCTATAGCCAATGGTAATATAATATTTTGTCATTTCATTAAACCAAGCTAACTACATGGGAAGGTCGCGGTTGGTTAGTTATTCATTAACTAACCAAAGCCCACTCATTATGAAAAGCTTACTAAGTTCTTTGTTCCTGAGCGGCCTGCTGCTAAGCGGCTGCCAAAAAGAATCTGTTGAGCCACAACCGGCTTTAGCCAGCACCCAAACAACGGATGCGAAGGCGGAAAACAGGAACTTTACCGCCCATCTTACAGGCGATGAAGAGGTGCCCGCCGTGGCGACAAACGCCACCGGACAAGCCATCTTCAAGCTGAGTAAAGACGGAAAATCGCTGTCGTACAAATTAATTGTAGCCAATATTAGCACAACGGTGATTTTCGGGCATCTGCATCTGGGCGAGCGCGGCGCCAATGGGCCGGTGGTCGTGGATTTGGTGGGCCGCACGGGGCCAAGCCCCCAGGGTGTGATTGCTGAGGGTATTATTACCAGTGCGTCGCTAAAAGGACCATTGGCCGGTCAGACCACCTTGTCGGGATTGATAGCAGCCATGGAGGCAGGTCGTATTTACACCAATGTGCATTCTACCGCAGTGCCCAGCGGCGAAATCCGCGGGCAAGTGCGTTAATACCAAGGAAATTGCCGGCTACCGGCTGTTTTCACAAAGAAAAAGCCTGACCAAACGGTCAGGCTTTTTCTTTGTGCAGTAGAGGGAGAGAGGGCAGCGCGGCCTGTTTGCGGAGGGCGCGCTGTGTTACTTCTTGGTAATCGTGAACTCCACACGGCGGTTCTTGGCGCGGGTCTCTTCCTGGTCGTTGCTGGCGATGGGCTTGGTGCCGCCAAAGCCTTCGGTGGTGATGCGGTTGCCGTTGACACCGTGGCTGCTGAGGTACTTTTTCACCTCGTTCACCCGGTCCTGGCTAAGCTTGAGGTTGAGGGCGGGGTCGCCTTGGTTGTCGGTATGGCCAGAAATCTTGATTTCTACCGAAGGGTAGTCTTTCATGATGCGGATGAGGCGGGCCAGCTCGGGGTAGGAGTTGGTGTTGAGGTAGTAGCGGCTTTGCTGGAAGAAGATGTTGTTCAGCTTCACGGTCTGGCCCACGTTGAAGGGCACTAGGAACAGGTCTTGCTGCTGTTCGGAGTACTTATCCTTGGCCGTCACGTCGAGGCTGGCGTTTTCAGCAAGGTAGCCGACGGCTTCGGCACGATAGCCGTACTGCACGCCGCTGGGCAGCACAATGGTGTATGAGCCGTCGCGCGGGTCGGTTTCAGTCACCCCGATTTCTTCACCCGTAAGCAGGTTTTCGTAGTGAATGATGGCCCGGATGGGCTTGCCGGTATTCACGTCGAGCACGCGGCCGGTCACCAGCGTCACCACTTCAGGCTGGAAAGCGGGTGCAAGAGAGATGCGGAAAATGTCTTTGGAGCCGTCGGTGCCGTTGCGCGACGACACAAGGTAGGCATCCTGGCCGGCGGCCGACACGGTGTAGTAAGCGTCGAAGTCCGGCGAGTTCACCACGGGGCCCAGGTTGCGGGGCGGGCTCCAATTGGTCCAGGTATCATCGAGGCGCTTGCAGTAGAAAATGTCGGATTTGCCGTAGCCGCCCCGGCCTTCGCTGGCAAAATACAGGGTCTTCTCATCGGCAGCCAGGAAGGGAGCGAAGTCGGCTTTGGCCGTGTTCACGTTCGGGCCCAGGTTCAGGGGCTTGGTCCACTCCACCTGCTTTTTGGGGTCGGCCATAGCGCCGGGCAGCTTGTCGGGCTTCGGAAAGCTCACGTAGATGTCCTGGCCGCCGATGCCGTCGTTGCGTTCCACAGCCATGAGCAGGGCCTTGCCCGAGGTGGCCAGGCAGGCGTCGATGTGCTCCGGGTCTTTGTTATAGTAGTCGTCAATCTCCACTTTCACGGGCTTGCTCCAGCCGCCGGCCGAGCGGCGGCTCATGCTGAAGCCCTTGGGTTCCATAAGGCCGTCGACGTACACGCCAATGAGCAGGGCCGTTTGACCGTTGGCCGACACCGAGGCCAGGCCGTTGGGGTCTTCGGGGGTGTTGCTGGGCTCGCCCATGTTCCGGGCCGGGCCCCAGGTTTTGTTTTTGCCCGATACCAGCTTGGAAATCCAGATGTCCTGCGGGTCGCGCGAGCCGCCCACGTTGCCGGGGTGGCTTTGGCGGGCAAAATACAGCGTGCGCCCATCGGGTGAAATAACGGGGTGGGTGTCGACGTAGCGCGAGTTCACGTTCGGCCCCAGGTTGACGAGCGAGGAGTCGAACTGGGTAGAGGCCACCGCATCGGGCCCCTTGGGCGCATCGAAGGCCTGCTTCACCATGGTAGAAGCCACGTCGGCGATACCGATGGCATCAATCTGGTTTACGCCCTCCACTTTGCCTGTGTTCATCCGGACAATGACGCCGATGGTGCGGTACTGGGCAACGGGAAACCGCACTTCCAGGGTGCGGAAAGGCTCGGGCAGGGGGCCGGGGTTGGTGTTGGTGTACACCTCGTGTTTCTCGCCCTTGGTATCCACCAGCTCTACTTTGGTGATGGAGCCCGGGTTGAAGTTTTCAATTATTGTTACCTGTTGGGCCGCAATGGAGCGGCCAAAGCGCACCTCAATAAATTCGTTGGAGCCTTCCTTCTTGGGAATCCACGCGTCGTTGCTGATTTGGCCCAGCGGCAAGGCGTTGGGCGTGCCCAAAACCTGCGAAGGGGCAAACGGCTCTTTGCCCTCGGCTTTCTGGGAAGAAACACCCACGACGCGAGCCGCCCACAGCACCCGCTGGGCTTGAGAATTGGTAGAAAATAACAGTAGCAAAGCCACCGACACCAAGGTCAGTAGACGGGATACAAATGATTCAGACATAGCACTAATAGCAGAAAAAGTAAAACCACAGGCACGCGCGGACCATAGCAGAAGCACAGTAGCGGGCCCAAGCGGCTTTATTTACAGCTAACCTAATGAAAAACTATTTCCCAGCCCGTGCCGCGCCACATGTTGCCTTCCTGATTTGGCATCGCGAAGCTTAAAAATCAGGACAATTTACATGTGATAATTTGGTGGTTTCCGGCACTTTTGGGCTTGGATTTGGCTTGCTGCCGTACCAGGGGGCGACGTGTTGACAGCGTTAAGATTTCGGTGTTTGTGGTGGTGCAGACCGGAGCAACAGTTTAATGGGCTTTAAAGCGGGTAACACCAACGCAATTAAGAATCGAGTTTTTGGGGCAGCACCCTTAGCAATGCTTCTAGTCCTGCCGCCAGTTCCAGTGCAGCTGTTTGCCGCTCTAACTCAGAAGAGCTTTCGGATTCGAGCACGGCCATGCAGGGCAGCAGACTGGCCGCCCCAAGCAGGCGCAGCGACGGCCGCAACTTATGGGCCACTGCCGCAGCCGCCGGCCAGTCGGCCATGGTTTGGGCCGCCCGCAGGTCGCCCACACTACCGGGAGTATTGCTGTGAAAGGAAGTCAGAATGCGGTTCATAAACGCCGTGCTGCCGTGGGCAGTTTGGCTGAGTAATACCAAGTCATAGAGCGGGGCAGCGTCTTCGGTGGCCTCAGGCGCTGGCTCAGCATGCGGCGCAGTAGCGGTTGCGGCTGGTTCGCTGGTAGCTGCTAGAGCGGGGCTGGCTGCTGTGAGAGGGGCGCCGCCAGCCATAAGAGCGGCCAGCTTGCCGAGCAGCTCGGCCTCGTCGAAGGGCTTGGGCAGGGTATCGTTCATGCCAGCCGCGGCGTACTTCTCAGCATCGGCGCGGAAGGCATTGGCTGTTAGGGCCAGGATGGGGGTGGCAGCCTTTACGGGGTCGTAGTGCGTCCGAATGCGAGCCGTGGCTTCTAAGCCGTTCATGCCGGGCATCTGAATGTCCATGAGAACGGCGTCGTAGCGGCATTCTTCAAACAGCTCGAGGGCTTCAAGGCCGCTGGCGGCTTCATCAACTACCACGCCATGGCCCTCCAGCAGCAGCTGGGCTACTTCGCGGTTCACAGCGTTGTCTTCTACCAGCAGCACACGGCGGCCGCGTACCGAGGCTTCCTGTACCAGCGCCACTGGCTCCATGGCTTTTTGCCGTGCTTCGGCGCTGGCCTTGGGCAGCGTGGTCACGAAGGAGAAGGAGCTGCCCTGGCCCGGCTGGCTTTGCACCGTGAGCCGCCCGCCCATCTGGGCCACCAGGGCCCGGCTGATGCTCAACCCCAGGCCCGTACCGCCAAATTGCCGCGTGGTATCGGCGTAGGCCTGCGTGAATTCCTGAAAGATGTTCTCCAGCTTGTCGGGCGCGATGCCAATGCCGCTGTCCGTCACCCGAAACTCGGTGGTGAGTGTGTCTTCGGTTTCGCTCACAAAGTAGCCGCCCACCGCCACCGTGCCCCCAGCCGGGGTGAACTTGATGGCGTTCGAGAGCAGGTTAATCAGCACCTGATTGAGGCGGTACGAGTCGCCGACTACCCACGGCAGGGGGCAGGAGTCGCGCAACAGTGTGCCCACCACCCGAATGCCTTTTTCCTGGGCCTGCATCACCAAGGGGTGCGCCGCTTTGCCCATGGAGTCGCAGAGGTTGAAGACAGACTGTTCCAGCTCCAGCTTGCCCGAGGTGATTTTGGCCATGTCGAGCACGTCGTTCACCACGTTTAGCAGGTGCCGGCCCGAGTGCTGGATGATGGCCGTGTAGCTGCGCTGCTGCTCGTTGAGCGTGGTTTTGGCCAGCAGGCTCGTCATGCCCAGCACGCCATTGAGCGGCGTGCGAATTTCGTGGCTCATGTTGGCCAGGAAATTTTCGCGGGCGAGGGCGGCTGCTTCGGCTTCCTGTTGGGCTTGCTTGAGCGCGGTGATGTCGGTGCTCACGCCTAGCACCTGGGTAGTGCCGTTGGCCAGCACCATGGGGCAGCGCACCGTCTGAAACCAGCGCACCTCCCCGTTGCCAAGCTTCACCGAGGCAATGTTGATGTTTTGCTTGCCGGATTTGAGTACGTCCAAATCGGTGAGCGCCGATGTTTTCAGCACCTCTATGTCGAGGGCGGCTTCCATGGTGGCGGTACCAGCCAGGTGCCGGATGCGCTCGCGCATGGCCTTCATCTCGGCATTCTCAAACTTGGTGTTGCCTTCGGCGTCGCGCACCCAAATAAGGTTGGGGTTGAGGTCGAGCACCAGGTTGGTGAAGGCCTGCTGGGCCTGCACCTGGCCCTCGCTCTGGCGGGTGCGTTCCTCGGCTTCGCGGCGCGAGGTAATGTCAAAGCCGTAATTCAGCACCATTTGCAGCTCCCCTCCGGCCCCAAACACCGGATGGTAGGAACACAGCCAATAACAGGCGGCCGCATCGGAGCATCCGGGCCAGTGCTCTTCCCAGCTCACGGGCAGGCGGCTGCTCACGGCCCGCTCAAACAAGCGACGGCGCCGCGCCGCTAAGGCAGCAGGCAAGCCTTTGGCAGCGCAACGGTCGGCGAAGTTGGTGCCCAACCGGGCCTGGCGCTCGGTTTCGCTGTCGCCGGCGTAGGTGTTGATGTAACTGTAGCGCTGGTCCGCGTCGAGCACCGTCACAACAGCTGGCAAATGAGCCAGAATGGTTTCGTATAACTTGCGCTGCTCCCGGGTTTCCTGCTCGGCCTGCCAGCGGGCCGTCACATCGGTGAGGTACAGCAGGGCAAAGCCCTCCTCCAGCACCGGCACCGCAAACAGCAAAAAGTGCTGGCCGTTGGCTTGCAGCTCGCGCTGCAGCGGCTCGCCCGTGCGCAGGGTTTGCAGGGCAGCCTGCACCAGTTGCGGGCGCACCCTCGAGGGGCCGGTAGCCAGCAGCTCATCGGCTAGCCGGGCAGCGGCCGGGTTGGCAAACAGCAGCTCGCCGGTGCTGCTCAACCGAATAATCGGATTGGGATTCAGGTGAGGAATGCGGCTGGCGACGCGCATGGCCGCCAAATCGGCCTCTGCCTGCTTGCGGCGCTGGCGTTCGGCCGCGAGCAAGGCGTGGAGTTCAGCTGGATTGTCCGATAGGAGCAGGGTATCGTCGACACTCTTCATCCTGCAAATATGCCTGACATTGGGTGGAACGCTTTGCAAGTGAGGGGACAAAAAAGCACCGCCCGCCTCGGCCTGCCTTGCCCCCAGCAGGTGCTAGAGCTCCTTGCGCAGCCGTGCCACCGGAATGTTCAATTGCTCGCGGTACTTGGCCACCGTACGGCGGGCAATGTTGTAGCCGCGGGCGTTCAGCATTTTTTCCAGCTTGTCATCGCTCAGCGGCCGCTCTTTGCTTTCGTTGCCGATGAGGTCTTTCAAAATGCTCTTTACCTCGCGGCTCGACGCGTCTTCGCCCGAGTCGGTGGCGATGCCTTCAGAGAAAAAATACTTAAGAGGGTAAATGCCAAACTCGGTTTGAATGGACTTCGAGTTGGCCACCCGGCTTACCGTCGAAATGTCCATGCCGATGCGCTGGGCAATGTCCTTCAAAATCATGGGCTTGAGCTTGCCTTCGTCGCCTTCGGCAAAGAAGTCGCGCTGCAGCTCCACAATGGCGTTCATGGTGCGCAGCAGCGTGTTTTGACGCTGCCGAATAGCATCGATAAACCACTTGGCCGAGTCCAGTTTCTGCTTCACAAACGTGACGGCCTCCTTCATCTTGGCGTCCTTCTTGGCCGCCTTGTCGTAGGTCCGGAACATCTCGGTGTAGGCCGGGCTCACGCGCAGCTCAGGGGCGTTGCGAGCGTTCAGGGTCAGGTTGAAAACGCCGTTGTCATTCGTCAGAATGAAGTCGGGCATCAGGTACTGCGTCTTGCCCAGGCCGCTGGGGCCGCTGCCACCCGGCTTGGGGTTCAGCTTCAGAATAACGTTGATGGCTTCTTTCAGCTCGTCGTCTTCTAGGTCCAGCTTCTGCTGAATGCGCGGGTAGTGCTTCTTGCTGAACTCGTCAAACGTTTCGGTGAGGATGCGCTCGGCGTTGGTGGTGGCCTCGTCCTGGGGGCGGCGCTCCAGTTGCAGCAGCAGGCACTCGGGCAAGTCGCGCGCGCCAATGCCGGGCGGGTCGAACCCCTGAATGACGCGCAGCACGGCCTCAATCTCGGGCACGGTTACTTCCAGGTTTTGCGAAAAAGCTAGGTCGTTGGCAATGGCCGAAAGGTCACGCCGGATGTAGCCGTCGCCGTCTATCGAGCCGATGAGCTGCTGGCCGATGGCCTCCTGGCGTTCGTCGAGGTCGGCAAAGTGCAGCTGATCCAGCAGCGAGTCCATGAGCGAGCCGCTGGTGTCGGCCAGGGGCGTGTCGCGCTCTTCTTCCTCGCCGGGGCCGTCGCCCTGCATCTTGTAGCCGGCTATCTCGTCATCGTTGAGGTAGTCGCTCAGGTCGAGGTCCTGGTTATCGGGGACGTCGTCGGCGGGGCTGTCTTCCTTAGGCAGGATTTCGGGTTCCGGCATTTCGTCGGCCATTTCCTGGTCGGCGGCGCCGCGGTCGTCGAAATCTTCGTCCAGCGTGTTTTCGTCGTTGTCGAGTGAGGCATCAGGGTCTTCCGCGTCGTCGCTGTCGTCATCGTCGCGCTCCATTTCCTCGGGCTCGTCGGCTTCGTCTTCTTCCAGCGCCGGGTTTACCTCCATCTCCTCTTTGATGCGGGTTTCCAGCTCGGCCGTAGGAATCTGCAGCAGCTTAATAAACTGAATCTGCTGCGGGCTAAGCTTTTGGGAGAGGAGCTGTTTAAGGTCGAGGCGTTGCATAGGAACGAAAATACGAAAAGGGCGGGCCGACGGCCATTTTTACTAGAATTCGGCACGAAAAGTTGAAGGCAAGAGGCGGTAGCTGGGGCGCACAGCCTGTCCTGCACCGCAGGCCTTGCCGTTGTTGTGCCGGGTGGTGAGGGCTGACGCGTAACAACGGCAGGGCCTCGCAACTACCTTTGCCCTCTTACAACCCGCTTATCCGCAAGTTATGTCCCTCAAACGGTCCACCGTGCAGCAACTTCTGTCGAGCCAGGAGCTCGACCGCGAAGTTCTCGTCAAAGGCTGGGTTCGCACCCGCCGCGGCAACAAATACGTCCAGTTTATCGCTGTCAACGACGGTTCCATCCTCCACAACATCCAGGTAGTAGCCGATGCGGAGAAATTTCCCGAAGAAGCGCTGAAGGACGTCACCACGGGGTCGTGCGTGGCCGTTCGGGGCAAGCTGGTGGCTTCGCAAGGCAAGGGCCAGACCGTAGAAGTTCAGGCCGCCGAAATCACGGTGCTGGGCAAATCCGACCCCGAAGCGTACCCCCTGCAAAAGAAGGCTACGTCGCTGGAGCATCTCCGTGAAATTGCTCACCTGCGCCCCCGCACCAACACGTTTGGGGCGGTGTTGCGCGTGCGGCATGCGTTGGCGTTCGCCATTCACGACTATTTCAATAGAAACGGCTTCTTCTACGTTCACACGCCCATCATCACCGGTTCCGATGCCGAGGGGGCAGGCCAGATGTTCCGCGTGACGACGCTGCCGCCCGAGCACCCGCCCCGCACCGCCGACGGCTCAGTAGACTTCTCCGAAGACTTCTTCGGTAAGCAAACCAACCTCACCGTATCGGGCCAGCTCGAAGGGGAGCTGGCGGCCATGGCGCTGGGCAGCATATACACCTTTGGCCCCACCTTCCGGGCCGAAAACTCCAACACCGCCCGCCACCTCGCCGAGTTCTGGATGATTGAGCCCGAAGTGGCGTTCAACGAGCTCGAAGAGAACATGGACCTGGCCGAGGATTTTCTTCAAAGCCTAGTGCGCTACGCCCTGGAGCACTGTGCCGACGACCTGCAATTCCTCAACGAGCAATACGACAAGGAACTGCTGGGCCGCCTGCATTTTGTGGTCGACAACGCTTTCCAGCGCCTCACCTACACCGAGGCCGTGGAAATCCTGAAATCGGCCAAGCAGAAATTTGAGTTCCCTGTGGACTGGGGCACCGACCTGCAGAGCGAGCACGAGCGCTACCTAGTGGAGAAGCACTTCAAAAAGCCCGTTATTCTCACCAACTACCCGAAGGAAATCAAAGCCTTCTACATGAAGCTGGACGAGGACGGCCGCACCGTGCGCGCCATGGACGTGCTGTTTCCCGGCATCGGCGAAATCATCGGCGGTTCGCAGCGCGAGGAGGATTACGAAAAGCTTACCACTCGCATGGCCGAAATGCACGTGCCCACCGATGAGCTGGACTGGTACCTCGACACCCGCCGCTTCGGCACCGCTCCGCACGCTGGCTTCGGCCTGGGCTTCGAGCGCCTGGTGCTGTTCGTGACGGGCATGAGCAACATCCGTGACGTTATTCCCTTCCCGCGCTACCCCAAGAACGCGGCGTTTTAATACCAACAAAAAGGGCCCCATGCGGGGCCCTTTTTGTTGGTGACATTGCCAAGGCCTTAGTCGCGGCCTTTGCCCTTGCCTTTTCCTTTGCCGCCTTTTCTGCGGTCATCGTCGTCGCGGCGGTCGTTTTTGTACCGGTCTTCGTCATCGCGGCGGTAGTTCCGGTCGCGGTCGTCATAGCGGCGGTAATCCCGGTCGTGGTCGTCGTAGCGGCGATTATCTACTGGCCGGACTTGTCCGGGAGGCAGGCCGCCATTGCTGGGGTTAGCGCGGTAGCCGCGTTTTTTGGCTTGGCCGGGGGGCATGCCGTGGGGGTGGCCTTTGCGGTAGCGGGTGTCTCGCCTGTCGTTGTCGTTGTTGGTGGGAGTACGGCCGAATATCTCCGGAAATACTTCACCGGGTGCCGGAGCCGGCGTGCTGGTGGGCTGCGGAGCAGGTGTTCCCGTTCTCTTTTGCATCCACGGCGGGAGATTGGCGGTTTGGGCCTGAACTGCTGCTGTGGTCCAAACCAACAGGCCAAGCACGAGGGTATAGGAGATTTTGGGGAGCTTGTACATGATAGGGTATTTAAGGAGTGCAGAAGAATATAATTAATCAATTGCAAGTACGGTGCCAACTTGATTAGTGGGCTTAAAACTTCTGCTGGAACAGTTTGGGTAATCATCTGCGATGTGCGGGCACAAACCGGGGCGGCTTGCTGTTGTACACCAACGTACCCGACCAAATTGGCTAATGCAACTGGTAAATAGTGCTTTTCCATTAGCCTTTGGGTCCCCTTTTTCGTACCTTTGCGCACTTATCTGCTGCGTTTCTGAATGGCCAAAAAATCCACCGATACCCCGGTTACTAAAGCCCCCAAAGCCAAAGCCACCGCGCTGAAAAACACAGCTAAAGAAGGCGCCGCCGAAACGGCTGCCACTGTGCGCACCATGACCGAGCTCCCGGCTGCGGGCCACACCCACGGCCAACTCAACGGCCACAGCCCCGCCTCGCAGCCCCTCGAAGCGCCCTACATTGAAGTGTACGGTGCCCGCGAGCATAACCTCAAGAACGTGTCGGTGAAGATTCCGCGCAACCGGCTGGTGGTGTTCACGGGAATTTCGGGCTCGGGCAAATCGAGCTTGGCCTTCGATACCATTTACGCCGAGGGCCAGCGCCGCTACATGGAGACGTTCTCGGCCTACGCCCGGTCCTTCATGGGCGGCTTGGAACGGCCCGACGTAGACAAGATTGAGGGCCTGTCGCCGGTTATCAGCATCGAGCAGAAGACGACCTCGCGCAACCCGCGCTCCACGGTGGGCACCATCACGGAGATTTACGACTTTCTACGCCTGTTGTACGCCCGCACGGCTGAAGCCTTCAGCTACGCCACAGGCAAGAAGATGATTCGGCAGAGCGATGACCAGATTATCAACTACATCCTCAAGCATTTTGACGGGAAGAAGCTGGTGGTGCTGGCGCCGGTGGTGAAGGGCCGCAAAGGACATTACCGCGAAGACTTCCAGAAAATTGCCAAGCTGGGCTTTGCCAAAGTGCGCGTCGACGGCGAAATTCTCGACATCACGCCCAAGATGCAGGTGGACCGCTACAAGATTCACGACATCGAAATCGTGATTGACCGGCTCGTGGTGAAGGAGGAAGACCGGTTCCGCCTCAGCGGCTCGGTGCAGAATGCGCTGGTGCACGGCAAAGGCACCATGCTGGTGCTCGACCCTGACGGCAAGGGCGACAAGGCCAAGCCGCAGTTCTTCTCGCGCTTCCTGATGGACCCCACCACCGGCATCGCCTACGACGACCCGGCACCCAACACCTTCAGCTTCAACTCGCCCTACGGCGCCTGCCCCACCTGCAATGGCTTGGGCGAGGTGCAGGAAATCACGGAAGACAGCGTGATGCCCGACCGCAAGCTGAGCATTGCGCGCGGCGGCATCGCGCCCCTGGGCGACTACCGCGACATCTGGATTTTCCAGCAGCTCTCGGTTATCCTCAAAAAGCACAAGGCCACCCTGAATACGCCCATCGAGAAGCTCTCGGAGGACTTGCTCAAGCGCCTGCTCCACGGCATTACGGAGGACGAGGCCGACGACAGCAAAACCCAGTACACCGAGGCATTCGAAGGACTTATTCCCTTTCTGCGTCGGCAGATGGACTCGGAGTCGGACAACATTCGGGAGTGGATTTCGCAGTACGCTCAGGCCCAAACCTGCCCCGAGTGCGAAGGCTACCGCCTCAAAAAAGAAAGCCTGCACTTCCGCATGGCCGACAAGCACATCGGCGAGCTTTCGGTGATGGACTTGAACGACCTAGCCGGCTGGTTTGAAGGCTTGGAGGACCGCCTCACCGAGCGCCAGAACGTGATTGCCCGCGAGCTGCTGAAGGAAATTCGTAAGCGCATCGGCTTCCTACTGGAGGTGGGCCTCGACTACCTGAACCTGCACCGTCCGGTGCGCACACTTTCGGGCGGTGAAAGCCAGCGCATCCGCCTCGCCACCCAGATTGGCACCCAGCTCGTGGGCGTGCTCTACATCATGGACGAGCCCAGCATCGGCCTGCACCAGCGCGACAACGAGCGGCTCATCAAGGCCCTGCAGCACCTGCGGGATATCGGCAACTCGGTGATTGTGGTGGAGCACGACAAGGACATGATTCTGCACGCCGACCACGTGCTCGACATTGGCCCCGGCGCGGGCATTCACGGCGGCCACATCGTGGCCTCGGGCACGCCGCAGGAGATTCTGAGCTCCGGCTCGCTCACCTCGCAGTACCTGAGCGGGCAGAAGCACATCGAAATGCGCAAGAAGAAGCGCAAGGGCGAAGGCGCCGAGCTGGTGCTGAAGGGCGCCAAGGGCAACAACCTCAAAAACGTGACTCTGAAAGTGCCGCTGGGTAAGCTGGTGGCCGTGACGGGCGTCTCGGGCTCGGGCAAATCAACGCTCATTCACGACACGCTGTACCCGATACTGAACCAGCATTTCTTCAACGCTAAGCGTGAGCCGCTGACTTACGGCAGCATTGAAGGACTGGACCTGGTTGATAAGGTAATTGAGGTCGACCAATCGCCGATTGGCCGAACGCCGCGTTCCAACCCGGCCACCTATACAGGCGTGTTCACCGAAATTCGCCAGTTGTTTGGCGAAATGGCAGAGGCTAAAATCCGCGGCTACGGCCCGGGCCGCTTCTCCTTTAACGTGAAGGGCGGGCGCTGCGAAACCTGCGAGGGCGCCGGCATCCGCACTATCGAGATGAACTTCTTGCCCGACGTGCACGTGCCCTGCGAAACTTGCAAAGGCCGCCGCTACAACCGTGAAACGCTGGAAGTGCGCTTCAAAGGCAAGTCCATTACCGACATTCTGGATATGACGGTAGAGAAGGCAGTGGAGTTCTTCGAATTCCAGCCCCGCATTCTGCGCAAAATCAAAACGCTGAACGATGTGGGCCTGGGCTACCTCACCCTGGGTCAACAGGCCACCACGCTCTCCGGCGGCGAAGCCCAGCGCGTGAAGCTCGCCACCGAGCTAAGCAAAAAGGACACTGGCAAAACCTTCTACATCCTCGACGAACCAACAACGGGTCTGCACTTCGAAGACATCAACCACCTGGCCGATGTGCTCCAGAAGCTAGCCGACAAGGGCAACACCGTCCTCATCATCGAGCACAATCTTGACCTGATTAAGGTGGCCGACCACGTCATCGACATCGGCCCCGAAGGTGGCGCGGGCGGTGGCACCATCGTGGCCCAAGGCACGCCTGAGCAGGTGGCCAAATCGGATAAAGGCCACACGGCACGTTTCCTGGCCGAGGAATTGAAGATTAGTAAATACACCGAGGCTTAGACTTTCGTGCATTACTCGAATTTTGAGGACGATTAAAGCAAGTGTTAAAACAAAAAAGGCCACTCGTTAGAGTGGCCTTTTTTGTTGGTTGATGTAGGGTAGAATAGCGGCTTCAGTTGCGGATGCGTCGTCCCCAAAACCAGAAATGCTTGACTAATCTAAAATATGCGCTTCAACAGCCACAATTACATATTGCTGTGGCCGCTGTGCTGCTGGGCCATGCCCAAGTGTTGCTCTACTACGGGCACCGTTTTGCCGATGAAGGCTTTCAGGTCAGCATCCTGTGTCATTTGCTCGTGGGCACGCATGGTGTTGGCCGTCTTCTGGTGGTCGGTCAGCATTTGAGCCATGTAGCGCTGCTCAAAGGCTTTGCCCGAAAGCTTCTGCATGGTGGGGGCGAGGGCTTTGTGCTCGGCATCCATGTCGGTCGGCAGTTTCACGCCTTTTTTAGCAGCAATGGCTTTCAACTCAGTGGTCGACTTGGTGTGGTCGGCAATCATTTTGTTGGCCATTTCTTTAGCCATACCGGTCACGCCCTTCTGCAGAGCCATTTTGCTTTGCTGAATCTCGTTCTGGTCGCTGTGGGCCGCCGACTTCATGAACTCGGCATCGTCCTTGTGTGGAGCGGTGGGGCCGTTGGGATCGCCTTTGGCGCTGCCAGTGCCGCCCATGGTGCTGGCTCCGGCACCATCGACGCCGCGGGCTGCACCGTTGCCGGTCGTGCCTTGAATGGTACCCGCATTCTGAGGTTGATTTTCGGGGTTTTCAGAGCCGGCTGGCATGTTGGCCGACACCGTGTCGCCACTGGTGGCCGAGCTGGTCATGGTGTTGTCGCTGGCGTTGCCGCCTTCGGCAGAAGTAGACTTATTGGCGTCGCCGCAAGAGGCTAGAGCAAGCAGGCCAGTGGCCAACAAGGGAATGAAGGAGCGTTTCATAAAGGGAAAGGGTTTTGTGGAAAGGAATGAGGTTAGACCGTAGCTACAGACGGGTTTAGCAAACTGCCAAGCTGCTGGTAGCACAGCTAGTACGGGCAGTAAAGGGCAATATGTTGCATGCTCGACCGTATTTTATCGGCCGCCGCTGCCTAACCTGAACCGTTGATTTCCATTAAGCTGGACGCTGGTTGAGGCATAGATAATTCCCGGGCCTGCCTCACCAGATGGCAAGCATAGTAGTGGGCCGCGTAAGAACAAACCCAGGGCAGGAGGCCGGTGCGAAATGAGCCCCGGACCCAACGGCGCTAGGGCAGGTCCTCGATTGTCTCGTCAATTTCCTCGGCCATGGCCAGCTCCTCCTTTACGGGGCGGTAGTACTTGGCAGCAAAAGCGCGAATGTCGCCGTCATATGCGTCTTCTTTCATGTCGTCGAAGGCGTCCTCGTCCTGCTTTTGCGTTTTCAGGATAAGTTTCATCACCTGCTTGTCGATTTCGGAGCCGGTTTGGGTGCTTACCTCGTGGTAGGCGGCCTGCTCATCGCCGCCTAGGGTGGCTGGCACGGCCAGCTGCTTGCTGGCGGCTACGTTGCGCAGGGAGGCAAGGAGGTCGAGGCGGCTTTTCACCAATCGGTTGCCATAGTTGCGCACTGCGGGCGTGGTGGCGCGTGCCTGGGCCAGCTTGCCTAGCTCCACTTGCAATAACGCGTTGCTGGTGGCTTTCACCAGGAAATCAGCGTCGGCCTCCTGCTTTTTCGTCACATTGGCTTCGCTGATTTTGTCACGGTTCTGGGATTTGGCAGCATCTACGGCGTCGTTGCTGTTGCTGCCCGAACAAGCACTTAGCAAAGGCAGCACCACGGCAAGCCTTAAAAACAGCTGACGCGAGGGGCGGGATAAAAGCAGGAAGCAATGCATACACAAAATGAATTAGTAAAAAGCCTGATTGTATAGATTTTCAGCTATACGTTTGCCCCGAAGCGGAGTTCTTTTGTGGGCGGTCTCAAGTTTTAAGCAGCGGCTTTAAACCTTGACAGTTCGGCGGCGTCCAACCGGTATCAAGTATCTCTCATTCTTTCACCAACTCTTTCACAACATTTCATGCGTACCTCTGCTCTTCGTTCCCTGGCTTTGGCCTGCCTGGCCAGCGGCTTGCTTTTTGCCACCGGCTGCCAACGCGACTCCATCGCCGAACCCGATGACATCACGTCGGCCGAAGACCGCAGCGAAGACAACGTCGAAACGGCCATTAGCTCCGACGCCATGCATTCTGCTGGTCCCGCCGACCCCAGCGTGCAAGGCTCGGCCTACCTCACCACCGACGCAGAGTTTCGCATCCGGTTCGGCGCTTGCGCCACCCGCAGCTACGACTTCGCTGCCCGCACGCTCACCATCGACTTCGGGCCCAGCAACTGCCTCTGCCCCGATGGCCGCTACCGCCGCGGCAAGATTCGCGTGCGCTTCACCACCGATGTGCTCACGCGCCGCGCGGGCGCCGTGGTCACCCGCGACAATTTTTTCGTGAACGACAACCAGCACACTGCCACCCGTACCTTTACTGACCTCGGACTGGGCTCTTTTTCGGTCGACGTGACCGATGCCAGCATCATCCGGGCCAACAACGGGGGCGCCCATTCCTGGTCTGCCAACTGGACCTTTACCCGCACGGCCGGCTACGGCACGCCCCAGGTTTCCGACGATGCATATAGTGTAACGGGTTCGGCCAACGGCACTAACCGCCGCGGTGTAGCCTACACCACCGTCGTCCAAACCCCGCTTATCAAGCGCGGCGACTGCTTTAAGTACTTCGTGGCCGGCACCATAAGTATCACCAACGCCAAGGCCCAGGTCATGCTGCTGAATTACGACCCCACTGGGACGCAGGACTGCGATAGAATCGCATCGGTGACGGTGAACGGCCGCACCAAAACCATTACGCTGCGCTAGAAGGCGGCGTCTGCCCCATAAAAAAAATCCGGCTGCATGCAGTCGGATTTTTTTTATGGGGCAGACGCCGCTTGCGCGAGTCAGTATGATTAATTAGCGCCCGTAACGCAGTGATTATCGTCAATCCAATTGCCAATCTCGCTGGCCAACTGCCTTAGCGCGGCTTCCTTCGCAGCATTGCTGCCTTCGGTAGGCACGCGCTCAAGCAGGTCGATGCCAGTGAGCAAATTCTTGATTTCTGCTACCTGGGTATTTACATTTCCAATGGAAAGCGGGTCGTAGGTCTTAGCCGCCATGCTCAGCTCGATGGCCGATGCCTGGTAGAAAGCCGCGGTGTAGATATTGCTTCCGCCGGGGTGCGCATCCCACAAAGCCTGTCCTTCTGTCTTATTGGCCGTAGTGCCGCCAATGGTAACCGTAGCTGCAGGCTATTCCACGTTAGGTTTAGCGAAATAGAATCCCTGCGACATCGAGCAGCCGTTGTCAGTTGCTTCGGGGCAGCCAGGAACTTGGACATTTTGCGTAGTGCAATTAGTGCTGAATTTTACCCATGCCTTGCCATCTGTAATGCCTACGTTGCCAAGCTTCTTGAAGGAGATGGTGTAGGGGCTGCTGGCGCTGCGGCTGGTGCAAGCAAATCCGTCAATTTTGAAGAAGTTGTCGTCAGAGTCCATCGCACAGCCCGTGCTCGAGCCTTCGGTGGCACTAATGTTGGTAGTGGTGCAGGCCAAGCCGCCCGAGGAGATGGCAACGTCGTAGATGTTGCTGGCGCCGTAGCGGTAGCTCCCGTCATCTTTCTTGCAGGGCAATGTCAGTATAAAATGACTGATATCGCGGCTGCTGCTGGTGGGGGTTACTCGGTAGGTAAATGTTGTATAGCCGGTGGAACCAACCACTGGGGCGTACACTTTGCCCACGTAGCTTACTGAGTAGTCACCATTGGGTTGCGATTTGCCATCTTGACTTTGGCTGACAGCGCTTGGACCAACGTTCTCTTTCTGCTTGTCGCAGGCAGTAAAAAGCAGCACAGTTGCCAGGAAGCTAGCTGGAATGATTTTGTAAAGTGCTTTCATGAATGGTGGGTTTTTGTGATAAACTGATTTAGATTTGAACGAATATATGTTACACAATAAATCGGTATAATATATAATTGTAATATTTATATTTTAAATAAATAATTAGCTCGCGAATTATAATTTACATGCACTTATGAGTCAAGTTATTATGGATATTTTATTAAAATAGTCAAATTAAACAATATTGTATTTATATAAATAGCCAATGCATGTATGGTTGAGGTGATAATGAAGCTATCAGGATTGGGTGTCCACTTTTCGCGACAAGCTCCCATTAGGATTATCGAACCAAGCAGATGTGTGAATAGTCTGCGTGGCCAAACTCATTAGCTCACACTGAAAAGGAGATGCCTTTTTTACAAACAGGACATTATGATAAAGCACGGTGTATACCTGCTTGCTCTTCACCACTGCTCATCTTGGTCGCGAGACTGTTTTCCAGGCATATCCAGGTCGAGTGCATACAGAGGCCACTATGGGGGCTACTAGCAGCGTAAATCCGCTGCTTGGGAGGTAAAGCTGCATGCGTTTTAGTACTAAAAAAGCCCCTCCGGAAACGGAGGGGCTTTTAGCGTGCCGCTGGTAGCCGGAGGTTAGTGCACCAACAGCAGGCGCTTGGTCTGGAAGCCAGTTGGAAGGCTGATGCGATAGAAATATACCCCACTTGCCAGCACGCTGGTCTTAAGAGGCAATCGGTACAACTGCCCTGCCGTGGCCGGACCATCGAAAAGGGTAGCCACCTTAGCGCCCAGCGCCGAGTGCACCGTCACGGTGGCCGGGCTGTCCGTCGTCAGCCGGAACTCGACGGAGACCTGCTCGTTGCCCGGATTAGGCAGGGCGGCCAGCGAGATGAGCTGTTCGGGCGCCCGGAGTTGCTCAGTGGAGGCCGGCGCTATGCTGCTGGATACTGGCGCAGCTGTGACTGGTGCCAACAGCCAGCGGCACTCCACAAACAGCTCGTTGATGGCCGACACAGCTTCGTTGATGTCCGCAAGGCTGGGCAGAGAGGCGGTGGAACCACCCAGGGCTTGGTTGGCCAGGGCCAGCAGTCCCGCTACCGTATTGCTTTGGCCCAGCTGGCTCAGGTAGCGCACTACCGATACCGGCAGCGTAACACTAAGGGCCGCAGCAGCACTCGTGGAGGAAGGCCCTGAAGCTGTGCAGCTGGCGCCGGGATAAGAGGCAAGGGAGTATCGGCTGGTGCCCGCCACAAAAGCCGGAAGCACCATGCTACCCAGGGAAGCATCGAGGCGCACGTTCAGGCTCAGAGCAATGGTTTGACCCAGCAGCACGTTGTTGAACCGGCCATTGCGGAGCAGCGACGCGGGCGCCGAGCAGCCCGTGGCTGGCCCGCCCGTGGCCGGGAGCGCAGTTGGCGGGCCACCGGCCGGCAAGGCAGCAATAATGCAAGCGGCCTGTTGTGCAGCGTTGGCGCTGGTGAACGCAAGCGTGCGGGCGCCTGAGCCCACCACCAGGTTGCCGCCGCTTGCAAGCAGCCCCGTTATTAAATCCGTACGTCGTGTGCCGCCGCAGTAGCGGCCGTTGCTATTGCCATAGCCGCCTTGCGTGAGCGTGCAGTGCTGTACCAGGCAGTCGTTGACTTTGCCCACCCTTACATCCGCCGTGGTGCGGCAGCCGTTGGCATCGGTGATGGTGACGTAGTAGGTACGGGCCGTTAGGTTGGTGGCCGTGGCGCCCGTGGGCCCTGCTGGGTTCCACTCGTAAGTGTAGGGAGCCGTGCCGCCGGTTGGCCGCAGCGTGGCGGTGCCGTCGGCCCCGGTGCAGGTCTCATTGGTGATGGCCGTGGCCACCCGCAGCGGCGCACTGGGCTGCGCGAGCGAGCGCGAAGCCGAAGACGTGCAGCCGCTGGCGTCGGTCACGGTCACCGTGTAGTTGACGCCCGCCCGGGCCATGATGGTGGCGGCCGTTTGCCCCTCGGGGCTCCAGCTATACCTGTAGGGGGCCGTGCCGCCGGTGGCCTCTGCGCGCAGCGAGGTCATGGCCCCGTAGCAGCGAATGGGCACAGGCTCCGAAATAGTAAGCACCAGCGCAGGCGCCTGTGGCACCGTGACTGTAGCTGTAGAGAAGCAATTGTTGGCGTCACGCACGGTGACGCTGTACGTGCCCGGGCCCACCGTTGAGGTATTCGTGGTGCTGTTGGGAAACTCACTGCCAAACGAATAGTAGTAGGGCGCCCGGCCCCCCATAGCCATGGCGGTGAGCGTGGTGGTGCCGTTGCCGCAGGCAATGGGCGGAGCCGTAAGGGTAGCCACCAGCGGAGCGGGTTCGGGAATTACCCGCACCACGGGCACGGAAGTGCAGCCCGTGTCGATGTTCCGCACAATCACGGTGTAGGTACCGGCCCGCACCGCCTGAACAACGCTTCCGCTATAAGTGCGCCCGCCGTCAAATGAGAATTCGTAGCCCCTGGGCTCGTAGTCCGGCGAGCCGCCCGTAATGCTCAGCACTCGTAGCAGCGTGACGCCGCCATTGCAAAAAATGGTGCCATTGCCCACTTCAATCACCAGCGGGGCGGGCGCGGTAATGGTTTGGGAGGCGGCAGCCGAGGTGCAGCCGCGGGCATCGCGCGCCACCACCGAGTACGTGCCGGCTCCCACCGTAAAGCTGTTCGTACTCTCGAAGGCTCCGCCGTTGATTGCGTATTGATAAGGTGCCGTGCCTCCCGTGGCCGTGGCGGTGAGCGTGGTGGTGCCGCCGTTGCAGGCAATGGCCGGACCGGCCGCCAGGCTGGTCGTAACAGCACACGGGGTCGGTGGTGCACTTACGGCGGCAGCGGCCATCGAGCGGTCTTGGTTGCCGCCGCGGCCATCCAGTGAAATCAGGCGCGTGTGGTAAGGCGAGCCGTTGATGCTGCTCGCCGAATTTTTCACGCCCCAGTCCTTCTGGCTTGCGATGTGACCACCCCAGGCAAAAACCACCGTGCTGTTGGCAGTCGTGAAGGTGATGGCCAGCCGCGTTTCGGCCCGCGCCGCGCCGCGGTCGCCCTGCACCACGTAGTGTACATCGGTGATGGCCGTACCATTAAACATGGTCATTGCTGCTTTGCCAGCGGCTTGCAAGCCGGAAAAAGTAGCCGCCGCCTGCGCATTCAGCTGCGCTGGCATGGGAATGGCTGCTGTGGTCATCGGCGCGTTGCTCAGGGCGAGGCCGCGCAGCGGAGTCACCGTTTCGGACGGGTGGCCAAACTGGGCATGAGGTTCCAGGTTCTGATAATGCGTGATAAAGTCAAACGCATGTTTGCTCTGGTCGCGGGTGTCCCAGCCAATCACGAGGGTGTGAGACCCGGGTGTCAGCTTTGTCAGCACCAAGCGATAAGCCATGGAGTGGCCTTCCAGAAAATGGGCGTGTTGCGCGTTGGCGTTGCCATTCACCCAATCGGGCAAGTTCAGCGGCCGGCTGGCCGAGCCATTGTGAATTTGGTCGAGGTCGGCTGCTCCCCGGCTTTGCGCTGTGGCGCCAGAAGTGCCAGTAAATATGACCAGTACGCACAGCACCAGAAGGTGTAGGTATCGATTTCCGCTGGCACGGCGCCGGGCAATTATTCTGTTGAGGTTGTGGAAAGGATTCATCATAGCTCAGAAAGAATGTGGTGGAAGTGGCATCAGAAAAAGGCAGGCACGCAAGCGTGCCTACCAAAGCAATCAGAAATGACCAAGCCCTGCAGCCTATGAAGCGAGCAGAGGCTTGCGCAAAAGCCAGAGCTCAGAATTAGATAAAGGGGCCATTATCATAGGCAGCCGATAAGTAGAGGCGGTATGTCATGCGGGTTTATATTTTTTATTATAACCACAATTTATATTTGTTTAATACTAATAGTTGATGTTGCTCGTTTTATTTATATATGTTTGTGCATTCAAGCTAAACGCTATAATGGCCAACAAGTGGAGTTTGTAAACCAGGGTCTGCAGGGTGTTTTGTTTCCTGACCGAAACTGGGGGAGATATACATCCCAGCGAAGCCCTGGCGGAGTTATTTTGCTGAGTCTGCGTCGTTCTTGAATGATTGCAAAACCCGTCACCGGCTGGCCAGCCCATAGTAATTGGCATTCTGCACCCACCACACTTCCTGCTTGTTGGCCACCAGCTGCCAACAGCAAGGCTTGCAGTAGTGGATGGACACAAAAAAAAGTCCCAGCGGGGCTGCCGTCGGGAAGCAAATGACTCAGTGAAGAGCCTGTTGCTTCCCGATGGCAGCCCCGCTGGGACTCTTGTTGTGTCCTAGTGGGAGTAGCCCTTAGGCGCCTTTAAACAATGGTTTGCGTTTCTCGCTAAAGGCCTTTACCCCCTCAAAGTAGTCGTCGGTTTCCCCGGCAATCTGCTGGCAATGGGCTTCGTAGTCCAGCATTTCGTCCAGGGTGGCGGCACCAGCTTTGTTGAGCATCTGCTTAATCAGGCCGATGGACTTGGTCGGGGCGGCTGCGTAGCGGGCGGCCAGGGCGTAGGTGGCTTCGTCCAGCTGGTCAGGGGGTACTACTTGGTTCACCAGGCCCAGGCGCAAGGCTTCCTCGGCGGGCACTTTCGTGCCCAGGCTGCATAGCTCAAAAGCTTTGAGGGTGCCCACCAGCCGCGGCAAAAACCACGAAGAGCCCGAATCCGGCACCAGCCCAATGTTGATGAATACCTCAATTAGCGAAGCTTCGGTGCTGGCCACCAGCGCGTCGCAGGCCAGTGCTAGTGAGCAGCCGGCTCCTGCTGCCACCCCGTTGATGCGCCCAATAATGGGCTTAGGTAAGGCCCGCATGGCCCGGATAATAGGATTGTAACGTTTGTGCAGCGAGTCGTAGAACGAGCGTTTCTCCGCACCCCGGGCCGCTTTCAGGTCCTGGCCCGAGCAGAAGGCGCGGCCGGCACCTGTGAGCACCACTGCCCGCACCGCCACATCGCGCGTCACTTGCTTCAGGGCGTCCTGCAGCTCGTAGCTCAGCGGGTCGTTGAAGGCATTAAATACCTCCGGGCGGTTGAGAGTAATAGTGGCCACGCCATCGGGGCGCACGTCGTAAAGCAGGCTGGTGTATTCCATTAGATAATGGGTGAATGTCTGAATGAGTGAAGGGAAAGCAGAGTTCTGCAAATAACGGCAGGCCGCGTTTCTCGCTCTTGCTGGCTTTTTATAAGCTATGCAAAGGAAGTCCCTTCCCTTAGTTCCGAGTCAGCCGTTCCCTCATCCCGAACTAGGAGCCTATCCAAAAAACATTTTTCCCGCAAAAAGGCCGTCATGCTGAGCTTGTCTAAGCATGACGGGCAAATAAATCTCGGAAAGCCCCTAAGCTCCTTGTCCTACCAGCGCTTCTGCTATTATCAGGTCTTCAGGGGTCGTGATTTTTAAGTTGCGGTAGTCGCCTTCTACCAGCTGCACGCGGCACAAGTCGTCTACTACGGTGGCATCATCGGTAAAGGCCGGAAGCTCAGGCATGGCATACGCCCGGCGCAGCAAGTCAATCTCAAATGTCTGGGGCGTCTGCATAAGACGCAGGCGGCTGCGGTTTTGGGCCGCTGAGCCGTGCTGCGACAGCAGTCGCACCGAGTCTTTGGGCATCACGGCCGCCGCGGCTGCCGCGTGAGTAGCCGCTGCCACATATGTACGCTCCACCACTAAGTGAGACACCAGTGGCCGCACGCCGTCGTGCACCGCCACCAAACCCTCCTGATGCTCCCCCAGCGCCGCCAAACCGGCTTTCACCGATGCCCAGCGGCTGGCTCCGCCCGGCACCAGCGTGTGCGCAATAGCCACTTGGTGGGCCCGGCACAGCTCCCGCCAGGTTTCGAGCTGGTCGGCGGGCAGCACTACAATTATTTCAATCACGCTCAGGGCCGGGTCGGCAAAGCGGCGCAGGGTGTGCAGCAGCACCGGCTCGCCGCGCAGCAGCAAAAACTGCTTGGGCCGGTCGGCGGCCATGCGCGAGCCAGTGCCCCCGGCCACCAGAATGGCGAAGCGCGCAGTGCGGGAAGACGGAAGCGGGGAAGAAGGGGAGGGGGCCATAAACATTAGGCGTTTTCAGCAGGAAAGTACTCAGCAAAGCAAAAGGCCCGGCCGCAAACACAGCCGAGCCTTCACTCATTCAGGTAATGGTTGATTCGCTTACAGAATCAGCATGGCGTCGCCGTAGCTGAAGAACTTATACTTCTCCTTGATGGCTTCCTTGTAGGCCTCCATCAGCAGGGGGTAGCCGGCAAAGGCGGCGGCCAGCATGATGAGCGTGCTCTCCGGCATGTGGAAGTTGGTGAGCAGGCAGTTGGCGATTTTGAAATCGTGGGGCGGGAAGATGAACCGGTCAATCCAGCCCTGGGTGGGCTTCATGCGGGCATTGGCCGACACCGACGCCTCCATGGCGCGGATGGTGGTGGTGCCCACGGCGCACACTTTCTTCTTGGCGTCCAAGGCCTTGTTCACTACCTCGCAGGCCGGGGCCGTGACGATGAAGTTCTCGGAGTCCATCTTGTGCTTGGTCAGGTCTTCCACGTCTACCGTGCGGAAGGTGCCCAGACCCACGTGCAGCGTCACGAAAGCCGGGTCGACGCCCTTAATTTCCATGCGCTTCATCACCTCACGGGTGAAGTGCAGGCCAGCCGAGGGGGCGGCTACCGCGCCAATGTTCTCGGCGTAGATGGTCTGGTAACGCTCTTTGTCGGCCGGTTCGGTTTCCCGGTTGAGGACTTCTTTCGGGATGGGGGTTTCGCCCAGCTCGTACAGCGCCTTGCGGAACTCCTCGTCGGTGCCATCAAACAGGAACTTGATGGTACGGCCACGCGAAGTGGTGTTGTCGATTACCTCGGCCACCATATCGGACTCGCCGAAATAGAGTTTGTTGCCGACACGGATTTTGCGCGCAGGGTCCACCAGCACGTCCCAGAGCCGGAGCTCCTTGTTCAGTTCGCGCAGCAGGAACACTTCAATCTTGGCACCGGTTTTTTCTTTGTTGCCGTAGAGGCGGGCCGGAAAAACCTTGGTGTCGTTGAGCACCATTACGTCGCCTTCGTTGAAGTAATCGAGGATATCTTTGAAGGTGCGGTGTTCAATCTGGCCGGTGGCGCGGTGCACCACCATCAGGCGGCTTTCGTCGCGGTTGCGGGCCGGATGCAGAGCAACCAGTTCCTCGGGGAGCTCGAACTTGAACTCATGCAATTTCATCGCCATGGGCAGTATTTGGGGGAATTTACGGAAATTTGGGGAGGCAAAAGTACGGCTTTTTCTCTTAGTATCCGTTTTTGTGCCCGGCAGAGTTGCGCGTGCGACCTGTATGGCTCAGCAACTTCCCCACAGTCTTCCGTCTTTTGCTACCCGGTGCCAACCCTTTGCTGCCGTCGCAGCGAGGCACCGGGCTCCCCAAACTCGGTCTTAGGCGCCCTGTGGTGCCTTTCTTATTCCATTCCTTCTTTCTGCATCCTCCACCCGTTCTCGTATATGCTTGCCCTTCGCCTCACCTTAGAAAGTTTTCGCTTTGCCTGGGATGCGCTTAAATCCAACTTGTTGCGCACCATCTTATCGTTGTTGGGCGTCACGGTCGGCATCTTCTCCATTATCTCGGTCTTCACCATCGTCGATTCACTGGAGGCCAACATCCGGAGCAGCCTCGATTTTGCCGGCGATAAGGTGATTTACGTCTCGAAGTGGCCATTAGATTTTAGACCAGATTTTCCTTGGTGGAAGTATTTTCAGCGGCCCGTTCCCACGCCGCGCGAGTTTCAGCAGCTTCGCAGGCAGCTGGGACCCAACAACAAAGGCATTGCCATATTCGCCGCCAGCAACGGCAACAACCTCAAGGCGGGCTCCAACTCCGTGTCCGATTGCGTGCTGCAGGGGGTGAGCTACGACTTCCGGGCCGTGAGCAACGTGCCTGTGAAAGAAGGCCGCTACTTTACCTCACAGGAAATGGACGCGGCCCGGCCCGTAGCCATCATCGGGGCCACCATCGCCGAAAACCTCTTTCCCGACGGCAACGCCCTTGGCAAGCAGTTCAAAGCCCGTGGCCAGACCCTCACCGTTATCGGGGTGATGGAGAAGGAAGGCAAAAAGCTGCTCACCATCTCCAGCAACGACGCCAACTGCATCATTCCCTTCGGCATGTTCACCAAAATATTTACCCTCAACAATGGCTTTGGGGGCGGCCCCAGCGCCACGCTGGCCGTAAAGGGACGCGACGAAGACCCCGGCCTGCTCGACCTCGAGTACGAGATGCGCGGCGTGATGCGCAACATCCGTGGCCTCAAGCCCCGGCAGGAAGACAACTTCGCCCTGAACCGCCCCGAGATGGTAGCTGCCGCCGTAGGCAAGCTATTTGGCGTGATTGGCATTGTGGGCGGCATTATTGGCTCGTTTGCCATTCTGGTGGGCGGCTTCGGCATTGCCAACATCATGTTTGTGTCGGTGCGGGAGCGGACCAACATCATCGGCATTCAGAAGTCGCTGGGGGCCAAGAATTTCTTCATTCTGTTCCAGTTCCTGTTTGAAGCAATTTTCCTGTGCCTCATTGGTGGCTTAGCGGGCATACTGCTGGTGTGGTTTGTGACGCTGGTGCCGCAGGACGCGCTGCCGCTCAGCATGTCGGCCACCCGCATCCTGCTGGGCTTGCTGATTTCGGTGGGCATTGGGGTCATTGCGGGCATTGTGCCGGCTGTGCTGGCTGCCAACCTGGACCCGGTTATCGCTATTCGGGCCAAATAGCGAATAGCGCCGGGCAGCGCAAGCGAGTCGTTGGGCAGCAATAACTAGCTGGCACAATCAGGGCCCACAGCAGTCCTAATCATCGAAACTTAATTCATTTACCAACTACCCGTCCGGCTGAGGTCTGGCGACACAATTTGCATGAAATTACCCTCCTTTTTATACTACGAATTTCTGGGTAATACCCTGGGGCAATACTTGATAGCCGTCCTGATTCTGGTGGTAGGCAGCGCGTTGCGGCGGGTTTTCTCGCGGCTCCTCAGCAAGATGCTCTTTTCCCTAACCAGGCGCTACACCGGTGGCGTGAGCGAGGAAGAACTGCACGGGCTGCTTATTCAACCGCTTTCCACGCTGCTTCTGGTGGTGACGCTGCAGCTAGCCGGCGCCACCCTTACCTATCCGCATGGCCCCAACGCCCCGGTCTCGGGGCAATTACCCTGGCACGAGGTGTTGCTGCTGCGTTTGCTTTCGCTGGCGTTTATCGTGGCCGCTGCGCAGGTGGCCTTGCGCCTTATCGACTTTGCCCTGCTGGTGATTTCGCGCCGCGCCGCGATTCGGGTAGCCCACAGCCCAACTCGCCTTGACAACCAGTTTCTGCCCTTTGCCAAAGACCTGCTAAAGGTTTTTTTCATCATCGTCGCCACTCTCGTAGCGCTGGGGAAGGTATTTGAGGTGAACGTGACGGCGCTGGTGGGTGGCCTTGGCATAGGCGGCCTGGCCGTGGCTTTTGCTGCCAAAGAGAGCCTCGAAAACCTCATTGCCTCCTTCACCATCTTCCTCGACCAGCCCTTCGGAGTGGGCGACTTGGTGACGGCCGGCCCCGTGAGCGGCACCGTCGAAAAAATCGGTTTCCGCAGCACCCGCCTTCGCACCGCCGAGAAAAGCTACCTCACCGTGCCCAACAAAAGCATGATTGACAAGCCGCTGGACAACCTCTCGCTCCGCACTTCCCGCCGCGTAGGCTTTACGCTCACCTTCGACCAAAAGACCACCAGCGCCCAGCTGCACGACATTATCACCGACTCGCTGGCCGCCATGCAAGCGCATCCGCTTGTGAGCCAGGACGTGCAAATCAAGTTCAGTGCGCTTACCCTCATGGGCAAGGAAGTAAACGTGCAGTACTTCGTAGACACGACCAGCTACGATGAATACATCAATGTGAAAGAAGACCTGAACTACCGCTTGGTGGAAGTGGTAGAGCAGCACGGGGGCGTATTTGCCGTGGTGCGCGAAAAGCCTTGAACCACAGCGTTCGGCGCACTTTTGGGATTTCAAAAGGGGTTCATTCTATCGCTAAAATAAGAAAAGGCCACTCGCGTGAGTAGCCTTTTCATTGCATCCTATCGGCGCTTATAATTGGATGTAAATCCAATTGCACCGACTAAAAAATTCGTGGAATCCGGAAAATCCGCCGGAAGCCGCGGGTCAGACATTATCGGCCGCCGAGCAGGCCGCCAAGCAGGCCACCCATGCCGCCACCGCCCAGCAGCGAGCCCAGGCCGCCGCCACCTGCATGGGCTGGCTGCGTGTTGGGCCGCCCGCCCAGGCCACCGAGAATGGACATCATCGACCCCAGGCCGCCATTGCCAATGCCCGCGCCACGCTGAGACATACCCGCTGATGAGCCGCCGCCCAGCATGCCGCCACCGAGTAGGCCGCCCAGCAAACCGCCCATGCCGCTTTGTGCGGCCCCGCCGAGCAGGCCGCCCATGCCGCTGCTCATCATGCCGCCTCCCCGGTTGCCGTAGCCTTGGGAGCGGTTGCCCCCGCCCATCACCCGGGAAATAACCATGGGAGCTACTACGCCCAGCAAGCCAGCCATAAGGGCCTGCTTGGGAATGCCGGCGCTGGAGAGCTTGTCGCCAACGCGGTCAAAGAAACCGGTTTTGGCAGGGTCCTGGGGGTCGTGAGCCACGGTTTCGGCCTGGTCGACCACTGTTTCCAGAGTCTTCTGCTGCTGCTGATTGATGCCGAGGTACTGCGACATTTTAGTAATCATGGCTTCCTCGTCGTTGGAGTATGCTCCATCGGCGCGGGCAAAGCTGATGAGGTCCGTAATCAGCGAGTAGCGCAGGTCGCTCTTCTTAAGGGCGTCGAGGCTTTGCTGAATGCCTTGATTGGAGGGGTCCTGGGCAGCGGACAGCACCTGCTGGGCCGCCCCAGCAGATAACCCTGCTTGTTGAGTCAACGCTTGCAGGAACTCGATTTCCGGGCCGGAGGCTTGGCGGTCGGCACTGGCCAAGCTGGCGATAGCGCTTAAGTAGGCAGTTTTTTCAGCTTCAGAATAATTTTGAAGGAGGGTGGTTTCCATGAGAAAGAATGGACGTTGAAATGGGAGGAAAAGGACTTGACGTGCTTAACGCAGGCCGTTGGAATACGTTGCTTGGCGAACCGATGCTCCTGAATTCGATTTTTTTTGCAGGCGAAAAGAATTTTTCTGGCGCTGAAAATGAAATTGTTGCTGTCGATTTGACCCTCGCAACGCTAGAAGCTGACCGATAAAAACCAGAATTTATTTGGTGCTTCCAAAAACACCCCCCATCTTTGCAATCCCAAACGGAAACACCCACGGGGGATTAGCTCAGCTGGTTCAGAGCATCTGCCTTACAAGCAGAGGGTCGTAGGTTCGAACCCTACATCCCCCACTATTGATTAACAGCCACTTAGTAGCAATACTAAGTGGCTGTTTTGCTTTTGGTTTAAACGATGGTTTAAACAAGCATAGGCCCGCCTGCTGGGCACAGGTATGTTTTACGCAAAAGCCCCGCGTTCCTCAATTGAGGGCGCGGGGCTTTTAGGTTGTTTACAGCAAACAGTAGCTGTCCAAAACAAGCCGGAATGGAGTTTACGAAACTCATCTACTTTCCGAGTTCCGTAAACTTTGAATCGTAGACGAGTTTCTTAAACTCGACAATGACGAGGAAGGCCCGTTTCCGCTACATGAGGAGCTCCGGCCGCTGTTGGTTTAGTGGTTCAGCAAAAGGAGCCTTTCTTTTCCCCTGCGCCGGCCCGCGGCCCCGTTTGTTCTCCTGGTTAAACTTAACGCATGCGGACCCTGCTGTTGACCTTCTTCCTCTGCCTCGCGCTCGGCCCCTTCACGCGGGCAAGCGCTCAGCGTGCCCGGCACCGGACCGCGCAGGATTCGCTGACGGCGGAGTTGGAATCCATCCTCCGCCAAGGCCATTGCAACGGGTTTGGGGTGGCCATCGTGGGCCTACAGGGCGTCCGCTACCAGCACGGGTTTGGGTTGGCCGAGGTGCAGTCCCAAAAAGCCTAAGACACCCACACCATTCAACCCATCGCGTCGGTTTCCAAAACGGTGGTGGGCCTGGCCCTGCTCAAGGCGCAGGAGCTAGGCCTGCTCAACCTGGACGCCCCCGTGAATAAGTACCTGCTGTTCCCCGTCGTCAACCCCGCGTTTCCCGACGTGCCGATTACGCTTCGCCACTTGGCCACCCACACGTCCGGCATCCGCGACAACGACTTTTACCTGAGCAAAAACTATTACCTGCGGCCCGGCCAGGACGTGCAGGGGTCGCTGGCTTTTGAGGACATGCAGACGTTTATTCCGGCGGATTCGGTGGTGAGCCTGGCCGTGTTCCTGCACAATGTGCTGACCCCAACGGGCAAGTGGTACCAGGCGAAGGGGTTTCTCGCCCGCCGGCCCGGCGCGCTCTACGACTATTCCAACGTGGGCACGTCGCTGGCGGCCTATGTGGTAGAACTAGCGAGCAAGCAGCCGTTTCCCACATTTAAGGCCCGGTACCTCACCCGACCGTTGCACATGCGCGCTTCGGGCTGGCGCTTCGCCGACGTGGCGTTCGTTCGACACGCGCGGCTCTATGCATCCCCCGCCGTACCCCTCCCTTATTACGAACAGGCCACGTACCCCGACGGGGGGGTTCGGTCGTCCATCGCGGACCTAAGTAAATAACTGCGCGAACTGATTCGGGGCTACCAGGGACGGGGCACGGTGCTCCGGCCCGCGAGTTACCGCGAATTGTTTCGGCCCGCGCTGGCAGCCGGCCATTTTGAGGACCGCAACGAGCGCAACCCGTAAAGCAAATTTTACAACGTGGGCGTGTTCATGGGCTTCCGCTACACCGGCTTCATCGGTCATACCGGGGGCGACCCCGGCGTGGCCACGCTGTTGTTTTTTGACCTTAACTCCGGCATCGGCCGGGTGCTGGTGTTAAATACCAGCTATTCCACCGCGGCCGGCGAGCAGGCGATGTACAATATCTAGAAGACGCTCGAAAAATACCAGCACCGGGTTGGTCGCTGACGGCCAAGCAGCCACACGGCTGAACCGGGAGGGGTACTGACCGTAATTTTTGGCCCCGTTGTCACGAGAACCTGCCGAACGCTGCCAATCGGCCCTGGGCTATTTAACCCCAACTACTTCGAATCCCAGTTCCAAACCACGTCTCAATTGTGTCTGGCTTAGCTGGTCCCCCTCACCGGTAGCCACTGGGCGCGCGCACTTGTCCTTGAAGACGGGCGTGCATCTCTTGCGGGTGGAGGGCAGTCCACAAAGACATGGTTTTGTGTTCATGGGCAGCGAGATGTAAGACCTCATACTGTCTTTTTCAACTAGCCCACCTCGGTTGACTATCTTTATAACTCCGGATTTAACTCTGAAGACGCAAACAAAAATATTCACTTAGTGCGTTAGCGATTAATAATTAGCACTTCGATGGATGGTGGCTTGGTGGAATGTCTCAGAAGGGTTTGCAAATGCATGTGTTTGCAAGACTAATCAATAGTTAAATTGAGTAAAGGTATATGAAAGAAGGGGTTGTACTAAGGTCTTTAAATAGCATAAGATATTATCTAACGCCGCAGGACAAGCGTAAAGCCATCGTTATGTTTGCCTTATTGCTTATTTCATCGGTGCTTGATGTGTTTGGTCTCGCCTCGCTTGTTCCAGTCATTATCGCTGCCTCACGGCCCGGTTCTATTTTACAAAATGAACATGCGTTGTGGCTGTATAATAAATTAGGATTCAACACAGAAGTAAATTTTTTAATATTTATAATACTAAACATACTCCTTTTTTTCTTGGTTAAGAATTTATTTTCCACATTTATTAATTACCAACAGACTAGGTTTACTGCTCATATTGCCTTAAAAGTCATAGACCGGCAGTTTCAAAAGCACATTAACTTGCCATTTCTTCTTTTTAATGAAGTTGGTTCTTCTAATCTAATAAATAGTACGCTGAATGTTTCTAATGATTACGTATATGGAATCATTCGTCCATTATTTATTTTCTTTTCTGAGCTAATAATTGTCATTTTGGTAGTGATTGGTATGTTGTTATACCAGCCTATTCTATTTCTGATTTTAGGCCTCGTTTTGGTTCCTACCATGTCTTTCATATATTGGGGGTTACGGAATAGGGTGGAGAATCTGGGCACTACACTTTCTAGCCTTCGGCCAATATCTCTCAGCGCGCTGTCAGAATCATTTGTTGGCTTTATCGAATTGAGATTGGCCGGCAAACAAACCAAGTTTATGCAGCGTTTGCTTAATAACGAAGAAAAATATCAGGCGCTGGAAGCAAAATCTTATTTATATTCTCTTATTCCTGTCCGCCTCATCGAAATGGTTGCCATTGCGGCGGTAGTAATTATTTTCCTTTACTCATTATTATTTTCGGATAACCCTACTGGCTTAGTTACTATTGTTGGCTTATTTGCAGCCTCTGCTTATCGGCTGATGCCCTCCATCAACAGGCTGCTTACGACATTGGTCACCATGAAACAAAACCAGTACGTGGTGGATGATCTGCTCACAATGCGCGAATACTTAACTCGTCCCCGACCAGCGCAGCAAGCAATAAAGTTTGAAAAAACAATTTCGTTTGACCACATTTCGTTTGCATTTCCGAATAGTGAGGATCTAGTACTGAAGGATATATCATTCACTGTGAGGAAAGGGGAAAAAATAGGTATTATTGGCAGTTCCGGCTCGGGTAAAACCACGCTAATGAATGTCTTGTTGCGTTTCTATATGGAGAGCATAGGCAACATCAAAGTTGATGGAGTGCCGCTGTCAGAAGAAACATTGGATGCCTGGTATAATATAGTTGGCTATGTGAAGCAGGATACGTTCCTGATGGAGGCCTCTATTCAGGACAACATCACGCTGCGGGACGAACAAGTAGACACGCAGCGCATGCATTACGCACTGGAACAGGCCTCTTTAACCGATTTTGTGGCAAGCTTGCCTGAAGGGCTGAACACACCCATTGGCGAGCGGGGCTCCCGGTTGTCGGGGGGGCAGCGCCAGCGCGTCGGCATAGCACGCGCTCTTTACAAACGAGCCGAAGTATTGGTGTTGGACGAAGCAACCAGTGCCCTCGATAACGAAACCGAACGGGAAGTCAGCGAAGCCATAAGCAAACTTTCCCACACAAACATTACCATCTTCATCATTGCGCACCGGATTACAACGCTGCAACAGTGCGACCGAATCTATGAATTGCGCAACGGCAAGCTTGTAGCTGAGCACCAGTATGCCGATTTGTTGAGCTAACCTTTTGGCTACCCTGCTGGGACGCACGTCTAACAGTTCTGCAACAGCTACGGGCGTCTTAAATCGAAATAGTCACCAATTGGGCATTAGCAGACGTTATGTAGTCCAAAATCCCTTCGAATTGGTATGACTCTTCACGCGGGCTGTGTCGCTTCTGCACTAGGGCTGCGGTTGGTTAGGCTGTTCAACTCACGCACCTGAGCCGGCTGCTGAAGTTCTGTTAGCAGGGCCCGCGCACAAGCCGCTCAATCATGAGCTGGAAAACAAAGTGAACCTCGACCCAGCAGCAGCACGTCAACGGCATCCGCTGTTTCGGCGCTGACGATAGGGCAGCCTTCGTCAGTGCCAAAAGCAAGTAAGGACAGATTGCCGTCCGGGCATCCGGAAAAAGTTGCACGTTAAGCACACCGTAAAAAGAAAAAGCGATAGCGAAGTGTGCTTGGGGCGTAGGTAGACGCGCTGGCTTCGTCCTGACTGTGCAACCTTCTGCTTCCAAAGGCTCCAGGGGCAATATCAGGCGCTGTCGCAAGCGCATTCGTTATAACTAATTTTGCCGTGGATCTGTTCTCCGCCGCCAGCCGGTATACTTCCATTGCGAATTCATGATCGATGGGCGCAACTAACCGAATAGGGCCGCAGAGTAAGTCGAAAAGTATGCGCGATGCAAACCACTCGCAGGGTCTCCGGATGCAGGCAGAGAAAATCGGCAGCACGGCATAAGCGGGGCTTAGGTTCGGCATTGGCATCAATTTGGTGCCGGACCTATTGCCATGAGCAAAGCATTTAAAGGCCGTTGTCGATTTAAATATTAATTGTTAAAAATAATAAATTTAATTAGCTATACTTTTTGAAATATAAATATACAAATCTTAATTTTGATAAAACTGATTTTACGGCTTTAGCACTCATGAAGCCACGCTTTATTAGCCTATAATGGTGGTATTTTAGGATTTTATCAATATTAGCTGCGTATTCTTTGCCATCTGCAGCCTTTAATATTTTAAAGAACTCGACAACCTTGGTAAAATTATAGTAATCCGATTGTCCTGAGTGTGCTCCTGAGTCATGAATTCGGTAGGTTCCCATTACGTCCCTAAAGTATTTCGCTTTCCCGTATTTGCAAAAGACAAAGTGAAGCCCCAAATCTGGAAAGGGTAAATTAAAAACCCACGCTGGCAAATCTGCTATTGGAATTCTTCGATGAACAACAGACAACGAATGTGCAGGATTACGAATTTGTGTAAAGTCTATGGCAGCTAGCGTGTCATCAGTGTTGCTCATTGACGGATCTTTAGAAATATATGAATATCTAGAACCTTTAATTTGGACCCTGTGAAAACAGAATGAGAATGCGGGGTTGTCCTCTAAAAAACTTACTTGCTTCTGAAGTTTGAAAGGATCAGTCCAGTAATCATCCCCATCCAGCCAAGCCACATATCTGCCTGCACAGTAGCTATATGAGGCCCAGGTCATAGGAATCATTCCCAAGTTTTTTTCAGGTAGTAACAGTCGAATCCTTTCAGGATACTTGGACTTATATTCGAGTACTATGTCCCGGGTGCCATCGGTCGAACAGTCTTCCCCAATGACTATCTCATAAGTGAAAGTGGTCTGCTGCATCAAGACGCTCTCAATGGCTTCGGCAATGAATTGCTCATGGTTGAAGGTGGTAATCCATACACTTATGTCAACCATGCCCTTGCATAATATTAGTAGTTATTTAATACCCTGAGCTAACGCAATTAGGCCTTTGTGCCGTAATACATGCCTCGACCAAATAGGCCCTTAGGGTCATAGTTCACCGCCACGCCCGCGGCTTCGATGGCCTCCCGGTACTCGGCATCGGTCCATAAGCCCATTATGTGACTCTCCGTGAAACTGGTCACGCCCTCGGCTGTGCCCACTAGGTAGTTGATGTCGAACACCGACGTGAGTCCGTGCAGCTGGCTGGTGTACATCCAAGCGATTTTCAGGTTTGGCTGATCGACGAAGTTAGCCGTGATTTTGTCGATCCAATAGTTCTCCGGCGTGATCCACGGCTCGATCACCAACAGGCCGCCAGGGTTCAGGTGCCGCGTGAAGCACGCCACGGCTTTACGCAGGTTTTCCACGGTCTGCACGTAGCCTATCGAGCTAAACAAGCACGCCACCACATCAAACGTCTCGGGCAATTGAAAATCCGTCATGTCGGCGTGGTGGAACGGCACGGTCAGGCAGCGCTTTTGTGCCACGGCCAGCAATTCAGGGTTCAGGTCCAACCCAGCACAGGCGTACCGGTTATGTAAGTACGCCAGGTGCTTTCCCGTTCCACAGGCCACGTCCAGCAAGCTTGCTGCTTGCGGAGCCTGGTGCTGAATAAGAGCGTGCAGCGCATTCCCGGCTTCCTCGTAATCTTTGAAATGATACAGGGCGTCGTAGTATTCGGCTGTTTTCGTAAACATGTGACTCGTGAAATCAAGATAGAAAGGTGTGAAATTATGCGGGCCGTCTCCAACTGAAGCTCGCAGCGATGCGCTTGACTGCTCGCCAACGTAGGGTTAGGATGAGAAAATTGCGCCACCCGGAGCTTTGTAAAGGTAAACCGTATACTCATAAAGCCCGTACTCGTGCCGAAGCACCCAGTGCCGGCTGATTTTTTCTTTTAAAAAAGCGGCCAATACATCCATGGGCAAGTGAAACAACTCGTCGCGCTCCCAGTCCACGTGCTTCGACATCACATTGACAGCCAAGCCGCGCCTGACGTGAGGAAAGACCGCTATCAGCACTTGCTGAAAATAGGCCCACATTTCCTCAAAGGACAAGCCGCGCTTTTCTGTGAATACCCCGTTCATTACGACGTAATCCACATCGGGAATGGCCGTGCCCGCTGCCAAAACGTCAAGGCAATGGTAGGCAAGGTGCGGGTACTTGGCCTGCGCTACCCGCACGTACTCCGCCGAAATATCCAGCCCAATGTATTCTACCCGTGGATAATTGCCCCGCTGCAGGTAGTCGTATAAATGGCTGGTGCCGCAGCCAAAATCAAGCAGCGATACGGCGGTGTCCCCGCTTTCACGGATAACGTCGAGCATTACCTGGTGCCGGAGATGGGTGTCCTTTTCTATGGGCCAATCCACGCCCAAGTGCGTATCGCCGTGCTGGCGCAGGCAGGCTTCGTAGTGCTCTACGATTTCCATGTATTTTTTCTGCGCACTCATTGTCTTCTGAGGATAATATTACTCAATAACCTATCCACGACTTGTGTTTCAACTCACTAGGTGCGCGCAGCCCGGAGGTAGGGGGGGAAGTAGCCTTGCTTGGCGGCGGGATCCACTCCTGCCTGCTCGCACAGCGCCACGTATTGCTCCTGCTGGTACACCTGTTTCAGGGCTGTCAACGGCAGGTCCAAAGCGCCAAACCGTTGCTTAAAAGCCGCAATGGAGTCGCCAGGCTTCGCGCCTCCGCCCAGGTTCAGGTAACGAACTTGCTTTTCCTTGAGCTGCAGGGCCCCATACCAGAGTAATGGCGTCGTGTGGTGTTCGTGGCCGGGCAGTGATACGCTAAACAAATACTCGCCCATGTAATCAGTGTAAGCAAACACGGCTACGGCTTTCACTTCGTTTGCTTCGGCGTAGCCAACGAGCACAACCTCGTCGATGCTTAACAGATAGGCAAGGGTTGGCAACGAAAAATTATAAGTAGACGCAGCGTTTTTTTGAGAAAAAAAGGTGTGATACTGCGCCATAAAGAAGTGCTTTAGCGCTTCTTGTTCGACGGCGTAAAGATGTTGTCGTTCTGCAAACCCCTTTAGCTGCCTTTTTCTGTTCTGCGACAGCTGTTGGTAAAGCGCCTGAACGCTGAGTTGCAAATCCATTACGTACAGCCGGCTGGAGGTGAATGCCTCCGTCCGGCACAGGACCAGGCCGTTCGACAGCACCGGGTTCAACCCAATGTACCCACATACGTACCCGGTCTGCGCAGCAAAACGATGCCAGTCGTCCATAAAATCTGGCAACGGGGCCGTGCCCACAAATCCGGAAAAGCCATAAGGCGTTACCACGTCCGTGGCGCCCAGAAAGAGCCGTTCAGCCAGCGGGCACACCACTTTTGCTTCGCCGCGTTGCCACAGGTAGAGGTTGGTGGGATGCCCCGTCGTAAGGTGCATGGCCTGGCAATTCTCCCAAGTATGCCCAAAGGCATGCGGCACGTTCATGAGTGCCGCCCGCCACCGTTCTGGCTCCGACAAAGGAATCAGCTCTTGGCTGATCGTAGTTGATGCGCTGGCGCTCATGAGTAATTCCTTTACACTAAGCGGGGGTGCAGAAGCATTTGGCCAACTTGCCCAGGGGAATTGTGCATCAGCACATCCAAGATGGTAAGCCCGGGCACAAAGGTCGAAGAAAACTGCGGGTACCCAATAAGGGTTGGTTCTAGGAAATGCAGATGCACGCCGTGTTGGTCGAACAGAGCTCGTTCATAAAGCGCGGCCCCGCCCAGGGGGTTCACGTATTCGCCGGCCTGCTCTTGGCAGCAAATGTCCAGAATTTTATGCTGGCCCCGCAAATGCCCGTTGGCATAGCCGGCAGAACTGGCTACGACCTCCGTGCCCACGTCAAGGTAGTCCAACACGTGCAGTAGGCTGCGGTGCACCAGCCGGGAAATATGCGTATCGTCAGCCGTTAATATGTGATTTACAATCGGAAACACCTGCCGAAAGTAAGGAGCCTTGGCATACGCCATCTCTATCGTTTTTAACAGCTTGGGCTGCCATTTTATTTCACGCGAAATTTCCAGGTCTTTGATGAGCCTGTTCTGGGATGCTTTTCTTAACGGAATGGTAAACGTGACGATGTCGTTGTTCAGCAGTAAGCGGTTGCGGTTTATCCAGCCTTTGTTGATGAAGTGCACGTCATCAAAGAGAATAAACTTGTCCACGGCCGCAATCAGCTGGAAATAGCCGAGGTAAGGAAAAATGTATGGCTGCATGACGGCAATGCGCATCTCACAAGCAGTTGATCACCGTGGCGGCTATTTGCTGAACCGTGGCCGGGGCCAAGTCGTGCGCAAGCGGAAGGCACAGGACTCGCGAAGCAACACTTTGTGCCACGGGAGCCTGTTGGGGCCGTACGTAAGGGAGGTCCGTAAGTGCGGGATAGAAATAGCGGCGCGAAAAAACTTGCTGCTCCCGGAGGGCAGTCATCACCGCGAGCAGTTTTTCCTCGTCTGGAAAAAGCACCGGGTAATAGGCATAGTTGTAAGTGGTTTCAGCACTTATCACCGGTTTGGCCAAGCCGCGTCCTTCCAGCAATTGGTCGTAGAGGTTGCTTAATGCTTGGCGGCATCGGATGAGCTCCGCCACATTGGGCAGTACGCAAAGGCCCATCGCGGCGTGGAGTTCAGAGTTTTTGCCGTTGATGCCGAGGCCCCAGAAGCGTTCTGGCCCGTTGTGCCCAAAATTGACCATGTACCCCAGCTTGAACGCCAATTCGTCGTCGTCGGTCACGATAGCGCCACCCTCGCCGGTATGAAACAATTTGGTGGCGTGGAAACTCAACGCCGATACGTTCCCAAAATTTAAGATTGACTGCCCGCGGTGCTGCACCCCAAAGGCATGGGCCGCATCGTAGATGACCTGAAGGCCATACTTGTCCGCCAGCACCTGGATTGCCTCCACCTCGCAGGGGTTGCCATACACGTGCGTGGCCACAACGGCGGTGGTTTCGGCAGTAATTGCGCGCTCCAGTAGGGTCGCATCCAGGCACAACGTTTGGGGATGGATGTCGACGTAAATGGGCTGGCAACCTTCCCAGGCGATGCTGGAAGTGGTGGCCACGTAGGAAAAAGGCGTCGTGATGACCTCACCGCGCAGGGCTAACGCTTTAAAAGCAATTTGCAGGGCAACGGTACCGTTGGCAACAAAAAACAAGTGCTTGACGCCTAGGTAACTTTTTAATTTTTCTTCCAATTCAACCACCAGCGGGCCGTTGTTGGTTACCAAAGTCCGCTCCCAAATGCCCTCCAGATAAGCTACATATTCCGCCAAGGGGGGCAGATAAGTTTTGGTAACATTTATCATGTAAGGGTTCAAACAAGAGTAAGAGGGGTGAAATTAGATGATGAGTTGTGCGCAGGCGCCATTCAAGTACAATAGTAGACAGGGAACGGGGATATATACCGGAGCATTAAGCTGAAAGGTCCGAATCGCAAAGCAAGGGCCTCGGTTACAATAACGGATTTATCAGGTCGCCTTTGACGATGAAAAAAAAGAGGTGGTCGCAATAACCAGCAGGACCAACACGGAGGACATTGACCGTTCCCCTTCAAAGGTGGGCAGGATGGTGTTGTCGGGAGAGGACCGCAAATAAGTTACCCCAACCCTCTCGCGGTTGCTTTGTAGGTGTCGTTCCAGGCCGGCATCGATTTGCCGGTGCCCTGAGAATGCGTTGACTGGTCCAATGGATGCACGTACTAGAGCGCCACCGCGTTACTGCGTAGGGCTCAATGTTCCCTTGACCACCGCCCGGTCGATGTGCCCCCGTGTCTGGGAATAGCCTATACCCCATCCACGCTGCCGTAACCAGGAACAGCACCGTCCCGCCGACCGCGCGCTTGGCCGGGGTGGGCCGCCTTGTTTTTCTTGCATGGACACCGATGCCCCCGTGGGGCCCGCAAGATGAATCGGTTTTTCGATAAGCAAGCTTTACGCTTTTCGTTCACCGAAAGGGTCGTGTCATAAACGCTTGCCGTATTTCTATACGAGGGTTTATTCCCTTAAAGCGACCAACCCCCTTTTCCATCGACGAATAATTTTTATTTTTCGGACGTTTTGCGCTGTATTCCTCTCTCTCCCCGCTGTTATGCCCAACGGATTACTGCCTTTTACTTCGAAGAGTCCCCCCGGGAGCCCGAGTGGGTGCTCTACGTTTCCTTCCTCGTGTGCCTGGTGCTGGGCGCGGCATTGGTCCTACTCACGCCCTAACGAAAAAAGCCCCGCCCGGCGGCCGGCGGGTGGTTGCGCCCTAAGGGCGCTTTCCTCCATTTCCGTGGGGAGGGGGCTCCCCCGCACTCGTGGCGTGCACGTCTTGGTCCGGTTGCAAAGCCGCTACGTGGAATCGCTGGAAGGACGCGGACCGCAAGAGGGCATCTATGAATGGTTAAAATCCGAATCTCAGCCGGGTTCAACGAAACTGTGGAGTAAGCGAAAAGCGGTCTCGGGCGCCTTGGGGTGACCCAGTGGCCGCGAAAAAGCACGAGCACACGCCACCAGACTGCGTAGAAAACGGCTTTTGGGGCGCTTATTCGGCTAGAACGCAACCTATAACTCGCCTATAACTCTTTTCGACGTGCCTATCACTCGCCTATAATTCCTTTTGAGGTGCCTATAACTCCTTTCGGCATACCTATAACTCGCCTATAACTCCTTTTGGCAGTAGCGATCCTTCGTGTCGGGGGGGCGATCCTTCGTCGACCCGCCGGGGAACGACCGCCTGCGGGCGTACCTCGTTCAGCGAAACGGTGGTTCAAGTTACTCGCTTCGCAACAACCGCAGCAGAGCCCGGCGGCTTATTAAGCAACTTTATTAAAAATCAAAAAGCCCCGCGCCCTCGATTGAGGAACGCAGGGCTTTTTCATTAAGCCGACAAAATTATTCAGCGGCGCGTTGTTCAATCAGCCGGCGTAAGAGGGCGGCGCGGGCATCTTCGACGGAGGGCATGGTTTCCGCGTCATTGCTCAGGGCCGTGCGGCTGAGCTTTGGCGTTACGAACTCAGCCAACCCGGCCAGGATGCTCAGCCGCTCTTTCGGGCTTTCGATTGCCAGCAGGTCGGCTTTCATTTGTTCCAGGCTGTAACAGGCGAGTAGTTCCGCGAATTTGTCCCGGATTGTTTGGGTGGTTTTATTAGCCGTGCCCGGCTTGCGCCCGTTGGGGTTGCCGGAAATGCCTTTCTTAAATGCCATAGTGGGGGAAGTGTAGGGTGGTTACTCAAAGCGGTCAGGGAGCGTAAGTGATTCACCCGGCCGTCCCAGGTTCAGGGTTACACGTATTGGCCCGGCCGTGCCAGCCTCCGCAGCCAGGGCCGTGCGTTGCAGCTTCGGGGTTACGAACTCGGCTAGCTTCACGTAGGCATCGATATACTCTTTGCCGGTCAAGGTGTCGAGTTGGGCGGCCAGCTTCACGGCATCGGCCCCGGCTAGGGCGGCGGTAATGGTTTCACGGGCGGCGGCCGTGGCTTTGTTGGCGGCTCCTTTGGGGCGGCCCATGGGGTTGTCGCTGGTTCCAGATTCGTAGGGCATGGGATTGTTTTTTGTTGTTGTTTACAGTGAAAAATAAGGGTAGGGCATTATGTCAAGCATTGTAGTGTACGGCCGACGTTATTCGTCCCAATTGGGCGGGTAGCCGGGCCATTCGTTCAGCAGCACGTCAGCCAGGTCAAGGCCGGCGCGGCGCTCGTCATCCGTCGCCAGCTTTTCCAGCTCGTCGGATACTTGCACGTTGAAGCCCAGGCGGCGTAACTCAGCGGCTTTGGCTTGCCAGTTGGCGAGGCAACCCGCGTCGGGATACAGGACAATGCGCCGGCCCCGTAGCGGCTCCATCCGGTCGGGCGTGAGGTAGCTCAGGCCCATCGTCGCCAACCAGACATAGCGGGGAAAGTAGGGCGTCGCCAGCATGGCCGTTTTTGCGCTTTCTACCAGGGCCACGGGTTGCGCAGCCGGGGCCGTGGCGAGCTGAGACAGGCCAAACAGGCACGGGCTTTTCTGGCCGTGTTGGGCGTAGTCAGCCAGCCACGGCGGCGCGGGGTGGCCCCGGCGTTGGTGGTGCTGAGCCAGGGCCGTGTGCGCCCACGTCGTGCAGCGGCGCGGCTCTTTTATGGTGTGGCCGGTAGCATCGTACAGCACCACTTGGCCGCCCCGCACCCGGCCGTGCGTGTCGAGCAACCAGAACACGCAGGCCCCCGGCCAGTGCGCAGAGGTGCCAACCTGAAACCGCTGCAACAGCTCGTCGGCAACGCCCCGCCCGAAGTGGCCCCGTAGCAGTTGTGCCAGGGTGTTGCGCTCGTAGCTGACCAGCGTGGCCGTGAACACATCGGCCGGGATGCTCCGCACGGGCACAGGCATCGGCTGGGGGCGGGTCGCGCGCGCGGGCACGTACTGCTCCAAGAATGCCGGCTTGCCATCAAGGCGCACTTGTTGCGCGTAGCTGGTGCCGCCCCCCTCGGTGTGGTAGGGGTTGCGATGGTAACCGCAATTAGCCTCCCGGTCGCAGCGGCCGTAAGCATCGGGTAGCAGTTCGCCCGTGTCAGTGTCGAGGTAGCGGGTATAGCAGCGGGGCTTGTCACAGGCCGGGCACGTCGTTCGCGACTTCGGGCCGGCGTAGGGTTGCAGGGTGTAGCGGTGGGCGGTTAGCGTTGGCATGGCGAGGGGAGAAAAAGGCCGCCGGGCGAACGTTGGAAACTGGAAAGGTGGAAATCTGCCTGTAGGGGCTTTTTCCATATTTCCAACGTCCAACGTTCGGTTGGCAGGAGTTAGAATGGTTGATATTGGAAGGGCTGACGTTGGAAATTTCCAGTTTCCAGCATTAGGCAGGCACGGGCACCGGTCGCAGCGAATACCAGGCTTCCCGGCCCCGTTGCTCTTTGACCACGGCGCACAGCTGGCCGCTCCGGTCGGGCACGTAGCCGGCCGGTTCCGTCAGCTCTTTCAGCCGCTTGCGGATGGTGCGGGCGTCGGTATCGAATTGTTCCGCTAGTTGCGTTTCGAGCTGGCCGGCCGGTTGGGGCTGAGCCAGGCACGTTGGCAACGCGGCCAGCACGTCAGCCAGCGGGGCTTTGCGGGGCGTGGTCGGGCTTTCATCGGCGGGCACGGCCAGGTGCGGGGCCTCGTCGTCAGTGCCCCGCAGCGTAAAGCCCAGGTGCCCGCTTTCGTCGCTCAGTTCGCAGACCAACACGCCGGGCAATTCCTCGTCGGTGCGGTTTTTTACTTGCTTCAGGTAGCGGGTGCGGGGGCCTTGCACCGACCGGCCAATGAAAAACACGCTATCGGCAAAGTTGGACAGGTGCTTGCTGCCGGCCAGGTGGTTCAGGGTCAAGGCCGCGCCGGGTGGCAGCTTCGGGGTGTGCGCCAATACCAGGCTGGACACGCCCCGCTCTAGCTGCAGCCGCTTCAGGCCCTTCATGATGCCGATACTTACATCGGCGTCGGCAGTCGTTTTCAGGGCAAGGGCCGTGATGTTGTCGAGTACGACAATCCGCGCCCCGGTGCGGTCAAGGTCGGCACAGATATGCTCAAACGTGAAGCTTTCCACGTCTACGGCAGCCGGGTTGGTGTCGCCGGTCAGCAGCTCGTCGGTGAAGGGGAACCCAGCAAACCGCTTTTCAAACTGCCGGTCGGTCAATTCAAAATCGTAGTACAGCAGCCGTTCCCGCACGTCGCAGCGCAAGCCCAGCAGCGCCTGCGTGTCGGACGTAATAAGGTGGGCAATATGCACGGCCAGTACGCTTTTGCCAACGCCCGTGTCCCCGGCCAGAATGACAATGCCGGGGCTCTCCCACAGGCAGCCAAACAGTGAGCGCAGCGGCGGGGCGTTGCGGGCGTCGGTTAGGCGTTGGGACGCCGTGCGGATGCGGGTAGCCGGTTCGGCGGGCTCGTTGGTGGGCTCGTCAGCCAGGCGGTCGGCATCGGCTAGCAGGTGGGCCTTGTAGCTGCCAGTCGCCAAGGTATTGCTCAGCATGGGTCAGCCCCTCCCGTGGCGTTGGCGCGGTGCGAGGCGGCTACGGCCGCGCCAATGGTGCGCAGCAGCGCGGCGGCGGGTCGGCTAGGGCGGGCTTCCAATGTGGCGATGGCGGCGCCCAGTTCGGCCTCACTCAGCATGAACCGTGCGCAGATGTTGGCGCGTCCCTTCTCCGAAAAATTGAGGCTCGGCAGCCCGCGCAGGTAGCCGCGCAAGGCCGCAAGGCGTACCCGGTTGGTGGCGTTCGGGGTGTTATCTTTGGCTTGCTCTCCCAGCAAGTTCAAAGCGTTGCGGTCGCCCGTGCTCATGCGTTGGCGGCCGTTTCGTTTTCGCCCCGCTTGCCGGCGTTCACCCAAGCCACCAAATCGGCGCGGGTGAAGTACAACTTGTTACCCCGCTTAGCTACGGGCAAGCCCCGCTTCGATACCAGCGCGTAAATGCGCGGCTTGCTCAGGCGGGTTATTTCTTGGGCCAACTCTATGCCGCCCACTTCGGGCGCGGCGATGGCCGTGGTGCGCAGGCAGCTCAGGGCTTCCAGCGTCAATGCTTCCAAGTTGCTTAACCGGGCATTGATGGTTTCAAAGGGGTTGTCTAACATGACCTTATCTGTTGGTGATAGGTCAAAGGTTAGCGGGGTTTATCAGGGCTTATTACCTAAAAGGTATTTCAGGTATTTCGGGTAATTATCTCAGTTGTCCTTCTTCTTTAATCCGTTTGTAATCAATAAATTATCAGCCAATTTCGTTGCAATCCGAAATACGGATTTTTGGTCATTGTTCGTATACTGGACAGCTTCGTTCCAATCACCTGACCAAGCTTTCTGTATTGTTTCGCGTTTTGAGTCTTTAAGATAACCCTGCTCAATAGCCCAGCGGTTTACTTCGGGTGCATTGCCCTCCAAAATCTGTGCTCTGAACAAAGCCCTGAGCGCTGCAGCCCATTCGCCAGGCTTTGTATATATCGCGCCCACTCCCGCGACTTTTAGCAGTGCACGTATTTCTTCCGGTCTGATACCAGTAGCTAGTTTCGCTATTCTAGGTTCTCTACTTCTTGCTTTTGCGACGGGACGTAAAGTAGAAGCCTCGGCATTTGCCGACTTCGGTTCTTCAATTGCGTTCGTCGTTATATCAAGTTGCGGGACTGTGGCATTCAGTTCAGCCAAATGCTTTTCGATATGGGCAACCTCAGTTTCTACAGTGGCAGCATACAACCCGGCGGTATTGGATGCTTTATTGCCTGCTGCAATTCTACGCAAGGTGCCTTTATAGAATAATAGGTTGCGCTCCAAAGTGGCGCGGTCAGCCTCCGTAACTTGTTTCTTCCATTCCGGATTCATGGTATCGTCAACCAGCTTGCGCTCCTTTTCATATGTCCAGAATGCCCACGTTTTTATTTGCTCGCGGTTTTCATCAGACATTTGGATTTGCGCTAAGTAGTGCCTTAAGCGCCCAACAAATTTCTGGCCCTGTTCTATCCCCTCGCCAACTTTGTAGCTAGCCAAGCTCTTGGTTAGGATTTCAAAGATGTCCCAAACGGGCGCCTGAGCTAGCCTTAACAGCAACTGCGGAAAATAGTCCACACGCTTATAAGCACTTGCAAGTAACTCGTGCTGTTGATTCAAATGTGCCACGGATTGCAAGGGTAAAAGGGCAAGGTTTTGTAAGGGTAATAAACAGGGTCTAGTTTCTACAGCAACCCCTCAAAGGCTGTATCCACCAACTCCGACGCGAAGGAATCCAGATAAACAGCCGTAACAGCCTCGGACTTGTGGCCCATTGCTTGCGCAATAACGGCGGTGCCGGCTCCACTCATGCGTAGGGTGGTGGCGAAGGTGTGCCGGGCTACGTAGGTAGTGAGCGGGGTGGCAATGCCGGCCAGTTGCCCCAGCTCTTTCAAGTCCTTATTGACTTGCCCCAGCACTTTGTGTAGCCGGTTCTTGACCATAACCGGGCTGACGTGCTTAGCTGAATCCAGCACCGGAAACACGTAGCTATCGGGCGTAGCAAAGGTGAGGGGCTTATAGGCCGCAACGATAGCAGCAGCGGGGGCCAACAGGCGCAGCGAAAACTTGCCGCCGGTCTTTTGCCGCACGTAGTGCAAACGGTTGGCGTGGCCAGTGTCTATGGCATCCCCGCTCAGGTCGCGCCAACGCAATTGAGCCAGGTCTACGAAGTTGATGCCGCCCCCGTAGAAAGAGAACAGAAACACGTCTTTTGCCAGCCGGTGCCGGTCGGTGGCCGGCTCCAACGATTCGAGGCGGCGCAGCTCGTCGCGGCTTACGGCCCGCTTCGCCGTGCTCACATCAAACTTGCCGATGCTGAACTTGTGCTTTTCGGCCACGGTGCGGGCAAAGGGGTAATGCTCTGCTTTGCTGACGCCGTTGGCTATGGCCCGATTCAGCACGGCCCGCAAGGTGCGGAACCGGTTGGATAAGGTGGTGTCCTCGGCACCCGTGGCCCGTAGCGTGGCCTCCCATTCGTGGCAGAAAGCAACCGTTACCCGGTCAAGGGGAATGTCGTATTTGCTCAGCCAATCAGCCCAGGCGTCGGCTTGCCCCCGGCCGGTGGGCGGGGCGGGCGCGTTGGCCTCCGCTGCTATGAACTTCGCCAGCTGGTTGCGCAGGTCGCGATACACAATGGAGTTTCCTCCCTGTCCGGTTTTGAGGTAGCCCGTACTCAGTTCGTCGCAATACGCCAGCAGCTTCACCCGGCGCGTGGCCTTGCGACCCTCAATGGCTTTGGCAGCTACGGCCGGGGCGTCGTGTTGCTCGTCGGCTTCGGCCAGCGTATCGGCGGCCCCGCTGTACTTGGCTTGCCATTCGGCCAGTTTCGTCAGCAGCTTTTCGCGCTCTTTGTCGGGGTAGCTTTTGCGTACTTCCTTTTTGAGCGGATTCCAGTACTTCGGGTGCAAGCTCAGGCCGGTGGCCAGATACTTCAGCTTCCGGTCTTTGGTAATACGCACCATGAACGGGTGCGACCCATCGGCCAGCGTCTTGTAAGTGTAGTAAACGACCTTGACCGTGGCCTTACCTTCCTTGTGCTCCGTCGTTGCCATATCTGGTTATTCCAACGCTGGTTTAAACATTGGTTTAAACAAATGTAGTAGAAAGGGGGGTAACGACAATAAGCCGTAATAGGCAGAGGATGCAGGAAACAGCCTTTTTTCTACTGCTAAGGGATATTGGTAATTGTCAATAACGGCAATTCCTATGCCTTACAAGCAGAGGGTCGTAGGTTCGAACCCTACATCCCCCACATTGAAAAACCCCTCAGTCGCAAGGCTGAGGGGTTTTTGCTTTTGGGTGCTACGGCACTGGTATTGCAAATAGTCGCGGACAGCGGTCTGCTTTGAGTACCATACATCGCTTGACAGGGACAAGCTTTTCTTGCCTGGCAGAGGATGTCTTAGGTTGTACGGACAATTAGCTTTGCGTTCGTGAATCAATTAGACGAAATCAGTGACCGCACGTGGGCGTTGTTGGC
>NZ_JAFCUF010000006.1:0-378390 GCF_049896385.1 Hymenobacter sp. B1770
ACAGCCAGCAGCTTTTTAGGCATGCTCCATTTCGTCTCTGCCTTGCTTTGGCTCCGTTAATTGTCCGTACAACCTAGTCTATGCAGCTAACTTCTCCTACTTCTTTAGTTAACCTTACTTATCGTTTCGATTTACATGTTTTAGTCGTGCGTTGGATGGGCATTACCACCGACGATGAAACCCGAAGTGTTTATCGCCAACTCGAAGCCGCCGACGTGAACCAGTGTCGGTTCTGGCTGCTGGATGCCCGCCGCCGGCCTAGCTCGGGCCCGGCTGTGACCCGCTGGATGCTCGATGAGTTTGCCCCGCTGGTATCGGCCCACTTCGGCGGTTTGCTGTACTTCAGTTACTTAATTTCGCCGGCTCACCTCAGCGCCGCCGAAGACTTCCAGCAGCAGGTAGCAGCCGTGTCCAATCCCTCGCTGCCATATCGGCTGCATTATGCCAGCGAGGAAAGCACGGCCATCAACTGGCTGATTCTGGCCCAAGAAGCCGAAAAAAAGCCGGGCACCGGGATTCCTTGGCTCATCGGCCACTCAGCAGCTAAACGGGGCAGGGCTAACTTGCGGACACTGACGGTATGCCCGCAGTTTTGCTATGATTGTTTATAAATCGACTGACTGGTGGGAGGCCCTGCGCCACCTGCGCTCCTCGGGCGTCATTCGCCTGCTGCTAAGAAGGGTGCTGTTTGTGGGCCTCTACGCCACGGCCATTACAGCCACGGAAGTGCTTTATGCGCACATCGACCTTTCCGTGGATAAGGAATTTTTCACCTTTCTGGGCATAATGCTCAGCCTGTTGCTGGTGTTCCGCACCAATACGGCCTACGACCGTTTTTACGAAGGGCGCCGCCTCTGGGGACACCTCGTAAACAACTGCCGCAACCTGGCCAGCCTGCTCCACGCCCGGTTGCCCGCCCACGACCACGCCAACCGCGCCTACCTGGCCGGCCTGCTGTCCAACTTTCCCATTGCTCTGGATGGCCACCTGCGTAAAGGCGTGGAATTCCACAAGCTCACGGAGGTGGAAGACGGCTTCATTTCGCACCTGCAGCGACTCGACCATGTGCCCTCGGGCATTGCCACGCAGCTGCAGGAGTTTTATGAGCGCCTACTGGACCAAGAACTGATTCTGCCCATGCACCTGCTCACCATTCAGCGCCACCACGAGGCCTTGCTCGACGTGGCCGGGGCCTGTGAGCGCATCAAGGCCACGCCCATTCCATTTTCCTACAGCTACTTCATCAAGGGGTTCATCACGGTTTTCATCGTCATCATGCCCTTCAACCTGCTCGATACCTACCAATACCTGACCATTCCGGTCACCATGTTCGGTGCCTACGCCTTGCTGGGGGTCGAAATGATTGGCGACGAAATAGAGGACCCTTTCGGCAAGGACAGCAACGACTTGCCCCTAACGCAGATATCGAACCGCATCCGGGCCAACGTGCACGAAATCCTGGGGGTTGACCTGCACGAGGATATTCGTGCCTTGGCCGATGCCCCTTATACGGTGGTGTTTTAGACTGAACCCGCCAAGGCGCGTTTTTACGCCACCATTTGCTTCTTGTAGGCCCCAGGCGTCACGCCCTCGTGTTTCTTAAATAGCGACTGGAAGTACGACAAGTTGTTGAACCCCGCCCGCAAGCACACCTCGGCCACGCTGGCCAGTGGGTGGCGCAGCAGCCGCTTCGCCTCACTCAGCCGCTCGCGGATGATGAACTCCACCGGCGTAATCCCAAACTCGCGCTTGAACACCCGGAAGAACGTGGCCTTGCTCATACAGGCCAGGGCGCTGAGCTTGTCGATGCTCAGGTTTTCGGATAAGTTCTGTTTGATGTAGTCGACCACAGCCGCGAAGCGGTGGGTGGTGAGGTAGCGGGCATAGTCGTGGAAAATGAGCTGGCGGGCCTGCGTCTGCATCAGGCGCACCAGTAATTCCTGAAGTGTGAAGCCCGCCAGCACGTCCTTGTTGGCGTCGGTGGCGCGCGACACGGCCACGAGGCGGCCCAGCGTGTCAGTGAGCTCGGGGGTGTTGGTGAGGTGGGCGTAGTCGGGCGCGCTGATACCCCAGGGCTGGTGCGCCTCGGCGCGGGGGTAGCGCTCGTTCAGCAGGTCCACGGTGTGGCGAATGGTATCGGGCGCGATGGCCACGGCCAGGCACTGCGTGGGCTGGCAGAGGCAGGCCTCGGGAAAGTCGATTTCCATCAGCTCGTCCTTGTCTACCACCACCGACTCGCCGGGTAGGTAGTCGAAGGCATCGCGTCCGGGCAGGTGCATTACTTTTTTGCCGTGCAGCATGGTGGTCAGGGCCAGTCCGTCGAGGCGTAGCGGCACGCGGTGCGCGGCCTGGTGGGTTTCGAATACGTTCAACTCAAAGCCATCGAGGGCATACACGGTGCGGTTTTCAACGAGGCTGTGCAGGCGCTCAACGGCGAGTGGAGCAACGGCGGGTAGGTGAACGCGCGTAGGCATGGGTGGGATTGAGTTAGCTCCGGCGCTCAGGACGCCAGCGGAGTGGACGGAGTAGCAAGAAGCAACCGTAGCCAATACTGGAAGTGGTTGCGCTGGCAAGTTGCGATTATTCCCGCACACTTTAAGACAATACCACAACCCGACAAAAGGTTATTCAAAGACCTTTACCATCTGTCTAACCCACTCAACCTTTACTTATTACAACGTCATGGCTGAAACCCTCGAAGCAACATCCACCGTGGTGGAACGTCCCAAGTTCAAGTCTCATTACGACAATTTTATCGGCGGAAAATGGGTAGCCCCGGTCAAAGGCCAGTACTTCGACAACCCGTCGCCCATCGATGGCAAGGCCTTCTGTAAGGTAGCTCGCTCCACCAAGGAAGACATTGAGCTGGCCCTCGACGCCGCGCACGAAGCCTTCGCCACCTGGAAGCACGCCTCGGCCACCACGCGCAGCAACATGCTGCTCAAAATTGCCGACATCATGGAAGCCAACCTGGCCCACCTCGCCGCCGTGGAATGCGTCGAGAACGGCAAGGCCATCCGTGAAACCATGGCCGCCGACCTACCCCTGGCCATCGACCACTTCCGCTATTTCGCCGGCGTCATTCGGGCCGAAGAAGGCTCCGCCACCGAGTTGAACCAGGACACTCTATCGCTAGTGATTCACGAGCCGCTGGGCGTAATCGGCCAGATTATTCCCTGGAACTTCCCGCTGCTGATGGCCACCTGGAAAATTGCCCCGGCCCTGGCCGCCGGCAACTGCGTGGTGGTGAAGCCTGCTGAGCAAACCCCCGCCAGCATCATGGTGCTCATGGAGCTGATTCAGGACGTGGTGCCCGCCGGCGTACTCAACGTGGTGAACGGCTTTGGCCTGGAAGCCGGCAAGCCCCTGGCCAGCAACAAGCGCGTGCAGAAAGTGGCCTTCACGGGCGAAACCACCACCGGCCGCCTCATCCTGCAGTACGCCGCCGAGAACATCATTCCCGTGACCATGGAACTGGGCGGCAAGTCGCCGAATATCTTCACCAAGTCGGTGATGGACCACGACGACGACTTCCTCGACAAAGCCATCGAAGGCGCCGTGATGTTTTGCCTCAACCAGGGCGAAATCTGCACCTGCCCCTCACGAATGCTGGTGCACGAAGACATTTACGACGAATTTATTGCCCGCGTGATTGAGCGCGTGAAGGCCGTGAAGCTCGGCAACCCCATGGACCCCAGCACCATGATGGGCGCCCAGGCCTCGAACGACCAGTTTGAAAAAATTCTTAGCTACCTCGAAATTGGCAAGGCCGAAGGAGCCGAAGTACTGGTGGGCGGCGATGCGTACCAGCAGGAAGACGGCGCGCTGGCAGAGGGCTACTACATCCAGCCCACCATCTTCCGCGGCCACAATAAAATGCGGATTTTCCAGGAGGAAATCTTCGGCCCGGTGTTGTCCGTGACTACCTTCAAGGACAACGACGAAGCTATTGAAATTGCGAACGACACCCTCTACGGCCTCGGCGCTGGCCTCTGGAGCCGCGATGCCCACGAGCTGTACCAGATGCCCCGCGCCATTCAGGCCGGCCGCGTGTGGGTGAACTGCTACCACGACTACCCGGCCGGTGCGCCCTTCGGCGGCTACAAGGCCTCGGGCTTCGGCCGCGAGAATCACAAGATGATGCTCAACCACTACCGCCAGAGCAAGAATATGCTCATCAACTACAGCCAGCAGAAACTGGGCTTCTTTTAGGCTAAGCGGAATTAAATAAGTCCGCTAACATAGAATGTCATGCTGAGCTTGCCGAAGCATCTCTACCGCGCAGCTAATTAGAGTTAGTGTTGCGATAGAGATGCTTCGGCAAGCTCAGCATGACGTTCTTTAAAAGAAGGGATGCTTGTCCAATTGATTCCCGCTTCATCTTACACGCCATGCCAACCCCTCGCGTCCTTGTTACCCCAGCTGCCGAAGCCACCATCGACCTCCTGCGCGACGAGCACGGCCCGCTCATGTTCCATCAAAGCGGTGGCTGCTGCGACGGCTCCTCGCCCATGTGCTTTGCCAAGGGCGAATTCCGCATCGGCGGCAACGACGTGTGGTTGGGCCAAATTCACGGGTGCGACTTTTTTATGAGTACCAGCCAGTTTGAGTACTGGCAGCATACCCAGCTCACCGTGGACGTAACCAAAGGCCGCGGCGCCAGCTTCTCGCTGGAAATCCCGATGGGGGTTCGTTTTCTGATTCGCTCGCGGCTGTTTACGGAGGAAGAATCCAAGGACATGGTGCCCGTGCAAGTAGGGGAGGAGTACCTCGAGCAACAAGCCTAAAACGGTGTAGAGACGCGACACTTGGCGTCTCGTCGTTGAACGATGACGTCGAATCGCTTCGAACGGCGCGGCCGCCGAGACGCGAAGTGTCGCGTCTCTACACCTTTCCGATAGCTAATAAAAAAGCCCTGCTTCATAGTAGGGCTTTTTTATTAGCATGAAGCCAGAGAATTACTTCACTGCCGTTTCCTTCACCAGCGTTACCGTTTTGGGGTCTACTGTGATTTCCTGCAGGCGCTTGGCCACGGCCGGAGTCATACTTTCCTGAAAGCGACCACCCAAGTGCGTAGAGAGAAATTTCTCGGAGGCCGCCAGCATGGCCATGTTGTTCACGGGGCGGGCAAAGCCGTGGCCCTCGTCGGGAGCCAGCAGGTACTGCACGGGGTAGTTGCGGTCGCGCAGGGCCACCACTATCTGGTCGGCTTCGGCCTTGTTCACGCGCGGGTCGTTGGCGCCCTGCACCACCAGCAGCGGCGTTTTTATTTTATCGGCGGCCGTGAGCGGCGACATGCGGGCCAACTCGGCCCGGCCGGCTTCGGTGCCGGGGTCGGCCATGCGGGCGTACATCTGCTTGCGGCCCGCTTCCCAGTAGGGCGGTATGGCGTTCAGCAGGGTCATCAGGTTGGAAGGCGCCACAATGGCCACACCCGCTGAGTACACATCAGGAGTGAAGGCCACACCCGCCAGCGTAGCGTAGCCGCCGTAGGAGCCGCCCATGATGCCCACCTTCTTAGGGTCGGCAATGCCTTCTTTAATCAGATATTTCACGCCCCAGGTCAGGTCGTCCTGCATTTTGCGGCCCCACTCTCCATTACCGGAATTGAGGAATTTCTTACCGTAGCCAGTGCTGGCGCGGAAGTTGGGCGAAAGCACCGCATAGCCCCGGTTGGCCAAGAACTGGTGCTGTGGGTTGAAGCCATAAGAGCTGCGGGCCCACGGACCGCCGTGCGGCATGATGATGACGGGCAGGTTCTTAGCCGGCACGCCCTTGGGCAGAGTCAGGTACGCTGGAATCTCCAGCCCGTCCGACGACTTGTAACGTACCACTTTCATCTCGGCCAGGTCAGCGGGTTTCAGCTGGGGGCGCAGCTCATATTGCTTGGTCAGCTGCTTGGTTTGGCGGTCGAACAAGTACACCACGCCGGGCTGGGTGGCCGAGTTGGCCGAGAGCAGCCACAGCCGCTCGTCGGTGGTGTTGGACACGGGGTACACGTCGAGGCCGGTGAGCTTGGCGCTGGCCGTTTTGAAATCCTTTTCGAACGCCTTGTCTTTCCATTCGCGGCGCATGCGGTCGTCTTCAAAGCTCACGTAGACGGGTTCGTGGGTTTTCTCCGACATGGCCAGGCTGCCTACATCCACACGCTTCAGGGGGTCGGCCTGGAAAGGCTCCTCCTTGCCGGTGGCAGGGTCGAGGAGAACGATTTCCGACAGGTTGCGACCGTCTCCTTTGTTGGTCAGCATGTACACCCGCTTGTTGTCCTTGGCAAAGGAAAAGACGTTGCTCTGCTCGTCAATCGAGGTTTTGTAGAATGGGGTCATCTTGTCGCCCTCCACGCGGAGCCACTCGGTGCTGCCGTCCGGATTGGAGCGCGAGGCCACCCGCAGCTGGTCGTTCCAGTCGAACTCCCACGCGCCGAGGCGGTCGGTGTTCTGGCGCACCAGGGTTTTTTCGCCATTGGTCAGGTTCAGCTTGTAAAGGTCGTGCCAGGCCTTGTCGCGGTCGTTGAGACCGATGAACAGCGTGTTGGGGTCGGTGAGGGGCACGTTGTAAATCTGCACCCGCACGCCCTTGAGGCCGGTGAGGTCGCGGGCGGTGGGCACGGCCTGGCCGGCGGGCAGGGTTTCGGCCGGGTTCACGGCGTAGATGTTGAAGTTTTCATCGCCGCCTTTGTCCTGGCTATAAAGCAGGTACTTGCCGTCGCGGCTCCAGAAGTAGCCGCGCACTGGCCGGGCCTGGTCGTTGGTCATGGGACGGGCCTTATCGAAGGGCTCATTCAGGCCCTTTACCCAGATGTTGCGGGTGCCGTTGTAGGGCTTGATAAAGGAGAGAAACTTGCCGTCAGGCGAGAGCTGGGCGCCCGAAATTTCGGGGTCACCAAACAGCAGTTCGCGGTCGATGAGCGGCGGCAGCTGGCTCGCTTTGGCAGCGGCTTGTGCGAAGCCGGATTGAGGGGTTGCCAGGGTCAGTAACAGCCCCAGGCACAGCAACAAATGTTTCATAATGAAGCAGAAAAAAAGTTGAACTATGGGGCTAATGTAAACAAAAAAATGACCGAGCAACCTAAGCGGCCCGGTCATTTTTTGGCAATACTGATTTAAGCTCAGGCGTTATATAATTATATTATTCCTGAAAATGATATAAAAACGTAACTACGCCAGTGTAAGCCGGTTTTTTGGAACCTTCAATCTCTAAAGTTACCCCAACCCGGGCTTTGGCAATGCCGCGCAAGTTGGCCACCGACAGCAGGCTGGCGCGGAGTTGTACGCGGCTGTTTACCGTTACGGCTTGGTTGAATCGCAGGCTCTCAACTTCGTAGTTGACCTGCATTTTCAGGTTCTCAATCACCACGATTTGTTGCCACAAGTAGGGCAGCAGCGACACCGTGAGGTAGCCGTGCGCAATGGTGGCCTTGAAGGGGGACTCGGTCTGCGCCCGCTCCGCATCCACGTGTATCCACTGGAAATCGAGGGTAGCAGCGGCAAATTGGTTGATTTGTTCCTGCGTGACGGTGTGAAGCTCGGAAACGCCCAGTTCCTGGCCCACGCAGCCTTCTAGCTCGGCAAGGCTGCGGATAGTTAGTTTACTCATGTACGGGAATTGGCATGCGGAGAAAGAGGCTCAAACATACGCTGCCAAAGCGCCACCGTTGCTGTTATTTGTTTCTTTAGGTATCCGTTGCCCGTTGCCGGGGATGAATCTAAGTAAGTGCAACAACCAATCAACCACTCAATAGCCGCTAGCTGTTGCGGCCAAACACCCGGCGCAGCAACTCGGTGGTGCGCGCCACGGGGTTTTCGCGGATGTTGGCCTCTTCCTGGGCAATGAGCGTGAACAGGCCATCCACGGCTTTGCCGGTAGCATACTGGTTGAGGTCGGTTTGCACGGGCGTCACCAGTGGAATCTGGTTGTACTGGGTGGCTAGGCTGGCGTAGTAGCGCGTGGCGCCCACTTTATCCAGACTCTGCTGCATGATGGGAGCAAAAGCAGTGGTGAGCTGCGTGCTGGTAGTGCGCTTCAGGTACTGCGTGGCGGCGTCTTTCTGGCCGGTCAGGATATTCCAGACGTCGGAAAAGGTGAGGCTTTTAATGGCGCTCAGGAAGATGGGCTTGGCGCTGCGAGCGGCATCCTCGGCCCCACGGTTCAGCGACAGCTCAAACTTATCGACCTGGCTGCCCATGCCGATGCTGCGCAAGGTGTTGGCCACCCGCTGGGCGTCGGGCGGAAAAGGGATGCGAATGAGGCGGTTGAGGTAGAAGCCATCCGTTTGCGAAGCCTGGTCGGCACCCTTGCCAATGCCCTGCATCAGGGCTTCCTTGAGGCCATTGGCAGCTTCCGTGTTGCTGATGCTGCCTTTGTTGCTGCTGCCTGAACTGCCCGAGGGTGCTTTCAGGATATTTGGCAGATTGATGCCTTTGATAGGAGGCAGTCTGAACACCTGCGCCGAAGCGCTGAATGAAATAGCCAGAAATAGGAAGGCAAGAGCAAGGGTGTGGTTTTTCATAAGAGATAGAGCCAAGCGAAATGTGCCAGCTATTGAAGCATTGCAACGCCCATGCCGAATTCTTGGGCGGTGCTGTCGGGAATGCTTGCTTGCGTGTTCGTCGCTTTCAGTATGCGCGCGAGTCAGCCGATGCGCACCATCTGTTTGAAGGCCTAATGGGCTTGATGAGCAAGCAAATACATGCCTGATAAGAGGTGTTGCCGATTTCTGCCCTATGTGTTGGCTGAAGGGTGCCTTAAAACCAGAAGCGCTTTTGGCTTGCGTAATGAGATTTATTTTTATTTTACAAATAAATATTTATTTAATGTAAAAAAATGGCATACCTTGGGTTATTGATAGGCGCTTCCACTGGTTTAGCAGCTTCGAAGCGTTGGTGCAGTTTTTAACCACTTAATCTTTGTTCCGATGTTGAAATAATGTTTACCAGTGGCTTGTATTTCAGGCCTGCTTTTGTTCACTGGCTCCGCCTTCGGCCAGAACTATGAACAGATTGCCAAACAGATTGTGAACACCTCAGCCGGAGTTAAGCCCGGCGATGCTGTCGTAATTACGGGCGGCCAGCACACGATGCCCCTCATGGAGGCCGTGGCAGTGGAAGTGGCCCGCGCTGGCGGGCAGCCCAATATGTGGGTGACAACCGACAAGGTGGTGCGCGCAGTCAACGTGGAAACACCAGAAGCGGCCATTCAGGCTAGCAAAGCCAATAACATGCTGCTGCTGGCGGACGTGCTTATTACCCTGCCTAGCGTTGAGGACAGCCGGGCGGTACTTGCTGACGTTAGTGCAGCCCGTCGAACTAAATTTGGGCAGGTAGCTGCCGCCTCCAACATGAATCAGCAGCTTGATGCCAGCAAGCTGCGGGGCGTGTTCGTGAGCTACCCGAGCAAGAGTTATGCGGCATCACAAGAACTCAACTATGCTGACTACGAAAAAATGATGTGGGGTGGCATAGGGGCCGACTATGCGGCCATTGCCGACCAGGCCGAGCAGCTAAAGAAGATGCTGGCTACTGGCAAAAAGATGCACATCACTTCGCCATCGGGCACCGACCTGACCCTGGACCTGGCGGGCCGCCCCGTATTCGCCGACGACGGGGTGTTGTCGGCCACTGACCAGCAGGATAAGCTCATCTACAACCGCACGGCGCGCTTGCCCGGCGGCCTTCTCTACGGCACCTGCCAGGAAACATCGGCCACGGGCCGTCTGGCAGTAGCCAACGATGCCATATCCGCAGGTAAGCCGTTGAAAGGCTTTAAAGCGGACTTGAAAAATGGCCAGGTTGAAAACGTGCGTGCCGACGTCGGGGCCGATGCTTTTCAACAGCAGATGGCCCCTTATGGGCCCTCGGGGCTTAAGGTAGGCCGCTTTTCCATTGGCCTGAACCCGGTAATGAAACAAGAGGAGGGCAAGGCGTACTACCCTAGCACCGCAGCCGGCATGGTGTACGTGGCTTCCGGCAACAATGCGCTGTATGGCGGCGAAAACAAAGAGCCGGGCAGCTATAGCTTCCCCATTGCCAACGCCACGGTAGACATAGACGGCAAGGTGGTGATACGTAACGGCCAACTTGTGTCGACGACTGCCAGCACAATGGCCGCACCAAAGAAACGTCGGAGGTAAGTGAAGCCGCACAAGTCGTTGTAATCGAAAGGCCAGCCAATTAATAATTGGCTGGCCTTAGTTTTTACATCTCTACAGACTAGGTGGCGGGGCACCATCTCCGAAATCGCTCTAGATAACGCGGGTTGTGGCATCCATCCGTGCCCCTCACATATCTGCCACCTGCAGCTGAATATCCACGTTGCGGCCGTGGTCGTCGGCGCAGGAGATTTTCACGCTTCCACTTGGGGGCTGGAAAAACACCCGCTCCGTGGCCGCAGCTGCCCGCAGAAACTGGTCGTTTACGTACCAAAACACCTGGCGCACCTCGCTGCCCGCCGCGCAGCTTAGCAGCAGTTGTTGCTTTTCGGAGCGGTTGAGTAGGTATTCGGCATTGGCTAGGGGCGAGGTGATGGCTAGGGCCGTACCGGTTTCGTCGGAATTGCGCACAAGGCGGCAGTCGCTGTTGTGGGCAGGCAGGCGGGTGGCGGGCAGGCCCTCCGATTCGCGAAATGCCAGCACCTCGGGCAAGGGGTTGGGAAACAGCTGGCGCCGAAAGCCAGTAGCCGGCACGCACGCCCGGCAGTACGATACTGCCCCATCGGCCGAAACCAGAGCCTCACGTTGGTGCTCGCAGCGCCGGGCGCTGGAGGTGCCGGGCAGGTAGTAGTCTATGAGCTGGTTGGGGCAATGCTCGCCGGGCACCAGCCCGCTTTCGGCACACACCAGCCGGAAATCGAGGCTGGCGGGGGTCATGGCCCAGTTATTCGGTGAGTTGTAAGCCAGGGCGTTGAACAGGTCGAAGAGCAGAGGAGTGGCAATGTCGGTGCCGGTGAGGGCCGGGCTGCCTGCGCCGCTGAAGTTGCCTACCCACACGCCCACGGTGTAGTCTTGGTTGTAGCCGATGCTCCAGGCATCGCGGCGGCCGTAGCTGGTGCCGGTTTTCCAGGCGATTTTGGGCAGGCGCGTGCTGCCCTGGTAGCCCAGAGGCAGGTCGGGGCGGGTGTGCTGGGCGAGGATGTCGGTGATGAGGAAGGCGGCGGCGGGGGAGATGAGTGAGACGCCTGCCGCACGAACCTCACCCCCTGACCCCTGCCGGGTAAAGGGGTAAGTCAATTGCACCGCCCGGTACTGCCCCTTATCCGCTAGGGCCGCATAGAGTGCCGTAAGCTCCTCCAGCGTGGCTCCGCAACCGCCCAGAGTGGTGCTTAGTCCCAGCCGGGGCGCATCGTGCGCCACTCTCTTGAAGCCAGCATCGTGCAGCTTCTCGGTGAACGTGCCCACGCCCATCTCACTCAGCACGCGCACTGCTGGGATATTGAGCGAATAAGTAAGCGCCCGCTCTACTGTCACTTCGCCGCTGAAGTTCTTATCGAAGTTCTCGGGCCGGAAGCCGCTGAAGTTTGAAGGCACGTCGGGCAGCTTGAGCTTCGGCGTGACGATGCCGCGGTCCAGCGCCAGGGCGTAGAGAAAGGGCTTAAGCGTGCTGCCCGGTGAGCGAATGGCCCGCACACCATCCACCTGCCCGGCACTGGCCGCATCTTGGAAATCGGCAGAGCCCACGTAGGCTTCCACGGTGCGGGTGCGGTTGTTTACTACCAGCACCGCGGCTTGGGTGATGCCGAGCTCGTGCAGGCGGCGCACGTAGTTCCTGGTGAGGTCTTCGGCCTTGGCCTGCGGGCCCCGCAGCAGCGTGGAATGAATAATGGCCTGGCCGGGCTGCTGCGAAACGAGCCGCCGCGCCAGGTGCGGGGCCAGCGTCGGGGCGGCGTGGCGCTGCACGTCCAGCGGCTCGGCCAGGGCATCGGCGATGTCTTGGTCAGGAAACAGGTGTTGCTGCTGGAATTGCCGCAGCCAGCGGTTGCGCTCGGCCAGAATCTGTGCGTTGTTCTTGCCCAGCACCAGCACACGGGGCTGGTTGGGGATGATGGCCAATGTCACCGTCTGGGCCAGCGACAAATAGTCGGGCGGCTGCTGGAAATAAAGCATGGCCGCTGATTTCACTCCTTCTATGTTGCCGCCATAAGGCACTAGGTTGAGGTAAAGCTGCAGAATCTCGGCTTTGCTATAGTGGGCTTCCAACTGCATGGCGCGCAGCATCTCAAGCAGCTTGTTGCCAAGGGTGCGCTCCTTGGGCTCCAGCAGGCGGGCTACCTGCATGGTGATGGTGCTGGCGCCTGTAGTGCGGCCCGTGCGGAAAGCATTCCGGCCCGCGGCCTGCACAATAGAAAGCGGATTCACCCCGAAGTGGTACCGGAAATACCGGTCTTCCTTATTAATGATGGCCTGCTGCAGCGCCGGAGTTATCTCCGTCAGCTCGGTTTTCATGCGCCACTTCTGAGTGGGGTTCAGGTAAGCGTGGAGCACGCTGCCATCGGCCGCCAACACAAGCGGGGAGTAGAGCGGAGCGTGCGGTAGCGGAAAAGCCAGATTAAGGCCAAAAAGCCCAGGCGGGAGCAAAAGCGCCGCAACCGCAAATCGAAATGCCTGCCGCCGATTCATAGCCAAAGATATCCGCTCGCTGCTTGTGAAAAGGAACGATTGTGGCCCCTTTCGCGGCAGGCTTTTATACCGTTCAGGCGATTGGCTGCAAAACGGGGCAACGGCTGAAATAGCAAGTAATAACAGTAAGTAAAGAAGCTAATAAATCTGATAAACTGATGGCTATTTAAAATGTGATAATTAGCCCTATGTCTAAGTCATAAAATATGAAAATTACAATACTAATGGTTTAGGAAAGCGTCCATAAAGTTTAAACAATTTTCAAGAATTTACCAAAAATGCCAAAATTTTGTAATGAAAAAGGAGATTTCTGAAAAATTTCCATCGAATAGGTAAATCCGGCTGCTAATCTCATTCCGTAAGTTTGTTCAAGCTGATAGGGTAGACCATTCGGTTATTTCGATGCCAGCTTGGTTCCCTTTTTTGAGTAGCCCCGCACTACACAATTGGAGTTGCTCAAACAGCCATATTTTTTTTACAAACACTTTCTCTTATTTCTCAACAACTACATGAAAAAAACTTTCCTAGTGACCCTCCTTTTGGTGGGTTTCAAAGCCAGCGTTTCGTTTGGCCAGGCCGTAGTGGACCCCGAGCTGCAAGCCGCGTTTGCTACCAGCCCCACGGCCGAAGTGGTGGTTACGTTTAATGGGAGTGGCGCACCGCAGGCCTCGCAGCTGAGTGTGTTGCAGCAATTGGGCATCACCAAGGGAATCACGTTTCGGGCAGTGCCGGTAGCCGGTATCCAGGCTACGGCAGCGCAGGTAGCCGCATTGGCCCAGAACCCGGCCGTGCGCTCGCTGTACATCAACAAACAGCTTGAGCTATATAACTTCGAAGACACCAACCTGACGGGTGTGAAGCGCCTGCGCACCGACCGCGAAACCATTGCCCGCAACAACGGCATTCCGGTTTCGGGTAAAGGCGTTGGCGTTCTCGTGAACGACAGCGGCGTCGACGGTACCCACGACGACATCAAGTTTGGTCCTCACCTTGTGCAGAACGCCTTGGGTTCGACCAACCTCAACGCCTACGATACCATGCTTCCCGTGACCTTTGTGGAAGATGTACCCAACACCGATACGAACTCGGGCCACGGTACCCACTGCGCAGGCACGGTGGGCGGCACCGGTGCAAAATCGGGTGGTAAGTACGAAGGTGTGGCGCCTGGTGCTTCGCTGGTGGGCTACGGCTCGGGCGGCGCACTGTTTGTGCTCGATGCCATCGGCGGCTTCGACTATGCTCTGACGCACCAGTTTCAGTACAACATCCGGGTTATCAGCAACTCGTTTGGCAGCAGCGGCCGCTTCAACCCCAACCACCCCATTAACGTGGTGACGAAGAAGTGCTACGACCGCGGCATGACAGTAGTGTTTGCCGCCGGCAACTCCGGCCCCGGCGCCGACACCCACAACCCTTACGCCATTGCGCCCTGGACCATTTCGGTGGGTGCCGGTGACCGCAACGGTCTGCTGGCCGGCTTCTCCTCCCGCGGGGTGAAGGGCGAGCAAGGCACCATTGTAGTAGATGGCGAAACCTGGACGTTCAAGAACGAGCCCGTGATTGTAGGCCCCGGCGTGGACGTGGTATCGACCCGGGCCATTGCCCCGGTAGCTGCCCTAGGCACGCCCACCGACGTGGCTGTGCTCACGCCTGGTCAGGTTCCTTTCTACACCCACAGCAGCGGCACGTCCATGTCGACGCCCCACGTAGCCGGCATCGTCGCCTTGCTGCTGGAGGCCAAGCCTTCGCTGACGCCTGCTCAGATTAAAGACCTGCTCACGAAAACAGCCACCAACATGCCTGGCCGCGAGGCTTGGGAGGTAGGCGCTGGCTACGTGAATGCTTTCGCTGCCGTCGACAACGCTTTCCGTTCGTCCAACTTCGGTTCGACGGTGAACGCCGCTCGTCGCTTCAACAGCAGCGTAAACGCACAGGCTACCAACATCCCCTTCACGATAAACTTCGACCCGATTCTGACGGCCGGCAACCAGATTACTTTCCCCGTAAGCGCGGGCACCAACAGCATTGCGGCGAAAATTTCTTCGCCCGGCCTGCTCGGCGAAACCGGCAACCTGACCAACCTCGTGTTGCTCGACCCCAATGGCGTACGGTATAGCTCGGGCACGCCCGTCACCTTTACCCTCTCGACCGACCGCAGCGTGGCCGTGGCCTCGCCCAAGGCCGGCACCTGGACCCTGCGCGTGGAAGGCGTACGCGGCGTGGCTGCTCCCGAAACCGTGAACGGCAAAGTAGTATTGCTAAGCCCCAGCGGCACCACCAACCTGATCGACATTGTGGGCCATCCGGCCGAAGCAGCCATCAAGATGGCCGTAACCAACCGCCTTGTTGACGGCCTGAGCACCGGCTTCCTGCCCGATGCCAACCTGACCCGCCTGCAACTGGCCGACTACCTGCTCATGGGCCAGGGCATCCGCCAGTTCCTGCCCACCACCGGGGTGCGGTCCTTCACCGACGTCTCCACCATCAACGACATCTTGCTCACGGAATCGGTAGCGGCCCGCGGTGCGGCCCAGCGCGACCGTCTGCATGTTAGCAACGGCGTGATGTTGCCCACTGCCACTGGCACGTTCTCGCCCACTGGCACCGTGAGCCGCGCTTCGTTGGCTTACTCGCTGGTGCAGGGACTTGGCTTCCAGCAGCAGGCCCTGGCCCGCAACGGCAAAGCCGTGACGGTAACGGTGAACGGTCAAACCATTCCCGTTGACGACGCCGATAAAATTCCGGCCGGCCTCGAAGGCTACGTAAGCATTGCCTTAGAACTTAACCTCATCAATGCCTTCTATACCCTGACTCAGGGCACTTTCGACCTGCAGCCGGTGCTGCACGCCACGTTCAAGCCCACGCAGAACGTTACCCGGGCCGAGTTCGCCGTTATCGTAACGCGCACCTTCCCGCAGTACAACGCCCAGACCCAGCCCGCTACTCAGGCAGCCCGCACGGGCGACGGCACTACGGCCACCAGCCAGCAGGTTTCGGCTTACCCGAACCCGTTCACCGGCAGCACCACCATCAGCTATGCGCTGGCCCAGGACGGCCCCGTGAGCGTGGAAGTATTCAACACCTTGGGTGCCAAAGTGCAGACCCTGGTGCTGGGCACCGAAGCCGCTGGCGTGCACCACGTAAAGTTCGACGCCGCCAAATTGGCCCGTGGTACTTACCTCTTCAAAGTGAAAACCGGCGAGACGGTAACGACCAAGCGCATGGTAGTGCAATAAGCATTGCTTATGTAGTTTGATTGAAAAAGGCCTGCTCCCCGGAGCAGGCCTTTCTATTGGGCAAAATTGGCTGAACGGGGTAGAGACGCATACTTGCGTCTTGTCGTCTGCGCCGATAGGGGCCGGCTGGCTAATTTGTCGTTCGTGCATCGTTCAACGACGAGACGCAAACATGCGTCTCTACCGCACGCGCACCACTCCGGCGCCATTGTAGGAATGATACTCGGCGTTATACATGGCATCGGCACTCACGGGCCCAAGCTTAAAAGTGCCTTTGCTCACAGCCCGCGCCAAATAATAAAACGTCTTCGGCTGGCCCGTAGCGGTGGTGAAGAAATTAATCCGGTCGTCGCGCACATCAAGGTAATCCGGGGTGGCGGCATCCTTGGCCCAGTCCAGCTCGCGCACTGCGCCGAGGCGGGCGTTTTCGATTTCCAAGCCTGCGGGCAGCAGGTCGGTGATGGCCACGTTCTTCACGATGCCGGCTGCATCACCGGCTTCGATGGTGATTTTGACCACCACCAAATCGTTTTGACGGAAGGTGGGCGCGCCTAAGGGCTGGCCGGCGCGGTTCAGGAACTGGCGGCGCACTTTCAGGTAGCTGTCTTCTTCCTTGACCTGGCCGCTGGCCGAAATGCCTTCGATTTCCCAGAAGTAGTAGAGGTTGCCGCTACCGGCCGTGCGCAGGCTGAGTGCGCGGTTGGCCACGTTGGGTATCGTCAAATCCTTGCCGGTGAAGCTGCCGAGGGCTTTGCCATTGGCCGAAACCGTGGCGGTAGCGGTACTGCGGAGGTCACGCTTAGCAATTTTGCCCAAAGCTAGCAGCGCAAAGGCACGCTCCTGGGTGCTGAGCCAGCCGGCGGTGCGCAGCTGGCGGCTGAGCTGCCGGGCCAGGGCCAGCACCTGCGGGTTGTTGGGGTCTGTCTCGAGCAGGGCGTTTAGCACAAGGCCTTGGTCGCGGATGGGGGAGTAGAACGAGCCGTCCAGCGCGCGCTTGGCGGCCGTTTCGCCGCCGAACTTGGTGGGCAGCAGGGCCCGGAACTGGCGCTGGTTGCCGAGCAGGGCGTGGGTGCAGGCCAGCAGGAATTTGGAGTCTTCGGCCAGCAGCTGGCGGTTGGCTTTGTAGTAGTTCAGGGCGACGGCATCCTGGCGGCCGGCCAGGGCCAGCACGTAGAGCGAGTAGGCAATTTCTTTGCTGGCTATGGTTTTTTCGCGGGCCAGGTTGTTGGCGTCGAAGTACTGATAGGGCTCGGTTTCGCGCTTTTTGAGGCGGTACTGCAGGTAGCGCAGGGTTTTGTCGAGCACGGACTTGTTCACGGCGAAGCCGGCGCGCTGGGCTTCCTGCAGGAAGTGGGCGGCGTAGGCCGTGGCCCACCAGTTGTCGTAGTCGCCGCCGGGCCAGTAGCTCAGGCTGCCGTTGTAGAGCTGCATCGCCTCAATCTTGCGGATGGCCTCCTGCACATGGTAGTTGGGGTTGTAGCGCTGGTTTTTGGCCGCGGCGCCGGTCTTCTGCTGCAAAGTGGCCGCCAAATCAGCATAGTACAGCTGCGGGAAAGCGGCCGACACGGTTTGCTCCAGGCAGCCGTAGGGGTATTGCAGCAGGTAGCGCAGGTCCTTGCTGAACTCCGTGAGCGATGAGCGGCTGATGACCAGCCGGCTGGTGAGCGAGGCGGGCAGGAAATCGGTTTTCAGGTTGAGCGGGAGCGAGGCGCCCCCGGCCAGCACGCCGCTGCCAGTGCGCTTTTCGAGCGAGGAAGCGGGGCGAATGGGGAGTTCAATGGTTTCACTGAAAAGCCCATTTAATTCGGTGCGTTCTACTGCTAATTTTCTTCCTGAATTCGGAGGAGTGATGCTGTTCTCAAATAGGATGCTGGCGTCGATTAATATAGCGCTAATCTTTATGGTTGCATTACCAATTGACTTTGCATAAACGTTGGTGATTACTACGCTATGCTCCTTATTTGGGGGAAGTGTTACCTCGTTAAATTCAGTGTCCTCTGCATAATTAGGGGATTTCACGGCAACTGTTTTGGATATCTTACCTGTCTTACCGTATGGGAATGTGACGTTGAATTTCGAAATAGACACGGGTTTCCTTTCTATTCCTTTGGATTTGAAGAGTATCCTAACTCTAAGAGTTTTACTCGTAGTATTCGTCAGCGTCACCGGCACATCAATGGTGTCGCCCGGACTCATAAACCGCGGCAGCGCGGTCGAAATAACCACCGGGTCGGCCACCTTCATCGTGTGCTCGGCGTTGCCGAAAGCATCGTCCTTATACGCCACAGCCATGATGCGCAGTGCGCCCGAAAACTGCGGCACGCGCACCCTGTAGCGGACTTTGCCGTCGCCATCGGCGGTGAGGACACCGCTCCATTTGGCCACCAGTTTCACGCGGCGATTGGGGATGGGGTTGGTGCGGCGGCGCAGGTCGGCGGCATCGCCCCCGCTGCTGCTGGTGCCCAGCTCGGGCAGCAGGAAAGGGTACATGTCGAAGGCCGACACTTCCAGGGCGCGCTTCTGGTAGAAGTAGCCGTAGGGGTCGGGCGTGACGTAGTTTTTGATTTGCAGAATGCCCTCGTCCACCACGGCCAGCGTGACCTGGGCGCGGGGCGCGGTGGTGATTTCCACCGTTTGGAACATCTGCGAGCGGCTGGCGGCGGGCGCGGCAATGGCCACCGCCAGGCGGGCGCCCGGCTTCTCCACCGTGAGCGGCACGAAGCCGCGGGCCACGGTGAGCGGCAGGCGGTTATCGGTAATGGCGCGGATGGCCGTGGCCGTCACGTACACGTTGGGCACGTGCTCGGCCTTGATGGGGATTTTGACCTGGGCCGATTTCTGGTCGGTGGTCACGTAGAAGTGGTCGAGCACGCGGCCGCGCTCCACGGTCACGAGCACGCGGCCGGCGAAGGGCGTTTTCAGGAGCAAGTTTGCGGTTTCGCCGGGCTCGTACTTGGCTTTGTCGGCCTCGATGGTCACCTCGCCCTCGTTGTTCACCTCGAAGGAATTGGCCTGCGTGTCGCCGTAGCCATAGGCGTAGAAGCGCTGCGCCACGTAGCTCACGGCACCGGGCCGACTGATGCGCACTTCGTATTCGCCCGAGTTCAGGGGCGTGAAGCTGAACGGCGTGCCGTTGCCCACTGCCTGCGTGCGCGTCACCATCGTTTGCTCGCGCTGCTGCGAATTGTAGACGTAGCGGCCGCCCTGGCGCTCGAGCACGGTTTCCCAGAGCAGGCGCACCAGTTTCACCTGGGCCGGGGCGCTGGTGGGCTGGCCCTGCGGCGTGAGGGCCAGCAGGCGCACGGTGGCGGCCTGGCGCGTGCTCAGCAGCTCGGGCATTTTCTGGATGCCGAACATGGTTGCCTGGGTTTGCACGTCGAAGGTGGCGAGGCGGTTCACGGGCCGGCCGGTTTCGTCGAACACTGTGGCGAAGGCCACGCCTTCCAGCGTGCCCAGGTCGCGCACTTCGGGCACGTCGAAGGTGGCGGTGGCCTGGGCGGCGGCGTCGGTCACGTCCTCGCGCATGGTCTTTTCGAAGCGTGAGGTGGACGTGGTGGTCGTTTCGCCGTCGTTGCGGGAAGTGGTTTTGCGCCGCTCGCCGCTGTTGATTTCGAAGGAATAGTCGGGGAATTTCTTGGGCTGGAAGGTTTTCTCTTTCAGTGAAAATTCGACTTCAAATTTCCGGTCGGCGGCGGGCGGGCCGAACAGGTTTTGGGCGTTGATGGTGGCCGTTACCGTTTGGCCGGGTTTCAGCACGGTGGGCGCGGCGCTCACGCTCACTTTCAGGCGGTCGGGAATAAAATCTTCCACGCTGATTTGGCGCGAGGTCAGCAGCACGTCGTTGCCGGTCAGCACTTCCATGGTGTAGCGGCCGGTCATCACCGAAGGCGGCAGAATGAAGCTGCTTTCGAAGGAGCCGGCGGCCGTCAGGGCTTTGCGCAGGCTGCTATATTCCTTGCCCGTGGGCAGCAGTAGGCGGATTTTCACGGGCAGGTTGGCGGGCGGCGTTTGCCAGTCTTCGGTGCGCACTACGGTGTTGGTGCGTACGGTGTCGCCGGGGCGGTAGAGGTTGCGGTCACCATAAAGGAAGGCCTGGTAACGGGCGGCGTTGCTGGTGAGGCCGCCTACTTCGAAGCGGGAGGTTTCAACGCGGCTTTTGCTCAGGTTGAGGAAGGTGAAATCGGCATCTTTCACGGCCGTCACCATGCCCAGCTTGAAACGTTTCATGCTGGCGGCCGAGTCGAACGCGGCCACGCCGGCTCCGTCGGTGGTCACTGTGCCGATTACCTGGTTGTTGCTGCTCACCAGGTTCACCGTCACGCCGCTCAGCGGCTGCGCCGTGCGAATGGAATTGGCGAACACCAGCGTGCCGCCCGTGGCACCCTGCTTCACAATCAGGCCCACATCGGTCACGGCCACCAGCTTGCTCACTTGCAGCCACTGACGCTCGGTGTCTTGCACGCGCACTACGTACAGTCCCTTCATTGCGCCCTGAAATTCGAGGTCTTTCAAGTCCAGATTCAGCAGGCGCAGGCCGCCCGCTTTGGGCAGGCCAGCTACCGAAATGGTGCGTTCCGAGATGACATTGCCAATACTCTCTGTGTCGTAGTAGCGGTAGCTGCGGTCAATGTACTCGCCGTCTTCGCCAGCTTCTTCCGTTACATCGCCGCTTTCTTCGTTGTAGCCCGGGTAGCCGTAATCAGGCTCGCCGCGCAGCAATTGCTGGATGTTGTTGGCGTAGACCTTGGCAATGGTCACTTTCACCTTCTGTACCTCGTTGATGCGCAAGCCTAGGTTGCGCGTGCCCAGCGCGTCGAGGTACATGGCCTTGTCGCCGCTGGCGAAGCTGATGCTGGGCCGCTCGGCCGCGAAGGAAACCGACTGGCTATAGGCATCAAACAACTGCCCGCCGAGCATGCCGCGGGCACCGGCCGCCAGGGTCACTTGGTAGGTTTTGCCCACCACAAAATTACCTTTCAGCGCAAACCCACTTTCCAGGGCCTCGATGGAAAATGGCGCACTGGGCGACACTTTCAGCGCGGTTTGTATCTCATTCACGGCCACCGGCTGGTTGGTGAGCACCGTCACCACGGCCTCGCCGTTCACTAGCGTGCCTACTAGCTCGCGCACTTCCAGTACTTGCGGCTCGGGCACTTCCAGCTGGGCCGTGAGGGGCTTGGTGGTGCCCGAGCCGCCCACTGCGGGCACGAGACCGGGCGCCACTTCCACCGTCAGGGCCGCGCCGGGCTTCACATCCTGCGCAAAGCTCAGGCCCAGAATCTTGTCCGGCTCGGCAGTAATGAGCTGCACGGCTACCGGCTTGCCGTCCTGGGTCACGCGTAGCAGCGGGCGTAAATCTGCTGGCCGCACGGGGTAGTTGAACACCAGGTTGGCGCGCAGCTCGGCGGTGCCCGCAGCCTTGGTTGAGCGGCCGTAGAACACCTGAGGTGTCGCCATGCCCAGGTAGGGCGTGTGGAAGCGTTTGCGGGTTAGCGCCAGCTGCTGCTTGCCGCTGGGCATGTTTTCGGTCTGCAGCGCGGCATCAAACACGGTGCTGGGGCGGAAGGGCTCCAGCGGCGAGAAGGTCAGCTCCCGGTCACTGGTCCACTTGAACTTGCCACGCACAGCCGGGGTGAACCGCACGTACTGCGTGGTGTCCCAACGGTTGAGCTGGGCATCGGCCACCACGGCTTCATCGAAGGTGAAAACCAGGTTGGAGTAAGGGTCAATTTCCTCGCCATCGGTTTGCTCGGTGACTTGGTCCTGGCCCGATTTTTTGGAGCAGGAAGTGGTAGCCAGCAGCGTCAGAAACAGCAGCAGAAGGGGTAGGCGATGCAGAAAAGGGTGGTGCATAAAAGCAGGAGGATAAAGGCTTGGTAAGGTAGATATATTCCGGATTTTGTGGAAGCTCCACCCTACTTTATAAGCTCGACCAACCTACTCCTCTTCTCCCAAACCGTATAGTTTTTCTACCCCACCAACTAGCTTCATCATGCCCGCTGACCAAAGCCGCCTCCACGCCGACGTCACCTTCCTCACCAACTTGCACCCGGCCCGCAACTGCCACAACCTGCAGTCGCTCAACAAAGCCGCCGACTACATCAAAGGCTGCTTCGAGAAGCTGCGCGGGAAGGTGTCGGAGCAGGCGTTCACCGCCGACGGCCGGCGCTACCGCAACATCATTGCCTCCTTCGGCCCACCCGAGGCTGAGCGCATCATTGTGGGCGCGCACTACGACGTGTGCGGCGACCAGCCGGGCGCCGACGACAACGCCAGCGCCGTGGCCGGGCTGCTCGAAACTGCGCGCCTGCTGCATCTAAAAAACCCTGTGCTCAAGCATCGCATCGATTTTGTGGCCTACCCCAATGAGGAACCACCTTATTTCGCCACCGAGCACATGGGCAGCGCCGTGCACGCCAAAGCCCTGCACGCCAACAAGGTGAAAGTGCGCGCCATGCTCTGCTACGAAATGATAGGCTACTTCAGCGACGAGCCCGGCTCGCAGCATTTTCCAAACGATGCCCTGGCTAAGCTTTACCCCAGCACCGGCAATTTTATCATCGTAGTGGGCAAATCCGGTCAGGAAGCTTTTACGCAACGAGTGCAGCAGCTCATGAAGCCTCACGCCGGCACCCTCGACGTGCAGCGCATCAACCTGCCCGAGAGCATGGGCCTCGCCGGCCTGTCGGACCACCGCAACTATTGGCGCTACGGCTACGATGCCGTGATGATAAACGACACGTCCTTCCTGCGCAATCCCCACTATCACCAAAAAACCGATACCATTGACACGCTGGATTTTCCGCGTATGGCCCGCGTGGTGAATGGCGTATTCGGCGCGCTGCTGGACTTGTAAATAATTGCTGACGCCCTGTTTCGGACAGGCATGAGTCCGGGGCCGGTGTGAGGCTACTCCCGTACCAGTTGCCGCTTCATCAGCACGCCATCTACGTTCACTATCAGGGTGTAAGTGCCAGCGCTACGCAAGCCGAGCTGGGCGGCCTCCAACTGGTACTCATACCGGCCGGCGGCTTGGCGAGGGTAGCGAATGGTCTTCACCGTGCGCCCCGCGGCGTCGAGCACGGTCAGGGCTACTGGCGCGGCGCGGGGAAGCACGTAGTTGAGGTTTAGCACGTCGCCCACGGGGTTGGGGTAGGTCTCCACGTTGTATTGAGCCGTGGCCGAGGCCATACTTACGCTGGTAGCTTTACGGCTAATGGTCCAGTTTACCGTGTAGGCGTGCTGGGTGAGGTGGCTAGTGCTACGGGTCAGGGCTGTGGTGTCCACTACCTCGGCGCGCACCACGTGGCTACCCAGCGGCAGCTGCGCCAGAGGCACTGTGGTAGAAGTGTGGTTGCGGGCAAAAATAGTCCCGTCCAGCGTCCAAGTTACGCGCAGCGTGTTGGGTGAAGGCGGCAGCAGCGTGAGGGCAAAAGGTAGGTCCTGAGTCGGGTTATTAATGTTCAGGGCAGCTGGCGAATAGCCTTGCATAGGCCGTGCCAGGGTATGAATTCGTTCCACAATGGTTTCCTTGCACACCGCGCAAAACGGCGCGCCCAAGACTTGCATTTTGCAGTTTTGGTGGGGCTTTTGCCACGTGGGATTATTAATGTGCGGGTAAATGCCCACGTTGCTGGTGCCCATCCAGGGGGCCCAGCGCACGGCAGTGGGGTTGGTGGTCTGGGTCATGTTGGGCGATTCGCGCGCATACTGAGGCCCGGCCCAGTATTCATCAGACAGCCCCGCAAACGAATGCCCAATCTCGTGCACCATAATTTCCGTTGCGTTGGCATTGGCCGAAGCCGTAGCAAACTGCCCACCCGAGCCGCCGTACTCGGTGGAGTTTACGAGCACAAATACTTGGTCGTAGCGCGGAAAATTGTGGGCCAGCACCGCGCCCATGGCGCTGGTTTGCTGCACCACCAGCAGGCGATGAATGCTCCCGTAATCGAAGGTGCTGTTGAAATAAGTGGTGGCCGCAAAAGCCGGGGTCACGCCACACTCGGTAGTGGTGCGCGGGTGGGTCGAGCCGCTCTGCGTCGAGGATACTTTAATGGCAAACACATTGAAGTACGACTGGTATTCCAGAAACGGACTTTGGGTAAACAGGCTGTTGAGGGTCTGGTGCACCCGGGCAATGAACAGTGGCATTTCGGCTGTCTGGTAGCCCTCGGGCACAAACACCAGGTTGATGCGTTGCGTCAAGGGGCCGGTTTTAACCAGCGTATCCACGGGAAAGGTTTGGGCAGTGGCAGGCGTGGCCAGCCCGCAGCACAGCAAGAGCAGTAGAAAAAAGGTAGAGGTTTTCATCATGATTTGGGCGGAATGGGTAGGTCAGTAAGCAGGGCCGTTTTGCCCCCGGTACTTTCTTCGATGCGAATCGTCACGGCGTCGGGCCGCAGCGCCAAGCGCACAAAAAACTCGGCCGTGGGCAACACCAGCTCGCTGCGCTGGAACGTGCGGTGGTCGTCGCCCACGTGCTCCACACTGCGGCGTAGCGGGTGGGGAAGCATGGCCTGAGCCAAGGATTTGCCCTGCCGATTGAGTTGCGACACGCGCACAAAATCGGGCGTGTCAGCATCGGCGGGTGCAGTTCTTAATTCGCCGGCCACTGCTTCCATTTGCAGCACTTCCACGCGCGTACCCAAAGCCTCGGCCGACAGGCGGCAGCTCAGAAAAAGCAGTTGCGCCGGGGCAGGAGTGGCCATGGCCACAGGCTGGTAGCGCGCCACTGGCCGGGAGGCACAGCTCCATAAGCTGCTTACTAGCACTAAGAATAGGAGTTGGCCCGCTTTCATCATGCTAATGTAATAATGAGAAGAACATATTGAATCTTTCTAGTAGTATTTCCTTCATAAACATGTAGCCCCAAAGCAGGTGCATCTTTACCTATGCTTTCTCATCCGCACGAAGTATTTCTCGAAGTAGCGCAGCGCCTTAGCTTCACCAAGGCCAGTCAGGCGTTGTTCATCAGCCAATCGGCGGTGAGCAAGCAGGTGAAAGCCCTGGAGGAGCACTACAAAACCGGTTTATTTGAGCGCTTGGGCAGCAGCATTCAACTCACGCCTGCAGGCCTGAAGCTTTACCAAAAGCTGCTCGAAGCCAAGCAACTGCAGCAGGAGCTGCACCAGGAAATGAGCGCGCTGAGCACGGCCTTTGAGCCCGCCATGCACCTGCTGATCGGGGCCAGCACCACCATCTCGCTCTATGTGCTGCCGCCTGTGGTTTCGGCCTACCTGCGCCGCCACCCCAACCGCCAACTAAGCCTTAAAAACCGTAACTCCGACAACATTCTGCGCGCCCTGCTCGACCATGAAATTGAGTTGGGCATTATCGAAGGCATTCACAAGGTGAGCAACGTGACCTACACGCCCCTGCTCACCGACGACGTGGTGGCCGTGTGCGGCGCCAACAACCCCCTCGAAGCCCGCACCCTCGAAGTTCGGGACTTGCTTTCCACGCCGCTGGCCCTGCGGGAAGCTGGCTCCGGCACCTTGGCCGTGCTGGAAGAAGCCCTGGCCCGCCACCGCATCAAGCTGGCTGCCCTGCCGGTGCGCGTGCGCATGGGCGGCACCGAAGCCCTCAAGAACTTCGTGCGCGTCGACAACTGTCTGGCGTTCTTGCCCCGTCAGGCCGTGATAAAGGAGTTGGCCTCAGGAGAATTTTCAGAAGTGAAAATCAAAAATTTCCCCCTGAAACGCGAATTCAACTTCATTCAACGCAAGGGCACTGAGAACAACGCGCCCTACAAAGATTTCCTGCTTTTTACGAAGCGATACTATTCCCCGAAGGAATAGGCTATTCCAAAACCCCATGCTCATAAGGCATACTACGGTTGAGCCATTCCCGTACTTTGCCCTATGAAACTGGTAGCAACTGAAACCCCTTCGCGCTTGGCCGCCCTGCATTGCTCGGCCTGTGGCACCAAGTACTCCGCCTTCGACCTGCAGCGTACCTCTACTTGCTGCAGCCTGCCCCTGGTGGCCGACTACGACCTGCACGAGCCCCTGAGCCGCGACGTTATCGACCAGGCCGATTCCTCGATGTGGCGCTACGGTGCGCTGCTGCCCCTGCTCCACGACGAAAACAAAGTGACCCTGGGCGAGGGCATGACCCCCATATTAAGCCTGCCGCGCTTGGCCGCGCGCTACGAGCTGTCCTCCCTTCGGCTGAAGGACGAAGGCCAAAATCCCACCGGCTCGTTTAAAGCGCGCGGCCTTAGCATGGCCATCTCCAAAGCCAAAGAGCTCGGCGTCGATGGCTGCATCATCCCCACAGCGGGCAACGCCGGCGTGGCCATGGCCGCTTATTGCGCCCGCGCCGGCCTCAAAGCCGTGGTGGTGATGCCCCGCCACACGCCCCAGGCCTTCAAGGAAGAGTGCTACTGGTACGGCGCCGAGGTGGAACTGGTCGATGGCCTCATCAGCGACTGCGGCGCTCGCGTGCGCCAGCGCAACGCCAACGGCGCCCTGCTCGACATCTCGACCCTGAAAGAGCCCTACCGCCTCGAGGGCAAGAAAACCATGGGCTACGAAATTGCCGAGCAGCTCAACTGGCAGCTGCCCGATGTGCTGCTTTACCCCGCGGGCGGCGGCACGGGCCTCATCGGCATCTGGAAAGCTTTCCAGGAAATGAAGGCTCTTGGCTGGTTGGCGCCGCATCAGGCCCTGCCGCGCATGGTGGCGGTGCAGGCTGAAAATTGCTGCCCTCTGCTCGAAACCTTCGCCGGTCGCCAGCCCAACTGCCACAGCTACCAGGGCAGCCCCACGCTCGCCAACGGCCTGGCCGTGCCGCACCCCTTGGGCGAAGCCATGATGCTGCGCGTGCTGCGCGAGTCGCGCGGCACCGTAGTGAGTGTGAGCGAAGAAGACATGCTAGCCGGCATGCGCGACCTCGGCCAGCAGGAAGGCCTGTTCGTGGCCCCCGAAGGCGCGGCCGTTTGGATGGCGGCCCGCCAGCTGCTGGCCAACGGCTGGCTGCACCGCAACGAAAGCGTGCTGCTCCTGAACACTGGCAGCGGTCAGAAGTACATGGATAACGTAGCCGGCCGCGCCATGCGCTAGTGTAAGCTTGCTGTTAATTCCAATCAATACTTAGCAACGGTAGGCCACTGCTCAGTTTCAGAACGGGGCATGACGTAGCGGGCAGCAATACCTTTGCCCCATGCGCATCCTTCACGTTCTCTCGGCTGAGTTTTTTGCGGGCTCTGTTGCATATGCTGTGCAGCTGGCCGAGGCCCACCGGGCCAAGGGGCACCACGTGTGGCTGCTGTCGGAGTCCGACCAGCTTCCCACCGGGGCCACGCAACTCGTGGCGGCTATCAGCAACCGTCGCTACGGGCAGCGGCTGCGCAACGTCCAGCGCATTCGGCAGGTGGTGCAGGCCGAGCGAATTGACGTGGTACATGCCCACTCCCGGGCGGCCAGTTGGGTTAGTTACGTTGCGCTGCGCGGCCTGAAGGTGCCTTTGGTGAGCACCGTGCACGGCCGCCAGCACTTGCACACGTCCACCTCGCTGTTTGATATCTACGGCGACAAAGTCGTTGCCATTTGCGGCAACCTGCGCGAGCACCTGATAACCGAGGTGAAGATGGCCGCGCCCAAAATTGTGGAAATTCCGAACGGCGTACGCTTCCCGCAAGCTGCCCCCGAGGCTGCCCCAAGCGAGCCACTGCGGCTGGCCTTCATCGGCCGTTTCAATGGGGGGAAAGGCGAGCGGGCCGCGGCCTTGCTTCAGGAGGTGTTTCCAGCGCTGCTTCGCGAGTTCCGGCAGCTTCGGGTGGCCCTCATCGGCGGTGAGCTGGAGCATTTACCTACCGTTGGCAAAGCTGCCCTCGAACGACTACAGGCCGCGTTTGGCGAGCGAGTCGAAGTAATCGGCTTCACCGACGACGTGCCCGGCTGGTTGGCCCGCACGGCCCTGGTAATAGGGGCGGGGCGGGTGGCCATCGAGGCCCTGGGCGCGGGCCGCCCGTTACTGGCGCTGGGCGAGGCCAGCTACGAAGGCCTCGTGACCACTGCCTCCTTCCCAGCTGCGGCCGCTTCCAACTTCGGCGACATTTCGGCACTCCTCGCCTCTTCAGCCGTCGACTTTGGGGCTGTGCTGGCCGAGGCGCGTGCTTTCCTACAGGCCCCGCAGCCTGTAGCCGTAGCCCTGCAGCAGCGGGTGCGGATGCACTATAGCCTAGCTGCGGTAGCCGCGCGCGTGCTGGAGACCTATCAGGCGGCACGCATGCGCAAAGCGGCGCCTGCTTTTATTCCGGTGCTGATGTACCACAAAATCCCCGACGCGCCACTGGCTACCAAGCACCAGATTTATGTCACAAAAGAGAATTTTGAGAAACACTTGGCGTATTTCAAAAAGCAGAAATTATCGCCGATAACCTTTGCCGATTATCTGAAATTTGCCAGCGGCGAATGGCCCTTGGAAAACTTCCCAGCCCGCCCCATCATTCTGACCTTCGACGATGGCTACACCGATAATTACACCAACCTGCTGCCGCTAATGCAGCAATATGGCTACCGCGGCGTAATGTATTTGCTCGGCGATTTCAACATTCGCCACAACAAGTGGGACGTAGAAACTGACCCCGCCGAGCCGCGTTCTGAAATAATGAACCTAGCCCAAAAACAGGCTTTTGTGGCCGCTGGCTGGGAAATCGGGGCACACACCATGTCGCACCCCCGGCTAACTACCTTGCCACTGCCCGACGCAGCCAGCGAAATTCAACGCAGCAAAAACGAGTTGGAGGCCGCGCTGCAAACCGAGATTGTCAGCTTCGCTTACCCGTTTGGCGACCTCAACGATGCAGTAAAAAAGGCCGTGTACGAAGCCGGGTTTGCCCTAGGCGTTTCGACCGACACCGGGGGCATGCACATCGAAGACGACCGCATGCAAGTGTTCCGGATAAATATGTTTCCGAATGAAAGTACCGGCAGCTTATTCAAAAAAACCTCGTCGTGGTACCGGAAATATTATCGGTGGAAGCGGGGCAAATAAGGTGCTGTTCCTGGCCCAGCCATGCCACGTTTTGGTTTTCAGCCCTGACTCAGCTCACGCGATGCCGGGCCAGCACCGCGGCCAACTGGCTTTCGTCCACGTCGGGCAACGACACCTTCTTGAACGGAGCCGTGTGGCCGCTGAGCAGCTCCACGCGGCTTTTGCTGGTGACGAATACCTCCGCCAAGTAGCCCAGCAGCACCGTGTTGGCCTGGCCATCCTGAGGTGGCGCTTTTAAGCGAACGGTTACAGTGCCATCGGCTGCTACCAGCAACTGGTTGGCCCGGGCATTGGGCTTTGCCCGAAGATGGAGAATCATAGTGGTTGCTTTCTTTCTATAAATCTTACTTCCAGGCAATAGGAGAATGGCTGTGGGCGGCCATGGCGAAAGGTGAAAATATCTTTTTGCACGCCAGCCCCAGGAGGCCTTACCCGAGGCGACCCTGCCCAAACGGGCACTGGTCGAGCACTACGCAGCGGCGGCAGGCCGGGCTGCTAAAGTAGCAGCATTTCTGCCCATGAAACATGAGCGCCTCGTGGTGGTCATATACCTGCTGCGCATCCCAGCTGGGTGGGAGCAGGGCTTCTAACAGCTTATGCGCCGGCCCTTCGCCCACTTTGGGACCAATAAGGCCGAGGCGTTGGGCCACCCGGTGGTGGTGGCTGTCGACGGGCATGGCCGGGATGCGCAGCGAGCTGAACAGCAGCGTGGCAGCGCTGGTCTTCGGCCCCACACCGCTGATGCTCTCAAGCCAGGCGCGTGCTTCAGGAATTGGCATCTCCGCCAGAAAGTCAAGTGAGCAGGGGGCATCGGTGCCGCAGCGCTCACTAATCTCCCGCAGCACGGCTTGAATGCGCGGAGCCTTTTGCTCGGGCCAGGTACAGGCCCGCAGGGCGTGCTGCACGGCTTCGGTAGGCGCATCGCGCACTTCTTCCCAGGTTGGAAACGTGGCCCGCAGCTCCTGGTAGGCCCGGTGCGAATCGGCGTTTTTGGTGCGGTGAGAGAGCAGGGCACTCACCAGTTCGCTAAGCGGGTCTTTGGTGCTGAAAAACCGAAACGGCGCTCCGTATTCGGCGCATAGCCGCGCATGAACCAGCAAAGCCTTGGCCTGACGGGCGGCAAAGTCGGCAGTCAGGGCTTCAGCAGAAGTAGTCGCGGCAGTAAGTTTCATTTCCGGCCTACGCAAGTGACCGGGTACGAGGTTGCTTGCAGAGGGGCTGAACAACGCATCCGGAACGCCGCAAATTAGTCCACGGCCGACTAGAGAACTAGGCGGCAGCTTACCTGCCCCCACAACCCCCACAAAAGCAAAGCCCCAATGAAAGAGCCCCGCGCAGGCGGGCCTTTCATTGGGGCAAATGCAGAGAGTAGTTTTTAACGCTGTCCTCTCACCGGGCGCGGGCGCTAGCGGGTGGAGTTGTACAGCGCAATGGCTTGCCGCTGGTTGCTCACTTGCTTGCTCTGCAGCACAATGGGAACGATGAGCACCGGAATGGCCGCGTAAATCAGCGGCGAGATAGCCCGGCCGCTTTCCGTGGGCCGTAGTGTTTGCAGCATGCCCGCTACCAAAAGGCCACCGCCCACTACATAGCTGGCCACTGTGGCCTGGTGGAAGCGCCGTGACTCGGCCAGCAGTTGCTGGGCGCCGGCGTTGTCCCGGGTAGCCAGCATTAGGTTGCGGCTGTTGAGGCTCTGGATGGGGCCGTTGTCCTTGGAAAAGTATTCGGTTTTCACGGTGCGGTATCCGCCGTAGGGATAGCCGCCGAAGCCACCCATGCCATACCCGCCCATGCCCATGCCGCCCATTCCATAGCCGGGGTAGCCAAACCCGCCGGGGCCGGAGTTGTACTGCGCCGAGGTGATGGAATAGAGGCTGATGCGGCCGGTTTTGTCACGCCGCAGGGTGGTCTCGCGCGCGGAGCCCGGCAGCATGGTGCGCACATAGTGGCCGGACTCGTCCTCATAAAAACCAACCTCGTTGAGGTCAAACCGACGCTGCCCGTCCAGCAGCAGGTACGAACGGCCAAACAGCGGGGTCTTCATTTCCACATCGTAGGCATTATACATCATGCCGTTTTTCAGCCCCACCTGAAAGCGGGTGGGCCGGGAGTTATTGCCGGGTAGCTGGCCCGCCGGGGTAGGCGCATACACGGGCTCCGACGACGGGGCCGCCATGGGCGCGGGCAGGGGCGCTGTCACAGTCGCACGCCGGGTGCTGTCGGGTGGCGCTACAGGTACGCTCTCCAGCTGGCGTGGAGCTGGGGCGGTGCGGGTCCGCGAGGGTGGGGGCATGGAGGGGGGCGCGCCCAACTGGCGTGGGCCTTCGTCCTGTGCCCGGGCAACTTGCCCAGTCAGCATCACCATCGCCAGCACCGGAAATAGAAGGGGACTTCTCATAAAAAGAAATGGAAGAAGGACAGTAGGGCTAAGCAAGGTACCAGCACTCGCCAAATATCTCAGGCCCGCTATGCAAAAAGCGTGCAATTGAGCGTCTGTGCTGCTGAGCCGCAAACGAAAGGCAGGGGGGCTTAATTCCGTTTGCGCAGCGCAAGTTTACGCAATGCCCTGCCTAGTACATCCATTCCTGTCCTGTTCCACCTTTCTCACGCCAAGGCCCGGAGTTCTCGCTTAGTGTACTGGCGCCCCTGGCCCGGCAGTATGCGGCTGCTTAGAAGCGGATTGAGTTAGTTGCTTGAGTGCCCCCCAGCAGTGCTTTGGTCACGTTAGGGCTTTGCAACGCACCGTTCCTACGGGCCGAAGCACCGCTGCGGGCTATTCGTTCAGCCACTTCAAGGCGAGTTTCTGCTTACGAAAACAGCCGTTTAGCCAATAGGCATCTTCTGCCCGCAGGCTAGTTCAGCAGCTTTTCCAGCAGGCTCAGGCTGTCAGATAAGTCGCTGCTGGTTTCAAAGTCCAGCGGCTTCATAATGTAGCCGCTCACGCCCAACTCCTCAGCGTTGAGGCGGTCCACATCCATGCCGGAGGTTGTGGTAATGAAAACCGGAATGTCGTGAAAGTCGGGGTGGGCCCGCAGCTCTGTTAGAAACTCAATGCCATTCATCCGGGGCATGTTCAGGTCGAGCAAAATGACTTCTGGCAAAGGACGGAGGGGCTCCGCCCCGTTGCGCCCCAGCAGCAGGTCCAAGGCTTCCTCGCCGTTGAAGGCCGTGAGCAGTTGGTGCGGTACGTTGAATTTTGCGAAGGACTTCTCCGCCGTCATCGTATCAAAAATATCGTCTTCAACTAATAGAACCGAGCGCATAAATTTCAAAATAGAAGGTGTCCCGTACAGGGTTAGTCCCAGAAATAGTAGTTTCAGGTAGGTAGAATCCGTGCCAAAGGCTCTCCCCAGGCCAGGGTTTACTTTGGCCATGTAAAGATAAACGCGGCTCCTTGCCCCGGGGCCGATTCGATGCGAATCTTGCCCTGGTGTTCATTGACTAGTTTTTGCACAATGCTCAAGCCGATGCCCGTGCTCTCGGCCGTGTTGCGGTCGCGCAGGGTCTGAAACAGCAGAAAAACCTTTTGGTGATATTCCGGGGCGATGCCTGGCCCGTCGTCCTGCACCCGAAACTCGTAGCAGCGGCCCGCGTCGGCGCAGGTCACCTCTAGGTGCCCGGCGCCCCTGTGGTGGTACTTTACGGCGTTGCTGAGCAGGTTGGTGAACACCTGCTGCAGGCCCAGGCGGTTGGTGGGGAACACGGGCAGGTTTGGCCCGAGGTGCAAAGTGAAATCGGGCGGCACCACCAGCTCGGCTACTTCGCTCAGCAGTTGGCTCACGTCGACGGTGCTCACCGAGTGGGCCGTGCGCCCCACCCGGGCATAGGCCAGCAAGCCGTTTATCAGGTCTTCGAGGCGGCTGAGGCGCCCTTTCATCTGGGCGAGGTAGGTGCGGAGCTGGGGCGACAGCTCGGCGGATAGTTCCTCCTCAATCCACTTCACGATGGTGGTTACCCCGCGCAGGGGCGCCTTCAAGTCGTGCGACGCCACGTAGGCAAATTGGTCAAGTTCCTGGTTGCGCTTTTCCAGGGCGCTGAAGCTGGACTCCAGGGTTTGGGTCATGCGGTTGAGCGAGATGGCCAGACCGCCCAGGTTGTCGTCGGCCTCGTCGCTAATCTTTACGGTGTAGTCGCCCTGCACCACCTGCTCGGCCAGCGAACGAATTTGGGCAATGCGCCGGCTGATTTGCTGGTTCACCTCAGCCAGCTCGTCTTGCAGGCGGCGGTTGTCGGCCAGCTCTTTTACAATTTTTATTATCAGCCACACCACAATAAGGACCGCCAGCACCGCCGATACCAGCACCACGATGGGGGTGGCTTTTTCAAACACATCCTGCACGGCACTGCGCTGGGCTAATAAGGCCATTTCCTCCTGCTGGATGCGGTCGTACAGCAGTCGGACTTGGCGCAGGGTCTGTCGGTCGGTATCGAGCAGGGTTTGCATGGCGGCCTTGTTCATCGACTTGTTCATGTCGGTGAGCGGGCGCAGAATGCGAAATTCCTGCTCCACCAGCGCCCGCAGCGAGTCTAGGCGAGCCTGCTGGGTGGTGTTGTCAGCTGTTAGCTTGTCGAGGTGCTCCAGGCTGGCGGGCAGCATGCCGCTGGCCAGGCTGAAGGGGCGTAGGTACAGCGTGTCGCCGGTGAGGAGGTAGCCACGCACGCCTGCCTGCGCGTCTTTGAGCACAGCCGTCACGTTGGTCACCTGTTGCATCACCTGGTAGGTGTGCTCCACGCGCTTGGTTTGAATGCTCAACCCCCGGATGCTCCAGAAAGAGGCCGCCGCGGTAAGCAGCAGAATGCCTACCGCCAGCCCCAGGCCCGCGATAATTTTCCCGTCAATTTTTGATTTCATTGGGTACGAAGGTAATGGCCCGCCCTACGCTTGCGCCAGGCCCAGGGTTGGGCTCGGGCGCGCGTATCTTCGCGGCCATGCCATTTGCCCCTGCCGACCGCCTCAGTAGCCCCCAAAACCCACGCATCAAGCAGCTGCTGCGTCTCCAGCAAAAGTCGGCCGAGCGCCGGGCGCTGGGACTCACTCTGGTGGAAGGACTGCGCGAACTCACCATTGCCGTAGAGGCCGGGGTGGCCGTCGTCGCCGTTTATTCCTGCCCCGAGCTGGCGGGTCAAGAGGGCCTGCAGGCGCTCCAAGGTCTGTTTAGTAGCAATGCTGCAGGCCCGGAATGGTTCGAAGTCACCCGGCCAGTGTTTGAAAAGGTAGCCTACCGCGAAGGCTCCGACGGGATTTTAGCCGTGCTGCGCACCCCCGCCCGCACCCTGGCCGACCTGCGCCTCCCGGCCAATCCGCTCGTCATTGTGCTGGAGGCCGTAGAAAAACCCGGCAACCTCGGCGCCGTGCTCCGCACCGCCGATGCCGCCCCCGTCGACGCCGTGCTCATCGGCGACCCGCGTACCGATTTGTTTAACCCCAACGTCATTCGGGCCAGTATTGGCTGCGTTTTCACGGTGCCCACCGTGGCAGCGCCAGTAGCCGAAATCCTGGCGTTTTTGCGCGAAAAAGGCATCCGCAGCTACGCTGCAGCCCTTGCCCCGGAAGCCCGTACTTATACCGAATGCGACTTCCGCCGCCCCACCGCTCTGGTAATGGGCACCGAAGCCGACGGCCTCACGCCTCAAATGCGCGAAGCCTGCGACGAAACCATCATTGTGCCCATGCGTGGCCGCATCGACTCGCTCAACGTGAGCGTAGCCACGGCTGTGCTCACGTTTGAGGCCGTGCGGCAGCGGCAGTAGTATTAGGGTTTAATAAACTACCACCTCAAAGCCCAGTTCCTTCGCCAGGCTGCGCGCTTGCTCCACCTGTTCCTCGGCCACTATTCCCAGCGGGTAGGAGTCGCTGTCGAGTGTAAAAAGCACTAAAGCCAACCCCAGCTTTTCCAAGGCATCCTGCACCGTGTCGAGTTGTTCGGGTCCGGGCTCACGCCGCCCAATCAGGGCAGCGGGCTGTAGTTTCAAGTCGCGGTGCTGCCGCTCCAATACATCGTTCAAGTTTTCGGCAATGGTGGGGGCGGTGTCGTTCCAGTCACTTTCCCAGGCCAAGTCTTCGCTTAGCAGCGCATCGATGAGCGCAATGTCGCGGAGCTCTTGTGGAGGCAAAGGAGCTACAATCCCGCGTTCTTCCAGCTCTTCCTCAAACTTTTCCCGGTAGGCTTCCGGGTCGCGGAGCACCAAGGCAAGCCGTTCGCTCACGCGCTGGGTAGCCGGGCCGTCGTCCAAGGTAAACAGTTTTACAAACGTGGTTATCGAATCCTGTTTCATAGCAACTATAGAATTGGGCAGCTAACACTTCTGCCAAAATTAACCATTAAAAAAGGCGCGACTAATGCCGCGCCTTTTTTACACAATTGCTGTCAGCAAACTATTCCGCCGTCTTGGCGTAGCGCAGACGCTCGTTTTCGTCGAGCAGAATCTTGCGCATGCGCACCGACTTCGGCGTTACTTCCAGGTACTCATCCTTCTGGATGTATTCCATGGCTTCTTCCAGCGAGAACTGACGCTTGGGAACAATCTTGGCGTTGTCATCCGTACCCGAGGCACGCATGTTGGTCAGCTTCTTGCCCTTCTGGATGTTGATGGTCAAGTCGTTCGGGCGGGTGTGCTCGCCGATAACCTGGCCAGCGTACACTTCCTCGCCTGGGTCCACGAAGAACGAGCCGCGGTCCTGCATTTTGTCGATGGTGTAAGCCGTGCCGGGGCCGGTTTCCAGCGAAATCAGCGAACCCGCGATGCGGCCGGGAATTACACCTTTGTGCTCTTCGAAGTCGATGAAGCGGTGGTTCATGATGGCTTCACCACCGGTAGCCGTCAGCACGTTGTTACGCAGTCCGATAAGACCACGCGACGGAATGCGGAATTCCAAGTGCTGCAGGTCGCCTTTGGGCTCCATGATGGTCATTTCGCCCTTGCGCATGCTCACCAGCTCAATCACCTTGCCGGCGGTTTCCTCGGGCACGTCCACCACGAGCAATTCCATCGGCTCAAGGCGCTTGCCGTTGTCGTCTTCCTTGAAAATAACCTGGGGCTGGCCCACTTGCAGCTCGTAGCCCTCGCGACGCATGGTCTCGATGAGTACCGACAAGTGAAGAATGCCGCGGCCGAACACGAGGAAAGTGTCCTCTTTGTCGGTGGCTTCCACACGCAGGGCGAGGTTCTTCTCAGTCTCCTTGAACAGACGGTCACGCAGGTGACGCGAGGTCACGAACTTGCCTTCTTTGCCGAAGAACGGCGAGTTGTTGATGGTGAACAGCATGTTCATCGTCGGCTCGTCGATGCTGATGCGCTCGAGTGCCTCGGGGTTTTCGGCATCGGCCAGCGTGTCACCAATGTCAAAGCCTTCGATGCCCGACACGGCGCAGATTTCACCGCTTTCCACTTGGTCTACCTTCACCCGGCCGAGGCCTTCGAAGATGTGCAACTCGCGGATTTTAACTTTCTTGATGCTGCCATCAGCCTTCATCAGGCTCATGTTGGCACCCTCTTTCAAGGTGCCGCGGTGCACCCGGCCAATGGCGATACGGCCCACGAACGACGAGTAGTCGAGCGAGGTAATCTGCATCTGGGGCGTGCCTTCCAATACCGGAGCCGGAGGAATAGAAGCCACAACGGCGTCGAGCAGCGGAATCAGGTCTTCGGTTTTCTCTTTCCAGTCGGTGCTCATCCAGCCCTGCTTCGAGGAGCCGTACAGCGTCACGAAGTCGAGTTGGTCTTCCGAAGCGCCCAGGTTGAACATCAGGTCGAATACCTGCTCGTGCACCTCGTCGGGACGGCAGTTCTCTTTGTCTACTTTGTTTACCACCACGATAGGCTTCAAGCCCAAGTCGATGGCTTTGCCGAGCACGAAACGGGTCTGCGGCATGGCGCCTTCAAAGGCGTCCACGAGCAGCAGTACGCCGTCGGCCAGCTTCAACACGCGCTCTACCTCGCCGCCGAAATCGGCGTGACCAGGGGTGTCGATGATGTTGATTTTTACGTCTTTGTAGCGAACCGATACGTTCTTGGAAACGATGGTAATGCCGCGCTCCCGCTCCAGGGGGTTGTCGTCGAGGATGAGGTCGTCGAACTGCTGGTGAGCGTCGAAAATCTTAGATGCGTGGATAATTTTATCCACAAGGGTAGTCTTGCCATGGTCAACGTGAGCGATGATGGCAATATTCCGAATGTTCTGGGCCATGTGTTGTGTTTTTGCGGGTGCAAAGGTACGGATAAAAAGGCGCAATGCCTTTGCTTACTCAACTCTTAATCAGCACCCAGCCGAAGCCAGGGCCGCGCCGGCCGTCGCGCGGCCAAGCTTGTCGCCCTAAATCAATTAGCCGGTGCGTAAGGTTCCCGGTGGTTTCTCGTCTGATAAGAAGACCGAACCGCAGGCCTGCCTCGTATGTTGGACACTTGTACCTCAACCCGTCCCTGCACATGCGTTTTCCCCTCTTGTTAGTAGTAATTTCCACGCTCACGCTGAATTCGGCTTGCTCGCAAAAGCGCGACATGGCAGCAAATAATGCCGCTCCGGCCCGCACTGTAGCCGGCAAAACCTATTTCCAGCCCCAGGTCGTGACCGGCAAGCCCGACGAGTTTCCCGTGCGCAAAACCGAAGCCGAATGGAAGAAAGCCCTAACCCCCGACCAGTATTTTATTCTGCGCGAAAAAGGCACCGAGCGGCCTTTCACCGGCAAATACCACGATAACCACGCCGCCGGCAGCTACTACTGTGCCGCCGATGGCAACCTGCTTTTTTATTCCGACACCAAGTTTGAGTCGGGCACAGGCTGGCCCAGTTTCTTTGCCCCAGCTACCGCTAACAGCGTCAAAGTGGCGTCGGACGACACCTTTGGCATGAGCCGCGATGAAATTGTGTGCGCCAAGTGTGGCGGGCACCTCGGTCACGTCTTCAACGACGGCCCCAAGCCCACCGGCCAACGTTACTGCATGGATGGCAATGCGTTGGTATTCGAGAAGAAAAAATAGAAAAGCTGGTGATTTTCTAAGAAAATTCACAAATATCGGCCCTCTGGCAATCCATGTCAGGGGGCTTTCCGTTTATGCCTGATAGGCTTTGAAATGGCCTTCTATTAAGTATCTCAATAGCTCTAGAGAATTTGAGCAAGAAAAGTATTTATTGAAAGTATTTCATTTCAATTGCATCAATTTATGAATACTGTTTCAGACCCCATCGAATTTCTACAGCAGGAGGTGGCACAATGCCGCCACCTGTTGCTCAATAATAATCTCTATTACCGCCTTCAGACCCTGTCTGACTTGCGGCAATTTATGGAGCACCACGTGTTTGCCGTTTGGGACTTTATGTCGCTGCTCAAGGCTTTGCAGCGCGAACTGACCTGCGTGCGGGTTCCGTGGGTGCCAACGCCCAATCCGGCCACGCGGCGCTTGGTCAACGAGATAGTGCTCGAAGAAGAATCCGATGTCGACCCAGAAGGGAATCCAATCAGTCACTTCGAGCTTTATCTGAGGGCCATGAAGGAATGCGGCGCCGATACGGAGCCCATTGAGCGGCTGATTGCCGCCCTGCAAGCTGGCCATACCCTGACACAGGCCCTGGATGCCGCCCGTGTCCCCGATTCGGTGCGTCAGTTTGTCGAAACCACATTTGCCATCATTCGTTCGGGGCAGCCGCACGCTGTGGCGGCTGCCTTCACCTTTGGCCGCGAAGACCTGATTCCGGCCATGTTTCGTCAACTGGTAGGAGAGCTGCGCGACCGGTTTCCCGGCCAGCTAGATACGTTTACTTATTACCTCGACCGGCACATTCAGCTCGACGAGGAGGTGCACGCGCCCTTGGCCCAGCAAATGGTGCGGGAATTGTGTGCCGACGACCCCGACCGCTGGATTGATTGCCAGCAAGTGACGGTGCAATGCCTGGAAGCCCGAATGGTTCTCTGGGACGGCATTAGAACCGACCAACCCCAGCATGTCTTGGCTTAGCGGAGGCCCGTGGCGCGAACCACATGGCGCTTACCCGCGTTTGAAGAAAAGCAGCTTGTTCTAGCAGCTTTTCTTCCTTACTCGTCATGATACGTTCTCGCTTTTCCCCCAGCTCTGTGGCGCTGGCTATTGGCCTGCTGCTGTCTGGCTGCACCACTTCAGAGCAATCGGGCGAAAGGGCGACTCCCGCGGCTGCGTCCAGCAGAGTAGGTGCCCCCGCCCCGAGCGATGTGCCCACCGAAGTGCGTACCGACGCCGACCGCCGGGCCATTTACAACAGCAGCGGTACCAATTCTTCGGTGCCCGATGCCACCCTCAATCGGGTGAGGCTAGGCAACCAAGCTTCCGATATCAATCGGCAAAAGCGCATCGAAAACCTCAATACTGACCTACCGAATAATACCCCGCCCGCAGTTCGGATCGAAAGGCTCAGCTACGACCCGCCGGTAGAAGCCCCCGTTCGTCGCCCGTAGCAGAGCCGGCTTCTTGGCTCAGAAGCCGTCCGCAAGCCTGTGAAAAATCTAAACGGGTATTCAAGTAAAAGCCCGCCCTCGAGTGAACGGGGGCGGGCTTTTATTTGGGTAATGCTTATGCGAAAGCTTAGACGCTTACTTCGCCGGTGCTAGGGCTGTCGGCCGAGTTCATGACGTCGGTTGCTTCGGGCGCTGGGGCAGCCTGTACCCGGGGCTTAGGGCCGCGGCGGGCACCGGTAGCGGGTGTGCCAGGCTTCGGGCCACGCCGTGCAGCCGGGGCCGCGCCTCCATCAGCGGTGGCCGTGGGCTTGCGGCCACGGCGGGCACCTGTGGTGGCAGTGCCGGGCTTGCGGCCGCGGGTGGTAGGGGCCGGTGCATCATCGGCGTCGTCGGAGTCAGCCCCGGTGGCGCGGGACTTGCGGGGAGTGCCGTCTTTGTTCAGCGTTAGGCCTTTCTTGCGGCCGCGGGTAGAAGCTGCAGCGTCTGCCCCATTTTCGCTGCTCTCCGTTGTATTCTCGGTGCTGGCCGCGCTGCCCGCTACCGAGTCGTAATGACGGACGATGGTTTGCAGGGCTTGCTCAAACATACGCTCCGTGTCGCCGTCGAGGCGGCGCGTAGCCTCTTTCACCACTTCCTTCAACTTCGCTTTCGTTTCTTTGCGGATGCGAGTCACCACTTCGTTCATGCGGTTGTTTAGCTCCTTTTGTAGTTGCTTCGCAGCCGTTTTAAGCGTCTTCTTTTGGCTAGCCTTATTATCGGCGCGGTCATCGTTGAGAACGGCTGCAGCGCGACCAGCTTTTTTGGCTGATTTACGAGCTGACTTTTCTTCCGGCGTGCGTTTCGCGCGTTTTTCCGACTGTTTTTGAGAAGCAGGTTTTTTCATTTGAGAAAATGGTTGAGGGAGAGGATAAGGCGGAATAATATTGCCTTTTGCGCAGCCCAATTAATTAAGCACGGTCAAATATAAAATGAATTAAGTATCAAACGGTTTGCTCTGTTTTTTTGTTGATTAATTTCTGTCTTTTTTCTGTCGTTTCTTTGCGTCGAACCGTAACATTATTGACTTCTTGTAAAGAAACAAGGTAGTGTCTACGGCTTTTTCTTCTTGTAAATTATGTCGCATTTTCCTAAGCGTTACACTGTTACCGCTGCTTTGCCTTACGCTAATGGCCCCGTACATATTGGCCATTTGGCGGGAGTTTATTTGCCTGCTGATATTTATGTTCGTTACCTGCGTTCTGCGGGGCGTGATGTAAAATTTATTTGTGGTTCAGATGAACACGGCGTACCAATTACTATTCGGGCCCAAAAAGAGGGCGTAACGCCGCAGCAGGTAGTTGATAAATACCACGCGCTTATTCGTGATTCTTTTCACGATTTTAACGTCTCGTTTGATGTGTATTCCCGCACATCGTCTGCTACCCACGCTGAGGTTTCCAGCGAATTTTTTACAAAGCTTAATAACGCCGGGCAATTCATAGAGCAAACCACGCAACAATACTTCGACGAGCAAGCCCAGCAATTTCTCGCCGACCGCTACATCGTAGGCACCTGCCCAAATTGCGGCAATGAAAATGCCTACGGCGACCAATGCGAGCGTTGCGGCACGTCCCTTAGCCCCACAGAATTAATAAACCCGCGTAGCATGCTCAGCGGTGCGCAGCCTATTTTACGCGATACCAAGCACTGGTTTTTGCCCCTCGACCAATACGAGCCCTGGCTGCGCGAATGGATAATTGAAGGCCACAAAAACGATTGGAAAACCAACGTGTATGGCCAGTGCAAATCGTGGATAGACCAGGGCCTGCACCCGCGTGCGGTCACGCGTGACCTCGATTGGGGCGTGCCCGTGCCCGTGGCCGGCGCCGAAGGTAAAGTGCTTTACGTCTGGTTTGATGCGCCCATTGGTTATATCTCCGCTACAAAAGAAGCTTTCCCCGATGAATGGGAGTTGTACTGGAAAGACGCCGATTCCAAATTGGTGCATTTTATTGGCAAAGACAACATCGTATTTCACTGCATTATTTTTCCAGTAATGCTGAAAGCGCACGGCGAATTTGTGCTGCCAGATAATGTGCCCGCCAATGAGTTTTTAAACCTGGAAGGCGATAAAATCAGCACCTCGCGCAACTGGGCCGTGTGGCTGCACGAATACCTCGCCGAATTTCCCGGCCAAGCCGATGTGCTACGCTACGTGCTGTGCGCCAACGCGCCCGAAACCAAGGATAATGACTTTACCTGGAAGGATTTCCAGGCGCGCAACAACAATGAATTAGTTGCCACGCTCGGTAATTTTGTAAACCGCGCCGCCGTGCTCACGCACAAATTCTTTGAAGGCAAAGTGCCGGCCTTAGGCGAAGTAACAACCATTGACCAAGACGCTTTTACCCAGCTAGCAGAATTTCCGGCCAAAATCGGAGAGTTAATTGAGAATTACCGCTTTCGCGATGCGTTGGCGGAAGTGCTGAATTTGGCGCGGTTGGGTAATAAATACCTAGCCGAGACCCAGCCCTGGCACCTTATCAAAACCGACGTGGCCCGCACCGGCACCGTGTTGCACGTAGCGCTGCAAATAGCCGCCGCGCTCGCGCCCGTACTGGAGCCTTTCCTGCCCGAGTCGGCGCAAAAGCTGGCCACCATGCTCAATTTGGATTTAGGCAATTGGGCCAGTGCCGGCCGGGCCGATGCGCTTCCCGAGGGCCACGAGTTGCGCGAAGCTGCCTTGCTTTTCGCCAAAATTGAAGACGCTACCGTGGAAGCACAAGTACAAAAGCTTCTCGACACCAAAAAGGAAAATCAGCTCGCCAGCACACCCGTAACGCCTGCCAAAGCCGACGTATCATTCGACGAATTTGGGCAGATGGATTTGCGCATCGGCACTATTGTAGCAGCTGAGAAAGTGGCAAAAACCAAAAAGCTCCTGAAGCTGACCATTGACCTGGGCCTCGAGCATCGCACTATTGTGAGCGGTATTGCTGAGCATTTTATTCCCGAGGCACTAATTGGGCAGCAGGTGCAGGTACTGCTTAATCTTGCCCCTCGCGAAATCAAAGGCATTCAAAGCCAAGGCATGTTGCTGATGGCGGAAAACGCGGATGGGAGCTTGGCGCTAATGCAGCCCAGCACAACTGTACGCAACGGCAGCGGCGTTGTCTAAACATGAACAGTTGCATAAAAAAAAGCCCAGCCGCACAATGCGGCCGGGCTTTTTTTTATGCAACTGTTCATGAGTAATTACTTCACGTTTACCACGTTCATCGCCCGTTCCAATCCCATCGCACCAAATGCTAAAACCGCATCTGCTGCTTTTTCAATTCGGGTTGGCAACTCAATTAATTCATTTGCGGAAAACGGATTTAGTACATAATCTACCTGCCGGCCTTTTGGGAAATTAGCATCCACGCCAAACCGCAGGCGGGCATACACATCAGTTCCCAGCGTGGCTTGAATGTCCTTTAAGCCATTATGCCCGCCGGCCGAGCCCTGGCCTTTTAGCCGCAGCTTGCCGAAGGGCAGAGCCAGGTCGTCGGTAACCACAATCATGTTTTCCACGGGGATTTTCAGCGTGGCCAGCCAGTGGGCGGCAGCTTTGCCACTCAGATTCATGTAGGTGGTGGGCTTCACCAGCGAATACGTGTGGCCTTTGCTTTTAATCTCTGTCACAAACGCGTGGCGGCTTATTTCGAAACGCGGCGCATCGAATTTAGCAGCCAAGAAATCCGCCACCATGAAGCCAATGTTGTGGCGGGTATCGGCGTATTCGGGGCCAATGTTGCCCAGGCAAAGAACCAGAAACTTCATACTATCAAAAAGAAATGTCGGGCGGATGCCCGAAGCAATTTGGGGTAACTAAAAAGCCGCCCCAAAATTGGAGCGGCTTTTTGGTATTTGCCTGAATTAGTCTCGGAATGCGAGAATGATTCGACCAAGTACTAATTACTTGTTGGCAGCCAGTTCGCCTTTCAGCGCACGTGGGATGGTGATGGTGGCGATAGGGGCCTCCTTGCTGGTCAGGATGGTGTAGCCCTTGGGCTCCACGGCACCTACCTTGATGGATTTACCGAGCTCCATGGTGCCGATGTTCACTTCCACGTAGTCGGGGAGGTTGTCCATGGTAGCGCGCACGCGCACTTTGCGCAGCTTGCTCACCAGTTTGCCGCCAGCCAATACGCCGGGCGATACGCCTACGTATTTAACGGGGATGTCCATCTTAACCTCTTTGCCGGCTTCCAACTCGAGGAAGTCAACGTGGAGGAGCATTTCATTTACGGGGTGAAACTGGGCGTCCTGTACAATGGCCTTGTACAAAGTGCCTTCCACGTTCAGGTCCACAATGTGTGCCTCAGGCGTGTACAACAACTCGCGGAACAGGATAGCGGGCACAGAGAAGTGCACGGTGTCCTTGCCGCCATACAACACGCACGGTACCTGGGCGTCTAGGCGCAATGCCTTGGCCTCAGTTTTACCGAGATTCGCTCTTTTAAACCCTACAATCTCGAGGCTTTTCATAAAGAAGTGGTTTGGGAATGATGTTTCCGTCTTGGCAACCCTTGCCAAAACGGGCCGCAAAGGTACGTAGCCTTGCCTGGAATAACAATCGTCAGGCTAACAATCAGTTGTTGACGGGCAGGCTTTGCAACTGTTCGGCAATCAGGAACTGCTCTTGCTGGCGGCGCTGCAGCTGGCGCAGGTATGCCCGGGCCGCCCGGTTGTTGCAGGAGTATGCCGATTTCTTGGCCCAGGCAATGGCCTCGTTCAGGTCGCCATCGAATTCGCTGGCCACGGCCATGTTGTAGAACGCGCGGCCGGCAATTTTGGGGTGCCGGCTAGTGGCGGCCTGCTGCCACAACGCCGTGGCACCGGCCCAGTCTTCCGACGTAGCCCGGATGGCCGCCTGCCGCATAGCCGCGTCCTTTTTGGCCCGGGTAAAATACTCGCGGCTCAGGGTAAAGTAGGAGGGAGCAATGCGGCGGGCATACTTATCGCCCGCCAGCCTAGCCACCTGCCGAATGCAGATATCTGGAGCCGGCAGGTGTCGCAAGGCCTGCTGATAAGTATCGCCCTCGCCCGAAAACGCTAGGTGGTCTTCCAACTTGGCTTGGTCGATGATAAATCCCTTGGCGCCGCCGTAGGTGCGGAAGCCGGATACAACTTTCATCACCATGTCAACGTGCACAAAAGGCACTTTGCGCTCTAAGTTGTCTTTGTCTTTTACCACCCGCACCCCATCATTGCGCTTGAGCTCCATGTCCGAATCGAAGGCTTCGAGCACTACCAGACCATCGACGCCTGTTTGGCGGCACAGGTTCTGCACGTAGTACGGCGGCAGCGGCTCTAGGAAAAACTCGCGGCTGCGGCCTTGCAGCTGCAACTGCGCCTGCGTCACCTTGAAGCGGGGGCTGTTTTCGGCTAGGGCTTGGCCCAGCACCATCACGCTCTCTTGTGCTCCAGCATTATCTACTCCAATGCCTTCGCCCGTGAAGGCTCCTTCGAGCACATCGAAAAATTTATCGCGGCCCGAAGCTGGCACAATGCGGTTGGCGGTAGCGATGCGCTGCAGCTCATCGGGCATGCGCACGGCGGCCGGGGCCAGGGCCTGCATGTGGATGGTGGAGGTGCAAGCGGAAAGGAAAACTGCCGCCACAATACCAGCGAAGCGTAGAAAGGGCTTCATAACTTTTTGCAGAGGTTAAAAGGTTCAAAACGCATAAGAAAATGCGTGCCAAACTTTTTTCATATTTGCAAAAGGTTATTCTATTTACTACTTTATTGCCTGTCCAGTTGAAGCACCTTTTAAACAAAATCGTCTGTCATGCTGAGCTTGCGAAGCATCTTATCACGTGAGAATAATTAGCTCATGCGTAGTAAGATGCTTCGCAAGCTCAGCATGACAGACGATTTTGGGCAATGCAACTAAGCCTACACAAACAGCGAGCTGATGCTCTCGTGCGTTACCACGTTGCGGATAGCCTGGGCAAAGAGCGGCGCCAGCGAAATCACGCGGACTTTCTCATTTTCCTGGCGCTGGGGGATGGTGTCGGTCGTAATCAATTCGGTAAGGCAGGAAGCGCGGATGCGGTCGTGAGCCGGGCCGCTCAGCAGCGGGTGGGTTACCACGGCGCGCACCGATAGGGCACCCCGCTCCATTACCAACTCAGCAGCTTTGCAAATAGTACCAGCGGTGTCTATCATGTCATCCACGAACACTACGTTCATGCCCTTCACATCGCCGATTACTTGCATGGAGGCGATTTCGTTGGCCCGCACGCGCATCTTATCGCAGACCACAATCTCGGCCCCAAACTTTTTGGCGAAGGCGCGGGTGCGCACTACGCCGCCCACGTCGGGCGAAGCGAAAATCAGGTTCTCCAGGTTGAGCGACCTGATGTAGGGGGCCAGCACGGTGGCGCCGTCGAGGTGGTCAACGGGAATGTCGAAGAAGCCCTGAATCTGACCAGCGTGCAGGTCGCAGGTCATCAGGCGGTCGGTGCCCACGCTTTGGATGATGTTGGCCACCACCTTGGCCCCGATGCTAACGCGGGGCTTGTCTTTGCGGTCCTGGCGGGCATAGCCCATGTACGGCATCACAATGACCACCTTGTGAGCTGAAGCCCGCTTGGCGGCATCCACCATCAGCATCAGTTCCATGAGGTGCTCGGCGGGGGGGAAGGTGCTTTGCACCAGAAATACCTCGCAGCCGCGCACACTTTCGTCGAAGCTTGGACCCATTTCATTGTCGGCGAAGCGCTGAAGAGTTAAGTCGCCGAGCGTGGTTCCGTAAGCGGCTGCAATGCTTTCGGCGAGGGCACCGGAGGCGCTACCAGCGAATATTTTTACCTGTTTCATTGGGGAAGGTGCTGAATAATGAGTTGATGCGGTGGAAGCTTGGTACGGCCAGGGCAAGCAAACTAGTTAAGTGGAAAAAGCGAAAGGCGCTGACCACTCCGAAAGTTTGGAGAAGCCAGCGCCTTGCGTTTACTAGAGCTTTGTCGTTGTCCGACCAGGGCTCGAACCTGGACTTTCTTGAATCAAAATCAAGCGTGTTGCCAGTTACACCATCGGACAATTTCCCAGCCGGCTACGTGCCGTTTGGGAGTGCAAATGTACTACCGGAAAAATTCGAGGCAAGTATTTATCGAAAAATTTTTGCGAGAAAATTGTGGCAGCAGGGAAAATAAACCGGCTAAATCATCTTTTCTTGCTGACTTTCACGGCGTAATGTGGCTCAGCGCCGTTGAAAGCCAAGCGACCGGACTTCTAGCCAATAGGTTGGAAAAGCCGCGCTTCTGCCGTAATTTTGCGGCCTGAAAAACGCATCATCTTTCTTATAAATACACCTCAATGGCGAATACCGGCAAAATCACCCAGGTCATCGGCCCCGTAGTGGACGTGAGCTTCGCGGGTGAAAACACGAAGCTGCCTAACATCCTCGACGCGCTCGAAGTCACGAAAGACAACGGCCAAGTGGTAGTACTGGAGTGCCAGCAGCATTTGGGCGAGGACCGGGTTCGGACCATCGCCATGGACTCGACCGAAGGCCTGACCCGTGGCGCCATTGTGCGCGACCTAGGGGCTCCCATGTCGATGCCCACTGGCGAAGGCGTAAAGGGCCGCCTGTTCAACGTTATTGGCCAGGCCATCGACGGCATTCCCCAGCCGAAGTCCGACGGCCCCCTGCCCATTCACCGCCTGCCCCCGGCCTTCGAGGACCTGGCAACGTCGTCGGAAATTCTCTACACTGGCATCAAGGTAATTGACTTGCTGGCTCCCTATGTAAAGGGCGGTAAAATTGGTCTGTTCGGCGGTGCCGGCGTGGGCAAAACCGTACTCATCATGGAACTGGTGAACAACGTGGCCAAGGCCTACGAAGGTCTTTCGGTGTTTGCCGGCGTGGGCGAGCGTACCCGCGAGGGCAATGACTTGCTGCGCGAATTCATTGAATCCAACATCATTCTCTACGGCGAGGAGTTCAAGCACTCGATGGAATCGGGTGGCTGGGACTTGTCGAAAGTTGACGAGACCGAACTGCTCAAGTCGCAGGCTACCCTGGTGTTTGGCCAGATGAACGAGCCCCCCGGAGCCCGCGCTCGCGTGGCCCTGTCGGGTTTGACCATCGCCGAAAGCTTCCGCGACGGCGACGGCACCGGTGCCGGCCGCGACATTTTGTTCTTTATTGATAACATCTTCCGCTTTACGCAGGCGGGTTCGGAAGTATCGGCTCTGTTGGGTCGTATGCCTTCGGCCGTAGGTTACCAGCCCACGCTGGCTACTGAGATGGGTGCCATGCAGGAGCGCATCACCTCGACCAAGCGCGGTTCCATCACCTCTGTACAGGCCGTGTATGTGCCTGCCGATGACTTGACTGACCCGGCTCCGGCTAACACCTTTGCCCACTTGGACGCCACGACGGTACTGAGCCGCAAAATTGCCGAGCTGGGCATCTACCCCGCTGTGGACCCGCTGGACTCGACTTCGCGCATTCTGTCGGCCGATGTAATTGGCAACGAGCACTACAACACCGCCCAGCGCGTGAAGGAGATTCTACAGCGCTACAAGGAACTGCAGGACATCATCGCCATTCTGGGTATGGACGAACTCTCCGAGGAGGACAAGCAGGTTGTAAACCGCGCCCGCCGCGTGCAGCGTTTCCTGTCGCAGCCCTTCTTCGTGGCCGAGCAGTTCACCGGCCTCGCCGGCGTGTTGGTTGACATCAAGGACACCATCCGTGGCTTCAACGAAATCATCGATGGCAAGTACGACCACCTGCCTGAGGCTGCTTTCAACCTCGTGGGCACCATTGAAGATGCCGTAACGAAGGGCGAGAGGCTGATTGCCGAAGCCAAGTAAGTAAGAAGGTCAAGCGGAACGTCATGCTTGGCAAGCTCAGCCTCAGCATGACGTTCTTCTTTCGGCTGCCTATTATAATAAATAAAAATGCACCTAGAAATCATCACCCCCGACCGCAAGGTATTCGAAGGCGAAGTGACCTCGGCCCAGTTTCCAGGTTCCGATGGCTTGTTTGAGGTACTAAACAACCATGCCCCGCTGATTGCTGCCCTGAAGGCTGGTCAGGTGGTGCTGACTGGCGCTGCTGGCCGCGAAGCCATTCGCATCGAAGGCGGCGTGGTGGAAGTACTGCGCAACAACGTGATAGTGCTGGCCGAAGGCGCTGTATTGTAAGCGTGCTGCTGCCATAGCAGACTGCTATTGCTGCTGTTATTTGAAAGCCGTTCCTGCTGCGCAGGAACGGCTTTTTTTGTGTCTCAAGCGGACAAAATTATGCCACCTGCGTACGTCACAGACTGTGTGCTGATTCAATAATATTCCGATGCAAAAATCTTCCGACCCTTTTGCTGCTGTCGAGAACATTTACACCCCGCGCCAGCGGTATCTGCTTTTGGTTTTTTCGCTCGCTGGCTTGTTGAGCCTGATGGTGATGGGCCTGGCGCAGTACTTAACGGCCTTTCTGGCGGCGGGTATTCTGTTTGTGGTGTTTCGGCCGGTGTGGGTGGCGCTGGTGCACCGGCGCCGCTGGAATCAGCGGATGGTGACCATTGGCATCCTGCTTGTAACGGTAGTGGTGCTGGTGGTGCCGTTTTATGCCCTTAGCTCGCTGCTGCTGGACCGCCTGGTGAACTTTGCCAAGCACCCCGAGCGGATATTGGACGTAGTCCACAAGTTCGAAAATGCTACCGGTTTCAACCTTACCGGGCAGTTGAACGTGCGAGAATTGTTGTTGCAAGGTGCCAACCGGGTGAGTAGTTGGTTGCCAACGCTGGCCAGTAGCGCGCTCAACTTTCTGGTCGTGGTCGGCCTCATGCTGTTCACCATGTACTACTTGTTTATGCAGGAAACGTACTTTTTGCTGGGCCTGCACCGCTACCTGCCCTTCCGCAACGAGACGCTGCAAGACTTGGGCGAGGCACTAAAGAACAACGTGAACGCCAACGTGCTGGGGCAAGTGCTGGTGGCGCTGGTGCAGGGTATTCTTACAGGCATCACGCTAAAGATTTTTGCGGTGCCCGACCCGGCATTTTGGGGGGTAGTGGCCTTCTTTATGGCGTTTTTGCCCGTGCTGGGCACGCCTCTGGTTTGGGGGCCGGCCGCGCTGTACCAGTTTTCGGTAGGCGCAAACACGCAGGCCATCGGCATTCTTCTGGTGGGCTTCATCGTTATTGTGAACGTAGATAACCTGCTACGCATCATGCTGGCCAAACGCATGGGCGACATACACCCCTTGGTTACTCTGGTGGGACTGGTGTTGGGCGTGGAAATATTTGGGCTGATTGGGCTGGTGGTGGGCCCGCTGCTGGTGTCCTATTTTTTGGTGCTGATGGAGGTTTTTCGCCGCGAGAACCGGCTCCGACGCGAAAGTGAGGTGCCGCGGTAAACCCAGGCGCCGTTGCCGACCTTTGTCGGACTTATTCCTCCCAAGCGGCCCTCATGAATCCTTCGGCTATCCATCCCAAAATTACCCCAATCTACCAAACCTCTGTCTTCAAGTTTGAGGACCTGGATGCCATCCAGCAGTACTTTGATGAGCCGGGCAGCCGGTACATGTACTCCCGCAATGGCAACCCGAACAGCGACGAACTGGCTCAGGCCGTGAACCGTTGGGAATCTGGGGCCGGCGCAGTAGCCACGGGCTCGGGCATGGCCGCCATCTTCGCAGCGCTGATGACCTACTGCCAAGCCGGCGACCACGTGCTGTGCGCGGCCGATATCTACGGCGGCTCGGCAGCGCTGCTGAATCTGGAGCTGTCGCGGCTGGGCATCACGGTGAGCTACGTGCCCTTTGAGGAGTTGTACGACCTGAAAAGTCATGTGCAAGCCAGCACCAAGCTGCTGCTTTGCGAAACCATGAGCAACCCGCTGTTGCGCGTGGTGGACCTGCGGGCCCTGGCCGCCGAATGCCAGCAACACGGCCTGAAGCTGGTGGTAGACAATACCTTCGCCACGCCCGTGCTCACCAAGCCGCTGGCCTATGGGGCTGACCTGGTGCTGCACAGCGTGACCAAATACTTGGCCGGTCACTCCGATGTGACGGCTGGCGCCGTGGTGGCTCGCACGCCGGAAGATGCGGCCCGTCTGCGCCAGATTGGGATGGTGTTTGGCCTTACCCTGAGCCCAATGGAAAGCTGGCTGAGCGTGCGGGGCATGAAAACCATGCGCCTGCGGGTGGCTGCGCACAGCTACAATGCCCAGCAGGTAGCCGAGTTTCTGGAAGTGCACCCGGCCGTGAAGGCGGTGTACTACCCCGGCTTGCTGACCCACCCCCAACACCTGCTGGCGGCTTCGCAGGGCCATGGCCTGTTCAGCGGCATGCTGTCGTTGCGTTTGCCTGACGATGCCGCCTTGGTTAACCGTTTCATGCAGCGGTCAGAGCGGTTTCCCTTTGCGCCTTCGTTGGCGGGCGTGGACTCGTCGTGCTCGCACCCGCTTTATACCTCGCACCGGGCCCTGACCGATGAGCAGCGCGCTGAGCTGGGCATCACCGTGGGGCTGGTGCGGCTGAGCGTGGGGATCGAGCCCGTGGAGGAACTGCTGGCTGATTTGGCGCAGGCGCTGGAGTAGAGCCTGGGACACGAGTTGTGCACCAATAAAGACAGTCTCATCTGGCTCGCTAAGCCATGTTTTTACTTAAATAGCCTCCTGTGCCAGACCGACACAGGCGTAGCAGTAGCATTGGGTGTGGCAGCGTTTCTAACTAGAGCCATGGTGATGCAGGAGTACAACGTTGGTGATGCGTGCTGGCAAGGTAGTAGTTGCCTGTGACCAACGGATTGTAAGACAATTCGCTGGTCGGAAAGGGGGAGCAGAAACAGAACCTATCGGCGGTGCGCCCGTTTCGCGTTTACCCTCGTAATCGATTCCATACTGCATTATGCGACACTTACCCTACACGCTGCATTTCGACCCTAAGCTTAGCTTGAATGCTGATGATAAGCATGTGCGCGATGGCCTATCAACAACCCTGCTGATAGGGGAAAACCTGTGGGTGTGCTGCGACGAGCGCACCACCGTGGAACGCCTGCGACGGACGGGGCCCCACGAGTTTGGCCAGCACTGCTCTTACCAACTCACTGAACTGCTCGACCTGCCCGCTGGGGAGGGCATTGAAATTGACATTGAGGGCATGGCCGAAGATGGGCATTACCTCTGGTTGGTGGGCTCGCACGGCCTCAAACGCAAGAAGCCCGATGATAAAGACGCCGATGTAGCCAAGCAAATCAAAAGGTTGGCGAAAATCGAAGCAGACGGCAACCGCTATCTGCTGGCCCGCATTCCATTGGTGTTGAATGAGAAAACCGGAGACTACGAGTTGCACAAAACAGCTCCGCACCCCTCCAAAACCGGCCAAACCCTGCGCGCGGCACAGCTCCGCGGCAACGATAAGAGCAGCGAGCTACTCGACCTCCTGGCCGAAGACTGCCACATAAAACCCTTTCTGCAGATTCCCGGCAAAGACAATGGCTTCGACATCGAAGGCCTGGCTGTGACTAAAGAAGGGCAGGTGTTCGTGGGGCTGCGTGGGCCCGTGCTCCGCGGCTGGGCCATTGTACTGGAACTGGCGCTTGAGGAAGGCAAGCACGGCCGCTTGCACCTGGGCAAAGTGGAAGGTGCCACCGAGACCTACTACAAAAAGCACTTTCTCGACCTAGGCGGCATGGGCTTGCGTGAGCTTCGCCGGCGGGGCCACGACATGCTACTACTGGCCGGCCCTACCATGGACCTCGATGGTAGCATTGCCGTGTACTTCTGGCCTAACGCCACGCGCCAACCCACCGACAGCCTGATAGGGGATGAGAAAATCCAGCGTCTCTTTGATGTACCCCACGGCCACGGTCCCACTGCTGGCAAAGACAAGGCCGAAGGCATGGCCCTCCTCGATGATAGGCACGTGCTCATCGTGTTCGATAGCCCTACCGCCACCCGCAAAACCGGCGCTAACCAGATAGTGGCCGATTCATTTCTCCTGCCTGGCTAATTCAGCCTTTAAAAGCACTCTGCAAGTGCCTCTGCCACGCGCCGTAGTTCCACATCGGTCATGGCGGTGCCACTAGGCAAGCAAAGGCCGCGGGCAAACAAATCAGCGCATACCTCGCCGCCGTACATGGGGGCTGTTTGAAAAAGCGGCTGCAGGTGCAGCGGCTTCCAGAGCGGCCGGCTCTCAATATTATGGGTTTCCAGCTGCCGGCGCACCGTTTCGGGCGTAGCGAGAGCTTGGCCGGGGGCAGCTTCTAGATCAGCAGGTTTTAGCAGGATGGTAGTGAGCCAGCGGTTCGAGCGGCTGCCAGCGGGCTCGGGGGCCAGGGCCACGGTGAGGCCAGGCAGGCGGGCCAAGTGCTCCTGGTACCAGGCAAATATTTCGCGGCGCTTTTTTACCCGGTCCTCCAATAGCTCCATTTGGCCGCGCCCGATACCAGCCAGGATGTTGCTGAGGCGGTAGTTATAGCCAAGCTGCGAGTGCTGGTAGTACGGCGCATCGTCCTTGGCCTGAGTAGCCAGGAAGCGAGTTTTCTTGGCCAGTTCCGCATCGTTGGTGACCAGGGCGCCACCACCGCTGGTGGTCAGTATTTTGTTGCCGTTGAAAGAGAACACCCCAATCGTACCAAAACTGCCCAGCGGCTGCTTGTTAAAACGTGAGCCCAGTGCTTCGGCCGCGTCTTCCAGTATCGGCAGCTCGTATTGGGCCGCCAGCGCCAGTATCTCCGGTAGGCGGGCGGGCATGCCATACAGATGTACCAGGATGAGGGCTTTGGGCTTTTTTCCTTTGGCAATGCGGTCGACAATAGCTTCGCGCAGGCGCTCCGGGCAAATGTTCCAAGTGTCGGCTTCGCTATCGACGAAGACGGGCGTAGCGCCCAAGTATAGAATCGGGTTGGCGGTAGCCACGAAGGTGAACGAAGGGCACAGCACTTCATCACCGGGGCCCACTCCCAATAATATCAGCCCGAGGTGAATGGCCGCTGTGCCCGACGATAGCGCCACGCAGTGCGCCATGCCGGTTGCTTCGCAAATGTCGGCTTCGAAGCCGGTCAGGTTTGGTCCGGCCGGAGCCACCCAGTTGTCCTCAATCGCCTTGTGCACATAGTTCATCTCGTGCCGGCCCAGGTGGGGCGGGGAGAGAAATAGGCGGTCGTGGTCTTGGCTACGCATTTGCTTTTTTGATGGACTTAGCCGGTACGCCCACGGCCGTGATATTGGCGGGGAGGTCGCGCACGGCAACGGCGCCGGCCCCTAAAATCGTGTTTTCCCCGATGCGCACTCCCTGAATGACGGTGGCATTGGTGCCGAGGTAGCAGCCAGCGCCCAGGTGCGCGCTGCCGCTCACGTTGGCGTGTGGCATTAGCGAGGCAAAATCTTCCAGCACGGCGTCGTGGCCAATGGTGCAGCCCAAGTTCAGGAGCACAAACCGGCCCAGCGTGATGTCGCACGTCAGGAGGCAGCCTTGCTGCACAATACTGCCTTGGCCCAGCGTAATGCGCTGTTGGGAGCCCAGCGCCACCGCGGGATGCACCAACACCGGAAACGAGAGCTGCGGCGACGTTAGGCGGCTCACCACCGCGGCCCGGCCAACGGGGCTGCCCACGGCCACGGCCACGGCCAGGGGCTCGGGGGTGGCATTGAGGTCGGCGCTGCTGCCCAGGTAGGGGAGGCCCGCCACGGTGGGCGTGGCCGGTGCCTGGTCGTCGTAGAAGCCGCGCACGTCCCAGCTCGGATGCACGCCGTTGAGCTGCTGAATTAAAAGCAGCACTTCGCGGCCCAAGCCCCCCGCGCCGAAAATCACAAGGGGCATGCCGGGTTCGGTTTCTTCGTATTCGGAGAAAAACAACTTGGTCATAAGGCAATCTACGGGGAAACAGAAGGAGGGGCACTACCGCGGAAAGCGACCGTGGTGGCCTGCCCGGGAGCCGTTATGCCGCTGCCGCGCAGCACCCGCCCGGCAGTGCGCCACAAGATGTTCATATCCAGCTGCCACGACATATTATCGACGTACCAGACGTCATAGGCAAATTTTTCTTCCCAAGAAATGGCATTGCGGCCGTTTACCTGCGCCCAGCCCGTGAGGCCGGGGCGAACCTCGTGCCGACGGGCCTGGGTGGGCGAATACAGCGGCAGGTATTCGGGCAGTAGAGGGCGCGGGCCCACCAGGCTCAGGTCGCCGCGCAGAATGTTCCAGAGCTGGGGCAACTCGTCGAGGGAAGTAGCGCGCAGCCAGCGGCCCAGGGCGGGCAGGCGTTCGGCGTCGGGCAGTAAGTGGCCGGCGACGTTGCGTGTGTCGGTCATGGTTTGAATCTTGTAGAGCGTGAACAGCCGCCCGTGCCAGCCCGGCCGCGGCTGGCGAAACAGCACCCGGCCCCGGTTCTGGGCTGCCGCCAGTGCTGCCGCGCCGGCCAGCAATGGCAGAGCCAGCACCAGCAGGGGCAGGGCAATAGCCACGTCGAGAAGGCGCTTGCCGTGACGGACATAAAAAGAATCGGGGGCGGACACGGTGCAAAAGTAACTTTGTAGCGCAGGCTTTGGCCTGCCTCCTGCCCATGCTCGTTTTTCCCAACGCCAAACTCAACCTCGGCCTTTACGTCACGGAGCGCCGCCCCGATGGCTTCCACAACGTAGAATCAGTGTTTCTGCCGCTGCCCTGGACCGATGCGCTGGAGATACTGCCCGCCGCAGCCGACCAGCCAACGAGCATCACGCTTACCGGGCGCCCCATTCCCGGCAACCCTGCCACCAACCTCTGTGTGCGCGCCTACGAGCTGCTGCAAGCCGACTTTCCGCAGCTGCCACCCGTTCAAATTTACCTGCACAAAATAGTGCCCATTGGGGCTGGCCTGGGCGGCGGCTCGGCCGATGCCGCGTTTGCCCTGAAGGCGACAAACGAGCTGTTTGGCCTAGATATCTCTGTTGAATTCCTTGAACAGTACGCCCGTCGGTTGGGCTCGGACTGTGCTTTTTTCATCCAAAATAAGCCCGTGCTGGCTGTGGAGCGGGGCGACGTGTTTCAGGAAATTAACTTGAGTCTGACAGGCACCGGCTGCTTGGTAGTTTACCCAAACCTGCACATCAGCACCCCCGAAGCTTTTGCGCGCATCACGCCACAGGCGCCGGCCTACGCGTTGCGCGCTGCCTTGGCCCAGCCCTTGGAAACGTGGCGCGACACGGTGAGCAACGACTTTGAAAAGTCGCTGGCGCCAGCCTATCCGGTGCTGGCCGAAATCAAGCAGCAGCTCTACGCCGCCGGGGCCGCTTATGCCAGCCTGTCGGGCTCCGGCTCGGCTGTGTACGGGCTATGGCCGGCCTCGGCGACTGTGCCGCAATTGGAGTGGCCGGCTGCATACACCGTGTGGCAAGGGGTGCTTTAAACCGGGATAACTGGCACATGCTCGGGCTCTTTGTCTTTTACCAGCCGTGCCACTAATGGATGAATAAGCACGCTGAACACGATGAGCAGCGTGCCCAAGTAAAAACCGGTAGACATGCGTTCGTGGTTGAACTGCGGCGCGTGCAGCAGGCCCTTTGTGTGTAGCCAATAAATGGCTACTGCCATGGCAATGCCGTAAACCGGCTCCAGGTTGGTGGTCAGGTTTACGGCGAAGGCCGAGAGGCGCTTCATCAGCTCAACCGAAGCAGAAAATGCGTACACTGTGCACACGCCGGCCAGTATTGCCAGCCACAGCCAGTCGTAGCCGTGCCAGGCTAGTTGTAGCCCCTGGCCCTGCGTGAAGAAGTAGCTATAAATTGGGAAGAAAAGGGTTATGCTCAAACACGCCCCCAGCATCTCATAAAAAGTAAGCCGCAGCGGCGGGTGGGCCTTCACCAGCTTGGCATTGAGCACACTGAACAACGCCGAAAGACCTGCCGAAACTACTGCCACGCCCAGGCCCAGCAGCTGGTCAAGCTCGGCTTGGCTCACCAGGTACAGGCCGACCATGGTGATGAGGCCCAGGCCCACCTCGTACCCCCGCACGCGCCGCCACAGTAGCAGCGGCTCGAGCAGCGACGTCCACAGAGCCAGCGTGGCCAGGCCCGCCAGGCAGACACTTACTGACGACAGCCGCGCCGCCAGAAAGAAGGTAATCCAATGCGCGGCCACCAGCGAGCCCACCGCCAGTAGCCGCAGCACCTGCCCCGGTGGAATGCGCCACGCCACCCGGCGGCCCAGCAGCAGCAGCCCCAGTCCGGCCGAAGCCAGCAGCGTGCGCCAAAACACCAGCTCCACCGGCGGCACCGTCAGCAGCTTGCCCAGGATGGCCGTGAAGCCCCACAGGAGCACAATGAAATGAAGCTTGAGGTAGTCTTTAAGCAATGTGGAAATGGGTTGGATGTGGAAATGTGGAAATTGAAGTGAATGGGTTCATTCAGCAAGCTTTTTTTGTGCTGGCTTTCCCACTTTTAACATTATCACAAAAAAAATTATTTCGGCACGAAGCGGTACAGCGCCAGCCCAATTCCAGTAAAGACCATGCTAGGCACCCAAGCGGCAATAAACGGGTCGAGGCTGCCGACTTGCGCTAGGTTGCGGCTCAGCATCACAAAAATGATAAACACGAAGGCTAGCACGAAGCCCAAGGCAATTTGCCCGCCCACGCCGGCCCGCGATTTTCGGGCACTGAGGATGACGCCAATCAGTGTGAGGATAACAATGGCGAAAGGGTAGGAGTACCGCTCGTACTTCTCGCTTAGGTAAAGCTGCGTATCATCGGCGCCGCGCTCAATTTTGGTGTTGATGTAGGTGTTCAACTCGGGGAGGGTAAGGGTTTCGGCCAGGCGGTAGGTACTGGCAAAATCTTTGGGAAACAGGTTCAGCGTGGTGTCGCGGGCCGGCACGGTTTCAAGTCTTTCGTCTTGCGGCCCGTGGAAAGAGCGAATCAGCTGCGGCGACATCCGCCACACCTGCTTGGTCGAATCCCAATTGATGGCATCAGCCGTGAGGCGTCGGCGCAGGACGGTGCCGTCCACCGTTTCGAGCGCAAAGTGAAAGCCGACATTGTTAATGTTATCGTAGCTCTCCATGTACACGTAGTGCTTAGGCCCAATCTTGATGTGCACGTTGCGCCCCTGAAAGCGGTAAGGCAACTTGATATAAGCCCGCTCAAACGCCACCCTCGATTTATTACCAATGGGCAATACCCAGCCAATGAGCCCGAATATCAGCAGCCCCACCACCGCCCCGCCCGCAGCATAAGGCAGCATCAGACGCTTAAAACTCACCCCGCTGGCCAGAATGGCCACAATTTCGGTTCGTGCTGCCAGCTGTGCTGTTACAAAAACGACGGCAATGAAAATGGTTATTGGCGAAAGAAGGTTGGCGAAATAAGGGAACAGATAAACGTAGTAGCCGAAAATAATCTGCGACATCGACAGATTATGCTGGATAAAATCGTCGTTTTTCTCCGTGAAATCAATGACGCAAATAACCGACACCAGAATAACCACCGAGAAGAAAAACGCGGCGAGAAACTTCTTGATAATGTATTTGTCGAGGATATTCATTTTCAGAATTATAAGTTATGAATCATGAGTGTTGAGTTAGTCGAGTCGGGTACCCAAACTCATAATTCACAATTCATAATTATAACCGGGTCATCACCTGCTTCACCATCCGGTCTTTCCAGGGCCCAAACGTGCCGGCCACGATTTGCTTGCGTGCTTCCTTCACCAGCCACAGATAAAAAGCCAGATTGTGCGCCGAAGCAATTTGCGGGCCCAGCATTTCCTGGCACTGAAACAGGTGGCGCAGGTACGCCCGCGAGTAGAACGTGCTGGCATGCCCGCCCAGTTCGGCGTCGATGGGTGAAAAATCGGTGGCCCACTTCTTATTCGTCACGTTCATAATGCCCTGCGTAGTAAACAGCATGCCGTTGCGGGCGTTGCGGGTCGGCATCACGCAGTCGAACATATCCACGCCTAAGGCAATGTTTTCCAGGATGTTGGCCGGCGTGCCCACGCCCATCAGGTAGCGGGGCTTGTCCTTGGGCAGAATGTCGCAGACCAGCTCGGTCATTTCGTACATCAGCTCGGCGGGCTCGCCCACGCTCAGGCCGCCAATGGCATTGCCCTCACGCCCCTGAGCCGCGATAAACTCCGCCGACTTGATGCGCAAATCCCGGAACGTGCTGCCCTGCACAATAGGGAAAAGCGTCTGTTGGTAGCCGTAGAGGCCCTCGGTGCTGTCGAAACGCTGAATGCAGCGCTGCAGCCAGCGGTGCGTCATGTCCAGGGAGCGGGCGGCGTAGTCGTACTCGCAGGGCCAGGGCGTGCACTCGTCGAAGGCCATGATGATGTCGGCCCCAATCACGCGCTGAATGTCCATCACGCCCTCGGGCGAAAACAAATGCTGGCTGCCGTCGATGTGCGAGCGGAATTTTACGCCCTCCTCCTTGATTTTGCGGGTGTTGCTGAGCGAGTACACCTGGTACCCGCCGCTGTCGGTAAGAATGGGCCGGTCCCAGCCATTGAACTTATGCAAGCCTCCGGCGGCACGCAGCACGTCGAGGCCCGGGCGCAGGTACAAGTGGTAGGTATTGCCAAGAATAATCTGGGCGTTGATGTCCTCTTTGAGGGTTTGTTGCGACACCGCTTTCACGGTGCCGGCCGTGCCCACGGGCATAAAAATGGGCGTTTCAATAGCGCCGTGCGCAGTTTCGAGGCGGCCAGCGCGGGCTTTGGTGGTGGGGTCTTGAGCGAGAAGGTCGAAAGTCATCCTAGAAAAATACGTAGCGCAGTAGCGCAACTTTGTAGTTCGCGTCCCCAAGCCATTTGTTTGTTCCAGTGGCACGAAGACGCGAACTACAAAGTTCGCGCTACAGTACACAAAGATACCCACCCGCCTCGCGTCCCGTACTTTTGCCGGCTCCTTCACGCTGCTTCGCCGTTGCCGTTACCCATACCCACGTCCCCTTTCTTTTGGCTTCTGCTTGCGAGCGTGGTGGTGCAGCTGTTTTATGCGGCGTATTTCTTCTGGCCCTTTGCCCGCCGCGCCCCCGAGGCACCCGCCCACGCCCCGGGTCCCGATACTGAGCCCGTTTCCGTCATCGTCTGCGCCCGCAACGAGCTTCTCAACTTGCGCCGCCTGCTGCCCCTGTTGCTGAAGCAGGACTACCCCGCCGGTTTCGAAGTCATTCTCATCGACGACCGCAGCGAAGACGATACCTACCTCTACGCCCAGCAGCTGGCCCAGTACTACCACGAAAAGGTGCGCCTCGTGAGCGTGGCCCGCACCCCCCGCGGGTTTGCCCCCAAAAAATATGCCCTCACCCTCGGCGTAAAAACGGCCCGGTATCCCCGCATGCTTTTCACCGATGCCGACTGCATCCCGGTCACCAATCAGTGGCTCCGACTGATGCAGCGCGGCTTTGCCCAGGGGGGGGGGAAGCCGACATCCGATTTAGTCGTCGGATTTTCGGCCTATGCCGAAGCCCCGGGCTTTCTCAACCAGCTCATTCGCTTCGAAACCCTGCTCACCGCGGCTCAATACCTGAGCTTTGCCTGGCGGGGCTGGCCCTACATGGGCGTGGGCCGCAACCTGGGCTACACCCGCGCCTGCTTCACGGCCACCAAGGGCTACGCCTCGCACATTCGCCAGCTCAGCGGCGACGACGACCTGCTGGTGCAGGACGCCGTGCGCCAAGGCCTGCAAGTAGCCGTGGTGGCTGACCCTGCCGCCCACACTTTAAGCGAACCCGCCGCAACTTGGGCCGTATGGTGGCATCAGAAACGACGGCACTTGTCGGCCGGCCGGGCCTACCGATTGGCCGACCGTTTGCGGGTGGGCACCTTCTTAGCAGCCAACATGTTGTTCTATTTGGCTGTAGTTGTGCTAGTATTTTCCCCAAACAATTGGATACCTTTGGCGGTCGTATGCACCCTCCGAACATTGTTTGTGAGTGCCGTGTATGCCCGACTAAGCAGGCGCCTCCAACAGTCCGTAATCGTCGGATTGCTCCCCGTGCTGGACTTAGCCTATTTTGTTCAATATCTGGCCTTGGGAATTTCTTTATTCCTTAATCGCACCCTTCGATGGAAGTAAACAATCAAGATATTCAGAAGCAGTTTTCAGTTAAAGCCAAGCATGACTTTAAGCTGATTCGCGCCGCCGTGGACAACGGCGATGAGAAGGCTTATGCTGAACTGATGCAAATTTACAAGAAGCCCGTTTACCACGTGGTTCTCAAGATGGTGCGCAACCAGGACGATGCCGAAGACCTTACCATTGAGGCCTTTGCCAAAGCCTTCCGCAACCTGCACAAGTTCAACCCTGAGTATGCTTTCAGCACTTGGCTGTTCCGCATTGCCACGAACAACTGCATTGATTTTATCCGCAAGAATAAAATCAAAACGATGTCGATTGATTCCGCCATTAAAGTGGACAACGGCGACGAAATCACCATCGATTTCCGCGACAACGACCTGAACCCGGCCGAGCACGCCGTGCGCAACCAGAAGATTGAAATCATGCGCCACGTGGTGTCGCGCCTGCCCGATAAGTACCAGCGCCTCGTGTCGCTGCGCTACTTCGATGAGCTTAGCTACGAAGAAATTGCCACCGAGCTGAAAGCTCCGCTCGGCACCGTGAAAGCTCAACTGCACCGGGCCCGGGAGCTGCTCTATGACATGGTGAAGCACACCAAGCAGATTATTTAATCGTGAAAAAGCCCCGGCGCAAGTCGGGGCTTTTTTTATGCTATTGGTAATAGAAAAGAACGTCATTCAGAACGCAGCGCAACGTTCTTTTAGCAGCAAGCATGGCATTAAAGTCGCACCGTGCACCTTTGCACCCATGAACCTCCTGCAGCACTACTTCCCCGAACTCACCACTAAGCAGCTCCAGCTATTTAAGCAGCTGGAAACCGAGTTCCGGGCTACCAACGAAGCCATCAACCTGGTGTCGCGCACCGACATGGACAACTTTGTGGAGCGGCACCTGCTGCATTCGCTGGCCATTGCCAAGGTGATAAAGTTTCCCAAGGACAGCGCGGTGCTCGATGTAGGCACGGGCGGCGGCCTGCCGGGCTTGCCGCTGGCCATCATGTTTCCCGAAGTTCATTTTCACCTTGTCGACAGCATCGGCAAGAAAATCCGGGCGGTGCAGTTCATGGCCGCGGCCCTGGGGCTGGATAATGTCACGGCCGAGCAAACCCGCGCCGAGCAGGTGCGCCAGAAGTTTGATTTTGTAGTGAGCCGGGCCGTGGCGCGCTTGGCCACTTTCCATCCCTGGATTACCCACCGCTACAAGTCCCAAGGAGCGGCCGGCTCAGGGCTGTACTATTTGAAAGGTGGCGACCTGACCGAGGAAATAGCCGAGTCTGGCCTCAAAGCCAAGGTGACGAACCTCAGCGACTTCTTCAGCGAAGAATTTTATGAGACGAAAAAGATAGTATTTGTCGCAGCCAAATAGCCGGCAAGTCTTGGCTACGCTGGCACCTCAGCCGTGAGAAACTCCACGGCCCGTCGCTCCGAGTAGTATTCGCCATCGGGTGAACCTTCGGGGAAACCGACGTGCCCACCCTCGGGCGGCGTTTCCAGAAACACAAAAGGAGAATTGGCCGCTACTTCCCGTGGGAAGCAGGACGCTGGGAGAAATGGGTCGTTCTGCGCGTTTACCAATAGCGTGGGCACCTGAATGCCGCTTAGGTAACGTCCAGAACTGGCGTGTTGGTAGTAGGCATCGGCTGAGTCGAAGCCATGCATGGGCGCGGTGTAGCGGCTGTCGAACTCCTGGAAATCACGCAGGTCTTCGATGCCATCCAAATCAACTTGGCCCGGCAGCAGCTCTGCCTTGGCCCGCACTTTCAACCTCAGTGATTTCAGAAAGCGGCGCAGGTACACTTGGTTCTGAGGCCGGCTGATGTGCACGGAGCTAGCCTGCAAGTCGGTCGGGACAGAGAATACGGCGGCTCGTTTTACTTCGGCGGGCACGCGGGCAGGCTCCTCGCCCAGGTACTTCAAGGTAACGTTGCCACCGGCGCTGAACCCTACCAAATAAACGCGCTGGTAGCGTCCGGTGGCCACCGCGTGGCGCACTACCAGGTCCAAGTCGTCGGTATCGCCGAGGTGGTAGGAGCGGAGCAATCTATTCATTTCGCCGCCGCAGCTGCGGTAGTTCCAGGCCAGAGCGTCAAAGCCGGCGCGGTTGAGGGCCCGCACCATGCCGCGCATGTAAGGGCGGGACGCATCTCCTTCGAGGCCGTGCGAGACGATGACCAGGGCATCGGTAGGCGGCATTTCGGGGAGTCGGCTCCAGTCCAGGTTAAGGAAGTCACCGTCGGGTAGTTCTACTCGTTCGCGCTGGTAGGCTACGCCGGACACGGTGCGCCAAAGACTGGGTATGATGGTTTGCAGGTGGCCGTTGAATAAATAAAACGGCGGCTGATAGCGGGAGTTAGATACCAGAGGCATGGCGCGTAATTAATAATGGAGCAGCAGCGCTATGATTTGGAGTAGTGCAAGTAGTAAAGTTCGCACATAATCGGCATGCATACTAATTAGTTATCTAACTTGCTTGGGAGCACTCATGCCAGACATATTATGAACGTTATGCTTCGCGCCGTTCTACATGGCCATTCAGTGAATCGTTGGGTCTCCATCCTGCTTGTCCTCAATATTTTTGCAAACATGGTTTGATTTTACCGTGTAGGTTTGTACCTTTGCCCTCCCAAACACAGAACTCAAGCATAACGCTCCTATATATCCCAACTCATGGCAAACCATAAGTCGGCCCTCAAACGCATCCGCAGCAACGAAGCCAAGCGCGTGTTGAACCGTTACCAGCACAAATCCACCCGCACGGCCATCAAGCGCCTGCGCGAAGCCACCGACAAAACAGCCGCTCAGGAGTTGCTGAAGAAGGTGTCGTCGATGCTGGACCGTTTGGCCAAGAAGAACATCATCCACAAGAATAAAGCTGCTAACAACAAGAGCAAGCTGACAAAGCTCGTCAACGCGCTTTAGTGCGAGACGAGTTTAGTAGGGCCAGACTGCGCCGCCCCAAGGTCTGGTTCTACGCTCCTTACAGAAGCCTCACTCCGCAACGGGTGGGGCTTCTTGCGTTTGGCTTAAGCTAAATCGATTGCCTGCTGAGCCTATCGACTCGTCAACGCTCCTGCGGCTGCTCAGAAGTCCCGCATGCGCCGGCCACCTCCTCCGCGCGGGTGAGGTTGTAGCATTTATTGAGGCATATGCAAAGGAAGCGCAGATGGCAGGCTATGGCACAGCAACGCAAACAAAAGGGCTTCCCACACGTGGGGAAGCCCTTTTGTTTGTGGCAATTAATTTCCAGAGCACAGCAAGAGTTTACGCCACGCTTACCTTCACCATGTTGGCTTTGCCTTTGTCCTGAATCGGCATTGAGCCGGTGTTGATGAACACGTCGCCGACCTCCAGGTGACCCGTGGTGGTGAGCACGTAGCGAATGTCGGCTACGGTGCTGTCGGTGCTGATGAGGCGGTCGTAATAGAAGCTGCGTACGCCCCACACCAGGCTCAGGGCCGTGAGCAAGGGCCGGTTGTCGGTGAAGATGAAAATGTTGGCCTTGGGGCGGTACTTGGCCAGTTGGAAGGCCGTGTAGCCATGGTGCGTCATGCCGGTGATGGCTTTCGAGCCCGTGTTTTTGGCCAGGTGGCAGGCTGCTGAGATGACGCTGTCGGCCATGAAGTTGGGGCTAGCCGGGTCGATGGGCCACCAATGGTGGAAGAGCTGTGGGCTGCGGCTTTCCACGCTCAGAATGGTGCCCACCATGGAGCGGATTACCTCGGCGGGGTAGGCACCCACAGCAGTTTCGGCGGAGAGCATCACGGCATCGGCCCCGTCGAGCACGGCGTTGGCGACGTCGCTGGTTTCGGCGCGGGTGGGGCGCGGGGCCGTAATCATGCTCTCCATCATCTGAGTGGCTACGATTACGGGCTTGCCGGCCGCGTTGCACTTGGCAATAATCATCTTCTGGGCCATCGGTACCTCTTCCATCTTCACTTCCACGCCGAGGTCACCGCGGGCCACCATGATGGCATCGGTAACGGCAATGATTTCATCGATGTTGCGCAGGCCATCGGGGGTTTCAATCTTGGCCACCACGCGGGTCTTTTTGCCAGCATCGGCAATCAGTTTCTTGATAAACAAGATGTCATCGGCTTTGCGGGCAAAGCTGAGCGCTACCCAGTCCACATCGTTGTCCATGCCAAATTGCAGGTCTTCGATGTCCTTCTCGGTCATTGAGGGCGCCGACACTTCGGAGTCGGGCAGGTTGATGCCCTTGCGGGGCTTCACAAGGCCACCGTACACCACTTCCACGTCTACTTCCTGGTCGCGGTCGGTAGCCAGTACTTTGAGCTCGATTTTGCCGTCGTCAATCAAAATCATGTCGCCGGCTTTCACGTCGCGGGCCAGGCCCAGGTAAATCGTGCTCAGGCGCGTGGCCGTGCTGATTTCCTTCTCGCCGCACACCAGCTTGATTTTGTCGCCGGCCTTGATTTCAACGCCACCGCCTTCCACTTCGCCCAGGCGGATTTTGGGTCCCTGCAAGTCCTGCAACAAACCCACGGAGGTTCGCATGTCTTTGTTCAGCCGCCGCACGGTGTTGATGACGGACAGGTGGTCTTCGTGGGAGCCGTGCGAAAAATTAAGGCGGAATACATCGACTCCTTCGCGGATGAGTGTGCCGAGGCGTTCGTAGGTGTTCGAGGCAGGGCCTACAGTGGCCACAATTTTAGTCTTGTTGAAAGTGGGACGGTTTTCCATCTATTGGGGGATTGATTACAAAAAAACTCCCCTCCTTTTTTAAGGAGGGGACGCTGGCGCCAAGCGCCAGCTGGGTAGTGAGGTCGTTGAACCGAAGGTCGGCGTGGCCAACGACGCCGGAAAGAATCATAGGCGCATCGTTCAGGTGTCGTGCTACTAGTTCAACCACTTTGAGCCCTTAGCTCAAACATCCCCTCCCTGTCTAAGGAGGGAAATTTATTCATTCATTACAGAATCAAGTTTTCCTTGTATTTCAAAGTATTTGGGTCAAACTGACACACGTACTGCACGGCGTCGAGAGCCGTGAGTTGTTGCATTAATTCTTCGTCGGCGAGGTCTCCGCTGCCATTGCTTACGGCCAGCAGATAGTCGTACTCCTTGATATCGGGAGCTAAGAACGGCTTTTTTAAATTAGAGGGCGCAATGGACCGATTTCGCAGCAGGCGAAAAGTAAGCGTTTCGGTAGCGTACAGGTAGTGCGTGAATACCAGGCGGCCCCGACTGAGCAGGTTGAGCAGCAGCTCGGGCTGCTTAACGAGGCGCAGGCGCAGGGCCCGGTTCAGGGTCCAGGCAAGGGTATAGTCGCGGGTGCTGCTGACCAAGCCAAACAGGGCAAAGTCGCACTCGTAATCAACGTCTAGGGTGAAGGTCTTCATATAGCCACGTGTAGGGCACCCGGCGAGCGGGCAAGGGCAAAGCTAACGCTTGCAGCGGGCAGCTGCCAGGGCTGCCGCCATAATCTTGTACTCGTAATTAGGAAGCACGGGCATGGGTTAGTTGGAAAATCTCTCGTTACTTTGCGCCGTAGTTTTCCTTAAACCCCACGGAAATGTCTGAAATCGCAGAAAAAGTAAAGGCCATTATTATTGATAAACTGGGCGTTGAAGCCTCGGAAGTTACCACTGAAGCTAGCTTCACTAACGACCTGGGTGCTGACTCGCTGGACACCGTCGAGCTGATTATGGAGTTCGAAAAGGAGTTCAACGTAAGCATTCCCGACGACCAGGCTGAGAACATCGGCACCGTGGGCCAAGCCATCAGCTACCTCGAAGAGCACGCTAAATAGTTAATTCACGTTTCGGAGCGCATCAGATAATTTGAGCGGACCATCTTACCCGTCCTTTTTATTAAGCCCGGAATGAACAGTTAGTCCTGCAAATACCGGCTGGCCCGCCGCCGGCCGGTTTTGCTGTTTTATCCCGCTTCACCTTTCGCGCCATTGGCGTTTGCTTATGTCGTCCATCCGACGGGTTGTCGTTACCGGCCTTGGGGCCATCACACCGCTGGGCAATACTGCCCCGGCATACTGGGAAGGCCTGCGTACGGGCACTAGCGGCGCTGCCGCCATCACCCGCTTCGACCCGGCCAAGTTCAAAACCCGCTTTGCCTGCGAAGTCAAAGGCTATGAGCCTGACAATTTTTTCGACCGCAAGGAGCACCGTAAAATGGACCTCTTCACCCAATTTGGGGTGGTAGCAGCCGACGAAGCCATTGCTGATTCCGGCATCCTGGAAAGCGGCGTTAATAAAGACCGGGTTGGCGTAATTTGGGGCTCCGGTATCGGTGGCCTGAAGTCGTTGCAGGAGGAGTGCATCTCCTTTGGTCGTGGCGACGGTACGCCTCGCTACTCGCCCTTCTTCATCCCGCGTATGATTGCCGATTCTTCGTCGGGTAACATCTCCATCAAGAACGGTTTCCGCGGTCCCAACTTTGTTACGACATCGGCCTGCGCCTCGTCGAACGACTCCATCATCGCGGCGTTCAACAACATTCGCCTCGGCTTGGCTGATGTGATGGTGACCGGCGGCTCCGAAGCAGCTATTACCGAATCGGGCGTAGGCGGCTTCAATGCCCTCAAGGCCATGAGCGAGCGCAACGACGACCCGGCTTCGGCCTCGCGGCCCTACGACAAGGACCGCGACGGCTTTGTGCTGGGCGAGGGCGCCGGTGCACTGGTGCTCGAAGAGTACGAGCACGCCAAGGCCCGCGGCGCCAAAATGTACGCCGAGTTGATTGGTGGCGGTATGTCATCGGATGCGTACCACATTACCGCGCCTGACCCCAGTGGCAGCGGCGTAGTGCTGGTGATGCATAATGCTCTGCGCGATGCCGGCATTGAGACCACCGAAGTTGATTACATCAACACCCACGGCACGAGCACGCCGCTGGGCGACGGTGCCGAAATCAAAGCCATTGAACAGGTTTTTGGCGAGCACGCTGAGAAAATCAACATCTCCTCAACCAAAAGCATGACCGGCCACTTGCTGGGCGGTGCGGGCGGGGTGGAGGCGGTGGCGAGCATCTTGGCCATGCACCACGGCTTGGTGCCCCCCACCATCAACCTGCACACGCCCGACCCGGAAATCAACCAGGCGCTAAACTTCACCCCGAACGTGGCGCAGGAGCGCGACGTGCGCGTGGCGATGAGCAACACCTTCGGTTTTGGCGGCCACAACACATCGGTCATTTTCCGCAAGCTGTAGGGCATCAAAGCCTAGGTAAAGCCATTAGGAACGTCATGCTGAGCTTGCCGAAGCATCTCTACCGCGCAACTAATTAAAGTTAGTTTTGAGGTAGAGATGCTTCGGCAGGCTCAGCATGACGTTCTTGCTTGCTGGGTATCAAATAATCAATTACGCATTAGCACCTTCCACTTTGCTCGGTTTCGTTTCCCGTTTTTTTGGTTCTGATAAGGCATTCCGGCAGGCTGTGAGCACGGTCACGGGCCTCACGCCAACCAATGTGAAGCTGTACCGGCTGGCTTTCACGCACTCCTCGGCCGTGCGGCAACAGCCGTCCATCGGCCGGCACCAGACCAACGAGCGATTGGAATTTTTGGGCGATGCGGTACTGGGCACGGTAGTAGCCGAATACCTCTTCAAAAAGTATCCTTACGAACAAGAGGGCTTCCTGACGGAGATGCGTTCGCGCATTGTGAACCGCGAAAGCCTGAACAACATCGCGCTGAAACTGGGGCTGGACCAATTGGTGCAGTTGGATGCCGGCCAAGGCCGTGCCGCCCGCTCGCGCTCCGTGAACGGCAACGCTCTGGAGGCGCTAGTGGGCGCGGTGTATCTGGACTTGGGGTACAAAGCGGCCCGCAAGTTTGTGCTGACGCGCCTCGTCAAAGGCTTTGTGGATGTGCACACGCTGACCACTACCACGGCCAATTTCAAGAGCAAACTGGTGGAATGGGCCCAGCGCCAGGGCAAGACTCTGCGCTACGACATTACGGGAGAAGCACGGCCCGGCGGTATGATGGAATTTACCGCCACGGTGCTGCTGGATGAGGAAGTAGTAGCCACCGGGATGGGGCTGAGCAAGAAGCAGGCAGAGCAGCTGGCAGCCGACCGGGCGCTGCAGGCACTGGGCGTTTCGTAAAGCTCCTGGAAAGCCTTCAAGCGGCAAAGGGCAACCTGATGAGCTAAAAAGGAGTTGATTTGTAGAAATACTCCTTCTTCTTTCTTATGAGAATAGCCGGCGCCGCCCTCAACCAGATTCCCATCGACTGGGAGCACAACCTTCGCAACATCCGCATTGCCATTGAGATGGCGAAGGAAAACGGCGTGGAGCTGTTATGTTTGCCAGAGTTGTGCCTGACTGGCTATGGCTGTGAAGACCTGTTTCTGAGCGACTGGATGCCCGAGGCGGCGCTGGCTTACTTGCAGCAAGTGCGACAGTGGTCCGAGGGCATTTGCGTGGTGGTGGGCCTGCCGGTGCGGCTGCACAAGCGCACCTATAACACGGCCGCCGTGTTGCGCAATGGCGAGATTCTGGGCTTTGCAGCCAAGCAATTTCTGGCCAACGATGGGGTGCATTACGAAACCCGGTTTTTTACGCCCTGGCCAGCTGGTGAAACCACGACAGTGGAATGGGAAGGGGAGCAGTGGCCACTGGGCGACCTAATTTTCGAGCACAACGGCGTGCGCTTCGGCTTCGAGATATGCGAAGATGCGTGGCACCCCGATGACGTGCGCCCGGCCAGCCGCCTGGTGGGCAAGGTTGACTTGATTGTGAACCCCTCAGCCAGCCACTTTGCCATGAGCAAAACCGACGTGCGCTACCAGCTGGTGATGAAGGCGTCGCGCACGTTCAACTGCACCTACCTCTACGCCAACCTGCTGGGCAATGAGGCGGGGCGTGTAATTTACGACGGCGAGATTCTAGTGGCCCGCAACGGCCATTTGCTGTTGCGCAACCAGTTGCTGAGCTTCAAAGAAGTTGATTTGGAGTGGATGGACGTGGATTTTGAAATCGAGCTGGCGCCGGCGGCAGATATAGTGCCCTTGGCCGAGCCGGATGAGTACAAAGAGCTGAACCAGGCAATGAGCCTGGGACTGTTTGACTACATGCGCAAGTCGCGTACCCGGGGCTTTGTGCTGAGCCTTAGCGGTGGGGCTGACTCCTGCTTTTGCGCCGTGGGCGTGGCCGAAATGGTGCGGCTGGGCGTGGAAGAGTTGGGCGCAGAAGAGTTTAAGCGCCGCTGCGGCTGCTTTCCGGTAGCCGCCAAAACGGTGGTGCAGCAGGAAGGCGCTGGCGGCAAAGCAGCCCAGGTAGTGGCAGAGGAAGATACTGTGGCTCCAGCGGAACTCAGCACCAAGCAGGAACTGGTGGCCCACCTGCTCACGTGTGCATACCAGGGCACCGTGAATTCGTCGAACGACACCTTTAACTCGGCCAAAGAACTGGCCGACAGCATCGGCGCCCGCTTTCATAACTGGGAAATTGACGAGGAAGTGGCCGGCTACGTGGGCAAAATTCAGCGGGCGCTGGACCGGGAGCTGACCTGGAAAACCGATGACTTGGCCCTGCAGAACATTCAGGCACGGGTGCGGGCCCCGGCCATTTGGCTGCTGGCCAACGTGCAGAATGCCTTGCTCATCACAACGTCGAACCGCTCGGAGGCCAGCGTGGGCTACTGCACCATGGACGGCGACACGGCGGGCAGCATCTCGCCCATTGCGGGCGTCGACAAGGACTTTGTGAAAAAGTGGCTGCGCTGGGCTGAAACCGAGTTGGGCTACTCCGCTCTGCGCCACGTGAATGCCCTGCAGCCTACCGCCGAACTGCGGCCCTTGGAAGAGAAGCAAACCGACGAGCGGGACCTCATGCCCTACACGCTGCTCAACCGCATCGAGCGGCTGGCATTCTACGACCGCCTCAGCCCGAGCAAGGTGCTGGCAGCGCTCGAAACCGAAGACACTGGCTTCGACCGCGAGGAGCTTAAAACGTTTGTGCGCCGCTTCTACACGCTCTGGAGCCGCAACCAGTGGAAGCGGGAGCGGTATGCGCCCAGCTTCCACCTCGACGATTATAACGTGGACCCGCGTTCGTGGCTGCGCTTTCCTATTCTCAGCGGTGGGTTTGCCGAGGAGCTGGCGGCGTTGTAGCAGCCGCTCTGGCTGGTGTAAAGCGGCAGGAATTCAGATAACGGAAATAAAAAGCTGAAATCCGCGCAAGGTTGTCAGGCAAATGGGGCCTAAGGCATTGTAGTTCCTGCTTAGTTGATGCTCGGGCAGTTCTTTGCCAGCATTTTCGCTCCTAATTTGTGGCTTACTCTCTCCCCTTGCTGCTGACTGACGACCCACCGGCCGCGCTCTGTCTGAACAGCCCAGCGGCTGCAGCCGAGGCTGAACTGGTGTCGCAGTTGCAGCAGGGCAGCGAAGCTGCTTTTCGAATCTTGGTAGAGCGCTATCAAGACCGCATCTATCGCACGGTGCTGTCGCTGCTCCGGTCACCGGAAGAGGCAGAAGACGTAGCGCAGGAGGTGTTTGTGGAGGTGCATCAGACTATCGGTCGGTTTCGGGGCGAGGCGGCCCTGAGCACTTGGCTGTACCGGCTGGCAACGTCACGGGCACTGAAACAACTGCGGCGGGCCCAGGCAAAAAAACGGTTTGCTTATTTCACCAGTTTGTTGGGTTTCGGCAATGAAGTGCTGCACGACCTGCCCACCCACGAGCACCCGCTGGCCCTGCTGGAAGGGCAACAGCAACTCGGACTGTTGCTAGACCACCTGGCCCGCTTGCCCGACCAGCAGAAGGTGGCCTTCACCCTGCGCCACGAGCAGGAGCTGAGCTACGAAGAAATCGCGGCCGTGCTTGCCACCACCGTGCCCGCCGTGGAGTCGCTGCTGTATCGGGCCCGCAAAACCCTTCGTTACCACTTGCAACCCCATTTCCGCCATGGCTAATTCCTCCGTTCGCCCCGATTCGGACCCGGCATGGGACGACTTGTTGCACCAGCTCCGCCACCAGCCACTAGCCCGGCCCCGGCCGTTTTTCTACAGTCGGGTGCAGGCCCGCCTCGTTGCCACAGCCGCAGAGGATAAGAATTTGCTGCCCGGCTGGCTGCGCCGGCCGGCTTATGCCGCGCTGCTGGGGGTGCTGGTCCTCAGCCTGAGCGGCGACGGTTCGGGATTCCGGGGAGGCGGCACCGCTACGGGAAGCACCAGGCCCAACCAGCAACTGCCGCAGCAGTTGCAACGCTGATTTCTCTCGCCCGCCGGGCCTGCTGTGGGGGCAGATCATGCCCTTCCAACCGCCCGGCTCTTCTGAAACCAATTGGAGCAGTTGCCTCGTGCGCAAGGCGGCGAGCACAAGCGGCTGAGTACCTTTGAACCCACATTTCATTTTTGTTCGCATGCTGCCTTTCCTCGCCGCCATTTACTGGAACGTTGACCCCATCATTCACGCCTTTGGCCCATGGTCGGTGTTTGGCACCCAGCTAGGGCCGATTACGTTGCGCTGGTACGGGCTGTTTTTTATGCTGCCCTTCGTGTTGGGCACATTTGTGCTGACGCATATCTACCGCTCGGAGCGCACCTCCCCGCAGTGGGTCGATGTAATTACCATCTATATGCTGATTGGTACCATAGTAGGCGCACGCCTGGGTCACATGCTATTCTACGACCTCGACGCACTGCTGGCCGACCCCATGGTGGTGTTCCGCATCTGGCAGGGCGGCTTGGCCAGCCACGGCGCCACTATTGGCATTCTGCTGGCCTGCTGGCTGTTTGCCCGCAATAACAAGTTCGATTACCTATGGGTGCTCGACCGCATTGTGATTGTGGTAGCATTGGGCGGTGCCTGCATCCGCACTGGCAACTTGATGAACTCTGAAATTGTGGGCAAGCCCACGGATGTGCCGTGGGCCTTCATTTTTCCGCGCGACATCGAACACCTGGTAGACGGCGTGGCGGTGCCTCGCCACCCCACGCAGCTTTACGAGGCGCTGTTTTGCGTGTTTCTGCTCATCCTGCTTTACTCCATGTGGAACCGCACCAAGGAGCGCACTCCCCGCGGGCAGTTGTTTGGCCTGTTTGTGGTGTTGCTGTTCACCCAGCGCTTTTTGGGCGAATTCCTGAAGGAAAACCAAGTGGCTTTTGAAGATGGCAACCTCTTCAATCAAGGCCAGCTATTGAGCATTCCGCTGATAATTATCGGAATCTGGGTGCTGTGGCGGGCTGGCAAAGACCCCCAAAACCCGTATGGCTACGCTCCGCGCGACCTAGGTTTGGAAGAGGGAGCGCAGCCCTCGGGGCAGGTGCCACCCCAGCCCCAGGCGGGCCCAGTGCCTACTTACAACCAGCCGCGCGGGCAGAAAAAATAAGCGCTTCGCTGCGCGCTGCATCACGTGTAAGAGAGTGCTGCTTACCTTCCTGTGCTCTTTCAGGGCAGCTTGAACTCGTAGAACCCGCCTTCTTCGGTGCTGATTAGAAGGGTGTTTTCATCCTGAAAGACGGACCCTTCCGTTTGGCCGGTACCGGCGAGGTCTAGCCGACGAGGCTTGGCCTTGAGAATTTCGGCCCAGGAACTGCCATCCAGAATGAACAGCTCGCCCCGACCCAGCAGCACAAGGCGGCGCCCACTGGGACTGAGCGCCGCGTCGGTGACGCGGCCAGGAACAGCGATGCTGCCCACACGTTTGGCAGTGTGGGTGCCGGGCTGGTCGGGCACGGTATACACGTTGCTGGCTTGCTCCTGCTGGTCTTTGGTGAAAAGCCAGACCTTACCGTCTTGCCACACAATGGCTTCGCAGTCGAAGTTGCGCTGCTTTTTCTTGGGTGGAAACTCGTTTTGGTCGGGGTAGGTGAACTTGATGACGCCAATTTGCTGCGGGCTGGCGGGGTTAAAACGCAGCAGGCGCAGGTCGGTGCGGTCGGAGTTGTTGTTGCCGCAGTCGCCGATGAAGTAGGTGCCCTGCGGGTCGCGGGTTAGGCTTTCCCAGTCCTTGTTTTTGGCCCCGATGTTCAGTTGATTGGTCACCTTGCCCGTGCCATCAATTTGGTAAATGATGGGCGGGTTGCCATTATCACCAAAAGTGTAGTAGGTGCCGGGCTGAGGGCCAGGGGCCAGGCCCGAGCTTTCGGAAACGCCCTCGAGGGTGCCCAGGCGACGCAGGCCGGGCACGGCAGCATCAATCATGCGGTTCTCTAGTGATTCCTTGTCTTTCTTCTTTTTCTTACCGGTTTTGCCCTCAGGCGCATCGGTTGATGCTGCGGTTTCGTCGGAGTTGGCTTGTGAGCAAGCGGCGGATGAGAGTAGAACGGCGAGTGCTGCGGGCAACAATGGGAATAAGCGCATCGAAAGAATCAAGCAGAGGGTGAATGCAGCCTATACGAAAGCCACCTGCTATGGTACGGGCAAGCGAAGAACTGGCCGGTGGCAGGGGCTATTAAATCGGCAATAAGCCCCGGACTGCTAACTCTTCCCGGAACTACGGAACGGGGTCGAAGCCGTGGCCACCCCAGGGGTGGCAGCTGGCTATGCGGCGCAGGGCCATGCGCCCGCCGCGCCACGGGCCGTACTTGGTGATGGCCTCGGCCGCATACGCCGAGCAGGTGGGCGTGTAGCGGCAGCTCGCCGGGGTGAGCGGCGAAATAAAATTCCGGTAAAACCAGACGAGTGCAAGAAAAAGGGCGCGAAACAGCCGGGACATAGGAGTGAAGGTAAATGCCGAGCGGCTGATGAATGTGTAGGTAGTAGCCCGATGGTGCAGGTTTGGAACGGGCTACTTCGGCAGCGCATTCAGCTCTGCCTTCCACTGTTTCCAATCGGGCATAAGCCGCGTTTGCAGGTCATAAAAGGCTTTGGAGTGGTCGCCCACCAGCAAGTGGCAGCACTCGTGCAGCAGCACATAGTCGAGGCATTCGGGCCGGGCCCGTACAAGCTCCGGGCTGAGACGAATGCGGGCCGAGCGGGGTGTGCAGCTGCCCCAGCGGGTGCGCATGGCGCGCACAAACAAGGCGGGACGGGTCAGGTTGAATTCCGCAAAGCGTGGCCACACCCGCTCCAGCGAATCGGCGAAGTGAGCGCTGGCCTGGCGGGCGTACCAGGCATGGAGCAGGGCTTCGGCCTGGGCAGGCGTGGGGGTAGTGGGAGTGGCAAGCACCAGCTCTTCGCCGGCGAGGGAGACGGTAGCGCGGGGGGCTGATTCGAAGCGCAGCCGGTAAGGCTGGCCTTGGTAATATTGGGTGCTGCCGGCTTCAAAGCGGCGGGAAGGAGCGGGGGCCGGGCGGCTGGCAAAGGTGGCCTGGTGCTTCAGAATCCAGTCGGCTCTTTTAAGAACTTGCTGGGCCACCCACTCGGCCGAAATTCCGGCTGGGGCGCTTACGTGCACGCTGCCATCGGGCCGAACGGCAAAGCCGATGGTGCGGCGCGACCGAAAGACAAGGGTGTAGCTAAGGGGTTGGTTTTTATAAAGAAGCGTTTCGCGGCGCGGCGCGGCAGAGAAGGAGCGGGGCATAAGGCGGCAAGTTCGGCAATGGGGCCGAATAGCATAACCACAAACCCCAACAAAATAATTTCGGCAGCAAGCTCAGCCATTTGCCAGCAGCGTGTTACCTTCCCGGCATGGTGTACTGTGGGCCTCGGGTTCTTTTATTTTTTAGCTTTTTTTTAGGATGTTTCAACTTGGTGCCGGTTGGCTCGGCAGCGGCTCAGGGCAATGGCCCCGGCGTGCGGGGCGCCCGGGCGGCCTCGTTGGGCAATGCCTCGGTGGCGCTGGCGGGAGAGGTCTGGAGCATGGGCAACAACGCGGCGGGCCTGGGCGAGATTCAGCAGCCCACAGTAGGCTTTTATGCTGAAAACCGCTACTTCAGTCCGGCCCTGAACGTGGGCGCCCTCACGATTGCGTTGCCTGTTGGACGCACGCCGGGCGCGTCGTTTGCCACTGATGGCACGGTTCCAACGCAGGCCCTGGTTGCTCCGGCACAAGGCTGGGCCCGCCACGGTGTGGTGGCCTTCGAGGCTGTGCGCTTCGGCGGCCAGCTTTATAACGAAACCCGGCTAGGGGTTGGCTACGGCTACCGCTTCGGGCAAATCAGCCTGGGCGGACGCGTCGATTTATTGCAGGTAAGCATCGAGGGCCTGGGCAGCCGGCGCGTGCTGCTGGGCACGTTGGGCGGGCAAATTGAAGTAGTGCCCCAGCGGCTAACCTTCGGCGCCTCGCTCTACAACTTCAGCCAAACCCGGCTGGCCAGCTACCAGGACGAGCGGGTGCCCACCGTACTCAAAGCCGGCCTGGCTTACCGCCCCAGCACGCAAGTGCTGCTCGTGGTTGAAACCGAGAAAGATGTGGAGCGAGACGCCAATTTCAAAGCCGGGATGGAATATCGGCCCGTGCCCGTACTGGTGGCCCGAATGGGGCTGGCTACTCTCACCGAACAAGCCAGCGCCGGCATTGGCGTGCTGGCCGGCGCTTTCCAGATAGACTACGCTGCCGCATTTCAGCAAGCGCTGGGCTTTAGCCAGCACCTGAGCGTGAGCAAATCGTGGGGCAAGTGATTTTTAATTACTAATTCTCAATTATTAATTAAAAAATCAGAGATGATAAAACGCGCTACTTTTAATCTAAGTCAATACTTAGAGCGAATTAATTATTTGTTTAATAAATGCAGGATTCTGATTGTCGGGTTATTAATTATTAACGGCCAATTATTAATTAATAACCCGGTTTCCGCTCAGGAATATGTGCGCCGGGCCCCCGACCTGGACCGACTTACGCAGGAGTTATTTGCCGAAATACAGTCGGACCAGGTGCCTTACGAGGACCTCTACGAAACGCTGCTGCAGTATTATCAAACCCCCATCAACCTCAACACTGCTACCCGCGAAGAGCTGCGGTCGTTGCTGCTGCTGAGCGAAAACCAGATAACCACCCTGCTTCGGCACCGCGAGGCCAACGGCGACCTGCTGAGCGTGTATGAGCTACAAAGCATTGAAGGCTACGAACTGCGGACTATCAACCGCATTCTGCCCTTTATGAGCGTGCTGAGTAGCAATCAAAATGCCTCGCGGGGCTCGCTGTGGCAGCGCATTGCCAGAGAAGACAACAATGCCCTATACCTGCGCTACGAACGGGTGCTGCAGCAGCGCCGGGGCTACACGCCGCCCACCTTGTTTCAGGGACGACCCACCACGCGCTACCTCGGCTCGCCCGATAAGATGCTGATTCGCTACCGGATGAGCCACACCAAGGATTTCAGCTTGGGCTTTGCGATGGAAAAAGACGCCGGTGAGCCCCTGACCTGGAACCCGAAAAACGGGCAGTTTGGCGCCGATTATGTGTCGGCGCATTTGCTGCTGCAAGAGCGGGGGCGGCTGAAAACCCTGGCGCTGGGCGACTACCAGCTGCAGTTCGGCCAGGGCCTGCTGCTATCGTCGGGCCTGGGCGTGGGCAAGGGTGCCGAAACCATTACCACCCTGCGGCGTTCGTCGGTGGGCGTGCGGGCTTATTCCTCGCTGCTCGAAAACTCGTTTTTTCGGGGAGGCGCGGCCACGGTGCAGGTGACGCCCATGGTGCAGGCCACGGGCTTCGCCTCGCATAAGAACGTGGATGCCAACCTGCAGCAAGCACAGGATTCCTTGGCGCAGTTCGATGAATTTACGTCTGGGCTGCTCTACACGGGGTTTCATCGCACGGCCTCCGAAATAGCAAACCGTCACCAATTGGCCGAAACGGTTGGGGGCGGCAACTTGGGCTACACCAGCCGCAATGGCAACCTGGCCGTGGCGGCCACCGGCGTATTTACTCACTACGGCACTCCGCTGCTGAAGCGCGCCGAGCCTTACAACCGGTTTGAGTTCAGCGGCAAGCAAAACCTGGCGCTGTCCCTGAACTACAGCTATGTGTGGCACAACCTGTTGCTCTTTGGCGAAACAGCCCGGAGCAGCAGCGGCGGCCTGGGCACCGTGAACGGCCTGCTGGCCAGCCTGGGCCCCACCGTGGATGCGGCAGTGCTGGCGCGGCACTACGACGCCAATTTTCACACCATCTACGGTAATGCTTTTGGCGAAAACACCCGCAATATCAACGAAACCGGCGTTTACCTGGGCCTGAAAGTGCGGCCCGTGGCTAGGTGGGAAATATCGGCCTACTACGACCAATTTAGTTTTCCCTGGCTGCGCTACCGGGCCAGTGCCCCCACCCATGGCCACGATGCCTTGCTACGCCTGGCCTTTACGCCAGCCAAAGCCAGCCTGCTTTACATGCAGCTGCGCCAGCGCCTCAAGCCCCGCGACCTGCCAACGGATGGCCAGACCCGCCCCATTCCGTTGCCCGGCCAGCAGCTGCGGCAGAGTGTGCTGATGTATTACAACGTGGCGTCCACCACTTCCCTGGAATTGCGCACCCGCGTGCAGGCCTCGCGCCTGCGCGACGACGACGGCCGGGCCTGGCGGCGTGGCTACGTGCTGGCTCAGGACGTGAGCTACCGCCTTAGCCCGTCCCTCAAGCTCACGGCCCGCTACTCTCTTTTCGACTCCGACGACTACGATACCCGCCAGTACGTGTATGAGCAGGACGTGCTGCTGGCCGTATCCATCCCAGCCCTTTATGGCCAGGGCACACGGATATATGGCATTGCCGAACTACGCGTTAATCGCGCCATCAGCTTCTGGCTGCGGTACGCGGAGACGCGGTATCGGTACCAGAACACGGTGGGAACTGGACTGGAAACCATCCAGGGGCCGCTGCGCGGGGAAGTGAAGGCCCAGATGCGGGTGAAGTTTTAAGCAGACTAGATGCTGCCTTGTCATTGCGAGGAGGCACGACGAAGCAATCCGTCCTCTCAGAGCGACCAACCCTGAGAGGTGAAAAGCCCCAGCATTGCTCAGTGCTTGGTCTTTACCCACATTTTACGGTTGTCGGGCAGCGGATTGTTGGGCGCCGGAAATCGTTGCTCCGACAAGCGGTCAGATCGGAGCAACGACCTAAAAAGTAAAAAGCCCCGGCACTGCGCAGTGCCGGGGCTTTTTACTTTTTAGGGTTGGTCGCTCTGAGAGGACGGATTGCTTCGTCGTGCCTCCTCGCAATGTCGGATACGGTCCTAGCTCTCGGTCTTGAGCAGCACCGCTTGTGCCTTATCAGCAATGCTGATTTTGCGGCGGAAGTCCAGGTAGCCGGCGTAGGCGGTGCGGGGCAGTTGGGCGCGCTTTAGCTCCAGGCGGCGGGTGTACTGCACGGTGCCATCGGGCAGGGACTGGTACTGGCAGGCGTAGGTGCCATAATCGGTGCTGAACTGAACAGCGACGGGCAAGGTCTCGGCCCGGAAGCCGGCAGGCAGGTGCAGGCGCACGGTGTCGGCGTGCAAGCTGGCGCGGGGCAGCCACACGGCGGCCTGGCGCTCGCCTACCTGCGTGGGCAGGGCGGGCAAACGGCTCAATAAGTTAGCATTGATGAACACGCGCTTGCCGCTGGGCACGGCAAAGCCCGGCAGGGAAAGGCCTAGCGTTTCAACTACGCCCGGGGTAGGGCTGGCCGGCGTGGCCGCCAGGTTGAATTTGGTGAGGGTGAACGTGGGTAGCCGAAGGCGGTCGGTTACGTACTTTTTCTGTTCAGCGGGCCCCAGCTCGTGCAGCAGCTGAGAGTAGAAGTCTTGCTCCTGGCCGGTGCGCAGAGTGCGGGCCGTGGCGGTAGCCCCGCCCACAGCGTCTAAAAACAAGTCGATGCGGCGTACTTGGCGGTTTTCGGCGGCGCCGTAGCGCGGGGTAGCTACCAACTGGCCGCCCTGAGGCGTGAGCAGCAGCGCATGGCGGTTGCCGGTGAAGCTACCCATGTAGCCGAACGGGTTGGTTTGGCTGGTGCATTCCAGCCACAGCGTGTCGGGCCGGCCGGCTTGGGCCATGGGCACGCACAGTATGGCGTGGTTGAACTGGGAGCTGGGAAAATCCGGGCGCAGGTCGGGGCGGTCAGAGCCGGCACCCACCAGGGCCACGTAGGACGGCACGCCGGCCGCGGCCAGCAGCGCCTTGGTGTAGTTGCTCAGCGCCTTGCAGTCGCCGTAGCCGTTGCCGGCCACCGAGCTAGCAGGGAAGGTTTGCCAACCGCCCAATCCAAGCTGCACCGAAATGTAGCGCGTGCTGCCCTGCAGCATGCTGTAGATGCGCTGGGCGCGGGTGCGAGCATCGGGGGCGTCCTTAACCAAAGCAGCCACTTTGGCCAGGATGGCCGGCGGGAGCTGGTCGCGGCCCGCATTCAGCTCATAGTTCCACTGCCCAAAGCTTTGCCAGCTGGCGGCGGTGCCTTTGTGCCCTTGCACCTCGAAAGCGGCCGGGGCCAGCACCACGGCCGGGGAGGTGTAGGCCAATGGCGGCGCAACCTCCTCGTCGTCAAGGGCGGGCAGGTTGGCCAGCTGCCACTGGTATATTTCCTGGTTGCCGGCGGTGGTGTGCGCTACGGTAGTGCCCCCGGGCAACTGGCGCTCCTGGTAGCGCAGGGGGAGGGTAGTGGGGGTACTCACGCGGAGGGTCGCGCTTTGCACAGCAAGGCCTTCTTCTTCCTGCGGTTGCCAGTCAGGGTAGAACAGGGTGTTGTCCGATACTATTTCGTAGTCGAATTCCACCGTATACGGCCCCTGGGGCTGGCGCAAGTCGGCATAGCGCACCCGCACATCGGTCATGAAGCTGCCGCCGGCGTCGCCCATGCCCTGGTCGTGGACTTCGGCAGCGCGGAGTTGGTGCAGCAGGCGGCCGCTGGCATCGTACACGGCGCCGCGCAGGTAGCTCACGGTATTGAGGGCGTCGTAGCCTACAGAGTGGCGGCCGAAGTTGTCGCCAGCCGCGTCAAGCACGGTTATCACTCGGTGCACGGTGTGTACCAGCCGCCCCGGCGATTTAATGGTAACTACTTCGTCGTCGGCGCGGAGCACGGCGTGAGCTCCTTCGCGTAGCGACGCTGGAATGTCTTCTACGGCGTACTTCGGGGCGGGAGGGCTGGAGTTTAGTAACAGGAAGCTGCTGAGTGGCAGCGCAGCAATGAGGGGTAGCAGTGCTTTCACGGATAGGTAAGTCTTGACTATAAAAGATAGGGCCGAAAGAAAGGCGTGCTGCGCAAAGCCTAGCCCGGCGTTTGGTCTGTTTATGCAGGCAGCTATACCTTTTTCTTAGCCACCAGCTTCTCGCCATGCTTTTCTAGCATCAGGCGATAAAACTCGCGCAAATGAGTGTATTCTTCGGCCGAATAAACCGGTTTCCGCAGGTTCAGGCGGCTGGTGAGCTGCACCGTGCCGGGCGTAGTGGCCGTGACGTTGTAGAGGAAGCGGCCGCCCCCATTGGGCAGCTCAACCACGGTGGCCTTAGGCGTTTCGGCCAGCTCGTAGCCTTCGGGCAGGTTCAAGGTTATCATGGTGGTTTCGTCCCGCAGGGCACCGAAGTCGATGGGGAAGAGGCGCTCGTCGTGCCGGAACGGATTCTGCTCGCTGCTGAAATCACGCAGCGGGCTCAGGTACAAGGTGCCAGCCGTAGCGTTGTCATCGGCGGGCTGGACAAACTCATAGTCCAAAGCCAAGGGCTTGGCCACGTTGTCGCGCTCGACCACTGCAAACTTGGGCAAGGTCCAGCCGGTGTGGTGGCTGGTGAGCTCGGCGAAGTATTTTTTCTCGCCCAGGCGGCTAATCTCCTTGCGCACATCGGCGGCGGCGTAGCCGCCATGTTCTTCGTGCACCTTGCCCGCTAGCCCGCCCTCGGCGTCCAGCGTCAGATTTATTTGCTGGTAATGCACGTAGCGCTGGGTAGGGGTAAGGTCGACCCAACGCCCTTCGTTGGCGTTTTTCATGATGAGCCGGCCGGTTTGGTTGAGGCAGCGCTCGGGCAGCACACCGCAAGGCAGCAGCGGCTCGGTGGCATCCACCAGCAGCTCCTTGCCGTCGGGCATCGGCACCAGGGCTACCACGTAATTGAAGCGGTCGAGCATGGGCAGCGACTGGTTGACGCGGCCGTGGCTGCGGGTGCTCAGCAACAGGGGGTGGGCCGGGACTCCGGCAGTGCGCAGGGCCGCGATGAGCAACAGGTTGACATCGGCCGAAGTACCCCGGTGGGCTTCCAGGGCCTTGCGGAGCGGGCTCGTGGTTTTGTATCGGTCGGTGCCGTCGTAGCGCACGGCGGCCATCACCACTTGGCGCACGGCCGCAGCCCGAGCTTCGGTATCGGGATATTTCGCCACCAAGGTCACCACTTGGTCCTTGAGCAAACTGCCGCGGTCGAGCTGCATGCCAAAATCGTCGTCGCTCAGCAGCTCTGTGTTAATCTTTTCCCAGGTGCCGGCCACGTTGTTATAGGCCTGGCCCGGAAACCGCACGCCCGCCAGCTGAAAATTGAGCCGGGCCACGTAGTCTTCCGACGTGGTCATGTAGGGCTCGTTGCGGAACCCGGGCACGTCCTTCATGGCCCATTTGTAGCTCATGACGTGGGCCGTGGCAGTGGCGCTGCTGGGGCCTTCCCGGGAGGTGCTGAAGCCACCGCCAGTAGTGGTGCCCGCGTAGCGCTCCGTGAACTGCGTTAGGTTTTCTTCCTTTGTTTGCACGGCCAGGGAATGATACCCCTGCAGCAGCATCTTGTAGTCAAAATACTCCGGAATCGAGGCCCGAAACTCGCTCCAGCGCGTGGGGATATCGCGTTGAAAAGACCAGTCCTGGAAGTTAAAGAAGAAGTCCGACGTCACCGTGTAGGCGTACTCAATCACCGAGCCTTCGCGCACATCGGGCAGCGTGAACTTGCGCACCCGCACGTTTTGGGTGCGCTCCTCGGTGAAGGTGTTGCTGCTTTCCAGCTTCGTTTTCTGCACCTGCCCGTTTACCAGGTTGTAAGTAAAGCCGCGCAGGGCAGAGAGTTTTTCCTCGTTGGTGGCCCGATGATAGAGCGGCACCTGCACGGTGGCCACATCGTAGCCCGATTTTTTTAGGATTTTGATGCGGGTAATGCGTTCCGACACCAGCTTGAAGTCGTTGCTGATGTATTGGAAGGTGGCGGTGCCGTAGTCACAGAGCACCACGGCAGAGGCCGCGCTGTCGGCCACAAAGGGCGCGTTGGTGAGGTCTTTGGGGTCGGGCTTGCCAAACTTAATGGGCTCGGACTGGGCCTGTGCAGCAAAGCTGCTCAGCAGGGCTGCCAGGGTTGCGGGGTAAAGTAGAGGTACTTTCATGCAAAAGGAAAAGAAGGAGTGAGGGAATAGAAGTAAGGCGCCTAAAGCTAGGGGCAGCATGCTGAATGGCAAGCACTAAACAAAGCGTTTTCCTGCTTTTGCGGCGCGGGCTCAGCGGCTAGCTTTTTTCTGAATAGCGAGTTTTTCGCTCTGGCGGGCCAGTAGCAGGCGGTACAGCTCGCGCAGGTTGGCGTAGTCTTCGGCCGGATACACGGCATTGGGCAGGGTGAGGCGGCTAGAAAGATGCACCACCCCGGGCAAGTTGTTGCTGACACTGTAGCGGAACCGACCACCTTCCCGGGGCAGGTCGACCACGGCAGCCTTGGGCATTTCGGCCAGCTCATAGCCCTCGGGCAGGGTGAGGTTCACGATAAGTATTTCATCCTGCGCCGCGCCAAAATCGACGGCGAAGGCCCGGGATTCTCGCCTGAAAGGATTTTGCCCCGAGCTAAACTCACTAAGTGGGCTTAAGTAGAGGGGACCAGTGGCCGGCTCTCCGACCACTGGTTGGCGAAACTCGTAGTCCAGTGTCAGGGGCTTATCGGGGTTGTCGACCTGGCCCAGGGTCAGGGTGGGCAGGGCCCAGCCTTCGTGGCGCTGCCGCACTCCCGCCAGGTATTTTTTCTCTCCCTGCGTGGCCAGCTCGGTGCGGGCATCGGAGGCAGCGTAGCCCCCAAACTCCTCGTGGACCTTGCCGCTGAGGCCACCCTGGGCATCCAAGGTCATGTGCACTTGCTGAAAATGCACGTGGCGCTGGCCAGGCACCACGTCTACCCAGCGGGCCTGGGCCGGCACCTTGCTCACGAGGCGACCCACGCGGTTGAGGCAGCGCTCGGGCAGTACGCCGCAGGGCAGCAGCGGCTCGGTGGCATCCACCAGCAGGTCTTTGCCATCGGCCAAGGGTACCAGCGCCAGCACGTAGTTGAAGCGGTCGAGCAGCGGGTATTCTTTGTTCACGCGGCCGTGCTCGCGGGTGCTGAGCAGGAGCGGATGCGCCGCGATGCCTGCCTGCTGCAGAGCCGAAAGCAGCAACAGGTTCACGTCGGCGGAAGAGCCGCGATGCGCGTCGAAAGCCTTGCGCAGGGGCTCCAAGGCATAAAGGCGGTCGTGGCCGTCGTAGCGCACGGCGGCCATTACCACCTGGCGCACGGCGGCGGCCCGGGCTTTGATGTCGGGGTACTGCGTACTCAGGCCCTGCAACTGGTCTTGCAAGAAGCCGACCCGGCCAATGCGCCCGCCAAAGTCTTCCATGCCCAGCAGCCGCTCGTTTATTTTATCCCAGCTGCCGGTCAGGTCGCGGTAGGGAACGTCGGGCCACTGCTCGCCGGTCAGCTCAAAGTCCAGCCGGGCCGTGTAGTCCCGGGCGGTGGTCATGTAAGGCTCCGGCTGAAACGCGGGCACGTTTTTCAGCACCCACTGGTGGTCTTCGGTGGTGGCGCTGAGGGTCATGTTGCCCGCGCTCTGGCCGGTGCCCAGGCCTCCCTGCACGGTTCGGTCGAGGAGCAGGCTGACCGAGCCCACGCTCATCAAGTTGACATCGGGTGGCCTAATGCCTTGGTACAGGATGTTGTACTTGTAGAACGTGGGAATGCTGGACCGGTACTCGCTCCAGCGCACCGGAATGTCGCGCTGAAAGGTCCAGTCCTGAAAATTGAACAGGAAGTCCGAAGTCAGGGTGTATGCATACTCAATCACGGAACCCTCGCGCACGTTGGGCAGCGTGAATTTCTGCACCTGAAGGTGGGCCGTGCGCTTTTCGATGAAGGCACCGCTGGCCTCCAGCTTGGTTTTCTCCACGTTGCCATTCACCAGGTTGTAGGTGAAGCCGCGCAGGTTGAAGACCTTCTCCGAGTTTCCGTCGCGGTGGTACAGCGGTATTTCTACGGTAGCTTCCTCGTAGCCCGACTTTTTCAGGATTTTGATGCGCGTGACCCGCTCAAATACCACTTCCAGGCCATCGCGCTTGCCCCGCATGCGCGAGCGGCCAAAGTCGCACAGCACCACGGCAGCCGCAGCACTGTCGGCCACGAAGGGCGTGGCCGTTAGGTCCTGCTTGTCAATCTGGCCGTATTTGATGGGTTCGGGCTGGGCCCACGCGGTTCCGGCCGCCAGCCAGCATCCGAGCAGCGCGGGCAAGCTCCGCCACCAAAGGCGGAGCAGTAAAGATGCTTGCATCAGCAGAAAAAGAGAGGGGTAGACAGTCTTTGAAATGCTAAAAGTAATCTTCGAAATCCTAAAAACAAACGGGTTTTGGGCTCGATAATCATAGAAAGCAGTTATTTATTCAAGACTGAAAATAAATAACATTCGCGGCCATTGGCCAACGGGCTGCCGTGCTGTGCCACTAAGCACAACAGGCGCGGGATGGACGTGCTAATGGGTAGGCCCTAAGCCAAAGGCTTGCAACTAGACCACCTCCTCGGGCGACGGCTCGGGGGCAGGCTGCGGAATGATTTCCGCCACCATTGGCCCCGTCGATTTCACACTGTATAAGTACACCACAGCCACGAGCACGCTCGCCAGGCTCATGCCGTGTACATAGGGCAGACGGCCCGGCTTGTTGGCAAACAGCCACCCCGCCAGCAGCGCCCCCACGCCAATGCCAATTTCGAGGGCGATGTACATGGTGGCCACGCCGCGGCCGCGGCGCTCGGGGTGGCTCAGGTCGATGGTCCAGGCGTAGAGCGAGGGCGAGTTGAGGCCCATGCCCACGCCCATCACCACCGACGCCGCCAGAAACCACTCCACCGTGGGCGACCAGACCAGCAGGGCCAGCCCCACTGCCAGTATGCCCGCCGATACCCGTAGCACCGGCACCCGCCCGTGGATATCGGACGACTTGCTAGCCACGAGTCGCACCGCCAGCGAAGCCACGGTGAGAAAAACGTAGAACAAGCCCTTGGTAGACCCCTCGAGCCCTAGCAGCCGGCTCTGGTCGGGCACCACGGTGAGCATGGCGCCGTAGGGAAACAGGCACAGCATGGTGACAATGGCCGGCGACATCACGCGCGGCTCCAGAATCTCGCTCCACTTCAGCTTTAGCAAGCCTAGGCTGAAACGCTGCCGCTGGGCCTCGGGCAGGGTTTCGGTGAGGGTGCCCTGCACCAACAGCGAGAGCAGCGCCACGGCACTCGAGCAATAAAACATCGTGTTCAGGGTGAACGTCTGGGCTATCCAGGAGCCCAGGGCGGGCCCGAAGGCCAGGCCCAGTGCGCCGGTCACGCCCAGCAGTCCCATGGCCTCACCGCGCCGCTCCAGGGGCACTATGTCGGCGATGAAGGCCGCCGTGCCCGTGGGCTTGAAGCCCGTGCTGAAGCCGTGCAGCAGCCGCAGCGTAAGAAACCCCGTCACGGTAAGGGCCCAGGGGTAGAAAAACCCGCACAGAAAGCACACCAGCGAGCCGAATATCATCACCGGAATGCGCCCCACGGTGTCGGCCAGCTTGCCCGAATACGGCCGCGAAATAGCCGCCGTGAGCGTAAACAAGGCAATGATGTAGCCCTTATACTCGCCGCCGCCCAGCCGCGACAGGTGGTCGGGCAGCTCGGGCAGCAATAGGTTGAAGCTAAGAAAAAAGAGGAACGACGAAAAGCACATCAGCCAGAAGCCGATGGAGTAGGGTCGGGAAGCAGAAGTGGCCATAAGAGGCCGCAAAGGTCGGCATTTTGCCGGTGCCAATAGTATTGGAATATTATCCTGCAGGCGCAGGTTTAGCGCAGCGTGACCCGGGCCAAATGGGGGAAAGCAGAGCAGTGGGTCAGTCTTCGTCGCTAGTAGTATTGCCGTCAGACGCTTGCGCTGTACCGGGAGCTGGCTCATCGGTGGGGTTCTGGCTATTCATGCCGATGCGCTGGGCGATGCCTTCATCCGGCGGGCCGTAGTCGCCACCGCTGTAGCCCCCGGTGAAGGGGTTGCCCTCGGCATCGAAGTGCCGGCCCGACAGGTCTTCGCGTCCGCCGCTGGTGCCCAGGCCACCGCGGTGCCCGCTCTGGTCGTAGCCGCGGTCTTCGTCGCCGTTGAAGCCTGCCCGGCCCAGTCCTTCGCTTTGACCTACTGCACCGTAACCGTCGGCGGAGCCGCTGGCCCCTTGGCGGCGCAACTTATCAAATTCAGACCCCAGTTGCCCTCCCGCCTCCATATTCCCGGAGTTATTGTCGGGGGTGTGCGGGCGTGGGCCCTCGCCGTTGGGGTTGCCGTCGGCCTGGGCCATTACCGAAGAAAAATCCTTGGGGTCGTCCTCCGGCGCGGAGCCGGGGCCTTGGTCAGCCCCCAGCCGGGCCGGGTCCGTGGGGCGGTGTAGTTCGTCGTTGGGGTCCGAGGAAGCCGTCATGCTCACGCAGGAGTTAAGTGATGGAAAAAGTCGCCGTCAGAGATACTTGTCGTGCGCGGAAAGGTTATGCCGAGCTTGTGCCGGACATGTGGCGTTCAGATACGCAGCTCGTTGGTGGTGCAGCGGTGACTACACCGGGTGTGCAGAAAGTAGCCCCAATGGTGCCTCACTTTTCAGGGTTTAAGCTCAATCGTTTTCAATCTCTTTTGTAAATAAATCAAAGAAGGAATGTGCAAACTGAGCTGTGCCGGTGGAACACAAAGCGTATTTCGGTTTCATTTACCCATCGTTATCATTGACCCATCCTTGCCTGCTGCCGAATAGGCAGCCCGCGCCAAGCGCCAACGTCACGCCGAATGGGGCTTGGCGGTTGCACCGTTGGGGCAGTGAGCCCATGCGCTTACTGCTCGAGGAATTGCAGCAGTACATCGACGGAGACGTCGGGCTGGACGAACTGGCGAAGCAGAGCGTCGCGCAGGGACGGCCCAGCAAGTTTTGCAGCCGTGGCCCAGCGGGAGCAGTTTGCCGGCTAAGCCGGTGCCGAAGCGGAGTGTTTCTGGTTCACACCCACTGGCTCGGACAATAATCAGGCGTATAAGCTGCGGTGAATGTGCTCTACCTCGGCAATCACCTGCGGCAGGCTCAGGTCGCCGGCGATGTAGCGTTGGCAAAGCTCTTTCGCAAATGGCCCCAGCTCCCGGTTTTGCTTTGTGTTCCAAGCAAATGCGCGGTCCATTAGGGCTTTGCGCTGGGCACGGGTTTTTTCTTGCGGACCAAATTGAGGGGTAGTAGACATGCCTTCAAATGTTGGTAAGCGCCCACATACGGATTGTTGTGGATACTAGTTTTCGGACCGTGCCCTCTCGTTGCGCTCCGGCTACTAGGTTTCTACTGGGTGATGCTGATGCCTTCGGCAGGGCTATGGCAACGGCATCCGGCGTTAGCGTGCCCGCAGGATGATGGCCGATTTGTGCTGTTCCGTGGGGGTGCTGCCAGGCGAATCGCCCGGGCCACCACGGGCTTTTCGGTACGCCAGCAGTCTCCAAGCTGCCCTGTTAATAATGAAATATTTCCAGAGAATAGGTGAAATATCTATAAGAATTTAGAATTTATAAACTTAGTTTTAGTATATTCAAATCCCTGAACTAACCCTTTCTGCCTATTTCGCACCTATACCATCTCGCGCCTACATGAAATATATCAAGCAACTGGATGCGATGAGAGCAATCGCCATCCTGTTTGTGCTCTGCAATCATTCGCTGCCGAAGGAGCACATCCTGTTTCGCATTTCAGACAGGGTGTCCGGGCCCGACGTATTTTTTACCATCAGCGGATTTCTAATCACGGCCCTGTTGCTGAAAGACCGCAAAGCCCTGGACTTGCAACAGTACCGCAAGCGCGACGTGTTCAGGAATTTCTTTCTGAAAAGAGCGTTCCGAATATTCCCGGCCTACTATCTCATTGTGCTGCTGGATTGCCTGCTGCAAGGGGCACCCGCCGCTGACTACCGGAGCTACCTGAACTTCACCAGCAATTTTGTAATCTATCAGAACCAGCAGTGGGGACGCTTATCGCATTTGTGGACCATGGCAGTCGAGCAGCAGTTCTACCTGCTGTGGCCGTTTGCCATGGTGCTGATGCCCCGGAAGTGGCTGCTGCACACCATTATTATTTTCATTGCGGTAGGGTGCTACAGCCGGCACGTGTTGCCACCTTCCGACTTTAGACACGTGCTGCCGCAGACCTGTTTCAACGCCCTGGGCATTGGGGCCCTGCTGGCCTGGGTGATTGTGGAGAAACCCGAGTGGTTTGGCAAGGTGTATCTGGGGCTATGCGGATTGGCTGTGGCGTGTGCGGGCCTGATGGTGGGAAAAATAGCGTTTGCTATTCACCTGCCCTTTTTGAGCCAACGCACCCTGGTGGCGGTGCTCGTTACGTGGCTGATTGGCTACTTCGTGGCCCATGGCGATAAGGAAGGCGGCGCTTTGGGCGTGGTGTTCAACAACAAGTTTCTCATCCTGATTGGCAAAATGAGTTATGGCATCTATCTATACCATTTGTCAATTCTTTATATGGCGTTTCCGCTTTTAACCTGGCTGAATCGGCACCTGCCGTTTTCTGAAAATGCAGCCGTGAGCCACCGGCTGCTTTTGGCGGAGTGCATGACGCTGATTTTTGTGCTGGCGTGGTGTTCGTGGAAGTATTTTGAGATGCCAGTCAATGCGCTGAGCAAGCGCTTGGTAGTGCCGAAGAAGAAGGAGGCTGCGCCTGTACTGGTAACGCTCGAGGCAGTTCCGCCGCTGCTGGAAGGTGCCGTGGTTTAAAAGCAGAGGGTGCTGCGTTTTGCCCAATTCAGGCACGTACTTGCCAGCCCGTGGGCAGTCATGGCCCCAAAGTCCGCAAGGCTAACCGTTGGGATATGATGCCCTTGGGCAGTGCTGGCCCCGGCTGGTGCGCTAAAACCGCGGGTTGGGGTATCGCAAAGGCCCTATGCCCCGTACAGTCCCTGCACCCCAGCCGCGAACTGATTACTCAATGACCCAAGAACAACTACGCCTAGCCGAAGACCACGCCCAAACCGCTGCCTGGAAAAAATTTGGACCTTACCTGACCGAACGCCAGTGGGGCACCGTACGCGAAGACTACAGTGCCGACGGCAACGCCTGGGACTATATTACCCACGACCTGGCCCGCAGCTACGCCTACCGCTGGGGCGAAGAAGGCATTGGAGGCATCAGCGATGCCCGGCAGCGGCTCTGCTTTTCCGTGGCCCTCTGGAACGGGAAAGACGAACAGCTGAAAGAGCGCCTGTTTGGCCTGACTAATGGCGAGGGCAACCACGGCGAGGACGTGAAAGAGCAGTACTACTACCTCGACAGCACGCCCACGCACTCCTACATGAAGCTGCTGTATAAGTACCCGCAGCAGGCGTTTCCCTACGAGCAGCTGCGCACCGAAAACGCCCGGCGCACGCGCGAAGACCCCGAATTCGAGTTGCTCGACACGGGCATCTTCAACGAGAACCGCTACTTCGACGTGTTCGTGGAATACGCCAAAGCCGGTCCCGAAGACCTGCTGATTCAAATAACCGTGCACAACCGGGGGCCGGAAGCGGCCACCCTGCACGTGCTGCCGCAGGCTTGGTACCGCAACACCTGGGCCTGGGGCTACGAGAACTACCGGCACCGGCCCCAAATGCAGTCCGTGCGCTCCGGGGTGGTGGAAATGGCCCACCAGGAGATGGGCGAGTATCGCCTCTACTGCGACCATCCCCTGCCGGGCACCGCGCCGGACCTGCTTTTCTGCGACAACGACACCAATGGCGTGCGGCTCTACGACCTGCCCCGCGAGGGCCGCTACTTCAAAGACGGCATCAACGACTACCTCGTGAAGGGGCAGCGGCAGGCCATCAACCCGGCGCAGCGCGGCACCAAGGTGGCCGCGCACTACCCCCTGACCGTGCCCGCCCGTGGGTCGCAAACGGTGCGGGTGCGCCTGAGCCACGCCTCCCACGCCCACGCCGCGCCCTTTGCCGACTTTGCCGCAGTAGTGGCGCAGCGCCGACAAGACGCCGACGAGTTTTACCACTGCCTGCAGGAGCACCTGCCCAGCCCCGACGCCCGCAACGTGCAGCGGCAGGCCTTCGCGGGCATGCTTTGGAGCAAGCAGTACTACTACTACGACATGGCGCAGTGGCTCGACGGCGACCCCGACTTCGTTGCCCCGCCCAGCGAGCGCCGCCAGGGCCGCAACAGCGAGTGGCGCCACCTCTACAACGCCGATATCATCTCCATGCCCGACAAGTGGGAGTACCCCTGGTACGCGGCCTGGGACCTGGCTTTTCACTGCCTGCCGCTGGCCATGGTGGACGCGGAGTTTGCCAAAAGCCAGCTGCGCCTGCTCACCCGTGATTGGTACATGCACCCCAACGGCCAGCTGCCGGCTTATGAGTGGAACCTGAACGACGCCAACCCACCCGTGCACGCCTGGGCCACGTGGCGCGTATACCAGATGGACCAGAAGCTGAACGGCGGCAAGGGCGACCTGCACTTTCTGGAGTCAGTGTTCCACAAGCTCAACCTCAACTTTGCCTGGTGGGTAAACCGCAAGGACCGCAACGGCCGCAACATCTTCGAGGGGGGCTTCCTGGGCTTGGACAACATTGGGGTGTTCGACCGCAGCTCCCCGCTGCCCACCGGCGGCTTCATCGAGCAGTCGGACGGCACCAGCTGGATGGCCATGTACGCCCTCAACCTCATGCGCATGGCCCTGGAGCTGGCTCGCACCAACCCCGTGTACCAGGAAATTGCGGGCAAGTTCTTCGAGCACTTCCTCTACATTGTGGAGGCCATGACCAAGGGCGGCGATGGCTCCTTCAACCTGTGGGACGAGGAAGATGAGTTCTACTACGACGTGCTGCACACGCCCGACGGCACCCGCACCAAGCTCAAGGTGCGCTCTATTGTGGGCCTGATTCCGCTATTCGCCGTGGAAGTGCTCGACGAGGAAATTCTCGACGCCCTGCCCGAGTTCACGCAGCGCCTACGCTGGCTGCTCGACCACCGGCCGCACTTGGCGGCGCTGGTGTCGCGCTGGCAGGCGCCGGGCGAAGGCGAGCGCCACCGCCTCTCGCTGCTGCGCCGGCACCGCCTCACGTGCCTGCTCTCCCGCATGCTCGATGAGAAGGAATTCCTCTCGCCCTACGGCATCAGGGCCCTGTCGCGCTACCACCACGAGCACCCCTACCGCTTCCCCTCCGACGAGGCCGATTTCAGCGTGGCCTACGTGCCCGGCGAGTCCGACTCCGGCATGTTTGGGGGCAACTCCAACTGGCGCGGCCCCATCTGGTTTCCCATCAACTACCTCATCATCGAGTCGCTGCAGCGCTTCTATGCCTACTACGGCGACTCCTTCCAGGTAGAGCACCCCACGGGTTCGGGGCAGCTGTGCACCCTGCAGGAAATTGCCGCCGACTTGGCTGACCGCCTCAGCAAGCTGTTTTTGCGGGGCGCCGACGGCCACCGGCCTGCCTTTGGCACCGATGAGCGCCTGCAGACCGACCCGCATTTCCGCGACTACCTGCTGTTTCACGAGTACTTCCACGGCGAGGACGGCCGTGGCCTCGGCGCCAGCCACCAAACCGGCTGGACGGGCCTGCTGGTGCGCCTGTTTCCGCAGCCGTAGGGTTGCCGCAGCGAGGGAAGGGGTGGGCTAGGGAAGCTCTGCCAACCAGGCCTCGGCAGCGGCCTGGTTGTCGAAGAACCGGTAGGTCATGGCGGCTTCTTGGCCTTCGTGCAGGGCCAGCTCCGGTGGCAGCTGGGCAAAGACCTCCGGCGACAGCAGCACCGCCCCGTAGAGCCGGCGGCTGCGCTGCTGGGCCATCTGCAGCCAGTACTGAGTCAGCCATTCCGACTGCTCGGGCGTGAAAGTGGGATACAAACGCTGGTCGCCGAGCACCTTGTGCCAGCCACGGCGTGCCAGCAGCTGCTTGGTGTGGCCGAGCATGGTTTGCAGGTCGGCCAGCCGGTGTGGGCCGGCTGCGTACTCCACCACTACGTGACCGCCCTTGCGCCCGACGGCCTGTTCGGACACCTGACCTACAGAGCTCTTAAAGTGTAAACGAATTGGGACACCAGCCATACGCAGAAAGCAAAACGAAGCGACGAGAAATGATTCTTTCCCGCAAAGGTGGGCCAGCGCGGCAAAATGGCCCGGCTCGCTTCTCTGGGTAAGGTTAGCGGTCCAGGTAAGTTCGCACGTCGGCAGGCAGGGGGCCCACGGCCAGCACGGCGTTGCGGAGCTGGGTTTCGGAACACCTCAAGACTTGGCACCAGTAGTTCACGGCGATGGTGGACTGCAGGTTGATGCGGGTAGGGTCGACGGTGGCGGGTGGCTGCACAGGTAAGGAAATGGGTGAACGGGAAAGCAGGAGCGGGGGCAGGCTGGGACACGCCAAGCTCTTTCTCCCCACAATAATAAGGCCCACCCGCGGGTAGTAGTTCCGCTGGGGGCGCGCTGTTCGTGTACTTGCCTGCCCAACAGAGGTATCGGCGTCCTACAGTTTCTGCTGGTCCGCCCTCATTCTCACGTCTGTGCGAAGAAGTGGTTGGCCAATTGGTACCAGATGCAGGGCACGCTACTCGCCTCTGGCTACTCAGCTGAATTACTGAGCCAGTAGCCGGGCCTTGCGGGCATTGTATTCCTGCTCGGTGATGGCGCCATTTTCTTTCAACATGAATAGTTTGGCCAATTCATCACTCACACTGCTGCCCGGAGTATGGTTATAGCCCGAAGCCGGCCGCATGCCGAGGTTGTATTCGTTGTTAAAATCCTCATCCGACATCATCAGAAAAATGATGGTGTGGTACAGGCCAATGACCGAGGGAATAAATGTCCAGAAGAGCAGCAAGCAGGCGATGCCCCTGCCGGTTTTGCCCAGGTAGAAGTATTGGCCGCCGAAGCTGCCGAGGAAGAAGGCAATGAACATTGCCGTGATGCGGTCTTTCATGCAGGTAAAGGAAAAGGGTGGAGGTTAGCCGAAGTTACTTGTACGCGACTGTTGCAAGGTTTTAGGAAAACGATAGATGCAGTACGTCTGCTTGCAATTATATCAATACAAAGCTCCTTGCGCCATGTAGGCTTGCTTTGCGCATGTAGTAGGTAGCAGTATCCGACGAAAAACGAATGGAGCTACGTGCACGCTTCACAATAAGCCAGTTGTTATTAAGCGTTCCGCGAATAATGACGTACCTGCTGCTGCGTAGGGCCTGGGTGGTGCGGCTGCTTGTTGTATCCTGTAGCTGCCGATAAAGCTTGGCCGGAGCCGTAAGCTTGTGAATGGTCACATTGGCAGAGCCAGCCAATTGCGCCCACGCTGCCATCGGTAGCATTAGAAGCGATAACGGCAGTAGAGCCTTGAGCATGAGCCTTTGTTTTTGGTAGAGATTAGCGCATGAACGCGTGCAAAGCCAATAATTGAGCTCGCCGAGTACAATAATAGTTAGTGGGTCGAAACAAAAAATCAGGCTGCAAAAAGCCGAAGTAAAAAGCCTGGTTGTTAGGCAAGCACCTTCTGCCAAAACGGCCGCTTGCCGCCTTCCGGCCCCAACCTTGCCTGGCCTTCCCCCATGTTTAATTTCCTGAAAACCATCTCTGCCAAGCGCCCCGACCGCGCCGACAAGCCACCCGTGAGCGTGCGCGAGCGGGTGTCGGCGTTGCGCCACCTGCCCGCGTTTCTCAAGCTCATCTGGCAGACCAGCCCCGCGCTGGCCATGGCCAACGTTTTCCTGCGGCTGCTGCGGGCGGGCCTGCCGCTGGCCATGCTCTACGTGGCCCAACTGATACTCGACGCCGTGGTGGGCCTCACCCGCTTGCCCGCTCCGGAGCGGGTGCTCACGCCTGTATTCACGCTCGTGGCGCTGGAGTTCGGCCTCGTGCTGCTCACCGATGCCCTGGGCCGGGGCGTGGCCCTGCTCGATTCCTTGCTCGGCGACCTGTTTGCCAACCAGTCGTCCATCCGCATCATGGCCCATGCTGCTGAGCTCGATTTGGACCAATTCGAGGACAGCACCTTTTACGACAAACTGGAGCGCGCCCGCCGCCAAACCCTCTCGCGCACTGTGCTCATGAGCCAAGTCCTCAGCCAGGGCCAGGACTTCGTGACGCTGGTGCTGCTGGCTGGTGGGCTGGTGGCCTTCCAGCCTTGGTTGCTGGGGCTGCTGCTGCTGGCCGTGGTGCCCGCCTTCCTGGGCGAGTCGCACTTCAACGAGCGCAGCTATTCCCTCTCGCATTCCTGGACGCCCGAGCGCCGCGAACTCGACTACCTCCGCCAGACCGGCGCCTCCGACGAAACGGCCAAGGAAGTGAAGATTTTCGGGCTCTCTGATTTCCTCATCGGCCGCTTCCGCGAACTGTCCGACGACTTCTACCGCCAAAACAAAAGCCTCGTGCTGCGCCGCGCCGGCTGGGGCACGTTGTTCGCGGCAATAGGGGCGGCGGGCTACTATGGCGCCTACGTTTACATCATTGCCCGCGCCGTGGCTGGGCAGATTTCGCTGGGCCAGCTCACCTTTCTGGCCGGGTCGTTTGCCCGCCTGCGCGGCCTGCTCGAAGGCATCCTCAGCCGCTTTAGCTCCGTGGCCGACGGCGCCTTGTATTTGCAGGATTTCTTCGACTTCTTTGCCTTGCGGCCCCGCATTGTGCGGCAGGAAGTGAAAGGCGAAACGGCGCGGCCCTTCCCACGCCCCATTCGGCAGGGTTTTGAGTTTGAAAACGTCGGTTTCCAGTACAAGAATGGTACAAAATGGGCCATTCGGAATCTGAGTTTTAAGCTAGAAGCCGGCGAAAAGCTAGCCTTAGTGGGGGAGAACGGTGCGGGCAAAACCACCCTGGTCAAGCTGTTGGCCCGATTGTACGACCCCACCGAGGGCCGCATCTTGCTCGACGGGCACGACCTGCGCGAGTATGACCCCGCCGAGCTGCGCCAGGAAATCGGCGTCATCTTTCAGGATTTTGTGCGCTTCCAGCTGCCGGCCGGCCAGAACCTGGCCGTGGGGCGCATTGAGGAGCGCGACAACCAGCCCCGCATCGAAACGGCTGCCCAGCAAAGTCTCGCCGATTCGGTCATCGCCAAGCTGCCCGGCGGCTACACCCAAATGATAGGTCGCCGCTTCAACGGCGGCGTGGATTTGAGCGGCGGCGAGTGGCAGAAAATTGCCCTTGGCCGCGCCTACATGCGCGACGCCCAGCTGCTCATTCTTGACGAGCCCACCGCGGCCCTCGATGCCCGCGCCGAGCACGAAGTTTTTCAGCGCTTTGCCGAATTAACAAAAGGAAAAACGGCGGTGCTTATCAGCCACCGTTTCAGCACGGTACGCATGGCCGACCGCATCCTGGTGATTGAAAACGGGCATTTTGTTGAAATCGGCTCGCACGAAGCGCTGCTGGCCCGGGGCGGGCGCTACGCCGAGCTGTTTGCCCTGCAGGCCGCCGGCTATCGATAAGCTTTGATGGACAGGGAGGTTTACGTAACTTAGTAGAGTACATCCTCGTCCAACTATCCATGACTCAACTATTACGCATATTACTGACCCTCACCGTTTGTGCGGGTTTCGGCGGCTGCATGACCGCCCGTGAATCCCGCACCGAATCAGACTACAGCTACAGCGGCAATTTCCGTCGCTACCGCACCTATAACTTCATGCAGAGCCAGGGCCTCGTCGGCGACACCAGTCGCTTGGGCCAGGTGCTGCGCGAGGCCATTCACCAGCGCCTGCAGGTGCAGGGCTACCGGGAGTCGACCAAGCGCCCCGATTTGCTGGTTAACTACCGCGTGTTTGAAGGTGCCATTAACCTGCGCGGCTACAACCAGGAGGAACTTGAGCGCTGGGTGGCTGAGCACGAAGGGGACGATGAAAGCACCCCCCCCGAAAGCCGCCAGACCTACCAGCCGGTGCGTCGGCTGCTCACCGACGGAACCCTGTTTGTGACCCTGGTAGACGCCCGCTCGCAGCGGGCCATCTGGAACGGCTACACTTCCGGGGTCGACGTGCCCGACAATGCCCGCGCCGAAGCCGTGCTGCGCCGCTCCGTGCGCTCCATTTTCGACCGCTACCGCATTCTGGCCAAAGGCTACCTCCTCACGCCCGAAGCCATGGACGGCGGCGGGCACTAGTCCCGGCTGTCGGGCTCGGTTCTCCAGGCGCTTATCAGGCGCTGCTCTGAACAAAGCAGCTGTGCTGTTGGCATTCATTTTCTGGCCCACTGCGCTGCCGTTGCCTGTTATCGGTGAACTCCACACCTCGTCTTAGATTACCACACAACCTAGGCTGCTTGCTGCCGCTCAACCTTAATTCCCACCACCATGTGCCGCATTATTACCCTCCTGTGTATTGTCTGCTTCGCATCGTGCCTATCGGCCTGCATGACCACCCGCGAAGCCCGGGTAGATTCTGACTACAGCTACCGCGGCAACTTCCGCCAGTACCGCACCTACGATTTTGTGTCGGGCACTGGCCTTACCTCCGATACCAGCCGCCTGGGCCAGTCGGTGCGCGAAGCCATTCAGCAGCGCCTGCAGGTGCAGGGCTACCGCCTGGCCCGCCGCCGGCCCGATATGTTGGTCAACTTCCGGGTATACGAGGGCGACATGAGATTCCACGGCTTCGTGCAGGAAGACCTCAGCCAGTGGATAAAGCGCAACATTGAAGAAAACGACGACACGCCCAAGGAATTCCGCCAGGGTTACCAGCCCGTGCGCCTGCTGCTGGCCGAGGGCACGCTGCTGCTCACCCTCATCGACGTAAAAAGCAACCGTGCCGTCTGGAACGGCTACGCGTCGGGCGTGAGCGTGCCCGAAGGCCCCATGGGCGAAGTGGTGCTGCGCCGCTCCGTGCGCTCCATCCTCGACCGGTACCGCGTTTTCACCCAGGAATTTGCCAATGGAAAGCTGCCGCAGAGCGAAGCCATCGAAACCGAACGGTAGCCGTCGCCAGCACTACCCCGCGTGCCGCGCTTGAATGAGCTCGGCCGCCACGCTGATGGCAATTTCTTCGGGCGTCTGGCTGCTGATGGGCAAGCCAATTGGCCCGCGCAACCGGGCAATGGCCGCAGCAGAGAAGCCAGCTTCGGCCAGGCCCCGGCGGAGCTCGGCCACCTTCGCGCTGCTCCCCATCACGCCCAGGTAGCGGCAGGGCTCGAGCCCGGCACGGACCAGCAGCTGGCGCAGCACCAGGGCATCGGTGCGGTAGCCCACGGTCATCACCACCACGTACTGGTTTGGGCCGCTGGGGATTTCGGTAGTTATGTCGTCGTAGCTAACGACGCGCCGGTGGTGAGCCGCGTTGTTGGCCGCTAGCGTGGGCAAATCGGGGCGGTCGTCCAGCACGGTTAGTTCGAAGTCGAGCAAAGCCAGCACCTTCGACAAAGCCAGGCTCACGTGCCCGCCCCCTACAATGGTGACGTGGTCGCGAAAGCCCAACTGCTCGCGGTAGCGCCACGGCGGGCCTGGTTCGTAGCTGTAAAATGGAAAGCCGCCCGTAGGCATAGTGGGGCTGGCCGAGGCGACAGGCTCTGCCAGCTGCACTTGTAGTCCCGCGTCAAGGCTCAGTGACCACCGGCCATGAGTGCCAGTGCGCAAGGCCTTTTCGATGGCAGCAACCGCTGGGAGGTCGGCCGCAGTGAGGGGCCAGAGCAGGACGTCCTGCTCGCCAGAGCACATCATGCCCGAGCGGTCGGCGGGCGCTTCACGGCGATGAACCTGGGAGCGCAGCACGGGGCTGCTGTCGCCGGTCTGCAGCCGTTGCCGGGCCAGCTCGATGAACTTGTGCTCCATGATGCCCCCGCCAATGGAGCCTGCCAGGGCGGTGGCCGTCACGCCCATCTTGAAACTCTGGCGGCCCGGGCTGCTGCCGCTGCTGCTCACCACGCACAGCAACGCCACCGGCGTGCCCGCCCGGAGGCTGGCCGATGCTAGGGCCCAAACGGGTAAGTCGCGAGGAGAGGCGGGCATGCGAAGTGGTTAAGCGAAAGCCCCCTCCTTGGATAAGGAGGGGACGCGGCCGCACAGCGGACGCTGGGGTGGTTGGATTCGTTGAACGATGTTAGAACGATTTCCGAATCTATCAAGCGCGAGTCGTTCGGGTGTTGTTCAACGAATCCAACCACCCCCGTTTGAGCCGTCGGCTCAAACATCCCCTCCTTAGCTAAGGAGGGGAGTTGATGTTTTTCTTTCTATATTTTCTTCCCGCCCTGCTCAATCCAGCATTTGATGATGTCCCGCTCTTCCTGAGTCATATCGGTTTTGTTGTTCTGGGGCATGGTTTTGGTCACCACCACGCGCTGCATGATTTTGTCTTTTAGGCGAATGATGTCTTCCGGTGTGTCGTAGACTACGCCGTTGGGAGGGGATTTGAACACATCGTCGGTGGGGGAGGAGGAATGGCACTGCACGCAACGGGTCTGCACTATCATGTTCACCCGGCTCATGGTTACCTCCTCGGTGCAGGCGGCTGCGGCGGTGCCGGTTTCGGCCTTGGGGGCCGTCACGAACACTACGGCCAGCAGCAGCGCTACCGAGCCCGGCAGGACCCAGGCGTTGGACTGGTGCTTTTCGCGCAGGTTCAGCCAGTGCTTTACGCCTGCCGTGCCCAGCGTGATAACCGCCAGAATGGCCCATGGGTAAGCATGGCTGAAGGTGCTGGGGAAGTGGTTGCTCACCATCACAAACAGCACGGGCAAGGTCATGTAGTTGTTGTGCAGCGAGCGGGCCAAGGCGTTTTTGCCCAGCGTAGGGTCGAGGGGCGTGCCCTCGGTGGCGGCCTTCACCATGGCCTTCTGGGCCGGAATGATGGTGAAGAAAACGTTGCCCACCATGAGCGTGCCCAGCATGGCGCCGAAGTGGATGTAAGCGGCCCGGGCGCTGAAAATCTCGGCGTAGAAATAGGCAAACACCGTAGCAATCGCAAAGCCCACTACCATAAACCACTTGCTGCGCACCAACGACGTGCGGCACAGCCCGTCGTAAATCAACCAGCCTGCGATGAAGGAGCCTACCCCGATGCCCACGCCGGCCAGCGGCGAGATGTCCAGCACGCGCGGGTCAATCAGCATAGAGCTAGCGTTGAAGTAGTACACCACAAACAGCAAACTGAAGCCCGAGAGCCAGGTGAAATAGGCCTCGTACTTAAACCAGTGCAGGCTTTTGGGAATTTGCTTGGGTGCCAGCTTGTACTTCTCGAGGTAATAAAAACCGCCACCGTGCACGGCCCAGAGGTTGCCGGCCAGCTCGTCGCGCACGTTTTCGGTGCGGTTGAGGGCGTTTTCGAGGAATACAAAGTAGAAGGAAGCCCCAATCCAGGCGATGCCGAAGGTGATGTGCATAAGGCGCACCACGATGTTCATCCACTCCATGAGGTGGCCGGCCCAGGCCGTGTCGCGCACCAGCACGTAGCAAATGCCCACTGCCGCCACCACGGCCAGCAGAATAAGCGCGTAGGAGTAGCCTTCGAGCGTGAAACCGCTGTCGCCTACCACGCCACCATCGGGCCGGGTTTTGGCCACGCGCTGCAAGACGAAAATGACACTCAGCAGCAGCAGGAACGCCAGTAGTAGGGAAAGAAGGGTAACGTATTGAATCATAGTAACGCAGTAGGAGGAAAGAGGAGCAGTAGGGTTAGGGTGGCGAAGGGGAACACCCTTCATGCAGCTCTCGGCTGTCATGCTGAGGCGCGAAGCATCTTATCAGTTAGGAATAAATCGTGCAACTGAAATAAAATGCTTCGCGCCTCAGCATGACGGATGGCGTTTAGCATCATTGGCTACTTTGGGATGCAACCAGACGCTTCACCTCCTTGGCAATTAATTATCCCAGGAAAAAGTCCCGAATTTAGCGCCAAACTTCTCCTCCATGCCACACCTTGCCTTGCGCAGCCAACGGGTAGTCACGCCCGAAGGCGTGCGCGCCGCCACCATCCTCGTCCAAAACGGCCAAATTGCAAGCCTATTGCCTTTCGACGCGGAGGTAGGTGACGCGCCTTTAGTGGACGTAGGCACCCACGCCATCCTGCCCGGCGTGATTGACCCGCACGTGCACATCAACGAGCCTGGCCGCACCGACTGGGAAGGATTCGACACGGCTACTCGCGCCGCACTGGTCGGCGGCCTCACCACGCTGGTTGATATGCCGCTGAACTCAGCACCGGTTACTACTTCCGTGGCTAACCTTGAGATAAAGCGGGCCGCTGCCCAAGGCCAGTTGCACACCAACGTGGGCTTCTGGGGCGGCATAGTGCCTGGCAATGCGGCGGAAGTGGAAGGTCTGATTGCGGCCGGAGTAATTGGATTTAAAGCTTTCCTGACGCATTCGGGGATTGATGATTTTCCAAATGCTACCGAGGCCGACCTGCGCGAAGTGATGCCCATTCTGGCCCGTCACCAGCTGCCGCTACTGGTGCACTGTGAGCTGTCGGTAGAAGACGATAGCTGGAAGCAAAACGACCACCGCTCGTACACCAACTACCTCGCCTCCCGTCCTAAAAGCTGGGAAGACGAGGCCATAGCGCTGATGATTCGCCTGTGTGAGGAATTCCGTTGCCCCGTGCACATCGTACACCTGTCGTCGGCCAATTCTATTGCGCCCATCGCCGCTGCCAAAGCCAAAGGTTTGCCCCTGACCGTGGAAACCGGCCAGCATTACCTGTATTTCAACGCCGAGGACATTGCCGATGGCCAAACGCAGTTCAAATGTGCCCCGCCCATCCGCGCAAAAGCCAATAACGACCAGCTCTGGGCAGCTTTGCAGGCCGGCATCATCGACTTTGTGGCCACCGACCACTCGCCCGCGCCGCCTGACTTGAAGCAATTGGCCAGCGGCGACTTTACCACGGCCTGGGGCGGCATTGCCTCCCTACAATTTGCCCTGCCCGTGCTCTGGACCGCTGCCCGACAGCGCGGCGCCAGCTTGCCCGACTTGGCGCGCTGGCTCAGTGAAAACCCCGCTAAACTTATCGGCCAAAGTCATAAGAAAGGCCGCATTGCCGCCGGCTATGATGCTGATTTGATTGTGGTGGATACCGAAAAGTCCTTCGTGCTGCAGCCGGAAATGATTCTACACAAACACAAAGTGTCGCCTTACATTTGCCAGGAGTTGTGGGGCGTAGTGGAGCAAACTTTTCTGGCCGGAAAGCAAGTGGTGGAGCACGCTGCCATCACCCACCTCAACCAAGGCAACATATTAACCCGGTAGCTGAATGCAGCACGAATACCTAGCACGCGCTGAGCGTATCATGCAGCGCATTCAGCAATTGGCAGCCATCAGCGAAGACCCGGATGGGGTGACGCGCACCTTCGGCACGCCGGCTTTCTTGGAAGGCCGCGACCTGGTGCAGCACTGGCTGGAAGCCGCCGGGCTGGTTACCCGCGTGGATGGCATCGGCAACCTGCGCGCCCGGCTCGAAAGCCACAATCCCGGCGCCAAAACCTTTGTGCTGGCTTCGCACATCGACACCGTGGTGAACGCCGGCAAGTTCGACGGCCCTTTGGGTGTGCTCATGGGACTCGATTTGCTCGAGCAGCTCATTGCCCGACAGGCTGACCTGCCGTTTCACATCGAGCTGATTGCCTTCAGCGACGAGGAAGGGGTGCGGTTTCATACTACCTACCTGGGCAGCGAAGTGGTTACCGGAAGCTTCAACGACGCGCTGCTTGCGCGGACAGACGCGGCCGGCGTTACCCTAGCCGACGCCCTGGTAGCCATGGGCGCCGATGCTTCGCAGCTGGCTGCCGATGCCATTCCGGCCGCGGAGTGGCTGGGGTATTTTGAGATGCACATCGAGCAGGGACCGGTGCTGTGGGAGCGCAACGTGCCGGTGGCGTTGGTCACGGCTATTGCCGGCCAGCAACGTGTGGAGCTGGTGTTTCGGGGCATGGCCGGGCACGCCGGCACCGTGCCCATGAACATGCGCCAGGACGCCCTGTGCGCCGCCGCCGAGTTTGTGCTCACCGCCGAGCAGTTTGCCCGGACGCACGGCCAGGGCCTGGTGGCCACAGTGGGCAAGCTGGCCATCAGCCACTCGGCCAGCAACGTTATTCCCGGCGAAGTGACCTGCACCCTCGACCTGCGCAGTCCCAACGAAGCCCAGCTCGCCGATGCGTATCGTGCCCTAAGCTCCTTTGCTGAAGACCTGGCCGCCCAGCGCCACGTGGCGCTGGAGTGGAAGCAGGTGCAGCAAACCGCTCCCGTAGCCTGCGATGCCGGCCTGAACAGCCTGCTATCTCAAGCCATTGCCGAGTGCGGCCACGAAGCCATTGAGCTGGTAAGCGGCGCCGGGCATGACGCTGTGCCGGTATCGGCCGTGGCGCCGGCAACCATGATGTTTATCAGCTGCTACAAAGGCATTAGTCACAACCCCCTGGAGGACGTGGAAGTGGCCGACCTGGCCGCCGCCATCGCCGTGGCCGACCAATTTATGCACCTCCTCCGCACCCAAAATCCCACCCGCTAATATGGAAATGTCCGCCCTGACCCGTTCGGTCGTGAAGCGCAATCACGCCATCATCGCCCCCGATGGCTACATCAACAGCAACGTGCCCGGCTGGACTGGCTGCACCGTCAACGTCATCATCAACGAGCAGATGGGTGCCCGCCTCTGCCAAACCCTGATTACCCTCACCGACGCCGGCCGGTTGGTAGGGGAGACCCAGGCTTCGCAGATTTTCTTCTATGTGGTGCAGGGCAACGTTCAGGTAGCCGTTGGCGGCGAAACACGCACGCTGGGCGTGGGTCAGTACGTGTACGTTCCGGTGGGCCAGTCTTATGAGTTCACCGGCCCGGAAGCCGGCTCGCAGCTGCTCACGTTTCATAAAGTGTACGAGCCGCTGGCGGGCCACGCCACGCCGGGCGTGTTTTTTGGCGAGCGGGACTACCGCAAAGCGCCCATCTACATGAACGACGAGGCCCTGCGCATTCAGGAGCTGCTGCCAAACGAGCTGGGCTTCGATATGGCCGTCAACATCTTCACCTACGGCGTCGGGGGCAACCTGCCCATGGTCGAAACGCACATCATGGAGCACGGCCTCATGTACTTAGAAGGCCAAGCCATCTACATGCTCGACCAATGCTGGTACCCCGTGAAAAAAGGCGATTCTATCTGGATGGCGCCCTACTGCCAGCAGTGGGCCACGGCCATGGGCCAGGAGCCATCGGTGTACATTTATTACAAGAACGTCAACCGGTTCCCGACGGTGATATAGCGCAGACTTTGTAGTTCTCACTGCGCCTCTGCCATTTGTTGACGACTCTCTTCACGACTGTTATGCTGAGCTTGCGAAGCATCTTCTCACGCCTGAGCTAATCGTTTTCACGTCAGAGGATACTTCGCAAGCTCAGCATGACAGTCGTAATTAAATTATGACTCTGACCGAATTGAATTCCCTTGAAAAGCCTGCTTTAACTGAAGCATTGAGCAAATGCTGCGGCTCTACCGCATGGGTGGAAAATATGCTTGCCATATTTCCCGTCGATAATGCCGTAACACTAATGAATGAGGCCACAGCCCAGTGGAACAAATCAAGTGAATCCGACTGGCGCGAAGCCTTCACGCACCACCCCAAAATAGGCGGGGATGTGGCCGCGTTGCGCGAAAAATTCGCCAGCACCAGCACCTGGGCTGAAGGCGAGCAGTCTGCAGTGAAACAGGCTTCCCAAGCTACTTTAGAGGCTTTAGCAGCAGGAAACACGGAGTACGAGCAGAAATTTGGCTACATCTTCATCGTCTGCGCTACTGGAAAATCTGCTGAGGAAATGCTGGCATTATTGCAGGCGCGACTACCCAATAAGCCTGAAGATGAAATAATGATTGCCATGGGTGAGCAGGATAAAATCACCCGCATACGCCTCGAAAAACTATTAGCCGCATGAGCCAAATAACTACTCATATCCTCGACACTACCAAAGGCAAGCCGGCCGCGGGAGTAACCATTGCGCTATGGCAGCAGTCGGGTGATAATTGGCAGGAAATTGCGCGTGGCGTCACGAACAACGACGGTCGAATTGCAGATTTATTGCCTAAGGAAAGACAATTAGAATTGGGCGTTTATAAAATGAAATTCTTCACGAAAGAATATTTCGCGCAGGACGACACCGCTAATTTTTATCCCCTGGTAGAAATAATTTTTGAGGTAGCCACCACTGAACATTACCACGTGCCGCTGCTTCTGAATCCATTTGGCTACGCCACTTACCGCGGCTCTTGATTGCCGAACGATGTAGAGACGCGACACTTCGCGTCTCGGCGTCCGCGCCGTTGAGAATTCGTTCGCATCCCACCGTTCAACGCCAAGACGCGAATTGTCGCGTCTCTACATCCTAAATTCCCACAATGAAACTCAGCTTACCAGATTCCGATAAAGCCGCCCTGCTCGACCAATTAGGCGAGGCCAACCTGCGCTTTCAGCAAACTTACCCCGGCGATAAACCCGACCGCCAGCCCGTGCACACCGTGTATGGCGGCGCCAACCTCTTCAAGGCCGATACCTGCGTGCGCATGGGCGACATCGCCCTCAACAACCTGCAGACTTACGCCCCCAACTTCGTGGAGCTGGCCCGCGTGCTGCAGCTCAAAAACTACGAGCACCTGCCCACCCTGGCCGCCGACATCGCCGCCCTCACCGCTCGCCTCGACGCCATGACGCCCGACGAGCGCAAGCAGGAGCCCGCCTGGCTGGCTTATTCGGTTTACAACAAGATTGTGCAGAAGCTGAAGCGCGAAGCCGTGGAAGACTTCCGCGTGGACTTTGAAGACGGCTTTGGCAACCGCCCCGATGCCGAGGAAGACGAAACCGCCGTGCGTGCCGCCAAGGAAGTAGCCAAGGGCATGCAGCAGGGCACGCTCTCGCCGTTCATCGGCATCCGCATCAAGCCCTTTACCGAGGACATGAAGGCACGCGGCGTGCGCACGCTCGATATTTTCCTGACCACGCTGCTGGCCGAAACCGGCGGCAAGCTCCCCGATAATTTCGTGGTGATGCTGCCCAAGGTGACCATCCCAGAGCAGATGACGACGATGGTGCGCCTGTTTGAGCTGCTGGAAAAGGCCAACGGCCTCGCCCCCGGTGCCCTCAAAATGGAGACCATGGTGGAGGCCACTCAAATTATTATGGACGAGGAGGGGCGCAACCCCCTCATGCGCATCATCCGGGCCAGCGAGGGACGTTGCATTGCCGCGCACTTCGGCACCTACGACTACACCGCCAGCTGCGGCATCACGGCTAAGTACCAAACCATGGCGCACCCCGTGTGCGACTTCGCCCACCACATGACCAAGGTGGCGCTCGGCGGCACCGGCATCTTCCTGTCCGATGGTGCTACCAACGTTATGCCCATCGGCCCGCACCGTGGCGACAACCTGACGTTTGCCCAGCTGCGCGAAAACCAGGAATCGGTGCACAATGCCTGGCGCCAGGCCTACCACCACACCACACACTCGCTGATAAACGGCATGTACCAAGGCTGGGACCTGAACCCCGCGCAGCTGCCGATGCGCTACGCGGCCACCTACAACTTTTTCCTGAGCAGCTACGACGACGCCGTGAACCGCCTGCGCACCTTCGTGGAGCGGGCCGCCATTTCCACCCTCACCGGCGATATTTTCGACGACGCCGCCACCGGCCAAGGTCTGCTCAACTTCTTCCTGAAAGCCCTGAACTGCGGCGCCATTTCGGAGGAGGAAATCGAAGCTACGGGCCTCACGCGGGATGAAATCAACACTCGCTCGTTCTTCCGCATACTGGAAGGGCGGCGCAAGCAGGCAATAGACTAAAAAATGGAAGCACCGTTAAAAGCCGCGGCTGCCGAAATTATGGATTCAACAGCCGCGGCTTTTAACGGTGTTCCCGTGAGAACCTGTAGCTAGGTGCTTAATGCAGCTGGGTATTACATACGACGTATGCAATTCAACTCGGTCCAATGAATGAGTGGGTTATTGGCAAGCTCCGATACCCAGTGCCGCTCAGAGCCCGCTGGCACTTTAAGCATTACAGCTTTGCAGCCTTGGCAGCGGGCTTCGTCAGTAAGTTGGAGCACTTGCAGGGTTTGTAGCCAATCGGCTTGATTCGTTGGGGTCATGTCGAACAGCTTGTCGACAACGTGGATTCTTTGGTCAGCAGAATGTATACTGACGTTGCCGCTCGTAAACCCTCGCGTGTTCAGGTAAGGCTTGCTCAATAGCACGCGCTTGACGTACGCTAGGCTGTCAGTGGGTAGGCCCGATACGTAGAAGAAGCCACTCATATTATCGACACGAAAATTCAGCGAATTGGCCAGTGCAAATACTTGGGCTGCTCCCACTTCCGACTTGACGCCGATGGCCAGGTCACCTAGCACGTAGCTCCAGCAGCGTGGCCGGTCATTGGGAGAAACATCCTTATTGCTGCACGCAGCGAGCGAAAGCCCACAAAGCAGCGTGGCAGCGAACAAGCAGAGGCGGTACATAGCAATTTGAAAATAGGGGTGTGAAGCCTTGACCGGCACCTTCGGCCAAAGGTTGCGCCGTAGTTGGTGAACAAGCCAATTGTTAGTCCAACTAAAATGAAGCGGAGGTAACAGCGGTAGCTGTTGAAATCCAGGTATTCCTGTTGGCTAAAAACTCCGGATACAGCCCCTTTAGCACCTTTTCCGGCGTCATTGGCGCAGAGAAAGGCAGCTGCACCTCCGGCTGAAACGCCCGCACAGCGCCGCGCAGCGCGAAGTAGGTGCCGATGCCGTACATGAGCGGCGGCTCGCCCACGGCTTTGGACCGCAGGATGGCTTTGGGGTGGCCGGGCGTGTCAAGAAAGTGCACGTCGAGCACCTTGGGCGCGGCGTAGATGTCCGGGATTTTGTAGCTGTTGAGCGAGTTACTAAGCAGGCGGCCTTCTTCGTTGTAGGCAATTTCTTCCATGGTCATCCAGCCGATGCCCTGCACGGCGCCGCCTTCAATTTGCCCGCGGTCAATCACCTCGTTGAAGCTCTGGCCGAAATCGTGGGCAATGCGCATGGCGTCCACGGTGTAGGTGCCGCGCAGGCAGTCGACGGTGACGGTGGTGAAGGCCGTGCCGTAGACGTGGTAGGCAAAGGGGTGACCGGTATTCGTCGTGGCGTCGAAGTGCAGGTCGGGCGTGGCGTAATGCGCGTTTTCAGTGAGGCACACCCGCTTCCAAAAGGCGGAGGACACCAGCTTCTCCCAGTTGGTTTCGGTGGGAATGCCAGCCGCCAGCACTTCCTCCCCCTTTATTTCAATGCCTTCGTAGTTGAGCGTGTATTCTACTTCGGCGTGGCGCAGGAGCCGTTCGCGCAGGGCCGCGCAGGCCATTTCGGTGGCTTTGCCGTTGAGGTCGGCGGTGGCGCTCGCGGCGCTGGGGGAAGTGTTGGCCACGCGGGTGGTGTTGGTGCTTTCCACCTTCACGCGGTTGATGGAAATGCCCAGGGTGCGGGCCGCTACGCTGGCAATTTTGGTGTTCACGCCCTGGCCCATCTCCACCGCGCCGGTGCTGATGCCCACTGAGCCATCAGAGTAGATGTGCACCAGCGCCCGGGCCTGGTTCATGGGCGTTTTGGTGAAGGAAATGCCGAAACAGATGGGCATCACCGCAAAGCCTTTTTTGAACAGCTTGTTCTGTTGATTGAATTGCTCCACCTCAGCCCGCAAACTGGCCAAGTCATACTGCTGGGCGGCCGTGTCCCAGGCTTGCTCGGCGTGGCACATTTCGGCGGGCTGGCGGTAGGAAAACAAGTCGTTCTCGCGCAGCAAGTTTTTGCGCTGAATCTCGCAGGCAGGAATGCCTAATTCTTCTGCCGCTTTGGCAATGGCCGACTCAATGACAAACATGCCCTGCGGCCCGCCGAATCCCCGGAAGGCCGTGTTGGGCGGCAAGTTGGTGCGGCAGCTAAAAGCCGTAGCCGTCACATTGGGTACGAAGTAGGAGTTGGTGGCGTGGAACAGCGTGCGCTCCATCACGGCCGGCGAGAGGTCGGCGGCAGCGCCCGCGTTCTGAAAGAAGGTGACTTCGTAGGCTACGATTTTCAGGTGCTCATCGAAACCGATTTTGAAGTCGGACGAGTAGGGGTGGCGCTTGCCGGTCATGCGCATGTCGGCCATGCGGTCGAGCACCAGCTTCACTGGTTTCTTAGTCACAAAAGCCCCTAGAGCTGCCAAGGCCCCCCACGGTGTGGCCTGGTCCTCTTTGCCCCCAAAACCGCCACCGAGGCGGGTCACGTCGACCTCCACCCGGTGCATGCCCAGGCCCAGCACGTGCGCCGTGTGGCGCTGCACCGCCGTAGGCCCTTGGGTGGATGAGATAACGCGCACGCCGCCCATTTCGGTCGGGAAGGCATAAGCACCCTGCGTTTCGATGTACAAATGCTCCTGCCCACCCGACTCGGCTACGCCCTCAAACACATGCGCGCACGAGGCCCAGGCCGCTCCAGAATCACCTATTTTAAAGGTGCGTGGCGGCACAATCAGTTCGCCTTGCGCGGCAGCTACCCGCGGGTCGGTGATGATGGGCAGCGGGTCAAGCTCAACCTTGATGAGCTTGAGCGCGGCGTGCGCCTGGTGCTCATGGCGCGCTAACACCAGTGCCAGCGGCTGGCCCCTGAAATGCACATGGCCCTCGGCGAGCAGCGGCTCATCGGGCACAATGCCTCCGATTTGGTTGTAACCCGGAATGTCCTCGGCCGTGAGGATGCGCACCACGCCCGGCGCAGCCAGCGCCGCGCTCAAATCCAGGTTAAGCAGCTTGCCGTGCGCCAGCGGACTTTCAAACACGGCCGCGTACAATGTGCCCTGCTGGGTGGGCACGTCGTCGAGATACTGCGATTCGCCGCGCACGTGGCGTTGAGGGTCGAGGTGGTTCATGTAGTTGGCTGGCTAAGTAGCCGAATTATTCTTGGCCGTCATGCTTCGCTGCGCTCTGCATGACGGCCAATTTGATTCACTTAAATTAATTCGCCCAACGTCATCGACGGCGCAAACTTCAGAAAGTGCGCCAGCAGCAACTGCCGCAACAGCAGGCGCTTGTATTCGGCCGTGCCGCGCACGTCCGAAATCGGGCTGATTTCACCTTGCATTACCTCATTCGCTGCCGCCACCGTTTCGGCCGTCAGCTCGCGGCCCACCAGAAACTCGCTGGTGCGTGCCAGGTACAACGGCACGGGCCCCACGCCGCCGGCCGAAACCCGCGCCGCCTGAATGGAGTCGCCGTCCATGCGCAGCCAGGCCGCCGAGTTCACACTGGCAATGTCCAGGTGCGTGCGCTTCGACACTTTTTCAAAGTTGAAATGGTCGCGCGGAAAAGGAGTAGGAAAACTAATTTCCGTAACCTGCTCTTCGGGCGTTTTCGCCAGCTTTTTGTAGCCGAGGTAGAGGTCGGGCAGGGCCAGCTCCCGGGTATTTCCGGCGGGGTCGGCCAACGTGATGTAGGCGCCCAGCGCCAGGAACATAATGGTTAGGTCACCAATGGGGGAGGCGTTGATGAAGTTGCCTGCCACGGTGCCCATGTTCCGAATGGGGGTGCTCGAAACCAATTTGAGGTAATGCGGCAACTGCGGCAGCAAGTTGCACATCAGGTCCGACTCCAGCAGGTGACTGGCCGTGGTGGCAGCACCCAGCACCATCCGGCCGGCCACTCCCTGCCGGATGCCACGCTGCCCGGTTTGGTCAAATACCAAGCGCACAGACTGCTCGCGGAGCTCTTCGAGGCGTTGCACCAGCAGGTCGGTGCCACCGCCCAGCAGCGGATGCGCGAAAGCATTGGTGGCTCTGGACGTGTGGCCGTTCTGGCTTTGGGCGTGACCGCGGTGCGAGGTAGAAACAGCTGTTTCGTTGGATGCTGGTACTTCCGTCACTTCAGCCGCTTGAGTACCATTGTTTTTGGTCCGCAAGGCCGCCAGCTTGGCGGGCATCGCCTGGAAGTAAGCGGGCACGTACTGTTGCTCGCTGAGCCAGGCCACTGCATTCTGGGTGGGTCGGTTGGCCAGCTGCGCGGTGAGGGTGGCCGCGGCACGCTCCAACGATTTGTAGCCCGTGCAGCGGCAGATGTTGCCATCGATGGCCGCAATGGTGCTTTTCTCAGTGGCAGGCTTGTCACTCAGGCTGTGACCGGTGAGCGACATCACGAAGCCTACCGTGCAAAATCCGCACTGCGAGCCGCCTTCATCCACAATGGCTTTTTGCACCGGTGTAAGCTCGCCGGCTGCCGCGTTGATACCTTCCACCGTCACGATGTGCTTGCCGTGGGCGTTGCCCAGCGGCGTCAGGCAGCTGGTCATGCTCTGGTAATTCACCGTCTGGCCGTCGGCATTCAGCTCGCCTACTAGCACGGTGCAGGCGCCGCAGTCGCCCTCGCGGCAGCCAATTTTGGTGCCAGTCAGGTGCTCGTGGTAGCGCACAAAGTCGAGCAGCGCGCTGGCCTGTGGCTCGTTGGTGCTTACGGGCTGGTCGTTGAGATAAAACTCAATCATAAATTCAATTCATTTCAATACAATAAGCACGTCATGCTAAGCGCAGCCGAAGCATCTCTACCGCGTAAGTAATCCAATCATCGCAACGAAGCAGTAGAGATGCTTTGGCTGCGCTCAGCATGACGTGCTTTTGAGCTTAATGCCGCTCGTTTATTAGTAATCCGTTCGCCCCTCTTTCCGTTCCCAGGCCTGAAAGCCAGCCAAGGCTTCCTCGCGCAGCAGCTGCGTCATGGGCAGGCGGCGGGCGTCCATGGGGCGGTCCAGCTCTTCGTAGATAAACTGGTCGTCGAAGCCAATGGCGGCGGCATCGGCCTTGGTGTTGCCGTAGAACACGCGCCGGGGGCGCGCCCAGTAAATGGCACCCAGGCACATGGGGCAAGGCTCGCAGCTGGTATAAAGGTCGCAGCCATCGAGCTGAAACGTGCCGAGTTCCTTGCAGGCTTTGCGAATGGCATCAACTTCGGCGTGGCAGGTAGGGTCGTGGGTGCTGGTGACCTGGTTGAAGCCGCGGGCGATGATTTGGCCGTCTTTCACCACCACTGCCCCAAATGGCCCGCCGTGCCCGGCCTGCATTTTCTCAATGGACAGGCGAATGGCTTCGCGCATGAATTCGGGGTTGGGAGCTTCCATTAATATTTGGATGGTGGCGGTACAAGAATTCATTCAAAAAAACGGGCGACAAAGGACGCCACTCCGCCCCACATCTGGCCTAACTGCGGTAAGTCGGTCCCGAAAACAGTCTTCGCCAAGTTCCAACTGCTTTCAGCCTAAGATCTTAATTAAATAAGTTAGGAAGGCGCAGCTGGAAGCCCAGGGAGGGCACCACCGTGACGCCGCTGAAGGAGGTACTGGCGCCGTTGAGCAAAGCAAACTCCCCATAATTCTGGTAGAAAAGCGACACGGCCGGAATTACATAGAAATACCGATAGCCCAGCTTCAGGTTCAGAAAGCCGCCGTAGGAAGAAAAGTCCCGGCTTTGATTGGGCAGGGCCGGTATTACCTGCCTGTTGAGGTACACGTTGTTGGGGGCAAAGCCGTAGTTTACCCAGCTGTGCGCATACACCACGCCGTAGCTGATGGCACCAATCTGTTCTTCGGGTCCGAAGGACTGGCTGAAGATGAGCGGTATTAACAGGTCGTTGCGCGTGGCTCGTAAGTTCAGCACCGAGTTGATATCCGAGAGAAAGGGCAGGCTGGGCAATTTGGCCCGTTGGGTGGCAAACTGCAGGCCGATGCTGGCATACGTAGTGCCCGATGTGGCTCCCGGGCCCGGATTTTCGGGTGAGCCAGTGGGGCCCAGCAGCTGGAACTGCGCATCGAATACGTGCGAACCAAACGCGTATTTATAGCCTGCGTCGATGCGCGGAACGATGCCGTAGCGGATGCTCAAGTCGGACGTGGCCTGCACCGGGTCCAGGATATAGGCCAGCGCAGCGGCCTGCAGGTTGGTGACGGCACCGCCGTAGCCCACGGTGTCTTTGCGAGCGGCCGCGCTGGCAGCGTCCCGCAGGGCCGAGCCGGCTTTGCTGAGCGGGGCCGTAGCCACGTTGAATCCCGCGTTGTAGCCCACTCGGAATTCGCCCTGGGGCGTGACTTTGCCCGTGGCCACAATGGCACGGGGGGCGGTGCAGGAAGTAGCCAGCAGGAGGGAGGCAGCCGCCAGAAGGCCGGCCGGACGCCGAAAGAAAAAGCGTAGGAAGAGGTTATTCATAACAGCAAAGGTTAGCGGTGTGCGGCTAAAAACGAAAACCCGGCCGAAACAGCTATGCCAACCACCAACCGAAACCAGAATCTTGTTCGCCCGCATTTGCGCTGGCTCACCACTGCTAAGCAAGCCTGGGCGGAAGAACTGCCCGGCTCATAAGCTGAACCCATGGCGGAATTTCGGTTATTTGCTCCCCAAACCTAATGTAAACCCCCGCTGGCTTACCGCGCCCCAGCAACTTCCCGGCAATTCAAATGAACATCCTCTACGGAGTGCCCGGCGAGGGCTTAGGCCACGCCACCCGCAGTAAAGTCGTTATTGCTCATTTGCTGGCGCAGGGGCACCAAGTATGTGTAGTGAGCAGCAGCCGGGCCTACCACATGCTGGCGGCCGCGTTTCCGGGCAGGGTGCACGAAATTCGGGGCTTCCACCTGGCCTACCGGGGTCTGGCCGTGAGCAAGGCCCGCACCGCTGTGCTCACCCTGCGCACCGCACCCGACGACCTGCGCACCAACTTCGCTAAATACCGGGAATTGCTCTGCGATTTCGAGCCTGAATTAATTATTTCCGATTTCGAATCGTTTAGTTATCTGTTTGCTAAAATGCGACGATTGCCCATAATTAGCATTGATAACATGCAGATTATCAGTAGAGCAAAATTAGATGTAACAGTGCCTAAATCGGAGCGGGGTAATTATAATCTGGCTCAAAATATTGTGCGCGCCAAGCTGCCACGCAGTCGCCATTACTTCGTTACTACGTTTTTTAATTTACCCCTCCGCAAGCCCAATACCACCTTGGTGCCCCCTATCATTCGGCCCGAGGTTCTGGCCGCCATGCCCACGAAAGGCAGCCACGTACTGGTGTACCAATCGGCCACCACGCAGCAAAACCTGGTGTCGCTGCTGCAACAGCTGCCCAACCAGGAGTTCCGCGTGTACGGCTTCAACAAAGAAGAAAGCCACGGCAACGTGCAGCTGCGGGCCTTCTCCGAAGCCGGCTTTATTGCCGATTTGGCTAGCTGCCGCGCCGTGGTCACCAACGGCGGCTTCTCACTGATTTCGGAGGCGGTGTTTCTACGCAAGCCCATTTGCGCCATCCCAATTCCGGCGCAGTTTGAGCAGTGGCTCAACGCCGCTGAAGTAGAGCAGATGGGCTACGGCCGGCACTTTACCACCATCACGGCCGATAACTTGCGCGCGTTTCTCTACGAGTTGGCCGGTTTTGAAAATGTCCTGTCTGGTTATCAGCAAGACGGCAATCAGGAGCTGTTTGCCAAGCTAGATGAGGAGTTGGCGTTGCTAGCTACGAAAACTGAAAAAATGCCCCTCCTCAGTTGAGGAGGGAGATGTTCGAGCCACAGGTTCGCACGGGGGTGGTTAAAGTCGTTGCAGGATAGACAAACGATTTTACCGCGAGCCGTTCTGCCATCGTGCAACGCCGCAACCACCCCAGCTGCCGCTGCGCGCCAGCATCCCCTCCTCGTCTGAGGAGGGGAGTTTGCCCTTTTCCTCTCATCCCCTCAGCTTCCTGAATGACCCATTCCCTTCGCCTGTTGCCGCTGCTGCTCCTGCTGGCTGCCTGTGCCCGCACTCCCCGCCCCAGCGCTGACCAGGCCAATAAGTACCACGACGCTACCATGCGGCAGATTGGCACGGCGCAGGATGAGCGCAACACCGCCGCGCTGCTGCCCTTTCTGACCAGTGCCAACCCCACCTACCGGCGCGAGGCTGCGCTGGCTTTTGCCTCGGTGCAGGCCCCGGCGGCCGTGCCGGGCCTGATTCCGCTGTTACGCGACGCCGACCCCAGCGTGCGACGTGCGGCTGCCTATGCCCTGGGCCAAACCGGTGACAGCACCGCCGTGGACAGCCTGCGCGTGCGCACCCTTCTGGAAACCGATAACGTGGTGCGACGCTACGTGCACGAGGCCCTAGGTCGCACCGTTACGCGGAGCAGCCTGCCTGAGCTGTGGCGGGTTGAAATCCTGAACGATACGGCCCGGGCCGCGGCCTTGGCCTGGGGACTAAGCCGGGCCGCTCTGCGCGGCCTTAGCTCGCCCGAGAGCATTCGCCGGACCGTGCTGGTGCTCAGCAAGCCCAAGTTGCCGGCCCGAGCCCGGCTCTTGGCGGTAGTGGCCTTGTCGCGCACGCGCGGCCTCGACGCCGACCTGGCACGGCTGGCACAGGAAACCTTGCTGGCGGTGGCGGTGAAAGACCGGTCTTATGCCGTACGAGCCGCCGCGGCGTCCACGCTGGGCAAAATTGCGAGCCTGCCCGCACCTGTCGTCGCCCTGAAGGCTCCAAAGGCTCCGGCTAGGGCGTCGGCGGCCAAACCGGTGGTTGGCCCGGCCACTGTGCTGGCCCGCTTGGCGGTTAAGGACCGCGACTATCGGGTGCGGCTTAGTGCCATTCGCGCCTTGCCTTTTGCAGCCGCAGCCTACCCCGCCAGCCGCAAAGCCGTGGTGTACGCCCTGAGCCACGACCAGGCAGCGGTAGCGCTGACGGCGGCCGAATGGATGCTGGCTCACGCCCAAAACGAGTCGGCCGCTGCGCTGCTGGCCCTGGCCAATAAAATCGATGGTCCCACGCATTGGCGGGCCCGCTACACGCTGCAGGCGGCGGCCATCCGCGCGGCCAGCCCCGCCGATAAAGCGGCCATCAGCGCTGCTGCCTACCACGATGGGCAGTGGCATCAGAAAAAACATTCCGATTACGAAATTGGGTACCAGCTCCAGGCCCTGGGCGAGAACCCCAGCAAGGCCAGCTACCTACTCATTACAGAGGCAATGAGTGCGCACCCTCAAAGTCCGGTAGTGGCCGGGCACGGCTACGCGGCCATTCTGGCCATGTGGCGTAATCCTGCTTTTCCGAAGGAAGAGCATGGTAATTTCGATTCCTTAATGCGCCAGGCCCTGGCCAGTGGGGACGTAGCCCTGATTGGCATTGCCGCCGAAGCCATGGCCGATGCCAAGCTATATCCCGAAGCCTCGCCCGCCAATCGTGCGGCCCTCCGCGAGGCCCAGGCCAAGCTGCAGCTTCCCCGCGAAATAGAGGCCTGGCAGGGCATTCAGCAAGCACTGGATAAACTCGAAAAGGCCCCAGCGCCCACGCCGGCGCCCATTGCCACGGCCCGCCAGCACCCCATCGACTGGGCGGTGGTGCAAAGCGTGCCGCTCCGCCAGCAGGTGCGCCTGCGCACCTCCAAAGGCATTATTCTGCTGGAGTTAAAGCCTAACGAAGCTCCCGGCGCAGTGGCCAGCTTCGTAACGCTCATCAGCCAAAAGTTCTACGACAACCTGTATTTCCACCGCGTAGTCCCCAACTTCGTGGCCCAGGGCGGCGACCCGCGTGGCGATGGCAACGGCAGCGCGCCCTACAACCTGCGGTCCGAGTTTGGCGACCTGCACTACGAGGAAGGCAGCGTGGGGCTTGCCTCGGCCGGCAAAGACACGGAGAGCTGCCAGTTCTTCATCAATCACACCGCGACCCCGCACCTCGATGGCCGTTACCCCATTTTTGCCCAGGTAGTGGGTGGCCTTGACGTGGTGCATAAGCTCGAAATTGGCGACCAGATTTTGGGCGTAGAGTTGGTGAAAACGCCGTGATTTAGAGTTCAGTGTGCGCGAGGCCCACCTCGTTAAAACTTAACAGCCCTGCCCACCAACTCAGCGGCAAGCAGTGCTTGGGTCCATAAACACTGCAGCAACAGGCGACTGAATAAAGAAGGACGTCATAGGATGCCTGAATAAGCTTCCTATGACGTCCTGATAAATTTAAAGCTACTGCTCTACGAAGTCATTATTCCTCGTCGCGCCCATGCACTTGTGCTGGGGGCGAAGTGGCCTCCACAGCCGAAAAGCTCTCCAAAATCTTATAGGTGTGCTCGGCGCCTTTGGGCACTACCCACGAGTTGCCCGGCTCCAGGATAACTACTTGGCCAGCCAGGTGCAGCTCGGCGCGGCCACTGAGTACGTAGCCCACGGTTTCGTAAGCACGGGCCGCCGATTCTTTGGGCTCGCCGGGCTGCTCGTTCTCCCACATGCGCATGGCTACATGCTTGCCGGAAGCCAAATACTTTTCGCCGTCTTGGCCTTTGGGCGAGAAGCGTGAATCAACTTTGGTGATGGTGGTATCTGACATGGTATTAATTGGAAAGAAAGGAAAGAAGAGTTTTCTTGCCCGGATTATAACTGGAAAGTCACAACCCGGTACGTAAGCTAAACGGCTGATTTGCCCCAGTCGTTGTCCCTTCTGTTCGAAACCTTCGGCCGCGCAGCCGGTTGCATTCCTCAGTTCTTACCACCCCTTTTTTTCTGTCGCCGTGCTTCCTTCTTCCTTTGCTGACGACCTGGCCCGGGCCCATGCCTCCGTGCCCGATGCGTTGCCCGGTGCCGCCTTCTGTGCCCTGGCCGATGGGCTGCTTGCGCTGCTTTTCCCGCAACGCGCCGAGCGCCCCCTGCCCACCATCGATGCCGTTGCGGCCGAGCTCTACCACTTTCGGTCCGAGCTGGCAGCGCTGCTGGCTCTAGTGCCCTCCCTGCCGGCACCTGCACCGGCTCTAGCCGATGAGTTTACGGCCCAGCTACCCGCCCTGCGCACGGCCCTGCTACGCGACGCCAGCGCCATTCTAGCCGGCGACCCTGCCGCCCAGGGCCTGGGCGAAATCATTACCTCCTACCCGGGGTTTTATGCCACGGCGCTGCACCGGTTGGCGCATGCCCTGCACCAGCGCGGCTTGCCCCGCCTCCCGCGTCTGTTGAGCGAATACGCGCACCAGCGCACCGGCATCGACATTCACCCCGGAGCGCAAATCGGTGCTTCATTTTGCATCGACCACGGCACGGGCATTGTTATCGGCGAAACGGCCATTATCGGGGCCAACGTGCAGATTTATCAAGGCGTGACCCTGGGCGCCCTCAGCGTGACCAAAGGCTTGCAGGGCACCAAGCGCCATCCTACCATCGAAGACCATGTGGTCATATATGCCGGCGCTACTATATTGGGCGGCAGTACGGTAGTTGGAACCCGCAGCATCATCGGCGGCAACGTGTGGCTCACCGAAAGCGTACCCTCGCACTCCCGCGTCTACCACCGCGCCCACATCCAGATTTCCCGCAACGTAGACCCAGCCGCTGAGCTGGTGTTTTCTATTTAAAGGCAAGGAATAAATCAGGAATTTGGTGACTGATGGTATTCCCATTCGCCAAATCATTGTTCCACTGATTTGCTAACTCGCTAAATCACAAATTCACTTATCGACCCAATGAAAGCCAATACCATCCTCGATACCATCGGCAACACCCCGCTGGTGCGCCTCAACCGAATTTTTGCTGAAACCCGCCCTGACGTAGAAGTATGGGTGAAGCTGGAACGGGCCAATCCCGGCGGCTCCATTAAGGACCGGATTGCCTTGTCCATGATTGTGCAGGCCGAGAAGGACGGTATACTTACCAAAGACAGCCTTATTGTAGAGCCCACTTCCGGCAACACCGGCGTAGGCCTGGCCCTGGTGGCCGCCGTAAAAGGCTACAAGCTCACCCTTGTAATGCCCGAAAGCATGAGCATCGAGCGCCGTCGCCTGATGGCGGCCTACGGCGCCAATCTGGAGCTTACACCTCGTGAGAAAGGCATGAAAGGCGCCATCGAGCGCGCCCAGGACATTGTGGCCAGCACCCCCGGTGCCTGGATGCCGATGCAGTTTTCAAACCCCGCCAACCTGCAAATCCACGCCGAAACCACGGCCCAGGAAATTCTGCGCGATGCGCCCGAAGGCTTCGATTTTCACATCACCGGGGTGGGCACGGGGGGACATATCACTGCCGTAACCGAGGTGCTCAAGCCCCTATTCCCCAACATGAAAACCTTCGCCGTAGAGCCGGAGGCCTCGCCCGTTATCAGCGGCGGCGCGCCCGGGCCGCACCCCATCCAGGGCATCGGCGCCGGCTTCATCCCCGAAAACCTGCACACCAACATCCTCGACGGCACCATCCAGGTATCGCACCTGGAAGCCTACGACATGACCCGGCGCGCCGCCCGCGAGGAAGGCCTGTTCATCGGGGTTTCCTCCGGGGCCTCGCTGGCGGCCATTGCCAAAAAGCTACCCGAAGTGCCCAAAGGCAGCCGCATCCTGACCTTCTGCTACGACACTGGCGAGCGGTACCTCTCAGTTGAGGGGCTGTTCGTTTAGCCTAGCCCAGAGAACAACAAAAAGCCCGACCAGGAAACTGGTCGGGCTTTTTGTTATCACATCTTCAGTGGAGAATATCGGAGTCGAACCGATGACCTCTTGCATGCCATGCAAGCGCTCTAGCCAGCTGAGCTAATCCCCCGAGTTTGTGGTTGCCGCCGCGCCTATTGCGCTTTGGTTCGACAAAAGTACGGCTGGTTTGCGGTTTGGCAAGTGTACAGCGCAGTTTTTTTGGGATAAGCGCGCAAGACCCAAGAAATCAGCCACAAAAAAGAGGGCCGGAAGCAATTCCGGCCCTCTTCCAGGCTACGCCAAGCAAGAAAGCTTAATTGAAGATGTAGCGAATGCCTACCTGGGCCTGCCAACGCGAGCTAATAGCGCCTACGTTGTCGCGGAAGGTCTGACTCAGAGGAACCCCGGGGTTAACCACTGCGGGGGTAGTACCTATGGCCGGAGTAGCAATGCTCTGGTTTGTTAGGTAAGGAAACGTGAAAGCAGGCTGGCCCTGCGTGGTATAACCAGCAAAGGTCAAGGGGTTGGCGCGGTTGGTCGCTTTCAATGTTCCCCAGTTCGAGTTAAAAAAGTTGCCTACGTTGAACATGTCGAGGCTCAACTGCAACGTGTTGCGGTTTTCGCCTATGTTCTGGAACAGGTCCTGAATCAACTTCAAGTCTACTTGATGCAGCCACGGAAACTCGGCGCCGTTGCGCTCCGCGTACTCACCGCGGCGGTTCCTGAGGTATTTGTCTTGGTTGATGTAAGCATCGAAGGCTGCGTACTGCTGGTCGGCCGTGTACACCCCACCGCCTTGTGCTGCAGAGAAGGTGATGTCGCGCAGCACGATGTCTTGGCGGTTGCGTGGGATGTACATCAGGTCATTGCCTGTTTGGGCATCGCCGTTCATGTCGCCATTGTACACGTAGCTGAAGCGGCCGGCCGGGGCCCCGGTGTAGAATACCGACAACGATGTCGCGAGTCGGCCAATGTATTCGCGGCGGTAGGAGGCCACGGCAACAATGCGGTGACGCTGCAGGAAGCTGGAGTAGCTCAACGCCTCGGCATTGGGGTCGCCCGATACCTGCCGGTCACGCCAGATGGATTGGGCAATTGAGCCACCGTCGTTCACCGACTTGGCGTCGGTGTAAGTATAAGCTAAGCTGGCAAACAGCCCGCTGCTGAACGATTTCTGGAGCTGGGCGGTGAGAGCATAGGAATAACCGCGGTTTGTATTCCGCATCACGATGGCGTCCGAAATGTTGGGCCGTGCGGCTGTGTTGCCGTTTTGTAAGTTATTTGGGTTAGGATTCGGAGCTGGTACGAAACCGTAGATGCGGTTATTGGCCGTGGTGTTTACCAAGCCGGTGCCGGCGCCGGTTTGCGGCGCACCGAAGGTGTAGAAGATGGGTCGCTGGTCAGGCCCGCTGGCACGATTGACGGGGCTTTCTTCCGAACCCGGAAGGTTCACATTCTGGTGATACACCGAATTGAGGTCCCTTGTGTAAAAACCTTCAAGCGTGCCAATAATGCCGCCGGGCAGCTGTTGGTCCACGGCCACGTTGGTGCGCCAGACCTGCGGATACTTAAAGTCGCGCGCCGTAACGGCGAGGTTGTAAGCAGTGTTGGAAGTTGCTGGCCCAGCAATGGGGCCGTTGGGGTTGCCAGGCACGTAATATTGAGGGTCGGGATTGAATCGGCTAAACGTGGTAGTAATACCGGTCGCGGCGTTGTTGGCAAAGTTGGAGCCAAAGAGAACCCCGTTATTGCTGGCCTGATTCGACAGCCACACAAAGGGCACACGCCCAGTAAACACGCCCGTACCACCGCGGAGCTGTGTCAGTTTGTTGTCGTCAACGTCCCAGTTGAAGCCAATGCGGGGCGAGAAAAGCACCGTCCGCTTAGGCAGCTCGCCCGTGTTGATACGCTCCCCATTGCGAAAGGTCAGCGCTGCCGCAGCCGTGTTCTGGCCCACGTTCGATTCTACTACTGGCAGGTCACCGCGCAAGCCTACGGTGAGGCGCAAGTTGCTGATAGGAGAGTACTCATCCTGGACGTAGAGGCCAAACTGAGCGGCATTGATTTCAGCAAATGGGAACTGACCAGTGGCGTTGGCGGGGTACTGGTTCTGGAACTGCGTGGGATTGGCACGCGCATCGCCGGGAGCCAGTGGCGTTAGCGTGTTGCCAGCGCGGTTGTAAGCAAAGCCGGTGTTGCTATAAAAGTCTTCCAGCGAATTGAAGCGGTAGAAGCTGTTGAGGTTTGGCGCGAAGCCGTTACGAAACTTGTAGTATTCGTTGTAGGTACCTACCGTTACGTTGTGCTTGCCCAAGTAGGCTGTGAAGTTGTCGCCAAACTGATACACGTCCGTATTAAGCAGGTTGTTGGCAGTGAAAGGCTCGTAGCCAAATACTGTCAATGTAGCGTTGGGGGTTTGGGTACCAGTGGCACCGGACAGGCCCACACCGTTGCCAATCTCCACGAACGGAAACGCTGATGAGGTAGTAGCGCGGAAGTCGCGGAAGGCAGTGTAGCCAGCTGTCAGGTTGTTGGAAAAGCGCGACCCGAACGTGCTGTTCAGTTCGGCGATGTAAGAGTCAAGGTTGTTGTTGATTTCGTAGTAAGCCGCTAGGAAAGGCAGGCCGAAGGCCGTGCCCTGGCGGCCCGTAGCAGCTTGGTTAGTGAGGCTGCCGCTGTTGCTAGGCGGAATGTCGGCTAGTGAACGCAACAGGTTGTACTTCACATTGAAGCGGTGATTGGCGTTGATGTTCCAATCGAGCTTTACTGTTAGCTTGTCGCTATTCTGGCGCTGGCTGAAACTTTGGTAAGGTCCCGTAGTGTAGTTATAATTCGTGCTCAAGAAATTACTCAACGTATTGAGTTGACCTTCGCTGACCTGCGAGATGCTGGTGCCATTGGCTGGCCGGCCTTCGCCGCTGGCCATGAAATTGCCCGACGGTGGGTCGGTGCGACGCTCGCGTTCCCCACTTACGAAGAAGAACAGCTTGTCCTTGATGATCGGGCCACCAACACGGCCGCCGAAGTTGCGTAAGCGGAAATCAGTAACGGTGACACTTTGGTTTCCTACCTCACGACCCAGAAAATACTTGCTCTCGTTGCGGTTGAAAAAATAAACCGAGCCACTGAAGCGGTTGGTGCCCGAACGGGTAACGGCGTTGATGCCGGCGCCCGTAAACGAACCTTGGCGTACGTCGAAGGGTGCGATGCTCACCTGAATTTGCTCGATGGCATCAATTGAAATAGGCTGGGCGCCCGTCTGGCCGCCTACCGTGTTGCTAAGGCCAAAGGCATTGTTAAAAATAGCCCCGTCGACTGTGAAGTTATTGAAAGCGCCGCTTCGACCACCAAAACCCAAGCCGTTGGCCTGAGGCGTGAGGCGGGTGAAATCGGCGAACGAGCGGTTCAGGGTTGGGAGACGCTCAATTTGCTCACGCTGCACAGTGGTAGCAGCACCGGTGCGGCCAGCGTTCATAATGGGGTCCTGGCGGCCACTAACCACGACTTCGCTCAATTGGGTCGAGGTGTCGTTGAGCTTTATGTCAACCCGTTCGTTTTGGCCCAGGGCTAGGTTGATGCTTTCGCGGGTGACGTCCTTGTAGCCGACGAACGTAACGCGGACGGTATAAGGCCCACCCACGCGCATGTTCTGAATGTTGAAGCGCCCGTCGGAGTTGGTCGGTGCCACGTACTGCGTATTGGTGGGCGTGTGGACGGCGATGACGGTAGCCCCGGGCAGGCCCTCTCCCTTGCTATCCGTAATAACCCCGCTCATAGCTGCTGTAGTAGCACCTTGACTCCAGCCTAAACGGGCAGAAAGGACCATAAGTGCCAGCAAGAATATGTGGCGCCAGTATAGGGTATTCATATACTAAAAAGGCTGAGTGAAAATGGTGAGAGTGAGAAAAATCAGTACAAATGTAAGAGCAGTTGAGGCGGCTCGCATTACATGTATATTAATTGAATAGCTCCTTATAAACCGACGGTTCATTGGACACAGAGCAAAAAAAAGGGCAGGAATAAATCCTGCCCTTCTTTGGCTAAATCAACTCATTAAGATTAGTTGAATGTGTAGCGGACGCCTAATTGACCCTGCCACCGCGAGAAGAACGGAGCAATGTCGTATGCCCGACCCCTGGTTGCATTTGCAACGGGAAACGAGAAGGTCGGCTGTACGCCAGGACCTGTCGACTCAGCACGTAGCAACTCAAAGGCGTTATTGGACAGCGTGTACTGGTGACCCCAGTCCCTGTTCAACAGGTTGCCGAGATTCTGTACGTCAAACGTTAATTGAATGGTGTTTTTCTTGCCGCCAGCTTGGAAGTTGATGTCCTGAGCAACACGCAGGTCAATCTGATGAGTCCAGGGCATGCGGCCTGCAAAACGCTCTACTACTTGACCACGACGCGAACGCAGGTAAGGGTCGTTTTCAATGAAAGCATTAAGCTGGTCCTTAATTTGGTCGAGGGTGCGGGTGTCGGAACTGCCGCTCGTCGTCAGCTTGATTTGACTTTCGTCGTATACGTTCGTTGGCACGTACACTAAGTCGTTGCCTTGGTTACCATCACGATTCAAATCCGAATTCTGACCTACAATGTAGGTAATAGGCTGGCCGCCGCGGCCTTCGTAGAACAAACTGAAGGTAGTAGCCAGCGCGTCGCCTGCGTAGCGTAGCGTATAGCCAGAGCTAGCAATTACACGGTGACGCTGGTCGTTACGTGAGAAACCTAGCTCAGGGTTGTTCGGGTCAAAGGCAACTTGGTTAAAGCCGAAGTTCGACGAAGCCGTGCTGCTCGAACCGCTGTTAATTTCCTTCGATACACCGTAAGTATAGGCAGCCGTGGTGTTCAAGCCATTAGCAAAGTTTTTTTGCAACTGAAAGGTAGCGTTGTAACGGTAGCCTTTGTTGGTGTTGTCAAGTAGGTAAACGTTAGTGTAGCTGGGGTCAACGCGGCGCAATGCAGTGGTAGCAGCGTATACCGGACGCTGGTCCGGACCCGCCAAACGGCCTACGGGAGCCGTTAGGTTAATATCCCTATAGTAGATGTCGTTGAGTGTCTTAGAATAGATACCCTCTACCGTCGCTAAGACGTCACCGGGAAGACGGAAGTCAACAGCCAAGTTGGTACGCCATACCTGTGGCAGTCGGAAGTCGTCACGCACGAGGTTGATTTGGGTAGTTCTGACAGGGGTATACGAGGTAGGTATCTGAGCTGGGTCACTTTGTACAGGTAACGTAGGCGAACCAAATTGGTCTACCGAGCCCTGAATCAGGCCGCTGTTAGTATAGCTATTCGAAATCCATACAAATGGCACTCGGCCGGTGAAGACACCGGTACCACCGCGCACCTGTACTTTGGCATCGTTGTTTACGTCCCAGTTGAATCCCAGACGGGGCGAGAACAGCAACTGGCCATTAGGCGTGTTGCTGGTTTTATACTCGCTGCCGAACCGCTCAGTAACCCCAGCATTGTAGCCGGGCTTGTCAAGGAACACTGGGATATCAACCCGCAGACCGTAGGTGAGGCGCAAGTTAGAAATAGGTGTATATTCATCTTGAGCATAAAAGCCCAATTGAGCTGCTTTGAAGGTAGCTTCTCCGTTGTTGGCAGTAGGGTAGCTCGCCTGAACGCGGGTACTGCGGCCTTCCTCGAAGTTCTGAATGCCGGTGCGGAAACCTGTTGTACCTGCTGTACCAGTAGGACCGAATAGGTAGTAGCCTTGGCCGTTGTTCAGGAACAGGTTGCGGAATTTAAAGCCTTCGTTATGAGTGCCGATAGTAATCGTGTGCTTGCCGAACGACTTGGTCAGGTTGTCAGTAAACTCAACGATGTCTTGGTCAAGCGCGTTGCCAAATGAGCTACGTTCCTGGCCGAGGCTGTAGGTGACACCACCATCCGAAATCTGATAAGCCGGGCTTGTGGCACCATAGATGTCACGGAAGTCACGAATAGCTGTGTAAGTCAGAATCAACTTGTTTGAAAAACCGCCATTAAAGCGGGAGTTCAATTCAGCAACAGTGCTGTTCGTCGTGTTGTTGATGCGGTAGGCATTGTTGCTGAAGCGAACCGATGCCGCGCCGCGTGAGATGTTATCATCAAACGCCTTTACGTAATTGTGACGTAGGGTAAGCGTGCTATTGTCAGAGATGTTGAGGTCCAAACGACCAAAAATCTTGTTGCTTTCTGTACGAGCTATAATATCACCAAAGCTACCTGGGTCATAGCCACCATAAAGGCCGCCCTCGCTGGTAGGCCTACGGGCAATGGCTGCAATACGCTCTAGGTTGGCAACACTTACACGTGAGTCGCTGGCGCCAGGCGAGAAGCCTAAGGGAGTGCTATTGCGCGCTATTTCTGCATTCAGGAAAAAGAACAACTTGTCCTTAATAACTGGACCACCAACCCGAAAGCCAGTTTGGTAATTATAAAATTCCTCTGCTTTAGTACGGGGCTCAGTTACGCTCTTGCCAATGGTATTCTGATTGCGACCAAAGCCATAAATTGAAGCCGATAAATCGTTTGAGCCTGAACGGGTGATAGCATTTACACCAGCGCCGGTGAAGTTGCCCAGCGTTACATCGTAGGGGGCCAATACAACCTGAATCTGGTCGATGGCATCAAGTGCGATGGGATTAGTACCTGCTTGGCCACCGGGAGTACCCGAGCCAGCAAGGCCAAACACGTCGTTGTTTACCGCGCCGTCGATTGTAATGTTGTTATAGCGGTTGTTAGCACCACCAAACGAGGAACTGCCGCCGCCCGATGCCTGCGGAGTGAGGCGAGTGAAGTCAGTTAGGTTACGGTTGAGGGTTGGTAACTGGTTAATCTGCTCACGGCTCACATTCGTGGCAGCACCAGTGCGGCCCGCGTTAATGTTCTGGTCTGCACGGCCGCTCACTACTACTTCATTTAGCTGGGTAGTAGCGTCGTTTAGCTGCACATCAATTCGCTGGTTCTGGCCTAGCGACAGCGTAATGTTGTCGCGGTTGACGTCTTGATAACCAACAAAAGTTACTTTCATAGTGTACGGACCACCTACCCGCATCCCCTGGATGTTGAAGCGACCATCCGCATTGGTTGGGGCTACGTATTGAGTGTTGGTAGGGGTATGCACTGCAATAACTGTAGCGCCCGGCAGCCCTTCCCCTTTACTGTCAGTGATTGTCCCACTCATTGCCGCCGTAGTAGCGCCCTGGCTCCAGCCCAGGTGGGAGGTAAAGAGCATTAACGCCAACAACAACAAGTGGCGTAAACGTAAATTATTCATACAAAAAAGGTTGGTGGAAATTAAAATGCTTGTTGAAAAGCGGGACAAAGGTAAGGCTTGTTGAGAGAGCCTTACATTAAGGTAAATTTACCATTTACCGAGTGGGGCACAGTGGACCTATTAAACCGCAAAGGTACTAGCTATTTTTACAATTGGGGCCGAATTGCTCGAATAAAACGACTTAAGTAATAGTCAGATTCTAAGCTGTTTTCTACCACTCCCAGAGAGGTCGAGGCATGAATAAAGTCCACGCCTTCATCATCTACCACGGTCACGAGGCCTACATGGGTGATGGTACGGCTGCCGGGCGAGGCCCCAAAAAAAACCAAATCGCCAGGACGCAAGTCCGTGGTCCGCACGGGAATACCCCAAACAGCCTGCTCGTTAGAAGAGCGCGGAATGCTAACGCCAGCCTCGCCAAATGAAAGCTGCAGCAGGCCCGAGCAGTCGAGGCCCAAGCGGGTGGTGCCGCCGTAGCGGTAAGGAGTGCCTTGATAGGAGCGGGCTGTCTCAATCACCGAGGCTAGGGTGCCGGTGGCGTTGCCTTTGCGAAGGGGCCTTTTGGTTACAACCTTCGTTCGGGCGCCGCTGGGAGCAGTGCGTATGGTTTTGGATTTGCCCGTGGGGCGGCTACTGGAGTAGCGGCCCGCTTTTTTCAGGCGTACCATCTCGCGGGCCGAACGGTACTTGCCGTCGCGGTAATTTAGCTTGCGGTTGCAGCTGGCTAGCATGAGCAAAGTCAGCAGCAGCACCGGTAGTATCTTCGTTGTCACCCTCCCCATTGGCCGCAAATATAGTTTGTGCGGCTTGTTCAGTTTAACCGCCGATGAATTTTAACGCTCTCACCCCCGAATTAATTGTCGCGTTTGAGGCCATAGTGGGCCCCTCGCACGTCATCACCGCCCAGCGGGCCGAAGCCGATGTGTACGCCGATTATGGCCGCGACCACACCGAAGACCTGCACTATGCCCCCGATGTGGTGCTGCGCCCGGCTGATGCCGACGAAATCAGCCAGATTATGCGTCTGTGCCACGAGAACCGCATTCCCGTCACGCCCCGCGGCGCTGGCACGGGCCTGAGCGGTGGGGCCCTGCCCATCCACAACGGAGTGTTGCTGAGCACCGAGCGGCTTAATAAAATCGTCCAGATTGACGAGCGCAACCTGCAGGCCACCGTAGAACCCGGGGTGGTGAACGAAGCCTTCCAAAATGCCGTGAAAGAAGTAGGGCTTTTTTACCCGCCCGACCCGGCCAGCAAAGGCAGCTGCTTCCTGGGTGGCAACCTGGCCCACAGCAGCGGCGGCCCCAAGGCCGTGAAATACGGCACCACCCGCGACTATGTCCTCAACCTGCAGGTGGTATTGCCCACCGGCGAAATCATTTGGACGGCGGCCAATACCCTCAAAAACTCTACCGGCTACAACCTCACCCAGCTTATGGTGGGCTCGGAAGGTACCTTGGGCATCATCACCAAAGTCGTTTTCCGGCTGCTGCCCTTTCCCCAGCAGAACATTCTCATGCTGGTGCCCTTCCGGCAGGAAGAGCAGGCCGCCGAGGCTGTTTCGGCCGTATTCCGGGCCGGCATCATTCCATCTGGGATGGAGTTTATGGAGCGCGAGGCCATTGCCTGGTCCTCCGACTATCTCAAAATTCCACTCGCACTGCCCGATGATATCACGGCTCACTTGCTCATTGAGCTCGACGGCCAGGACCTGGACCAACTCTATAAGGAAGCTGAGCAAGTATATGGCGTGCTCGAGAATTACGACGTGGGCGAAATCCTCTTGGCCGACAACGCCACACAAAAGGATGAGCTCTGGAAAATCCGCCGCAACATTGGCAATTCGGTCCGCTATAACTCTGTGTATAAAGAAGAGGACACCGTGGTTCCCCGGGCTGAATTGCCTAAGCTGTTGAAGGGGGTGAAAGAAATCGGTGCTCGCTACGGTTTCAAGAGCGTGTGCTACGGCCACGCCGGCGACGGCAATCTGCACGTGAACATCATCCGCGGCAACATCGACGACGAAACCTGGAACGTTGGCCTGCGCAAGCCTATCTCCGAAATATTTGAGCTATGCGTGAAGCTGGGCGGCACCATTTCGGGCGAGCACGGTATTGGGCTGGTTCAGAAAGGCTATATCGGCATTGCCCTGGCTGAGACCAACCTCAATCTGATGCGGGGGATTAAAGCCGTGTTTGACCCGCACGGCATTCTGAATCCGGGGAAGATATTTTAACTTTTCTGGTCCTAGCAGGCGCTTCACTCCCGGCCAGGCACGTCCATTCGCTGGAGGATAAAGGAACCCTGACGAACTAATCAGAAATAAGAAAGCCCCACTGCAAATAAGCAGTGGGGCTTTCTGCTGGATAAGGTGCTCGGTAGGGAAAGGCTTCGATGCAAGCGGCTGCGGTGTTATCTACGCCACCACTGTCGGCAGCATCTTCGGTACCACTCGTTTCTTGCTAGCCTGCTCATACGCGTAGCCAAGCGCCAGCAGCTGTCCTTCCTGATAAGCTGGGCCCACGAATGAGATTCCCACGGGCAGCCCCAATACTGCCCCCATGGGCACGGTTAGGTGCGGGTAGCCGGCCATGGCTGCGGGCGACGAAAAGCTTACTCCCGTCGAGTAGTCGCCATTCACCCAATCGATGCACCACGCCGGGCCGTTGGTGATGCCCACAATGGCCGTGAGCTTATTATCCCGAAGTATCCCATCCAACGCTTTGCGCGATTCCGATACCGACTTCTGCACAGCCGCCTTGTATTTAGCGCTATTCAATCCGTCCGTTTTTTCGGCGTCAATCAGTATCTCTTGCCCGAAAAAAGGCATCGTTTCAGCGGCATGAGCATTATTGAAAGCAATGACGTCGGCAAGGTTGCGCACTTCGGCTCCTGCGGTTGCAAGATATTTATTCACACCTTCTTTAAATTCATAAAGCAACACGTCGAATTCAGCGTCGCCCAATGGATTGGTCTTTTTTACGAGGTCGACTTCCACAATAGTGGCGCCCTTGGCCTTGAGTACCGCAATGGCCTCTTTAAACAATGCAGCCACCGCTGGCGGCCCGTTAAGGTGTGCTTTTTCAACTCCAAGGCGCTGGCCAGTTAAGGCGTCCGCTTTCAGAAACGTGGTGTAGTCCGCCGGAACAGGAGAGGAGTTCGGCAGTTTTGCCGGGTCAGCTGGGTCAGGGCCAGTCAGTGCTCCCAGGAGAATGGCGGCATCGCGCACTGTGCGGGCCATGGGGCCGGCCGTGTCCTGCGTGCTCGAAATGGGAATGATGCCGCTCCGGCTCAGCAGGCCCACGGTGGGCTTGAGGCCCACCAGCGAACTGCACGACGCGGGCGACACCACCGAGCCGTCGGTTTCGGTGCCAATGGCAATGGCACACAGGTTGGCGGCCACCGCCACGCCCGAGCCAGAGCTCGAGCCGCTGGTAGAACGGTCAAGAACATAGGAGTTGCGGCTTTGGTGGCCCCGGCTGCTCCAACCACTCACCGAGCGCGTGGAGCGGAAGTTGGCCCACTCGCTTAGATTCGTTTTGCCCAATAGCACTGCGCCAGCGGCTCGCAGCTTTTGCACAATGAAGGCATCTTGCTTGGCCTTATGCCCGAGTAGTGCCAAACTCCCGGCTGTGGTCATCATCTGGTCGCCGCTGTCGATGTTGTCCTTAATCAGCACCGGAATACCATGTAGGGGGCCGCGCACCTTGCCGGCTTTGCGCTCTTGGTCCAGCTTGTCGGCAATGGCCAAGGCATCGGGGTTGGTTTCGATAACGGCACGTAGCATGGGGCCTTGTTCGTTAAGGGCCTTGATACGGTCCAGGTATTTCTCGCAGAGGCTGCGGGCGGTTTCGGTGCCTTTGGCCATCCGGTCCTGCAACTCGGACACGGTGGCTTCGTGCAGGGCGAATGAATCAGTGTTCGTAGCGCCAGCAGTCGCTTGGGCACCTCCGTCTGTCTCGGCATTGGGTTTATCGGCCGTTGACTGGCAAGCAGCGACCGGAATAAGTGCAACGGTTAGAGCGGCGCGGGTGCCGTGATTCAGAAAGTGACGACGGTCCATAAAAATTAGCTAGGGCAAAGACCCAAGGGTGCAAAAAAAGCAGCAAAGGCTTTGGCGGGCAATGATACTATGTAATCGGCAGCTCTCTCTGGCATGCTGCTGTTGCTACTAATTCGAAAGCGGAAATAGAATGCAAAAGAAAAGCCGGTCCCTTATAAGGAGCCGGCTTTCTTGATTAGGACTGCTTGTTTTTTTTACAGCAGTCTTACTTCGACTGCTGACCTTTTAGCATGTCTTCCCCGCCGTAAGGGGCGCCAAAGGTGATATCGCCTTTAAGGCCTCCTTCTGTGCTCTGGCCCGGGCCGTGGTCAGGCTGGCGGGCCGTGGTGGTATTCTCCGCATCGCTACCAGATGCACCCATGGGCGCATTCGTAGCTGCGTCGGTAGCAACAGTATTGGTAGGCGTTTCGGAGGCAGAATCGGAGCCGCCGCTGATTTCTGCTACCCGGGCTACGTAGCGCTGCTTGGCTTCTTCTTCGGGCACGCCCTTAAACTGATTCCAGGAATCCCATTGGGCTTGCGACAGGCCAGCGGGGCCGTCGGCCTGGTCGGCGTCATTGGGGTCCACCTCGCCGTTTTTCATATTCACATCGCCTTCAGTAGCTTGCTTGAAAAGACCGTAGAGCTCAGTCATGTGAGCGGCGGCAGTATCGGGCGGTAGGTTGTTTACCCGCTCGGCGGCGGCTTGAAATTGTTCTTCGATGTTCATGGGGTGGGAAGGAAAGAAATTGAATGGGGTAGAAGAGGCCTTAGCAGGGTTGAGCTAAGCCTGAAACAGGCTGGTAAAGACTTTTTAAAATTCGTAAAGGCGGCGATTTTAAGCAGATTAGCCACTGTTTGTGCCCCTCTCAATACCTCGGGAGTAGCCTTTAGGTTGCGGGGTCGTACTTTTGCGAGCTACTATGTGCGGAATAACTGGAGTATTTGCCTTTTCGGAAACAGGTCGTCAGTCCCTGAACAACCTGCAAGCGTCTACCGACGCCATCATTCGCCGCGGCCCCGACTCGGAGGGCCACTTCGTGTACGACCAGTGCGGGCTGGGCTTTCGTCGGCTGGCCATTCTTGACCTCTCGGCCGATGGCAACCAGCCAATGACGGATGCGGCCGGGCGCTATACCATCGTATTCAACGGAGAGATTTTCAACTTCCGCGAGTTGCGCGAGAAGCTGATAAAGCGCGGCTGTAAGTTTCACTCCCAAACCGATACGGAGGTTATTCTTCAGCTTTACATCACCGAAGGGCGGGGGTTCATCAAAAAGCTGAATGGCTTTTTCGGCCTGGCTATCTACGACAAGGAGGAGAATTCCCTTTTCATTGCCCGCGACCGTTTCGGCGTTAAGCCGTTGCTCATCTACCGCGACGAAGACCGGCTGTTTTTTGCGTCGGAGATGAAGTCGATGATGGCCCTGGGCGTGCCACGCAAGCTCGATTTCGTGGCCCTGAGCCAGTACCTGCAGCTAAACTATATCCCTGGCCCAGCTAGCATTTTCAAGGGCGTAAAGAAACTGCTGCCCGGCCACTACCTCTTCATCAAGGATGATAAGGTGGTGCGCAAGGCATGGTATAAAATTCCTTACGACCCCAAAAAGGTTGCTAAAAACAAGCTCAGCTACGAAGAGCAGCAGAAAAAGCTGGTAGAGCTCATGGACGGTGCCGTGCAGCGCCGCCTCGTAGCCGACGTGCCGCTGGGCGCTTTCCTAAGCGGCGGCATTGACTCCAGTGTTATCACGGCCCTCGCCGCCCGGCACACGCCCCACCTCAACACATTCAGCATCGGCTTTAAAGACGAGCCGTTCTTCGACGAAACCAAGTATGCCAATCTGGTGGCGGCCCGCCATAAGACCAACCACACAGTTTTCTCGCTGACCAACAACGACCTCTACGAGCACATCCACGACATGCTCTCGTATTTGGATGAGCCCTTCGCCGACTCCTCGGCCCTGGCGGTGTACATCCTCAGCCAGCGCACCCGCCAAAAAGTAACCGTTGCCCTAAGCGGCGATGGTGCCGACGAAATGTTTGGCGGCTACAATAAGCACATGGGCGAGTTCAAGGTCCGCCAGGGCGGCTTCAAAGCCGAAGCCGTGACGGGACTTAGCTTTCTGTGGGACGTATTGCCCAAGTCGCGTAATTCCTTTATCGGAAACCGCGTGCGGCAGCTCCAGCGCTTTTCGCGCGGCATGCAAGCCGGCGTGAAAGACCGGTACTGGGATTGGGCCTCCTTCGCCTCGGCTGCCGATGCCCGCAACCTGCTCAGTGCCGCCAGCCGCCGCAAAGTGGGCAAGAAAGCTGCCGTAAAGCGCCGCAAAGACATCCTGGAGCACCTTCACGCCGATGGCGACCTCAATGAGGTGCTTCTCACCGACATGAAGCTCGTGCTGCCCTACGACATGCTCACCAAAGTGGACATGATGAGCATGGCCAACTCGCTGGAAGTACGCACCCCTTTCCTTGACTACAAGGTGGTAGACTTTGCCTTCTCGCTGCCCGTGAGCAGCAAAGTCAATGCGCATATGAAAAAGCGCATCGTGCAAGATGCTTTCCGCTCCGAGTTGCCTGTCGAGCTCTACGACCGGCCCAAACACGGCTTCGAAGTGCCTCTGCTGAAGTGGATGCGCGGCGAGCTTCGCTCCCTGATTGAAGACGACCTGCTGAGCGATGACTTCATCGAGAGCCAGGGCATCTTCGACGTAGGAGCTATTCGGGAACTGAAAACTCAGCTATTCTCGCGCAGCCCCGGCGATGTGCACGCCCGCATTTGGGGCCTCATCGTATTTCAAACCTGGTGGAAGCAGTATATGACCTAGGAGGTGCTATGTGCTATGCTTTTACCTTTCTCTTTAACTTTTTTAAAAATAAGTGAAGCTTTCTATAGTAATACCCGCATATAACGAAGGGCCGACCATTCACGAAATATTGAATCTAATTTCCGAAGTACAATTGATTGGTGGTATGGAAAAGGAAATTATAATCGTTAATGACTGTTCGAAAGATAATACTGAAGAAGCTGTTCACCGGTATATGCACGAACATCCTGAAATGCCTATCTCCTACCATGTCCATGCTGTCAATATGGGCAAGGGTGCAGCACTGCATACCGGAATACGGATGGCAACGGGTGATTATGTTGTTATTCAGGACGCGGATTTGGAATATGACCCAGAAGAATACAATGTCTTGCTACGGCCTGTGTTAAAGGGATTCGCCGATGTTGTTTTTGGTTCGCGTTTCATGGGCGGGAGACCCCACCGTATTCTGTTTTTCTGGCATAGTATCGGCAACAAAATACTGACGCAGTTTTCTAATTCCTTTAACAATTTAAACCTAACAGACATGGAGACATGTTATAAGCTATTTCGTCGAGATATTATCCAGGGGTTAAGTCTTGAAGAAAAGCGATTTGGGTTTGAACCCGAAGTAACAGCTAAGGTAGCTAGAGTCCCAGATGTGCGTATTTATGAAGTTGGTATTAGCTACTATGGTCGTACATACGCCGAAGGTAAGAAAATTGGCTGGCGTGATGGAGTTCGCGCAATCTATTGTATAGTGAAATACGGCCTGTTCAAGTAAATTATAAATTTATAATAAATATTTTGAACTATGAAAAAGACTAATACCAATACTGAGATTGTTCTAAAAGAGAACAGGTTAGATATTGAAATATTTATTTTCTATTTTGCAATTCTAACAATCATTTTACTGCGTTCCAGCCTAATTGGTCACGGGTTGACATCATTTGTTGATGAATATCGCTATTTTTTTACTTTAGAAGCAGTAAAAAACTTCGCTGAAGGAAACCTAAAGGAAGGCATTGTTTCACTTTACTCTACCCAAGGACGACCCGGAGATGCATTTATCCGGCTTCTCCCAGCCATCATTCAGGCGGGCTTATTTAAAATATTTAATATAAATACTAATACTCCAGCATCCTTGGTAACTGCTGCTTGGATGAACTGGGTGATACTGATAATCAATACTGTATTATTCTATAGTATAGCAAAATCATTCTTCAATGATAAGTGGAGTAGAGTTGCAGTAGTTATGTACGCATCTTTGGTAAACAGCAATATCTACATACGACATATCCTACCATATGACATAAGTATTTGTTTCTTCTTAATTGCTCTACTGCTTATAGTTAAGGGTTATAAAAACGAATTCCCTGAGAAAAAAATACCAGTGTTTACAGTCGGGCTTATTTCAGGCCTTTGTTTTGTCACTTATCCAGGCTATTTTATGGCCCCCCTGATATTGGGAATAATGATGATTGAGTTCCCATTCGGTATAAATGCATTTAGAAAGTTGATATTGCGTGTTTCAGTATACATTGCGGGTTTTACAAGTATTATACTAATCTTCGAACTGATTGCAAGGCTAGGGGGGGTGAGCTATATTAATAGCAGTCAGACATTATCCGCGACCATTACCCAAGGTGACTTCTCAGAAGGGTATTCTTTTGCCGTTCTCTATTTAATTAAAGTTGAAAGGGTACTGGGTAGCATCCTTTTAATCCTGTTGCTTTTGTCATTTGTGTCGCTGCTTCGAATAATTATTAAGTTTCCAGCACACATAGATAAATTTCAAGCTCAGCGAATTCTTTTAACCATTGCCCTCATATTAAGCTGGGGCTGCTACGCCTCGTTAGTGTTCTATGGTCATAAGTTGGTGTTCTATGGTAGAACCCTGCATTTATTTATGCCGTTATTGATTTTGGTAGGCATGTACGGTATTGCCAGCGTCAATAGGGCCGGAGCAAGATACCTCTTAGTTGCCGCCAGTCTTGCCTCATTTCTGATTTTCTTTGTTGATTACTCCAAAGTGGTTTATGTTAAAGATGCAGCGTTTGCGAAGAAAATTTTCTCGCCTCTTCCCTTGCTACGAATGCGCTCCAACACTGCTTGCGGTAATGAAGAGTTCAAATTCGAGCCTTTTCAAAGTAAATACAAGAATGAAACTGGCAATTCACAATCTAAAGAAAAAAACGCTTTACTGCTTGTGAACTTCGGCTATCTGTACCCAATTCGTTGCTACAGGCCTTTGGGTGACATGCGCAACCGAGGGATATTACTCGTGCAGGGCGATTATATGGCAAAGTTTCCTGCTTATCAATTTGAGGGTTACAATAAAACCGAGCGTGATCTTCTAACAACCAAGAATTTTCAATTCCAGATTTACAGTATAAAAGGGCCTAATAAATAAACCACCCGTATGTATTTAATGTGATGATTATTTGTGCTTGCAGCGTCAATTGGTGATTAAGTAAGCTGAGGTTCTTACGGAGTTTCAAATGCATTTAGCGTAAGATTGCAACGCGCCTGATTTGATTTCACAAACCATTCTTCTATAAATAATGAAAATAGCAATTGTTGGCACTGGCTACGTCGGACTAGTAACCGGAACGTGTTTTGCCGAGGTAGGCATTGATGTAACATGCGTTGATATCGACCAAAAAAAGATTGACAATCTCCACCAGGGTATTCTCCCCATCTACGAGCCCGGCTTGGAAGAAATGGTAAGCCGCAACGTTGAAAAAGGGCGTCTGAAGTTTTCCACCAGCTTGTCTGAGGCCATTCAGGATTGCGACGTGGCATTTATTGCCGTGGGCACCCCTCCCGGCGAAGACGGCTCGGCTGACCTGAAATACGTGCTCGCTGTTGCCCGTGGCATTGGCGAGAGCATGAATAGCTACGGTGTCATCGTTACGAAAAGCACCGTGCCGGTGGGCACAGCTGCCAAGGTGCGCACCGAAATTGAAAAGGCCCTCGAAAAGCGCGGCGTCGACATTGAGTTTGACGTAGCCTCAAACCCCGAATTCCTGAAAGAAGGAGCAGCCATCGATGACTTCCTCAAGCCCGACCGTATTGTGGTGGGGGTAGCCTCTGAGCGCGCCGAAGATGCGATGAGCAAGCTGTACAAGCCGTTCCTGCTCAACGGTCACCCCATCATCTTCATGGACATTCCGTCGGCCGAGATGACGAAGTACGCCGCCAATTCGATGTTGGCTACGAAAATTAGCTTCATGAACGATGTGGCCAACTTATGCGAAATCATGGGTGCCGACGTGAACATGGTGCGCCGCGGCATCGGCTCCGACGCCCGCATTGGCACCAAGTTTATTTATCCCGGCATAGGCTACGGTGGCTCCTGCTTCCCGAAAGACGTGAAAGCCCTAATTAAAACTGCTCAGGAAAACGGCTACGACATGCAGGTGCTGCGGGCCGTAGAGGAAGTGAATGAGCAGCAGAAATCCGTGCTTTTCGACAAGGTAAGCCGGCACTTCAGTGGTGAATTGCGGGGCTTAAAAATGGCCATTTGGGGTCTGTCCTTCAAGCCCAAAACCGATGACATGCGCGAGGCTCCCTCGTTGGTCATAATTGAGAAGTTACTGGCTGCTGGTTGCATCGTTACCGCCTACGACCCCGTTGCAATGCCCGAAGCCCGTCACACCCTCGGCGACTCCATTACCTATGCTAAAGACGAGTTTGCGGCCCTCATCGATGCCGACGCTTTGCTGGTTGTGACTGAATGGCCGGACTTCCGTTCGCCTAACTTCGAGGTAGTAGGACGTTTGATGAAGCAAAAGGTTGTTTTTGATGGTCGCAACATCTACGAAGCCCACGAATTACAGGCCCTTGGTTTTGCCTATCACTGCATTGGGGTAAGAACCGAGCACAAAGAGCCCGTACAAGCTTAGTTTTGAAATGTCATCCTGAGCGCAACGAAGGCCCTTATCACGGTTGCCTCCAGGATTCCATAATACATAGCGCGGCGCGGACGTGATGAGGTCCTTCGCCGCCCCTAGGGTGACAAAAAATATGTCTGAAGAAAAAAAACGCGTCCTTGTTACCGGCGGAGCTGGTTTTCTTGGCTCCCACCTATGCGACCGGTTCTTGGCTGAAGGCTACCACGTTGTGGCCATGGACAATCTGATTACGGGCTCGCTCCAGAATATTGAGCACCTGTTTGGCAGACCCGACTTCGAGTTCCACCAGTCCGATGTCAGCAAGTTTGTATTCGTGCCCGGCAAGCTCGACTACATCCTGCATTTTGCCTCGCCGGCCTCGCCGATTGACTATCTCAAAATCCCGATTCAAACCCTGAAAGTGGGTTCGTTGGGTACCCACAATCTGTTGGGCCTGGCCCGTGTGAAAAGCGCTCGCATGCTGATTGCCAGCACCTCGGAAGTTTACGGCGACCCCGAAATTCACCCGCAGGTAGAAGAGTATTTCGGTAACGTGAATCCCGTAGGTCCTCGCGGCTGCTACGACGAAGCCAAGCGCTTCCAGGAAGCCATTACCATGGCCTACCACAACCACCACGGCCTGGAAACGCGCATCATACGCATTTTCAACACCTACGGCCCCCGCATGCGCCTCGACGACGGCCGCGTGCTGCCAGCATTCCTTTCTCAAGCCCTACGCGGCGAGAACCTCACCGTATTTGGCGATGGCTCTCAGACCCGCTCGTTCTGCTACGTCGATGACTTGGTAGAAGGTATCTATCGTTTGCTCCTCAGTGACTACCACTTGCCAGTCAACATTGGAAACCCCTCGGAAATTACCATCAAGGAGTTCGGAGAGGAAATTGCCCGCCTGACCGGCGTGGAGTTTAAGCCCACTTATCAGGCTTTACCTGAAAACGACCCTATGAAGCGCCGACCCGATATAACCAAAGCTAAAGAAATCCTGGGCTGGGAGCCCAAAGTAGACCGGGCTGAAGGTTTGCGTCGCACACTGGAGTATTTCAAGGAACACGTTAAGTAAAGTAATGCCAGACCCCTATCTGATTAAGTTTCCTAAATTAGGTGCTCCTGAAATCGGCTACATATCGGTGACCGAGCAACACAGGCTAGTGCCCTTCACCATCGAGCGAATATTTTGGACATATTACACACCCGAAAGTATTGTTCGTGGTCGGCATGCACACCACAATACCGAGCAGGTGCTAATTGCAACTGCTGGCCGTATTACTGTAACAACCGAATTGGCAAACGGCAGCATTCAGACTTTTAAGCTGGAGGACCCTAATGTCGGCCTGTACGTACCACCGCATGCTTGGCATACCATGCAGTATTCTCATTCGGCTGTCCAATTAGTGTTGGCTTCTCAGCCTTATGACGAAGCTGACTATATCCGGGAATACGAAGCATTCCGTCAGAAATGGAATCAACAAGTTTGAAAACGCTGATTGAGGCACGTGCTACCGAATTAGCCTATTATTCCCCATATTATTTTCTGCGTCAGCTTTCCGCTGCCACCCAACAAGAGTTATACGGCACGGGCGCGGCTATGCGTTGGAGTCAAGTATCTGGGGCTCAAATCCATAGTAATATCGGCGGGCCCAAAAGCATTCATTGGCTTTTGCAGCATTTGCAGTGGGACTCAACATATTTTGAAACCCCTGTTTTTCGTTTGTTTACTGGGCTATTCGATGACACTGCTTCCGACGCCGACTTAGCAAAGGCTGCTGCAGCACTAGGGCCGCAGCTAGCAGCGCAGAATGGAGCTTTCTATGCATATAGCGTAGTACCCGCCGAAGATGTGAAGCTTCTACAGGGCCTCACCGCTGGTGGCTGGCGATTGGTTGAAACGCGCCTCACATATTACCGAGACAAGTTGGCAGCGTTCGACTACGAACGTTTTCCTGTACGGGCTGCGAAAGCAGCGGAAGGAGTTCTGGTTGGCCAAATTGCGGCCTCCGCTCGCAATCCTTATGACCGATTCCATGCCGATGCTTGGTTTGGAGAAGTGTGCGCCGATGCATACTTGGCGCGCTATGGTGAAAACACTGTAACTACCAAGCTTGCCTCCACTGTGCTTGTGCCCGATAGCGTCGAACTGCCTATTGACTCTTTTTTAGCTATTAGCGACCTTGTCAGTGACTCTTCTGCTTTGGGTAAGCAGCTTTCACGAGTACTTCTAACAGCTGTTGGTGCTCAGAATCGGGGTTGGCATGTGAAGCTTATGGCAGAGACGCTGCACCGCGCCAAAGACTTGGGCCACGAAGCTGTGCTGATGACCACGCAAGCAACCAATCACGCAGTGTTCAGGAGTTGTGAAAAACTAGGTTTTCATCTGGGTTCTACCTCCCATGTGTTGGCCTACCATGCTAGTTGATTTACTAACGTTGCGTGAAAGCTCTACTTTGCAAATAGGGGCAATCATAGATTTATCAGTAGCAAACTCACTTACGTAACAACCTGCCAAAAACCTTTTGCATATTAAAAGCTGCAAATAAAACTTCCTCTCATGCCCAAACTCTCCGTAATTATTCCTTGCTATTTCAATGAGGAAAATATTCCGGTGACGACTCAGGAGTTGGTGGCGAATGAAGTTAATTTCCCCTCCGAAGTCACCTTCGAATACGTATTTGTCAATGACGGTTCAGGCGACGACACGCTCGGTGCCCTGCGCCATGCGCAGGGCCACTACCCTGGCCGCATCCGAATCGTGGACTTGGCCGGTAACGTCGGGTCGTACAATGCCATCGTTGCGGGCATCGCACATGCTACCGGCGACTGTTTGGCTGTCATCACTGCCGACCTGCAAGACCCGCCTGAGCTGATGGTGCAGATGTACGCGCATTGGAAAAAAGGCTTTAAGCTGGTCATTGGCAGCCGCCAGAACCGGGAAGAAACCGGCCTCTCCGTGACGCTGGCAAAAGCATTTCATTGGCTGATGAAAAACCTGGCCCTCGGTAACATTCCCGATGGAGGCTTCGATTTTGTGTTCTTTGACCGTCAGGTAGCCATCGAAGTCACTAAGATGCACGAGCGCAATTCCAACGTCTTCTACCTTATGGTGTGGCTGGGCTTTGCGTATGTCAGCATTCCATACACCAGGCGCAAGCGCAAAATAGGAAAGTCGCGCTGGACGCTCAATAAGAAGATTAAGCTTCTGGTCGATTCTCTGCTGGCATTTTCCTTCTTGCCAATTCGGGCTATTTCAGTCCTGGGACTGGGGCTCGGAGCCATTGCGTTGCTATATGGCGTCTACGTCATCGCGCTCAAAATAGCCAGTCCCAACGAACCCGCTGGCTGGACTTCCCTAATGGTGGTCATGCTATTCGTTTCCGCTTTCCAAATGATAGCGCTTGGGGTAATTGGCGAGTACGTTTGGCGGGGACTGGATGCGGCACGCCAACGGCCTTTGTACGTGGTAAACCAGACCTATGAGGACGCAACTCCCGAACAGGAAATAGCTGCTGGCTCATGATAGGCCAGCAGTAATTTACCTTAAGATGATACTGCAGCCCCCATTACCTAAAAGCCCGTTTTCCATAGAGACGACGGACTTTCCCTCTTTTCAGGGTATACGTAATGGTACATTGGTGTACTTAAATTGAGCTAGTTCATCCACAGTCGCCCGAATATTTAGAACCGGTGGGTCGCAAACGCATTGAAGTAGTGCGCCTTCCCGCAGAAGGTGAGCACGTGCACCAGCGAGATGCCTTCGGCACGGTTCTCAACCACGCGCATGGCTTATTTGCGGCCCTTCATTGGCCAGTCGCCGCGGTGGTTCGCTGTGCAATTGTCGGCAACGATGCAGACAGCGTAATCGATAAGCGGTGCCGAGCGCGTGGCTTCGGCCAGGGTGTGGGCAGCTACTTCCATATGAGAGGGGTTCGGCCGGTAAGATACTTAGTGGAACTTAACATGGTTCCCAGCGTAGTTTTGTGGGATGATAGCCAAATACCGTAAACGCTTGGCCGAAGTTTCGGGGCTGCCCGCCACGCTTACTCCTCCTCCCCAGACCAAGTTTTATTACCCGGCCCTGACCGGTGTTCGGGCCTTGGCGGCCTATGCCGTGTTCTTTCACCACTTCAACCCATTTAAGGACGCCACTTCGGAATTGGGCATTAGCCTGTACGAACTAACCCACCAGCTACACATCGGCGTTGCCGTCTTCTTTGTGCTCAGTGGTTTTCTGATTACCAGTCGCTACAGCGCCGGACTGAAGTTGTCCTGGAACTGGGCAAAGCGCTATATTCAAAACCGGTTTGCCCGCATTTACCCGTTGTATTTTGTGCTCACGGTGCTCACTTTTCTGGCCGCAACGCGGAATCCGAGCTATGATATCAGTGGGCTGTGGGGACGTGCAGCTAATTACCCCGGAGAGAAAGCCCTAATGGTCGGCCTGAACCTAACTTTCTTGCGAGGTTTTTTCGAGTATTTCAAGTTCTCTGGAATTATGCAGGGCTGGACCTTGACGGTCGAAGAGTGCTTCTACCTGTCTGCTCCTCTGCTCCTCTACGGCCTGCATCGAAGTCGCAAGTTCTTGGCCTTTTACCCGTTGCTGCTGCTGGGCATCGGCTTTGGGCTGGTCCTGATTTGCCAATCGTTGCCCGTTGCTGCTCTCTCCCGCTTCGGATTATTTGGCTCCCCATCGTTCATGCTGCTCCAAACATTCTTTGGACGGTCTACAGAATTCATCGCAGGCATGGGCTTGGCGCTACTGTTGCAGCGAAGGACCCGGGTTCGACACGGCTTTTTGATACTAACCGTGGTGGGCACTGCCTGCATTGGCGCATGTATGCTGCTGCTCACGCAGGTTTCGTTGCCTGGAGCCAACATCACCGGATTCGTGGCCTATCAGTTTGCGCTCGTTAACAACCTGCTGCTTCCGATAGGCATCGTCCTGCTGCTATGGGGCCTGATTGCCGAGCCGTCATGGCTGCGGGCGGGTCTTTCCACCCGGTGGGCCGACCTGTTGGGCAAAAGCTCCTATGCATTTTACCTAATTCACATGGGCTTTCTGAGCGTGTTTCTGCAAACCCATGTTACGGAGAACCTGGGGTTGTTATTTGCCATCATGGTATTGGTTTCCATTGCCCTGTATAAGTTTATCGAACACCCCTTGCAAGTGCGATTAGCAGCCCACAAATAGCAGAAACCCGATTAGGTGGCTGAGGCTTTTGGATAAGAGTTTGGGGTTTCCTTAGCTTGCCAGGCAGCTAGTGACCATTGCCACGGTTGTTGTGCTACGGCAGTCTTATTATATGAGTGTCGCTTTTTGGCTACCAAGGCCTTGGGTTGGATGAAGTAAAAAGCCCCATCCGTTGGTACGGACAGGGCATTACTTATGTGAAGAAGCAAAGGCGGTGCTATTTGCAATCCACCTCTTTATAACGCGACAAATCCGGTTATACGGCGTATTGGGCCAAGTAATCCCTATTGTTTGTTAAGGAAGTAGAAAGTTGACATTGTGACTGCGCCGGTGACCTCCGTAGTGGTATTGTATTCAAATGTATAGCCAGCATCGGTTGGACTAGAGCCCGGTACTGTATACGAAGCTTTGTGGACCAACCTGGTGGGGGGAGGGCAGGAAGCTTGGCCGGTCCATTTGGCAAATTCGCTTCCATTTTTCGGATCAGTAATCCTGACAACAATCATGTCTACTGTGCAATCCAAGCCCGTAACTGCGGGTCCCTGAGGCCATGTTGACCCTACTTCAATATTGAGTGGATTAGGCTGCGCAGCCGTTAGAGTAGCAGGAGCGACTGAATCAGCCTCCTTGGCACAGCCCATTAAAAGGAAAGCCGCAGCCAATACAGTGCCGCTGATGTGGAAAAGTAGAGGTTTCATAATATTTTTAGGTTTAATGTGTGATTGGTTTGTGTTTTTGATTGATAATCAAAGTTAGCTTAAATTTTCTTTTTTGCAACATGTCAATAAATTTTTGAACAAAAAATTTAATCGGTAACACTGTGATGTGGTGCGGCCTCGTTTTGGAGCATGGGAGAGGCCTAATGCCAATGCATTAAACTGTCAACAGGTCAGCAGTGCGGTTCTCGTGAAAATCGGGCCCGGATTAGCCCGGCAGTTCGACGTATGCGCATGAAAAAGCCCCTGCCTCAAGGCAGGGGCTTTTTCATGTTTTCTGGTTTTTCCTCAGCTAGGCCAGTAGCTGGTGCTCGTATTCTGAGGTGGTATAGCTATAGCCGAACGAGACAGAAGGACTTATCCTTCTGTCTCGTTCGGCTATAGCTATACCACTCACTGCGAAAAGTGCGCGGCTTACTTTCTCGCCGCACTCGAAAGGGCTATGAATGTCCACATACTCTCATAATATGTTAAGATAACCCATCATTTGGGAAATAGTCCGTTTACTAGCCAAAACTCATGAGATACTGGCCACTTAAAATGTAGACGCCGACTCTTGAGTTCTGGCTATCTTTGCATAATCAATAGGCGTGTCCAATAACAATACGGTTAAAAACGTGAGCATTACGCAAGGTGCTGCTTGTGATTACTTCTAATTCGCTATCTGTGCAAACATCCGAAGTTCTACGCAGTCCGTCTCCCATCGCCCCCGATGCGTCGCCCGATGACAACTGGACCGAAGTCATCCAGCCCCGCACCCGGCTCCTTGACCTGGGACTGCGCGACGTGTGGCGCTACCGCGACCTGGTGATGCTTTTCGTACGGCGGGATTTCGTATCTACGTACAAGCAGACGATTTTGGGTCCTATCTGGTTTTTCATCCAGCCACTACTCACCACTATCACCTACATGATAGTGTTCGGCGGCATCGCCAACCTTTCCACCGATGGCCTGCCGCAGCTGCCCTTCTACTTGGCCGGCGTCACCATCTGGAACTACTTCGCCCAAACCCTGACCAGCACCTCCACGGTGTTCACGGCCAATGCGGCAATTTTTGGCAAGGTGTATTTCCCGCGCCTCACCATGCCCCTGTCCATCGTGGTGTCCAACCTGATTCGCTTCGGCATCCAGTTCGTGCTGTTTCTGGCCGTGTGGATGTACTACCTGACCACTCAGGATAGCCTGCACCCTAACCTGTATATCCTGCTCACACCCGTGCTACTGGCCCTAATGGGCTTGCTTTCGTTGGGTCTGGGCATGCTCTTCAGCGCCCTCACCACTAAGTACCGCGACTTGGCCATGCTGCTCACCTTCGGGGTGCAGCTGCTCATGTACGCCACGCCGGTTATCTACCCGCTGTCGAAGCTGCCGCTGAAGTACAAGCCGCTCATCATGGCCAACCCGCTGAGCTCCATCGTCGAAACCTTTCGATACGGCTTTCTTGGTTCGGGCACGTTTAGCTGGGGGGCACTGGGCTACAGCGCAGCCGTTACCCTGGCCATTCTAGTGGTGGGCACGGTGGTGTTCAACAAGGTGCAAAAGAGTTTTACGGACACTGTTTAGCGGCTGCTTGCCAAGCGAGCGGCTGGCCTGATTGGGCCGCCGGTACCATTAGTTGAGGGAGAGTATGAGCAACGTTGCTATTAAAGTGGAAGACCTGGGCAAACTGTATCGCTTGGGCGAAATCGGGACCGGCACGCTGAGCCACGACCTTAACCGCGCCTGGGCCCGCCTGCGTGGCAAGGAAGACCCGTTTGCAAAAATCGGCGAGACCAACGACCGCACCGCCAAGGGCGGCAGCGACTTTGTATGGTCGTTGAAGGACGTAAACTTTGAAGTACAGCAGGGCGAGGTGCTGGGCATCATCGGTCGCAACGGGGCCGGCAAATCCACGCTGCTCAAAATCCTATCGAAGGTAACAGCGCCCACTATGGGCCGCATAAAGGTACGCGGCCGCATTGCCTCGCTGCTCGAAGTAGGCACGGGCTTCCACCCGGAGCTGACCGGCCGTGAGAACATCTTCCTCAACGGAGCCATCCTAGGCATGAACAAGGCCGAAATCCGTAGCAAATTTGACGAAATCGTGGATTTCTCCGGTGTGGAACGCTACATCGACACGCCGGTGAAGCGCTACAGCAGCGGCATGTATGTGCGGCTTGCCTTCGCCGTGGCGGCCTTCCTGGAGCCCGAAATTCTGATTGTGGACGAAGTGCTGGCCGTGGGCGACGCTGAGTTTCAAAAGAAATGCCTGGGGCGTATGAAAAACGTGAGCGTGAACGATGGGCGCACCGTCCTGTTTGTGAGCCACAACATGGCTGCCGTGAAGCAGCTCTGCAACCGGGCCCTGGTGATGCAACAGGGCAAAAATATTTTTGAAGGCACCCAGTTGGAGGCCGTCAGTTTCTACCAGCAGTCGGGCGATACGAATTCGTACTTCGAGCACCTCGGCCCCGTCGAAACCGCCCCAGGCAACGACAACATCCGCCTGCTCAAATTCGAAGTTACTGCCCTGCAAGGGGAGCTGCTAACGGTTTCGTCCGGTATTCGATTTGAAGTAACCTTCTTCAACGCCAAACCCGGCATCAACCTGGACGTGACCTTCGAATTGCGCAACACCGACGAAGTCGTGGTGTTTCACCACGGGGCCCTGATTAGCCAGCACGATGATTCCCGCCGCGGGGTGTATACCGTGGCGGGAACGCTACCAGCACACACACTGAATGCCGGCAACTACGAGTTTAAGCTAATATTCGGAGAGAATCAGCGGTATGCTCTGCTTGTAGCGGATGACGTAGTAGGTTTTGAGGTATTGAATGAGAGCTTAGGAAGTAATTCCAATATTCTGCCTGGTGTTATAAGACCAGATTTGAAATACAAAATTAGTTTTTTATAATATTAATAAGGCAATCTGCTATTAACACCTGACAGGAAATGTCTTATTGGGACCCTCGTTAATACTAGGTGTGTCAGTAGTTATTTTATTATTTTTTTCTGAAAAAATAGTGGTATGAGAGAAAATCCTTTAGTTTCGATAGTAGCCATCAACTACAATAACTTTAAGTATGTGCTCAATACGCTAGAAAGCATTGCGAATCAGACTTACAGTAATATTGAATTTATTATTGTAGATGATTTTTCAACCGATGGGAGCTTAAGCTTAATCAAGCAATGGATTGCCGATAGTAATATTGTGGTTAAACTTGTGTGTCATGAAAGGAATTTGGGCGTATGTGCTGCTTGTAATAGTGGCTTGTATAATTCGAAAGGAAAATACGTTAGTTTGATAGCAACGGACGACGTAATGATGTTCGATAAAATTGAGGTACAGGTTGAAGCTTTAGAGTTGTCTGAAAATTCAGTGTGTGCAGTGTATTCTGATATGGAAGTTATTGATGAGAATGGCTCTGTCATTTATGAATCTTATAACGCTCTTATAGGACTCAATAGCGAAATTATTAGTGAGTTTTATTCCAAAGATATTCCAGGACAAATTGCTTTCTTGATAAATAAGAATATTTTTCCTGCGCCAGCAATGTTTTTTAAAAAGGAGGCTTTACTTAGTATCAACGGATGGGATGAGAACTTATACTTTGATGATTTAGACTTAAACATGCGCCTTGTACATTCAGGTTATCAATATTTGAATTCAGAGAGCAAGCTTGTTAAATATAGATTGCTACAGACATCAATGGCGCGAAAACCCAATCCACGGTATTGGGCCAGTTACCTTATTCTAATTTCTAAATATAGGGGGATGTCGAAAGAGGTTGATTTAGCTATTAACTCTAAGATTAATGAACTTTCACCATTAATATACCAATTGAATGGCAAAGATTCCTTGCATTGGTTAAAAGAAAATTTCCGAATTCGCTTAAATGCAAAAAGCTTTATTTATATGGCGTGCTCATTTATGGGTGTAAGGGCTGAATGGTTGAAAAAGCTAAAAAATGCATTGATTATGTATAAGGCTTCAGGTCATGCAATTATTAAAAAGTAAAAATTAAATTTTCTCATAGGGGTTTTAATTGGTGAAAAAAAATGAGAAAATATTTAATTAAAATCAAGCAAGTTTTAAAAAACTTGTTGTTTATGCTTGTGAAATGGTGTTTGAATTTTATTGAAAATAACAGGGCAGCTTATTATAAATTTCTGTATCCACGCCAAATTGATTTTGGACAGGGAGTAATGATGGCGTCAGGAACAAGTATTTTAATGGTATATGAAAATAAAATATCTTCACTCAAAATAGGAAGTGCAACTAATTTCCGAAGGTTTTGCACGCTAACTCTAGATGGCAAATGCGAATTAAATATCGGAAATAACAACTTTTTTAATAATGGGTGTTCCATCAACTGCTTAGGATACGTGAAAATTGGGAATTATAATTTGTTCGGGGAAGGAGTGAAGATCTATGACCATAATCACCTTTTTAGAGATAAAAATGTGTTGGTACAAAATCAGGGATTTAGTATTGGGAAGGTTGAAATTGGCAATAACTGTTGGGTAGGAAGCAATACTGTTATATTAAATAATGTTATAATTGGCGATAATGTTATAATTGGCGCGAATAATTTAATTTATAAATCTATTCCTTCAAATTCTATAGTTAAGTCTAATACGCATGGCGTAGTTGATTATTATATTTAAATTATTGGGATTACACTTTCATTGAGTCAAGTTCCATGGCTACCCTATTATTTGTAGGACACGAAGCCTCCCGCACCGGAGCCCCCTTTACCCAATTGCACCTCATCAATTGGATAAAAGCCAATACCACTCACGACATAGTAGTAGTTATGCTGTGGGGTGGAGAGCTTGAGGCCGAGTTTGCCAAAGTAGCAAGGGTACATGTGCTGGACAAAGGCAAGGTGCCTAAAACTATTAGCGAACGGGCTTTGGCGAAACTCAATAGGATAACACAATATGAGCGCAAGCAGATTTTTAAGAAAATAGCCGCGAGCAACCCGGTTGCTATTTTTGGGAATAGCGCCATGTCTTTGCCATTGTCGGTAGAGTTAAAGGTCTTATTAAAGGTTCCATTGGTATTTAATGTGCACGAGCTTGAGAACACTTTTTTCTTTTTTTCAAAGGATAATTTTGCTCGCGACTCTGCACACATTGACTATTTGATTCCCGGTTCCTTTGCGGTCAAGGAATACATGGAATCTTTCTGTTTAACGCCCAAAGAGCGAATTGGAGTGGTTTACGACTTCATTGAAAGTGAACCGCAGGGCAATACCACTGCCGAAGAAATTCGTCGATTGCACCAGATTCCGGCCACGGCCCGGGTGGTTGGCGCCATTGGTTCGCTGGTATGGCGGAAAGGCGCCGATATATTCGTGCAAGTGGCACGAACCATTCTCGAAACAGCGCCCGACACCTATTTTATTTGGGTGGGGGGCAGCCCCGACAGCTATCAATACAAGGAGATGGCGCGCGATGTCCGGCTGATGGGACTGAGCCACAGGGTCCTGTTTGTGGGAGGCAAGAGCGACTTACGGGGCTATTACGAAGCATTCGATGTGTTTCTGCTCACTTCCCGGGAAGACCCTTTCCCGCTGGTATGCCTGGAGGCGGGGCTGGCCGGCACCCCAACGGTATGCTTCGCGGATGCGGGCGGAATGCCAGAATTTGTGCGCGACGACGCCGGAGCAGTCGTCCCGTATTTAGACGTGGCGCAAATGGCCGCCGAAACCCAGCGACTTCTTCAGAGCCCTGCCTTGATTCGGCAACAGGGCCTGATTGCACAGCAACGGGTCAAGGAGCACCACACCATCAAAACAATTGGCCCGGCGATGTTCGCCATTATTGAGCAGATGATTGCCCAGTCCCGCACGTGAAGTAACGGGGCGCAGCAGCAACGGACTTGCTGAGTAGCCGCCGGACGGCAGAACGTCCGGGTTTGATAAGCTTTCCAGCATGAATAGAAGAATCGTATTTATATCGCATCAGGCTGGCCGCACCGGTGCCCCTATCGTGCTGTTGCACCTGCTGCGTTGGCTGAAACAACACACCTCCTTCGAGCTCACGATAGTGCTGGGTGAAGGGGGGGAGTTAGAAGGCGAGTTTCGGCAGATAGCCGAAACGCACGTATGGCAGCTGCCCGCTCCGCATAGCGTTTGGCAGGGCCGCTGGCAACGGATGGCCGGGCGGCAAGCTGCCCATGAGCGCCGGGTACTGAACCGCTTAAAGCAAGTAGCTCCTGGTATTATTTATGCTAACACAATAGTGGCAGCTCCGCTTGGAATTAAGTTAAAGCAGCAGTTGCAATGCCCGTTGGTTTGCCATGTGCATGAGCTAGGCGTGGTTATTAATGAATTTATTGGCAAAGATGCATTTACTAAGCTGAGCACTGGCATTGATTGCTTTATTGCGGTGGCCGGAGCTGTGGCGGCAAATTTGCACCAGCAACACCAGATACCGTTAGCTAAAATCAGCAACGTATATGAGTTCGTGCCTGTGCTCGACGCCCAAGCCTTCTTGCCCGCACGCCGCCGCGTTCGGCAAGAGTTGGGAATCCCCGATAATGCATTAGTCGTGGCCGGGGCTGGTACAATTGATTGGCGCAAAGCCCCGGATTTATTTATTCAGGTGGCCCAGCACGTGGGTGAACGACAAGGAATTCCTACTGTATTCATTTGGCCGGGTGGCAACCTTAGCTCCGTGGACGGGTGGCGGGTGCAGCACGACGTGAGGCACGCCGGCGTGGAAGGTCGTGTACATTTTTTGGGGGCCAAACCCAACCCCTACGATTACCTGAGCGCCGCCGATGTATTCCTGCTGACCTCCCGTGAAGACCCGTACCCGTTGGTATGCCTGGAAGCGGCTTCCTTGGGAAAACCAGTTATTTGTTTCGCCGACTCGGGTGGAATGCCGGAATTCGTGGAGCAGGACTGCGGCTTTGTGGTTCCGTACCTCAGAACCGACCTGATGGCCGCTGCTGTGTTAAAGTTGCGGGACTCAGCGATTCTACGACATACACTTGGTGAGAACGCTGCTCGAAAAATGCGTGCCCGCCACACTATTGATTTGGCTGGCCACCAAATAAACGAGCTACTTACTAAGGTAGCGCAACGGTGAATCGTTAGCCTCCCTATATCTGTAAGGAAATGTTTAATATCTATTTATGATTTCTCTTATTATTTGCACTCGAGATGCAGTTGCTTTAGCTGCCGTAAGCCAGAATGTTGCAGCTACAATTGGCATACAGTATGAAGTTATTGCTATTGATAATAAGAACGGTCAGTACAGTATTTGCGAAGCGTACAACTTAGGTGCCAGTAAGGCGAAGTTCGGATTTCTTTGCTTTATGCACGAGGATATCCGGTTTCATACTCAGGGCTGGGGAGCAATAGTTGCCGACTTGCTGGCCGACCATACCATAGGGGTGTTGGGAATTACGGGTGGCATGTGGCAGGTGGCTGCGCCTGCCGCGTGGTGGGGTTGTGGTTTATCCTTATGCCGCGAAAACGTGCTAAATGTCTTCGAGGACGGCCATACCGAAATGGAATTGCATAATCCTGAAGGCGCTACTCTGACCGATGTGGCTGTGGTGGATGGTATGTGGATGTGTTCTCGCAAGTCAGTGTGGCAAGAGCATCCTTTTGATGACCGTACGTTCACAGACTTTCATTTTTACGACGTGGATTATTGTACCGAAATTTTTTCCCATAACCTGCGTGTATGTGTCACATTTTGTGTATTGCTGGAACACCATTCACGGGGGTCGGTGAACGAAATGTGGGTGCATAATGCTCTGAAATATCAGCAAAAACGACGTGGGCAATTGCCATTTGGAACAGTTGAATTAGCTGCTGCTGAAGCACATCATTTGGAGCTGAAAGCATTACAGGAGTTTGCAGGTCGCCTTATTCAGGGTCAATTTCCCCGCTGGTTAGCAGCTGGATATCTTGGACGTTGCTTTATGCTTGGGCCATTTAATCGCGACAATCTGTGGCTGGCTAAACAGTGGCTGCGCAAAGGTTAAATCATCCAAATAGTTAAGTGAATAAAATGCGTATTGCCTTCGTCTCTTTAATGTACGATGCTCCATGGGGTGGGAGCGAGGTGCTCTGGTCACAAACGGCAGCCAGGGCTTTGGCGGCAGGCCACAACGTATTTATTTCTACGCATGAGTGGCATGAGAAACCTGTTCCCCTGCAGGAACTGGAAGCAGCTGGTGCGTCATTTTATTTCCGGCCGCGGTACCAGCCAACGCTGCGATTTCGAACTGCTAACCTGTTTCGCCGATTGCCCCGCGGAGGTGTATTGCCTGAAATTGTCGCGCTTAGGAGCTTCGCACCCAATGTTGTAGTAGTGAGCCAGGGAGGGTGGAATGATTTGCTATTTCATCAACAGTTGGCAGATTGGCTACATAGTATCCCTTTTCTGCTTATTTGTCACAATTATCACGACCCGGTCCGCCAAGATGATAAACAGCGCGAACGCATGATTGCGCTATTTAGTAGGGCTAAGGAGGTATTAATGATTTCTAACCAACAACTCCGGGTTCTATGTCGGCAATTGGCGGCGCCTTTAACTAACGCACGGGTTGTACAAAACCCTCTTAACCTCCCGGCAGCATACCCTTTGCCGTATCCAGAATTATTAGCTGATACTGTGCCCCAGCTATCAGTAGTAGGCAGCTTTGATGTTGACCGAAAGGGACAGGATGTGCTGCTTGAAACGTTGGCAACGCCTACATGGCAAGGCCGCCATTGGCACTTGAACCTATATGGCAGAGGGCCCGATCAAGCATATTTAGAACGATTAATTTCTATGTATGGCTTACAGAGGCGCGTGTCCTTGCACGGGCATGTGAGCGACAGCTCCGTCATCTGGCGCAACACTCATTTATTGATTTTACCGTCCCGAATCGAGTCGGGACCAATGGTAGTACAGGAAGCGCTACTGTGCGGCCGGCCGGTGCTTACGGCTAATGTGGGGCTAGTGCAGGACTGGGTTCAAGAGGGGGAGACGGGCTTTATCGCGGATACAGCATCGGTAATAGCGCTTGGTCAGGCCTTAGACCGCGCCTGGGCTCGTCGGGCTGACTGGGCCTCGATGGGACAAGAGGGTGCCGCGCGGGCGACAGCTTTGTTGATTCCAGACCCTGCCGGAGATTTTTTACAGCATGTGCAGGCCTCAGTTTAAGATGCTATGTATGTAGGGGAAAGGGCAACTATTTGACTAGCTTTGCTGCTTAAATCGAGCAAGTCGATTCATCTTGGGAAGCTAAAAGTGGGATAAAACATTATTTTTGTGTGATTTACCTCTGGTGCATATTTGCACTCCTATCTGTTAGTCTTATTCCTGATTTACTTGGTTTATGTTGCATCGCCCCTCGTCTGCTACTTCAATTACTACGTGTGTCATCGGTGGGGCCGGATTTATTGGCCAGGCAGTTGTGTCTGAGCTAGTAGCGCTCGGGCGCAAAGTAATTGTAGTTGGTCGAAGAGATTCCTTTACTGGTCTGCCAGAAAGGGTACGGTACTTAGGGAACTCTGTAGGGGATAATTTGGAAGTAATAAGAGAGGCTATGCTGGCTTCTGATGAAGTCATTGATTTGGCATATGCGACAAGTCCAGGAACTAGCTTTCAGGACCCCGTGAATGATATTCTGGTAAACGTTCCCGAAACGGTTCGGCTGTTTGATTTGGCTTCCACCATGCCACACCTGCGCCGGTTTGTCTGGATTTCATCGGGTGGAACAGTTTACGGTCGCACTACGGAAGAAGTAATAAGCGAAACACACCCCACGCTACCACTTTCACCATACGGCATTACGAAGCTAGCTTTAGAAAAGTATGCCCATATGTATTTTGAAACCCGTCAGCTACCTATCGTATGCGTGCGGCCTGCCAATGCATACGGAGAAGGCCAGCGACCTTATGCATCGCAGGGCTTCATTGCAACAGCCATTGCTTCTATCTTAGACCAGCGCGAACTGGCTTTATACGGCGAGAATGGCACGATTCGCGACTACCTGCACGTATCCGATATGGCCGCTGGCATAGTAGCCGCTTTGACAAGCGGGGAGGCTGGCGAAGTCTATAACTTGGGTAGCAGCCATGGCCTAACCAATCGGCAAGTGCTGGATATACTTGCCCCTTGGGCCGAAGCACAGGGATGCTCGGTAGATGTGCGAGTATTACCAGAGCGTCCATTCGACGTGCCAGCGAATGTTCTTAATTGCGATAAGTTACGAAGCATTAGTGGGTGGTATCCTCGGTTAACTATCACTGACGGACTAGCTCAAACTTGGGCATGGTACGCCGCTCGTCCCTTAGCGGAAGCTTATTCCCATATTGTTGCCTAATGCAGATTGACTCCCGGCCCCGTATTGGGTTCCTAACCAGTACCAACCCCATGGACCGACGTTCCTGGTCGGGAGTACACTACTCTATATTCCAAGCAGTTGAGCGTAACCTCGGTCCCGTCACGGCGTTGGGGCCAATGCCCATGGCATGGCCTTTGCGGATTGGTGATAATATCAATCGCCGGCTTATCATGCCTCTTACCGGCAAACGATATCAATATTCATGGAGCGTGCCAATATCTTGGCTATACGGGTGGCGATTTGCGCGCCGTTTACGTTCGCAGCAGTTTGACCTGCTGCTAGCTCCGGCATCGTTCACCGAAATTGCCTATATCGAAACTGATACTCCCATTGTTTACTGTGAGGACTCAACACTGCTTCAACTCATAGACTTTTACCCAGGATTGACGGGTTTGCTCGATGCCTCCAAGCGAGAACTGAACCACATCGAAAAAAGGGCTTTGGATAAGGCAGCCCTGGTGTGCTACTCTTCAGAGTGGGCCGCACAGTCTGCCATTGAAGACTACGGTGCTGACCCAGCCAAAGTGGTAGTAATTCCATTTGGAGCTAATTATCCTTCGCCGCCTGTATTTGCCGAAATAGAAAATAAACCCCGTACAGGCATATGCAGGCTGTTCTTGCTTGGCGGCGAATGGGGACGTAAAGGAGGCGACATTGCCTACGAGGCCATGTTGGCACTTAATAAGATGGGGTTGCCTACCACGCTCACCGTGGTAGGTTGCGCCCCGCCAGCCGAAGTCGCGGCTCAGTACCGGCACCCCGGGTTCATCACCATTCCGTATCTAAATATGGGCAATCCCACGGATTTGGCTCAATTGGATGAGTTATTTCGTACGGCTGACTTTTTCATTTTGCCCTCTCGTGCCGAATGCGCGGCTATTGCCTTCGCCGATGCTAATTCTTTTGGTCTGCCGGTCGTAACGACGGACGTTGGCGGTATCGCTAGTTTCGTGGAGCAAGGGAAAACAGGTCTCATGCTGCCGTTGAGTGCCACAGGAACTGATTTTGCCACCGCCATCCTTCGTTTATACAAGGACGAGGTCGCTTATCACCAAATGCGGATTGCCGCACGACGGCACTACGAAACCGTATTGAACTGGGACCAATGGGCATTGCGCCTGAAACAAGAATTAGAAGTTCGTAGCCTGTGGCCCTCTACTGTTCATGGTGCTCGCTAACGGTTCAGGCTACCGGTTTGGTAGGCTGCTGCCGTATCTTTGTCCTTTGACTTCTTGACTGCTCATGCAAATTCCATTCCTTTCATTTACCCCCCAGCATCAGCCCATCCGCGAAGAAGTGCTGACTGCCATGGCCCATGTCTACGACAATCAGTGGTACGTGCTGGGGCAAGCCGTTACTGATTTTGAAGGCGCCTATGCTGCCTATAACCAAACCTCCCATTGTGTAGGGGTAGCCAATGGGCTGGACGCGTTGCATTTGGCCTTGCTGGCCTTGCAGGTAGGACCCGGCGACGAAGTAATAGTGCCTTCTAATACGTACATCGCTACGTGGCTGGCAATATCCTACGTAGGCGCAACGCCCGTACCCGTGGAGCCCAACCCGAACACGTTCAATTTGGACCCCACCTTAATTGAGGCTGCTATCACGCCGCGCACCCGGGCTATCATGCCCGTTCACCTCTACGGCCAGGCCTGTGAGATGACGGCCATTATGGACATTGCAAACCGGCACAAGCTGTTGGTGATTGAAGACAACGCCCAAGCACAAGGCGCCACTGCCGATGGCGGCGTAACGGGCAGTTTCGGTCAAGCCAATGGCACCAGCTTTTACCCGGGCAAAAATCTGGGCGCGCTTGGCGACGCCGGCGCCATCACCACCAACGATGCCGAAGTAGACCGCCGCCTACGCTCCCTGCGCAACTATGGCTCGCAGAAGAAATACTTCAACGAAGTAATAGGCTACAACTCGCGTCTCGACGAGATGCAGGCTGCCGTTCTGTCGGTGAAGCTCTCTCATCTGGGCGACTGGACCAAGCAACGGCAGCAGGTTGCGGTGCTGTATGACCAGCATTTAGCTGGCCTTGGCGACTTGATACTTCCGGTTATTGCCGAAGGCAGCACGCACGTCTACCATTTGTACGTGGTGCGCACGGCTCATCGCGAAGCCCTCCAGCAACATTTGGCCGCCGAAGGCATTGGCACCCTCATTCACTACCCCGTGCCTCCGCATCGGCAGGAAGCGTTTGCCCATCTCAACTTGCCAGCCGGGCAGTTCCCAATTGCCGAAGAACTGGCCGCCACTTGCCTGAGCTTGCCCATGTGGCCAGGCATGCAGGAGCACCACGTAAAGAGCGTGGCCGATGCGATACGCCGGTTCTCGGGTTTTTCCTCATAAAGCTAACGTCAGCATCTATAATTATTGGCTATGACCAACACGTCAACTATTCTTGCCGAGCTTCGTTTAGATGGCATTTTGTGCCTTACCATCAATCGGATAGCGCAACTCAATGCGCTTAGCATTGCGACGATGAACGAGTTGGAAATGCTACTGAAACAGGCGCAGGAAGAGGAGCAAGTCAGAGCCATTCTTCTCACCGGTGCTGGCGAAAAGGCATTTGTGGCGGGAGCCGACATTGGCGAATTCACCCAACTTGATGCCAGCGAAAGCCGAAGCTTTGCCCAGCGCGGGCAGCGCATTCTTCGTCAGTTGGAAGCGATGTCGGTACCGGTGCTGGCTGCTATCAATGGTTTTGCATTGGGTGGCGGGTGCGAGTTGGCATTGGCTTGCCACTTGCGGGTAGCCAGTGAAAAAGCATCACTTGGGCTCCCGGAGGTGAAACTAGGCATCATTCCCGGATATGGGGGAACCCAACGGCTAACCCAGCTAGTAGGCAGGGGCAAAGCGTTGGAGTTGATGCTAACCGGCAATCCCGTGCCTGCGGCCGAAGCCCTGCGCATTGGTTTGGTAAACCATGTTGTTTCGGCAGACCAGTTGCTGCCTTTTAGCTTAGGGATTCTCCAGCAGATAGTTGCCCGAGCTCCAATCGCTCTCGCCAAGGTCATTGAAGCCGTAGCAGCTGCACAGGATGGCAATGCAGAAGGCTATAATGTAGAAGCAAGAGGCTTCGAATCATGTTGTCATTCCGCTGATTTTCGAGAGGGAGTAGCTGCTTTTCTTGAAAAACGTCCGGCTGCTTTTGATGGCCGCTAAAGTTGTTGCGCCTTTAGTAAAAAGAACCCATTCAATAAGTCCAACCGAATGTTTCCGCCAGATGAAGCGCCACTAGGCAAACCGATAAACTTAAGAGAATAAAGAATGAAATTTAACAACCGTAATATTCAGTTAGGCGTCAACGTCCGGATTGGTAAGAATGTCCGAATTGGCGATAACACCACCATTTACGACAACGTTGAAGTTGGCGACAATACCATTGTTGCTAACGATTGTGTTATTGGCGAACCACAGCAAGCTTATTATTTTCAGGCTAATTATACAAATCCAGAAACGAAAATTGGTGCAAATTCCTTTATCCGCTCTCACGCTATAATATATGCGGGAAGCACATTTGGTGAAGGACTTACTACCGGACACCGCATCACAGTGCGGGAAGGAGCCCACTTTGGTACGAACTGCCTGATTAGTACAATGGTTGATATTCAGGGTAATGCTACTTTTGGCAACTATTGCCGTTTGTATAGCAACGTGCACATCTGCGAATTTTCGCGGCTGGGCAATCATGTCTTTATTTTTCCTTATACTATTTTTACCAACGACTCGCGCCCGCCTTCGAATGTGTGCATCGGGCCCACGGTAGGCGATTACACAATTATCGCGGTGCATTCGGTGGTATTGCCGGGGGTGAATATTGGGAGCAATTGCTTGATTGGTTCTAACTCGGTAGTAAGCCGTGACGTTCTGGATTACAGCTTTGCGGTAGGCAGCCCGGCTAAAGTAACACGAGACATTCGTGAAATAGGGTCCCGCGAGAAAGATGGTTCTCAGTATCCGTGGATGTACAATTTTGAGCGAGGCATGCCTTGGCAAGGGATTGGCTTTGATGCGTGGCTAAGTCAGCAGCAAAAGTGATTTCACTCTTCTCAAATTAACAAAGAATTTGCATTCTGGCCGTTAAGCGGTGCTGTTAATTAAACAAGTGCTTTGGGGTATGCTTTTATTATTCAACCAAACATGCTGATAACAGGAGTACCAATAGCAAGTGGCAAGGCACGAAATGACTGAAATGACCACGGCGAGTAAGTCACCATCGTTTACCCAACCTCCTTCAGCGCTGCCTCTGGTAAGCCTTGGGGTAGCTTCTTATAATAACGCTCGATATATCTATGAAACTCTAGATAGTATTTATTTGCTTTGCTATGCTAATAAAGAATTAATCATTGTAGATGACGCTTCAACTGACAATTCAGTAGAAGTTATCGAATCGTGGATTGCTGCTCATCCAGGGTTTCCGGCCCGACTGGTTCGTCATCTCTCCAATCGGGGCCTCTGTCAGGTGTGCAATCAACTTGTGAGCGAAGCACGGGGAGAATTCATTGCCATGATAGGCTCGGATGACCTCTATAAGCCGCACATGGTAACAGAGGCAGTCGCTGAAATGCAGCGCCGGGGGGCCAAATGTGGCGCAGTGTATGCCGACTGTGAAATGATTGACAAAGCCGGTGCCGTGCTGGCCCCTAGCTTCCTAGAGCATTTCGATTCTCGATTCGGTCCTGATTACCCGACGGGTAATATTCGTATTCCCCTATTGCGGGGCTTCTACCTGCCTGCAGCTACTGTTCTTATTCGCCGAAGTGTATTGCTACAGGTTGGTCCTTATGATGATAGGCTGCTGGCGGAGGATTTAGACATGTGGCTGCGGTTGTGCCTGCACAGTGAGTTTGCGTTTGTACCTATGGTTGTTTCTGCTTATCGGGTTCACGGCCTATCAATTACGCAGTCCAACAAGCCGGGGTTGAATGAGACTTTTTTTCACATATACAAAAAGACGCAGTTTTCTTCAGGTCCTGAAATAGAAGCCGCCCAGCATATGCTGGCCGACCATGCCGAGCATTACTACTGTAGCAAAGGAACGGCTGCTGCGCCGATGCTCTGGTACACATTCCGGGAGACCAAAAGCCCTAAGATGTTTGCTTTTTGGCTGCTTGCTCGGTCTGGCGTTACATACGCTACCCTTCGGCGTTTAGTACGCCGATAGATTTCAAGCTTACGTTTAACCCTTTTTCATGTCTGATATTTCTCGTACCAAGAGTGCCTTTTGGGGTACTATTTCTACGCAAGCGTTTACCATCATTTCCATGGTGGTGTCAATTGTAAGTACACCTTTAATGGTGAAGTATTTAGATAAAGATGCCTATGGATTATCCATTATATTCTTTCAAATTGTTAATTACCTGGCTCTTTTTGATTTCGGCCTTTCTTCTGCAGTAATTCGTAATCTGGCCTTAAACCGTGGTGACGACGAGGAAAACCGTTTGATGGTGAATAAGATTATGTCGACGGGTGTAATCGTTGGGGTGGCTTTTGGGGTTCTCGTTGCAGTTGTTGGGATAAGCTTCGCGCCTTTTTTACCGCGCGCGTACGACCTGCGGCCTGCTTTGGCTGAGCCGGCAGTGCCCATCATAATTACCCTGAGCTTGTTGGTTGGAGTACAGTTTGTACAACGGGGGTTGGGAGGTATATTTTTTGCACATCACCGACAAGTTCTAATTGCAACTCCCCTTTTTGTGTTTAACCTGTTAACCATTGGTTTAACCCTTGTTTTACTTGCCCAGGGAGTAGGTCTGTGGACGTTTGTTTACGCCAACATCTTTCAATTGGTAACCGGATTTGTTGTTCAAGTTGTCCTGCTGCGGATGTATTATCCAAAGTTGAAAATCGGGGTAAAGTTTTACGACAAGGAATTAACGCGGTCCATGTTGGGCTACGGATTTTTTATGTTCCTACAGGGACTGGCTACTCAGGTTATTTTATACACGGACCGGTTAGTTATTGGTAAAATATTGTCACTAAGCCTAGTCGCTGTATTCTCCCTTACCGTTCGTATACCTGAAGTGGGCATGAGCCTGCTCAGCCGCATTACGGATAATGCCTTGCCTGCGGTGGCCGAAATTGTGGTACACGAAGGGTCTACACGCGCCCGTGTTTACTTTCATCGCATGATGTTGCTAATTGTTGTGTTGAGCATGGCTGCATTTTGGCTTATGTTGGCTTTCGATGAATGGTTTATCCATTTATGGGTTGGGGTGGATTTCTTTGCCGGTAGGCAGGTGTTGGTGCTAGCCCTTATCATTATGGTCCAGCAGACGGTGACACGGACTGGTATTTTCTTTCTTAACGCCAAGGCCATTGTTCGTCCGCTCAGTTTCGTAGCCATAATTGAAGCTATTCTAAATTTGGCGCTGTCTATTTCATTAGGGCACTGGCTAGGCATGCCAGGCATCTTGCTAGGTACTATATTTGCCTCGATGCTGACGTCAGTATGGTATGTTCCCTTTTTGCTACGCAGGCATTTGGATATACCCTTTTACGATTCAATGATACGGCCAGTGTTGAGCCCAGTCTTGGGTATTAGCGCAGCCGGTGGAGGCATCTATTTACTAGTGCAGTTGCTCTACAATCAGGCCATGTTCAAGCATTGGCTTTGGTTTCTGCTAATTGGAGCAGTGTTGGCTGGGTTAATGGGTATATTCGTATGGCTAGTGTATTTGCGAACTGTGATGGGCGAATACGTGCCGGCCCGCTTTCGGCGTTACTTATTGGTGCCACTCTAATTTTGCTTGTTTAAGCAGCATTAATTGCCTCGCAACCCGCACAGTTACATGCGAACATTACAGTTCATGGCTATTGGGTCTGCTCAATGCTGCTAAATAGATAAATAGAATAACCCCCAGCTGTACAATTCTTAATAGAATGAACATAAAAACGAGTATTGAGGAACTTCGCCATATTTCCTATCGCTTTAAAGTTAGGTTGATTTATAATTCGGCTTTTGGGAAGGCGCTGCGCAAAACTACTTGGAAAATTGCTGGCCCAGACGACGGTGTCGTTGTTACATATTCAGACAAACATCATGTATTTGATAAACACACGACGAATCATATTCAGGACGCTCGCATAATAGAAAAGTTTGCTTGGGAAGTAAATAGGTGGAGTTTGCAGAGCGACGTAATTTTTAAACTGGAAGGTGAAATTACGGTTGAGCCCAAAAATAGCTTGGCATATTTATCCAATAATCGATTTTTCAAGCCTACCCGAAGCAATGCGCACGAATACCTGGTCCCAGAAATAAGTAAAGACCTGCTGCACCGTGCATTCAGTCGTAAATACACACATTATGATGCACTGATTCACCTTGACGGATTTATCGGTAAAAATTTATATCACTTCTTCGATGAGTCGGTGAATGCCTTGCTGCTGTTCCAGAAAGTTGATAATACTGATTTAAGAATTCCGCTGCTAATTAACGAGAAGGTATATACCCATTCCTATGTGAAATACTTGCTTGCTCTGCCCGAGTTTAAGGATTTGCAGATTGTGGTGCAGCGTGCTGATGAGTGGATAAAAGTAAAGAAATTGTATAAGGCAACACCTAGCTATTCGCTATGGGCGGATTGTTATGTAACTATGGCCCGGCACGTGGTTAAGAACCCGCATCGCCGCATTTTTCTTAATCGTAAGCCGCAATTTCAGCGCCGCCTGACCAACAACGCGGCGATTGAGGCCATCGTGAAGCAATATGGATTTGAGGTGATTTACGCCGAGGATTTGACTTATGCTGAACAGGTCGCCATGTTTGCCGAAACGGAGTATTTTATTGGCTTACATGGTGCTGGCTTTACAAACTTAATTTTTTCAGACCTGAGCCGTGTGCACGTGCTGGAGATTTTTTCAGAAAGCTTGGTGCACCCGCACTATTATTGGTACCTCGAATTACTTAAGGTGAATTATTACGATGCCATTATGGGTTCTGTGCTCGATGTTAACTGGAATTATAGCCTCGATGAGGCAATATTTTCGGAACAGATGCGGCTGATGATGCAGGAAAACAATACGCTAGGTCACCACAATAGGCCGATACCCATTGCCGGCCCAGGCATGGAAAAGTCAGTTTGATAATTGAAAAGGAATATTAGGGCATTGCCCGCTCGCTGAGCTTTGCGGCCATGATAGAAGAAGCTACACTCAATTTTACTCTTTTCAACCCGTTAAGCCGATGGCTGGGCATGCCCGGAATTTTGCTTGGAGCCATGGCTGCCCTGTTCGCGTCGATGTGGTACGTTCCATTACTTTTGTGTAAACAACTTTGTATTTCATTTCGTGAATCAACTATTCGCCTAATTTCTGGGCCAGCAATCAGCGTGAGTGGGGCCGGGGTGGCGGTATTCCTGCACAAAATCCCTATGCTTAACCATTGGCTCTGGTTTTTGCCAACAGGTGCAGTGGCCGCTGGAATAACAGGAATCTTTGTTTGGCTGGTGTACCTGCGCGAGCTGATTCGCGAATACGTGCCCGTTCGTTTACGTCGCTATTTACGTGTGCAAGGTTAATTCTGATGGTTAACAATTATTGCAATAAATAGCATGGCATCTGTACCCGCCTTCCTCAATAAAGTAACCCGTTCTATTCTTTGGCGCACTGGAATTGGACACTGGTTGGCCGCTAATTACTGGCAGAGCCAAGAAGATGGAGAGGGTTTTCGCTTTCTTTGTCAGGATTCCAGAGAAGTGTTTGCGAACATTCCGGCTAGGTTTGTTGACCTGCTGTACAGTGGCTTCATCGGCGATGAGAGCAAGCGGTGGAGCTTACAAAAAAGCTTTGTTCTGGAAGTGAGCGATGTGCTACTCGAGCCCGAGCGGTTGCTGGGGACTCGCTCGGGCATGAAGCTGGTTCAGCAAACCGTAATCTATAAGTATGCCCGACAATTCCCTTTTATTCTACCGCACCTTACGCGCCCAAATAACCCAACAAGGTTTGAGAAAGCCATTTGGTATGATGGGTCGGCTACGCGAAACTATTACCATTATTTAGTCGATGCCCTTATAAACCTGCAGCAAAGAGAGCGGAGCGGATTGCCGGATGATACGCCAGTACTCATCACGCGAAAGATGTACGAGCAAATATATTTTCAAAACTTGTACCAACTTAGCGCCGAAATGCAACAGCTTAATTGGTATGTTGTAGGCGATAAGGAATGGGTGCAAGTAGATAAGCTGTACAAGTTTCAAACAGCGCCATTTGATGCAGAGTCCTGGCAGAGAATGCGCGCAATGTATGTCCTGCCCAATCGAAAGCCTTGGCGTAAAGTGTTCCTAAATTGCGACCGAAAAAAGTACGGCCGCTACCTGACCAATGAGAACGAGGTGGTGCATATGCTGAAAGAACTCGGGTTTGAGGAGGTATTTGCCGAACACCTGACAATTGACCAACAAGCGCAATTGTTTCAGGATACCGAGTACTTAGTAGCCTTAACCGGGGCTGGTCTAATTCAGCAATTCTTTATGAATTATGACCACGGCCATGTAATCGAAATCATGCCCAGGAACCGCTTAATGCCGGAATACTATTGGCAGGCATACACCCTAGGGATGAAGTACTACCACGTGGTCGTCGGCGGCAACATGCGGGATGGTAAAGATTACCCGGTCGAAACGGAGGCGGTGAAATCTGCTGTAGTAAGAATGCTTGATAACAAGCAAGCCGGCAAGGTCTACGGGCTGACGGAACTTCCGATGGTTCACTTCTCGTCATAAATGATGAATATTCTAATTGTGTTGGAAGACCTGCGTACGGGCGGCGCGCAGACTTTTGCGCTTCGCCTGGCACAGGCATTTCACGTGGCTGGCCACAAAGTGCACCTCTATGACCATTATGCGCACTTGGTCAATAGGAATTTAATTCGGCAGTTAGCTCCAGACGTCCCCGTAATTTCCTACGGCTCGGACTCTCCGCTCCAAGACTTGCTGCTGCGAAAAGCCGATGGCCTAGGCCGGCGCCTGAACCGGCCCGACTGGCTGCGCGAATCCCTGGTTATCCAGCATTTGCGCCACACCATTCGGCGCTTGCAGCCGGATGTGGTGAACAGCCACACCATCAAAGCCGATTATGTGGCGGCCAAAGCCCTGCAGGGACTGGGTATTCCATTGGTCATCACCATGCACGGTTGTTACGAACTGTTTTTGCATAAAGCCGACGCACCGGAGGTTACTCCGAAAGGAAAGGCTGCGCTGCAGCAGGCCGCCGCAGTGGTCTATCTTACCGCCAAGAATCTGGAAATATTTGACCAGTCCGACGTCCGACCATTGCATAGCCTGCTGCATCAGCAGATTTATAATGGCTTTGATGGGCAGTCCTCGGACGAAAAGCCGCAGCATAGTCGCCATGCACTTTCCATTCCCGACGATGCCAAGGTCTTTGGCATGGTGGCGCGCGGTATTCCAGAGAAGGGGTGGGGCCATGCGGTGAATTCGTTTCTCAGTCTTGCCGCAGCCCATCCTGAAATGCACCTAGTGTTAGTGGGCGAAAGCGAGTACCTCACCGATTTACAGGCCCGGTATCCTCATCCCCGGCTGCACTTCACCGGGTTCTCTCGCAACCCGATTGATTGGGTTGAGGTGTTTGATGTCGGCCTGCTGCCAAGTTACTTCCACGCCGAGAGTCTTCCCAATTCCATTGCCGAATACCTTTCGTGCGGCAAGCCGGTTATTGCCAGTCGCATTGGGGAGGTACCCACCATGCTGGAGTCAGCCGATGGGTTGGCCGGGGTGATTATTGAACAGGCAAATTGGCAACTCACGAATCCCGTACAGCTAACGGAGGCCATGTACGCCTATTTAACCAACGCCGGCCTTCTTGCCGAGCACCAGCGGCGGGCCTTGTTGGCTTTTGAAAAATTCCGCATGAAATATTGTCTGGCGGCTTATGAGAGCCTTTTTGAACAGGCACAAAAGGTTCATTTGCAGTCGATATGAGTTCTACGCCTGACAACAGGATACGCCGTAATATTCTGATGCTAATTCCTAACCTAGGGTTGGGAGGAGCGCAGCGGGTATTTCACGACCACAGCGTGGAGCTGGCCAAGCATTACGCTGTTACGGAAGCCGTATTCAACCTGGATGGCGGCGACTTGTATCCCAGCGGCAACCCCGTGGTGAGCTTGGCCGTAGGTGGGGGGGGAGGCGCCTTGGCCAAGCTCCAGAATTTCCGTCGGCGCATCAACGAATTACGCCGCTTGCGCGAAAAGCTGCAGCCTGAGGTAGTCATCAGTCATTTGGAAGGAGCCGATTACGTTAACCTCCTGAGTGGAGGGCCCGGCAAAATCGTACTCTGTGTGCACGGTTCCAAGTTGCACGATGCCAACATCCGAGGCGTCGTGGGCTGGTTGCGTAAAAAGGTGCTGATACCCGCGCTTTACAACCGGGCCGACCGTATCGTTACCGTCAGCCGCGATATCATTCCCGAACTCGTGGATGGTTTTGGGGTCAAGCCCGAAAAGCTGTTGACCATCAATAATTTTTTCGAAGTAGCGCAAATCGAGGCGAAGAGCCGTGAACCGTTGTCGGCGGAAGAGGCTTCGGTGTATGCCGCGGCGCCGGTGCTGGTGACGTCGGGCCGGCTGACGCTCCAGAAAAATCAAGCCCCATTGCTTGACGCCTTTGCCGCGCTGCTTAAGCGGCAGCCCGCAAAACTCGTCTTCGTTGGGGATGGGGAGTTGCGCGGGGAGTTGACGGACCGGGCTCGGGCCTTGGGCTTGCGGGTGTACGCCGCCTGGGAAAGCAGCGCTACCCCGACGCCCGACCAAGACGTTTACTTTCTCGGCCTGCAGCAGAACCCGTTTAAATACATTCGACCGGCTTCGCTGTTTGTCTTTCCTTCGGCCTGGGAGGGCTTCCCCATGGCGTTGGGAGAGGCCATGATTTGCGGCGTTCCGGCCGTGACGACGGATTGCCCCACCGGCCCCCGCGAGATGCTGGCGCCTGATGCAGGCATTCCTTCAGTTGCCATTAGAAAAGCCGAAAAGGCTGATTTCGGGGTGTTAATGCCCATGCTGAACCAGCCCGCCAGCCTCGCAGCCGACCAGCAAGTGTGGACAGAGACCTTGAACTCGCTCCTTGCTGATGCCCCCGAGCGTGAGCGGTTGGGGAGGTTGGCAAGCCAGCGAATGCAGGATTTCACCCGCGAACGAATATTTAGCCAGTGGATGGGGCTATTGCATAATGTGGTGGCAAGTTCAAGTAAGTAGTTGGAGTTTCCAACCCCAGATAACAAGCGCCCCCAATCCTATAGTGCCTCGCCATTATGAATTCTATTTCTGCTCAAATATCTCCTAGCCCGGTTGCTACTAAGCCGCCGCGGATTTTTTTTCCTAATCTGGACGGCCTGCGTTTCCTGGCTTTCTTCGCCGTGTTCCTGTTCCACTCATTCTATTCCCCCGACGCAAGCGTTAAAGCGAGTTTGGTATATCAAGTACCGTATAGCATAACCCGCGATGGCTATCTAGGGGTTAACTTCTTTTTTGTCCTAAGTGGTTTTTTAATCACCTACTTACTCTTAATTGAAAAGCAACTAACTGGGCGCGTTGCAATTGGTGCTTTCTACATGCGTCGCATTTTACGCATCTGGCCCTTGTACTTTGCAGTGGTATTGTTCGGGTTTATTATTTACCCCTGGCTTAAAATGCATTTTGGGCAAAGTGCAATACAGGAGCCGGCACAACCCCTCTACTATCTACTGTTTTTGGCGAATTTTAATGAGATATATTATGGGTGCGAAACCCCTAGCTTGGCGGTGTTGTGGTCGGTAGCCGTCGAAGAGCAGTTCTACTTGGTCTGGCCGTTGTTAGTTGCCGCAGTGCCAATGCGCCGTGCCGGGTGGCTTTTTATAGGAGTGATTTTACTAAGCATGGTTTTTCGGGCATTTAACCTTGGTAGTAATTTGGTGCTCGGTCTGCATACGCTCAGCGTAATTGGCGATATGGCTATGGGAGGGTTAACGGCTTGGCTGTGCTTTCGCGACGACCGCCTGATAAAAATGGTTAAAGGTTGGTCCCGGCGGGGTATTGTTACCGGATACATCGCCGGGGTGTTATTTATTCTGGCTCGGAACCTGCTAGTCGAAATACCACCGTATTTGATTTTTGACCGGCTGCTTCTCTCCGTGTTTTTTGCTTTTATCCTGCTGGAGCAGAACTATGCTGAACACTCAGTGGTAAAAATGAGCCAGTTTCGCTTTTTGTCTTACTGGGGCACGTACACGTACGGCCTGTATTGCTTGCATTACTTGGCGCTCTTGTTTGCCATTCAAATCATGCATCGCTCGGGTCTGAACAGCACGCCCTTGGGCGTCGTAGTGGGCGACAATGTGGTGGCCCTCCTGCTGGCGTTGGCGGTAAGCTGGGTCAGCTACAATTTTTACGAGAAGCCTTTTTTAAAACTAAAGAACCGCTTTGCCTTCATCACCCGCTAATTCTAAAAAGCTACCGGTAATTCTGCTGGTTGATAATTCCCGGGCCATTACGGGCGCGCTCAACGCGCTTCGTCATGCTACGGGGCCGTTACGCGAGCAATATGGGTTTGTCTACGTGCTGCCCACGGGCAGCACTGGCCGGCCGGTACTGGAAGCCGATGGCTATCGCGTACACGAATTGCCTTTTGTCGAAATCAGTCGTCGACCATTTGATTTATTGCGCTACTTTCCACTATTGCTACTCAACGGCTGGCGTCTTCACCAATTAGCACGCCAAGAGCACGCTAGCGCCTTGCATCTTAATGATTTTTATAACTTAACTGGATATGTTGCTCGCTGGTTGAGCTTAGGTAAGATTCCCGTGCTTACGCATGTGCGGTTTCTACCACAAGCGCTCCCCCAGCTTTTTAGTAGGCCGTGGCGGTGGCTGGCTGAACACGCCGCGCAACAAGTGCTATGCGTATCAGATGCTGTGCGCGCATATTTCACATCCCGACACAATCGGGTGCAAACGGTATATGACCCTTTACCTGCAAGTGGAGAAAAATTGCCTGCCTATACCGTTGCAACCGAACAGACTAGTGCAGTGCGATTGCTTTATCTGAGCAACTACATCCGTGGTAAGGGGCAAAACTTTGCCATCGAAGCCTTTCGTATCGCTCATGCACAAAATCCGAACATCCATTTGCATTTTGTGGGTGGGGACATGGGTATGGTTAAAAATCAAGAATTCCGACGTGAGTTAGAGGCGGCTGTACAAGCTGCAGACATGACTATGTCAGTCGATTTCAGCGATTTTTCCACAGATACAGAAGCGACAATCAAAGCACATGATATAGTTCTCAATTTTTCAGAGGCAGAGTCATTCTCTCTCACATGCCTTGACGCGTTATATTATGGTGTACCATTAATAGCTTCTGATTGTGGCGGCCCTTCGGAGCTATTTGAAAATAACAAATCGGGATTGCTAGTACCGAATCGAGACGTTGTAGCTATGGCGAATGCCATAGTGAAACTGACTGCCGATAAGGATTTGCGGCATAGATTTTCTGAGTCAAGCCGTGCTTATGTACGAAGAAAATTTTCGCCGGAACGAACATATAATCTGCTAAGAGACAGTTATAATAGGGTCATTCCAGATGCTCATCAAATTGCAAAGTTTACTCATAAAGGTGATTAAAGTTTCTGCAGCCTCTACCTTTGTATCCCATGTTTTAACTACGCTAATAAATTAGCTTTTATTGCAAGAGAATTAAATTACAAAACTATCGATTGTGCGCATTTTATTTTTGGTCCCATATCCTATTGGTAGCGCTCCTTCGCAACGCTTTCGTTTCGAACAATACTTGGGTGCACTTACAACTCACGGCTATCAGTACCATTTAGCGCCGTTTTTGTCGCCAGCCACTTGGACTATTCTCTATAAGCCTGGGCACACGTTAAAGAAAACGTGGGGCATCTTAGAAGGGTTCGCACGGCGATTCCTATTGCTTTTTAGGGTACCAACTTATGACTTTGTGTTCGTCCATCGTGAAGCTGCACCCATTGGCCCACCGATATTTGAGTGGATTATTGCTAAAATCCTCAAAAAGAAAATTGTCTACGACTTTGATGATGCTATATGGCTTGCAAATACCTCTGAAACAAATAAAATTGCAGCAGGTATCAAGTGGAACCAGAAAGTAAATAACATTTGCCGATGGGCCTATAAAAATAGCTGTGGTAATGCCTACTTGGCTGATTATGCACGGCAGTTTAATCCTTGTAGTGTGGTGAACCCGACGACAATTGACACTGTGCGGCTACATAACAAGGTGCGCGACCAATCCGTATCAGGCCGCCTTGTTATTGGGTGGACCGGTACTCATTCCACTCTAAAGTATCTTGACCAAGTAGTTCCAGTATTATCCAAGTTAGAGGCCGAAGGGTTAGAATTCGAGTTTCGAGTTATCTCTAACCAGCCCCCTGCTATGAGGTTGCACTCATTAGTATTCTTGCCTTGGCAAAAAGACACTGAAATTGCCGACCTGTTAGGGTTTCATGTGGGATTGATGCCATTGGAAGATGACCTTTGGGCGAAAGGTAAATGTGCGTTCAAAGCATTACAATACATGGCACTTGGTATCCCCGCGTTGGTATCCCCTGTTGGTATGAATACGGAAGTTGTAAAGCCCGGTCAAAACGGGTTTGTCTGCGCCACACCTGACGAATGGGAAGTTAGTCTAAGATACCTTTTGACCGATTCTAATCTGCGACAAAAAATTGGTTTAGCTGCCCGCAACACAATTGAACAACGTTATTCAGTGCAAGCCAACACACCTAATTTTTTAAGCTTGTTTACCTAGACGTAGAAGTATTACCGAACTGTGCCAGCGATTTGCCGCATTCTAGGAGCGGGCACAACGAGGCTTTGAAGAATATATAAGCCACTCAGATAGAAAGGCATAAGTGGAATTTTATAGCGAACCAAGGTGCCGAAATTGCCGCTAGATATTCCTACTGAAATCGCGAAAATTAAGCTGAAAACAAAGCAAAGAGTCAGTGCTGGCGTTTTGCTGATTGCAGCAAATGTTTTAACAACACCCACACGCCATAGTATGCGGAGTGTCAGCACCAAGAAATAAGTTGCTTCCAGCGCCGACAAAGCCATTGTGGGATTTCGGGCTTCCCACAAAAAAGGGCGAAACAAAGCAACTACGAGTGCCTGAGGTGCTAGCTTGGCCATCCCCCCTAAGGTGCCATCTTGCGTGCCAATATTGTAGCCAGACCCTCGTTCCGTTGCACTGACCTGCTGCAAATAATCTGCTGTCAACTTGCTTTGCGCTCCGATGTTTTCTATATCGAAACGCGCATCGGCAGCAGAAATTTGAACAAATGTGTAGCCTGCAACCACAACACCTGCTCCTAAAAATAGGGGGGTGACCAACCAACGTACTGCTGTATTACGGATGTTTCGGGTATGCTCGTTGAATACCCATAACAACGCTGGGGGTACGAAAGCTAAAAGGATGTAAACCTTCATTGCGAAAATTACACCTATTGCACACATGCCTATCAAAGCACAGCGTAGGACATTACGCCGCTCAATGGCTCCACGGTAGAAAGTGTAAAATAACCATCCCAACGCTCCTAAGCATAGGGAGTCTTTGAGTAGCCCCGACCCCCAAAAGAATACTGATGGAAGAAAAAATACAGCAATTGCCAATTCCTTATAGGCTTGTGGCCGAATCTTGGCAAAAGTCATATACATGACCCACATACCTGAAAAAGTAGCTGTGGCAAAAAGCACAGCAATGACTGTGTAAGTATTGAAGGAAAGCAAAGCAAATACTCCCGCCACGCGTATTACAAAATACTCGTTGCTCCCACGTCCAAACCACCACATTTGGTCTGTGTACTTTTGAATTGCAGGGGTAACGTCGCCTGCAGTTGTTACAAGTTCAAAGCCAGCGGCAAACGACTCTCCAAAAGCACGGTAGATAACCCCAGCGTGCGTATAGTAATTATTGGTATCCCCCCCGTAAAGAGTATGGTAAAGGATGCCTAGTGCGATAGCACCAATTACCTTAACAGTCAGCGCCGGTATAAAATATTTTCTCGTATAAATGTTAGTTACACTAGGGCGTAGCTTAAACGCTACTAAATAAACAATAGCAATATAGATAGGGGTAATGAATAAGTCTTTTAATTCCATTGCTATCCTCTTCCGTTTTTCTTTAACCACGCCTTCGCCTCTTTATGTTGCTCCGACTTACGCTCAGCCTTGTTAGCTACAACTTCGTAGTAACGCCTTGCCGCTACTGCATCCTTATCTTTAACGGCTAAGCGAGCTAAGTTCATATTAGCATACAAGTAAAACCCGCCGGAAGTATCCCCAGTACTCTCTGAAAACACGATGCACCGCTGGTAGTAGTCCTTGGCTTTGGCCAGGTCGCGGTAGCGGTTCTGCATTAGGTAGCCCAGGAAGTAGCTGGCATAGCGACCGCTGATGCCTTCGTAGCCGGGCATGCCCTTATTTATCTTATCAAGGATTTCGCGGCTTACCCGCTCGCAGTCGGCAAAATCACCTTGGTCGTATGCAAGGTGGGCGTAGAAGCGTTGGAAGTAGCCGTTGTCGGGGTAGGTGGTGGCTAGGTAGCGAGCCACGGGCAGAGCCTCTTCGGCGTTGTTTTCTTCATTCTTGAGGATGCGCATAAGGTATACGCGTGCTTCAGTAGCCGTGTAGAAGCCGTTGGTGGCCACACTGCGGAGCTGCTGCAAGCCCAGCTTTTTGTCTCCCCTGGGAAAGAACAGAAGCACTGGTTTCAGCAAGGGGTAGTTTTCGCTTATCCAAACGGCGTAGTAGTTGAGCAGGGCCTGGCCAAACTGAAACTCAGGGCTGAGGCTATTGGCTTCCTGGCTCTTCTTTAAAAAGTTTAGCGAACGCCGGGAGTTAACAGTGGCTTTGCGCCAGTCGTGTCGCTCGCCGTGCATGCGAGCGCTGAAGCCGTAGGCGGCCGAAAGGAAAAAGCTTGCCTCGTAGTTGTTGTTGTCGGCGTCGTAAAGCTTTTGGGCTTTGGTGACGGCCGTGTCCATGTAGGCGAAAAAGGGCTTGTCGTACTGCTGCGTCTGGATGTTAGTAGGTACAATTTTCCACCACGTGCTCAGGCCCAGCAGGAAGTAGGGCATGGGGTGGTTGGGGTAGCGGCGCCGTAGGGAGCGGAACTGCTTTTCAGCCTTCTCGTACTTAAAATTATATATGTTGTAGACAGCGCCATCCAACTCGAGTTGAATATCCTTGTCCAGTAGTAGCCAACCTTTGGTGTCGATAGCGGAAGGCAAGACACCTACGGAATCGAGTGCCACCGTCTTCATGGGGGGCGGAATGCGCACTGTATCCGGCTTCTGGGCCATGCTAAGCAGCGGCAGGAATAGCAGCCCCAAGCAGATACAAACCAGCGAACGCAGCATAGATAGAATTTCGAAAGCGGACCCGAACCTCGTCCTATCCAAAATTAGGGTAGGGTAAACGGGCCTGCTAAAGTACGGACTTTGGCCTAGCTTTGGGCGTAATCCCCTTAGTCTATGCAACTGTTGCACTCCCTTTGCCGCGTGCCGGCCCCCGCCGGCAATGAAGTAGCCCTGACTCGTTTTGTGCTCGATTATGTGCGGCGTGAGCAGGCCAATTGGCAGCATCAACCCTCTATTATCGCCGATGACCGGTTTCAAGACTGCATTCTGCTGGTGTTTGGACAACCCCGCACCGCCGTTTTTGCCCACCTCGACAGCATTGGGTTCACGGTGCGCTACGGCCGGCAGTTGGTGCGCATAGGTGGGCCCCAAGCCGAAGTTGGTTACCGCTTGGTAGGGCACGATTCGCAAGGGGATATAGACTGCACGTTAACCATAGACGAAGAAACCGGCGAATTAGGCTATGCGTTCCACCGCGATATCGACCGCGGTACCGAGCTCACGTTCTACTGCAATTTTCGCGAAACCGAGACCACGGTTCAAAGCTGCTACTTGGACAACCGGCTGGGTGTCTGGAATGCTCTGCGTTTGTGCGAAACCCTGGAGCATGGCATCGTGGCCTTTTCATGCTGGGAAGAACACGGCGGTGGCTCGGTAGCTTATCTGGCAAAGCATATCTACGAAGCGTATGGCGTGCGCCAAGCCCTCATTTCCGACATCACCTGGGTGACCGAGGGGGTGCATGCAGGGCAGGGCTGCGTCATCTCGCTACGGGATTCCCTAATTCCCCGCCGGGCCTACGTGGACCACATCCGGGCTATTGCCGCTCAGTCGGGCATTTCGCATCAACTAGAGGTAGAGGGCAGTGGCGGCTCCGATGCCAAGGAGTTACAACACTCCGCTGCGCCTTGGGATTGGTGCTTCATCGGAGCACCCGAAGACCACGTGCATTCGCCCGACGAATTGGTCGATAAGCGCGACATAGCCAGTATGCTAGCGCTTTATCGGGTTTTGATGCAAGAATTGTAGTGTATCCGTATATCTTTGGCACACTTGCTTGTCCATTACAAATTCCTCCACCTAACCTTCATTGCATCTTATGACCCCATATCTTTACGCAGTGCCCGCGTTGGGACTATTTGCGTTGCTGTACACTTGGTTGCGCGCCGGTTGGGTGTCCAAGCAAGATGCTGGTGACGAACGAATGACCAACATTGCGGGCTACATCGCCGATGGCGCCATTGCATTTCTCAAGGCAGAGTATAAGGTATTGGCCCTGTTTGGGTTGATTGCGGGTGCCTTTCTGTTTTACCTGGGTACCACCAGCGGTAACTCCAGTCCCGTTATTGTCATTGCCTTCCTGATTGGTGCGGTGTTCTCGGCTTTGGCGGGCTTCATCGGAATGAAGATCGCCACCAAAGCCAACGTGCGCACTGCCCAGGCGGCAAAGACCAGTCTGAGTACAGCACTGAACGTGTCGTTTTCCGGCGGCTCGGTGATGGGCATGGGCGTGGCCGGGTTGGCGGTGTTGGGCTTGGGCTCCCTGTTTATTGTATTCTACAAGATGTTCGTGCCCAGCGGCCTTGCCAATGGCGAAGAGATGGTGAAGGCTCTGGAGGTGCTCACTGGCTTCTCGCTCGGGGCCGAAAGCATTGCCCTATTTGCCCGGGTAGGCGGCGGCATCTACACCAAAGCGGCCGACGTTGGTGCCGACCTCGTGGGCAAAGTTGAAGCTGGCATACCAGAAGATGACCCCCGCAACCCTGCCACTATTGCCGACAACGTGGGCGACAACGTGGGCGACGTTGCCGGCATGGGCGCCGACTTGTTTGGCTCCTACGTTGCTACCATTCTGGCTACCATGGTGCTGGGCCGCGAGGTAACGGTCACCAATGACCAGTTTGGGGGGCTTTCGCCTATTTTCCTGCCCATGGCCATCGCAGGCATGGGCATCATTGCCTCGCTGATTGGCATTTTGTGCGTCCGAGTGAAAGAAGGTGGCAATGTGCAGAGCGCGCTTAACACGGGCAATTACATCTCCGTGGTCATATCGGCCATTGCCTCTTACTTTCTCATCATGTGGATACTGCCCTCGGGGAGCTTCACCATCCGGGGCGTGTCGTTCACGGCCATGGGCGTGTTCTATGCCGTGATAGTGGGCTTGGTAGTGGGTACGCTAATGAGCATTATCACGGAGTATTACACCGCTATGGGCAAGCGCCCGGTGAACAGCATCGTGCAGCAGAGCAGCACGGGCCACGCCACCACCGTTATTGGCGGTTTGGCAGTGGGCATGGAAAGCACGGTGCTTCCCATCATCGTGCTAGCCGCGGGCATTGTACTGAGCTACGAGGCGGCGGGCCTTTACGGTGTAGCAATTGCAGCGGCTGGCATGATGGCCACCACGGCCATGCAGCTGGCTATCGACGCGTTCGGTCCAATTGCCGACAATGCAGGTGGTATTGCCGAAATGTGTGAATTGCCTAAGGAAGTGCGGGAGCGGACTGATATTCTGGACGCTGTAGGCAACACCACAGCGGCTACTGGCAAGGGTTTCGCCATTGCCTCCGCAGCCCTGACTTCGCTGGCTTTGTTCGCTGCCTTCATGGGTACAGCCAATATTACCTCTATTGACATTAGCAAGGCGCCCATCCTGGCGGGCGTTTTCGTTGGGGCCATGATTCCGTTCATCTTCTCGTCTTTGGCCATTGCGGCGGTGGGCCGGGCGGCCATGGCCATGGTGCAGGAAGTGCGCCGGCAGTTCCGCGAGATTCCGGGCATTATGGAAGGCACGGGCCGGCCAGAGTATGAAAAGTGCGTCGCTATCAGCACGCAGGCGGCTATTCGCGAAATGATTTTGCCGGGTGCCATTGCGTTGCTCACTCCCATCATCGTGGGTTTTGGCTGCCGGGGGTTGTTCTCCAATGCTTCGTCGGCGGAGGTGCTGGGTGGTTTGCTGGCTGGGGTCACGGTGAGCGGCGTGCTCATGGCCATGTTCCAGAGCAATGCCGGCGGCGCCTGGGATAACGCCAAGAAGTCTTTTGAAAAGGGTGTGCTGGTGAACGGCGTGATGCAGTACAAAGGCTCGGACGCTCATAAAGCCTCCGTGACCGGCGACACGGTAGGCGACCCCTTCAAGGACACGTCCGGCCCGAGCATGAACATCCTCATCAAGCTGATGAGCATTGTGTCGCTGGTCATTGCCCCGCACATTGCAGAGCGTGGCGGCGAGCGCGGTATGGCCCCAGCGAAGGTAGAAAATGAGCGCACCGAAGCAGCTGCACGGCCGCACGTGCGCTATGCTGATACGTTTGCTCCCTCAGCAGCTCGCGTAATTTTCACGATGCTGCGCGAGGTGAAGTAGTATAGCGTTTCAACATTCACAACAGAAAAGGCCACTTCCGGAAGTGGCCTTTTCAAGTTTGAAAAGATTTAACAAAACGTCTGTGAAGGCCATGGAAATTGTAAAATCGGCATGAAACGAAGTTCAGCACAGCCAATCCGTGCTTCAGACAGTAGCTTTGTACCTCATTCTTCCCGCGTCGCATGGGTCACTCCCACATCACCATCCACAACAAAGCTTTTCGGCCATATTTATCGGTCGCTCAACTGGATGAGGCCGTAACGGCCCTGGCCGCCCGCCTCAGTGCCGACTACGCCGGACGCGAGCCGTTATTTGTAGTGGTGCTAACCGGCGCTTTCATGTTTGCCTCCGACCTGCTCAAGCGCATCACCGAGCCCTGTGAGATAGTCTTTATCCGGGTGGCCTCGTATGGGGGCACGGGCAGTAGCGGGGTGGTTCAGGAAATCATGGGGCTGCGTGAAGAGGTGCAGGGACGGCACCTCATCATCGTTGAAGACATTGTTGACACTGGCACCACCATGCACCACTTGGTGCCCAAGCTACAGGCCAACGGGCCGGCTTCGGTCGAGATAGCCACGTTGTTTTTCAAGCCCGAAAGTCTACAGCACGAAATCAACCTGCGCTATGTGGCCCTGGAAATCCCCAACGATTTTGTGGTGGGCTACGGCCTTGACTACGATGGCCTGGGCCGCAACCTGCCCGACGTGTACGTGGCCGTGTAGCGGCCCTTTGTTACCGATTGATTAACTTGCCCAACCCACCTTACTCTTTCCCCTCGCGCAACTTCTCTATTCATGTTGAATATCGTGCTGTTCGGCCCGCCCGGTGCCGGTAAAGGAACCCAAAGCCAAAAACTCATCACCAAGTACAACCTCGTGCACCTGAGCACCGGCGACCTGCTGCGCGCTCAGATAACCCAAGGCACAGAGCTGGGCCTGACCGCCAAGAAGCTCATGGACGAAGGCTTGCTGGTGCCCGACGCCGTAGTAATTGGCATGATAGACAGTGCGCTGCAAGCCAAAAAGGCCACTGCCGGCGGCTTCATTTTTGATGGTTTCCCGCGCACGGTGCCCCAAGCTGCGAGCCTCGACCAGCTGCTGACCCAGCACGACAGTGGCATCAATTGCATGATTGCGCTGGAAGTAGGGGAGGAAGAACTCGTAAGTCGCCTACTGGAGCGTGGCAAAACCAGCGGCCGTCCCGACGACCAGGATGAAAGCAAAATCCGCCGCCGCGTAACGGTGTACAACACCGAAACGGCGCAAGTGGCCGGCTACTACGCCGCTCAGAATAAATTTCACGCCCTCAACGGCATCGGTCAGATTGAAACCATTTTTGACCAAATCTGCACGATAATTGACCAGAACAAGCCTGCTACGCCCGAAAGCCCCACCGAGGCTACCCGCGAGGTACAAGCGTAGTTCACGTTTTTAACACGACTGTCATCCTGAGCACGGCGCAGGACCTTTTTACGTTAGAACAACCGGCTGCAGAACACTCGTTCTGGGGCTAGCCCTAACGCCGAGAGGTCCTGCGCTGTGCTCAGGATGACAGTTCTTTTACCCCTAATTCTCCATTCCTGTGGCTTCTAATAACTTTATCGATTACGTTAAGCTCATCTGCCGCTCGGGCAAAGGCGGCGCGGGCTCGCACCACTTTTTCCGGGCCAAGGGCCTACCCAATGGCGGCCCCGACGGCGGCGACGGCGGCCGCGGCGGTCACATCATCCTCGAAGGCAACTCCCAACTCTGGACCCTGCTGCACTTGCAGTACCAAAAGCACGTGTTTGCTAAAGACGGCGAGGGTGGGGGCGAAAACCTACGCAGCGGCGCTCAGGGCGAAGACATTGTGCTGCAAGTGCCGCTCGGCACCGTGGCCCGTGACCCCGACGGCACCCAGTTGCTTGAAATCACAGAGCACGGCCAGCGGCTCATCCTGGTGCCCGGCGGGCGCGGCGGTTGGGGCAATGACCATTTTAAGAACTCCATCAACCAGGCGCCCACCTACGCGCAGCCCGGCGAGCCGGCCATTGAGGCCATCATCATTTTGGAGCTGAAGCTGCTGGCTGACGTGGGCCTTGTGGGCTTCCCGAATGCGGGCAAGAGTACGCTGCTGTCGGTGGTGTCGGCGGCGAAGCCCAAAATTGCCGACTATGCCTTCACCACTTTGGTTCCTAACCTGGGTGTAGTAGCCTATCGCGACTACAAATCCTTTGTGATGGCCGACATTCCTGGCATCATTGAGGGTGCGGCCGAGGGCAAGGGGCTCGGCACACGCTTCTTGCGCCACATCGAGCGAAATTCTACGCTGCTCTTCATGATAAGCTGCGACAGCCCCGACATTGCGGCAGAGTACCAAGTGCTGCTGTCGGAACTGGAGCAATTCAACCCCGAGTTGCTGGAGAAAAAACGCCTGTTGGCCATCACAAAGTCCGACATGATTGACGAGGAACTTGAAGCCGAAATTCGGGAGACCTTGCCAGCTGATATCCCCTCCGTCTTTATTTCCAGCTTGACCAACAAAAACATTGTACAGCTCAAGGACATGATTTGGAAGGTTCTCGAGGAAAATCGGCGCACCGCTGCTACTCCTGCCCGTCAAGGTTTCGGAGAGGAAGACAGCGAAGAATAAGCTAAGCAATCCCTATTTACTTGGTTTGATGTCCCCAATTCACTTACCGAATTGGGGATATTTTTTGTAGGGTTTGAAAAGTTTGACACACTGGTGGACCTTCTGGAAAGGCTATTTAATCTGTTAAGGGCTGTGTCACTATGTCAGCCAAAAGCCCTTTGGCAAGTTCCTTGCGCCCATAGCTTGACTAACCGGCTAACCCCGTGAAAAACCCATTCCGACGAATCTTTCCCAAAATGGCTGACGATAATAACCTGCCCCAAGACGACAACTTGACCAATGACCCCACGCACGTAGCTGGCGAAATGGCCGACGTTGAAGGTGGCACCGCCGACACTGCGGCCGAACCTACGGCCGCGCCTGCTGCCGAAGCCACCCGCACCGATGCGGAACTGGCGGAGTTGAAGGATAAGTACCTCCGCTTGGCTGCGGAGTTTGAGAACTACAAGCGCCGCACCACCAAGGAGCGAATTGAGCTGTTCAAAACCGCCAACCAGGAGTTGATGACGGCGCTGCTGCCCGTGCTCGACGATTTTGAGCGCGCCCGTAACGCCACCCGCGAAACCACCGATGCCAACGCCGTGCGCGAGAGCATCGAAATTATTCAGAACAAGCTGAACAAAACACTGCAACAAAAGGGTTTGACGGCCATGGAAGCAAAGGGTGGCGACTTTGACGCCGACCTGCACGAGGCCATCACCCAAATCCCGGCGCCCAGCGAGGACCTGGTAGGTAAAATTGTGGACGAGGTAGAAAAAGGTTACTATTTAGGTGACAAGGTTATTCGCCACGCTAAAGTGGTGCTTGGGCAGTAGTAACTTTGTAGACTCTGCCCTGGATAATTTTTTAGAAAACGATGGCAACTAAGCGCGATTATTACGAGATATTAGGTATCGCCAAAAATGCGGCGGCTGACGAAATCAAGTCGGCCTACCGCAAGATGGCCATCAAGTACCACCCCGACAAGAACCCCGACGACCCCACGGCCGAAGACAAATTTAAGGAGGCAGCTGAGGCTTACGAGGTGCTGAGCAACGCCGACAAGCGCGCGCGCTACGACCGCTACGGCCACCAGGGCATGGGCGGCAACGGTGGCGGTCCGCAGAACATGGAAGACATCTTCTCGCAGTTCGGCGACATCTTCGGCGGTGGCGGCGGCTTCGAAGGCTTCTTTGGTGGGCGTCAGGGCGGCGGACGGCGCCAGCGCAAGGGCTCGAACCTGCGCATTAAGCTGAAGCTCGACCTAGAGGAAATTGCCAACGGCGTTGAGAAAAAAATCAAGGTAAAGCGCTACGTGGCGTGCCAGCCCTGCAGCGGCACCGGCGCCAAAAACGGCACCGACCTCAAAACCTGCCAGACCTGCCAGGGCCAAGGCCAAACCAAGCGTGTGGTGAACACCATGCTGGGCCAGATGGTGAGCAGCAGCACTTGCCCCACCTGCAACGGCGAGGGCAAAACCGTGACTGCTACTTGCGACGTGTGCAAAGGCGACGGTCGCCAGCTGCATGAGGAAGTGATTCCCATCAACATCCCTGCTGGCGTGGCCAATGACATGCAGTTGAGCATGAGCGGCAAAGGCAATTTTCCGGAGCGTGGCGGCGTACCCGGCGACTTGCTCATTCAGATTGAAGAAGAGCCGCACGAATTCCTGAAGCGCGACGGCAACAACATCATGTTCGAGCAGTACATCTCCTTCGTAGACGCCGCTCTGGGTGCCAACCTGGAGGTGCCGACCATTGAAGGCAAGGTGAAAATCAAGGTGGACCCGGGCACCCAGCCCGGCAAAATCCTGCGCCTGCGCGGCAAGGGCATCAAGGACATCAATGGTTACGGCCGCGGCGACCAACTCATTCACCTGAACGTGTGGACGCCCAAGCACGTGAGCAGCCAGGAGCGGGAGTTGCTGGAGAAGCTGCGCGACTCGGACAACTTCACGCCGCACCCCGGCAAAAATGAGAAAGGCTTCTTCGAGAAAGTGAAGGAGTATTTCGCTTAGTTGGTCTTGTAGCGTGGGCTTTGAAGGTTTACGTGTCGGACAACTCAAACGTTAATTTGGCAAAAAGCCCGCCTTCCTCAATAGGAAGGTGGGTTTTTTGTTGTGGTGAGGCAATGCTTAGCGCTTTTAGCCTAGTATAAATGCTCTCTAATCCTACAACACAGGTTTTAGCTTGTAGCCTTGCTGACGGAGGAGGGCCCGCACGCCGCTCGGGCCGCCTAGGTGGGCGGCGCCCACGGCAAAAAACGTCGGTTTGCTGGCGGCCTGCTGGGCTATTAGCGGTATCCAGAGCTTGTTGCGGCTGGTGATGAGCATGTCCTCAAATTCCTCCATGCCGAACTTGCTGTCCATCGACAGCTTCAGGAGACCTTCCACGTCCTGGGCTTGGTAAAGCTGAAGCAGGGCCCGGAACTCCTGCTGGGCGTCGGCGCGCTTCACAACCATGTCGGACAGCATGCGGGCCTGTTTTTCGCACGGAATCTTGTCGAATAGACTCAACTGCTCGGCCACCGTTTCGAGGCCGATGACCTCCATTTGCTTGGCCTTGGCCATTTCCACCAAGGTCATTTCGTAGCTCCCCGTTGGGCAGCCCAGCATTTTAGGGTAGAGCAAGGTGAAGAGGATGAAGGGCTTCATGGTGCCCATTTGGGCAAAGGGCATCTTCAACTCGTTGGTATAGTAGTCGTTCACGGCGGCGTATTCCTCCTTAGTCATGCAGCCTTGCACGGTTTGGCCGGCGGGCAGCATCAGCTAACTGCGCATTTCTTCGGCCATGGTGGGGCTGTCCATGTCCAACTCCAGGGCCACTTGCTGGGAGTTAGCAACGGCTGTTTTTAGTGCCTCACTCACTTTGAGGTCATCGGCACAAAGCAGATGGATGGTGCCAAATACGTAAGAAGGCTTGGCGAGCTTATTGCACGAAATCTCACAGAGCAGAGATTTGGTGGCCGCAGGTGCAGCTGCCTTTTTTGAAGCTTTTACTGCCTTTTGGGCCTGGGCTAAGGGGCTGGCCAACAGCAGAGCAGCAGCAAGGGAGAGTTTAAAAAGGCGCATTTTTACAGAAAAAAGGTGAGAAAGATGGTGGTTGTGAGTTGACTATTTAATCGGGGTATTAGCTGTCAGCTTTTGGGTAGCTTGGTATAGAGCGCGGCCAATGTCGTAGCCGAAAAGGGCAATGGAGGCACCCAGCAGCAGGAGGCAAGTAAAGCGGCGCCACGTGGAAAGTGGCACTACAGCAACACGGGCCGTCGGTGGTCTATAGAATGTGTCTGAGAGAATCATGCCACCAGCAAACAGGCCCGTAGCCAGCGCCGCGAAATAGTTGCCGAGTACGAGTTGAGAAGTGCTCCCCAAGCCGAAAGCAATACCGGCAATAATATTTGGTTTTTTCATGATGCAGATGGAGGTGAGAGGAATAGCTTTGGGTCATCTATCGTCCATCTTTGGTGGGCATTACACTCGCATCTGAAAAAAATATCGCAAATATTTTTTTCAGATGCGAGTGTAATGCCTGGGTTCGGCCTGGCGATTAACTGCCCGAAACCACAGCCTCGTATGTCTGCCGCCCCATCTCCTGAATTTGTTGCTGCGCTAAACGAGTACCAGCCGCTGCTGCGCCGCGTGGCCCGGCTCTATTGCCAAGACGCTGACGACCGGCAGAACCTGTTTCAGGAAATGGTGCTGCAACTGTGGCGGGCATGGCCGCGCTATGTGCCGCAGCCGGGCGCTAAGCTCAGTACCTGGCTCTACCGCATTGCCCTGAACGTGGCCATCTCGAACCTGCGCCAGCGCATCCGCCGTCCCGTGTCGGGAGAGCTGTGTGCCGAGGCCCTGGCCGTGGCTCAAGCTCCCGAAGCCGGCCCCGACGCCGAAGACCGGGCGGCGCTCTACCAAGCCATCGACCAACTGTCGGAAGTCGACAAGGCCTTTGTGCTACTTTACCTCGAAGACCGGCCTTATGAAGAAATGGCCGAGATTCTGGGCATTACCCAAAACAATGTGCGGGTGAAAATGCATCGCGTGCAGGAAAAGCTGCGCCAACTTCTACCCGTTACCACCCGCTAATTCTCTCTGCATATGCAACTCGAAGATTTGCGCCGAAGCTGGCTGAACCCGCCTGATGAGATAGCGCCCATTAATTCACATCAGCTCGACAAGCTCCTGGCCAGCCGGCCGGGGCTGGTGGATAAGATGCGCCGCAACGCGCGCTGGGAAACGGCTTTTGCGGCATTTTTCACGGCTGCGGCCCCGTTTATCTGGGTTGCGGCAAAGACACCTCTGTTAAAGCTATACGCCGTGATTGTGCTGCTGGTAGGGGGCGGAATGCTGTATTATTATTACCGCATGTTTGCGGTGCTCAACAGCATGCGGCTGGTGGAAGGCAACGTGCGCGGGCACTTGCAGTGGCAGGCCGCCGGCATGCGGGCCCTGTTGCGGTTTTACTACTGCCTCACGCTGGCAACCGGCCCGCTGCTGATGCTGCTGAACCTGGGCTATTTCGTGGGCAAAGAGCTGGCCCGGCCCGGGCTCTTCCGCTGGGAACTCCTGCTTAAGATGGCGGGCATAACCCTGGTGGCGGGCCTGTTGCTGCAAGTGGCCGCCGTGTACCTCACGCGTTGGTTCATGCAGCGGCTCTACGGCCAGCACCTCGACCGCCTCGAAGCTAACTTGGCCGAGTTAGAAGAGCCAACTAATTGAGCCTGCAGTCATTCCGGACCGGCCAGATATTTCTACATTTACCAACTAACCATCCAACTCCTCTTTTTCTGTGAAACCAATTCTCGAAGCCATTGACGTGCACAAGGCCTACGCCGCGCACGTTGCCCTCAGCGGCGTAAGCCTCTCCATTCCGGAGGGAAGCATTTTCGGCTTGCTTGGGCCCAATGGGGCAGGCAAAACCTCACTCATCCGCATCATCACCCAGATTACGGCAGCCGACGAAGGCGAAATCCGTTTCCGCGGCGAGCGGCTGAACCCTAGCCACATTGGCCAAATCGGCTACCTGCCCGAGGAGCGGGGCCTTTACAAAAAGATGAAAGTGGGCGAGCAGTTGCTTTACCTGGCCCGGCTGCGTGGCCTGACGCGGGCCGACGCCACCCAGCGCATCAAGCAGTGGCTCAATCGGTTTGAGATTAAGGAATGGGCCAATAAGAACGTAGAAGACCTCAGCAAGGGCATGCAGCAGAAGGTGCAGTTCATTGCCACGGTGATGCACCAGCCCAGTTTGATTATTCTCGATGAGCCTTTTTCGGGCTTCGACCCGATTAACGCCAACCTGATTAAGGACGAAATCCTGGAGCTGCGCAAGCAGGGCGCCACCATCATTTTCTCAACGCACCGCATGGAGTCGGTGGAAGAGCTCTGCGACAGCATTGCCCTGATAAACCGCTCGCGGAAGGTGCTGGATGGCCCCATAGGCCTCATTCGAGACCAGTTCAAGACCAATACCTACGCCGTAGAGGGCAAGGGCAAGCTGATAGTGCTGCACCCCGACTTTGAAGTGGTGGAGCAGACGGAGCGCGAAAACGGTCATTTCCACGCACGCGTGCAGCTGCACGCCGGTGTGCGGCCCAACGACCTGCTGCGCTACCTCATCAACAACGTGGAGGTGGATTCTTTCCGGGAGTTGATTCCGAGTATCAACGAGATTTTCATCCGGCGGGTGCGCGAAACCATGCCGGAAACGCTGGCGGAGGAAGCCGTTTAAAGTCAAGCACGTCATGCTGAACGCAATCGAAGCATCTCGCGAGCACTATTAATTCAATCGTACGAACGAGGAACAACAACCCAGGCGAAGTGCTTCGGCTCCGCTCAGCATGACGTGCTGATTGCTGGTTCCTACTTAACCTCCAACCATTATGGCTTCCAAATTCTTACTCGTAGCTCAACGCGAATACCTGACCCGTGTTCGCAAAAAAGCCTTCATTGTGCTTACCCTGGCGGTGCCGCTGCTTATTGCAGCTTTCGGCGCCTTTATGTTCCAAATAGCCAAGTCGGACGATAGCACCGATGTGGTGGAAGTGCGCGACGACAGCGGCCTCAACATAGCGAGCCGCTTGGTGAGCACGTCCCAGCTAGCCTTCATTCCGGCTACCGGTGCCCTCGCCGACGCCAAAAAAGGCTTCCAAAAAGCCAAGCACGACGGCCTGCTCTACTTGCCTGCCGGCCTAGACGTAGAGAAGCCCGACAACGTGCAGTTTTATGGCAAAGGCAACATCAGCCTGAAGAAGCAGCTGGCCGTGGAAAGCGCCCTGAACAAAGCCTTCTCGGACTTGAAGATGCAAAAGTCGGGCCTCTCGCAGGACCAGCTCGACCGGCTGCGCTCCAAAGTCAGCCTGAAAACCATCAGCCTCGACGACACGGGCAAGGAAGCCGATAGCAATGCCTTAGCTACTTCGGGTATTGCCTACGTGCTGGCGTTGGCCATTTATCTCTTCATTTTCATTTATGGCGTGCAGATTATGCGTGGGGTAGGCGAGGAGAAGTCGAGCCGGATTATGGAGGTGATGCTGTCGTCGGTGAAGCCGTTTGATTTGATGATGGGCAAAATCGTGGGCATTGCTGCAGTGGGCCTCACGCAGTTCCTGATGTGGGGGCTGCTGTCATTTGGCGCGTCGTCGGTGCTGCTGCCGCTGCTGGCGGGCGCTGGCATGGAAAAGCCCAAAACCGAAGTTGCGGCTACCTCCAACACCGCGGCCACGGCCATGGACCAGCAAAATGGGGAGGCCAGCAATGCTGGTGAAAGGTTTGACCAGAACGTTAGTCAGCAGGCAAACCCTGCGAATGCTGCTGGCCGCTTCGATATTTTCGCTACGTTGGGCAACCTGCCCATTGGCACCATCCTGTTCGGCTTCATCATCTACTTCCTAGGCGGCTACCTGCTCTACGGGGCGCTGTTCGGGGCCGTGGGCGCGGCCGTGGACGACCAGACCGATACCCAGCAGTTCATGTTTCCGATTACCATGCCGCTCATTTTGAGCTACATCGTGGGTCTGTCGGTGATTTTGCGCAACCCAGACGGCCCGGTGGCCTTCTGGATGTCGATGATACCCTTCACGTCGCCCATTGCCATGGTCATCCGCCTGCCCTTTGGTGTGCCGATGTGGCAGCTGGCGCTGTCTATTTTCCTGCTCATTCTGGGCTTCATCGGCACGGTGTGGGTGGCGGCCCGGATTTACCGCGTGGGCGTGCTCATGTACGGCAAGAAGGTGACGTATAAAGAGCTGGGCAAGTGGATGTTTTATAAAGGGTAGCTAGCAGCAGCGAACTTTGAACGTCATGCGGGGCTTGTCAGAGCGGTTCAGATGCTCTGACAAGCTTCGCATGACGTTCTGTTTTATAAATACCCCATCCATGTTCCGTATTCTCTGCCTCGCTTTTGTTGCTTGCCTACTCACCAGTTTCACCGGCGACCGGCCCGCGTATCGGCTCTTCACCGCCACCGGCCAGCCCGCCGACTACGACCAGATGCTAGGTGAGCTGGCCCAAGCCGATGTAGTGCTCTTTGGCGAGCAGCACAACGACGTGATGGCGCACTGGCTGGAGCTGCAAGTAGCCAAAGACCTGCAGAAGCTTAAGAAGCCCGGCCAGCTGGTGCTGGGCATGGAGATGTTTGAGCGCGACGTGCAGCCCCTGGTGACGCAATATGCGGCCGGCACCCTAGCCGATTCGGCCTTTGAGCGTCAGGCGCGCCCGTGGCCCAACTACGGCACCGACTACCGCCCGCTGCTGCTTTTTGCTAAGGAAAACAAGATTTCGGTGATTGGTACCAACGCACCGCGGCCGTTTGTGAGCGCCGTAGCGCGTGGCAGCCTCAAGGCGCTTGATAAGCTGCCGGCGGTAGACCGGGCCCTGCTGGCCCCGCTGCCACTGAAGGTCGATTACGAGCTGCCGGGCTATAAGAACATGGCCGCCATGTTCGGCGGCGACAGCAAGGCTCACGGCGGCGGGGCCCAAAACATCATTCAGGCCCAGGCCCTGCGCGATGCCACCATGGCCCACTCCATCCGCACGAGCCGGCAGGAGGGACAAACGCTGCTGCACTTCAACGGCAGCTACCACTCCGACTACCACGATGGCATTGTGGCCTACCTGCGCCAGTATGCGCCCAAGCTACGCGTGCGCACCCTGAGCGTGGTGAGCCAGGAGCAGCTGCAGCAACTGGACAAGGAGCAGGTGAACATAGCCGATTTTGTGGTGGTGGTGCCGGCTGACATGATAAAGTCGTATTAGGCGAAACACCTAAATCTCTTCGCCATGATTTCGACCCAAGAATACAGCGCCCTGCCCGACGCCGCTTCCTTAAAACGCCTCAGCAAGGCCCTGGCCGTGCTCGATGCCATCAACTCCCAGGACGTGGAGTACCGCTACTACACCTACAACGCCGCGTGGGGCGAAGGCGAGGAAGTGCTGGAGATGAGCGACGGCGAAGGTGACCAGATGCTCATTCTATTCCGTCCGGAGGGCTGCGTGATAAACGGCTACCTCGATGGCTACGACCAGCCCGACAAAACTCAGGTCACGCGCGGCCTGTCCGAATACTTCGACGATTTTATCTTCGGCGAGCCCGTCAATTCCATTGGCACCACCTTTTGCCTGTGGTACACGGCTGCGCACGGCTGGCAAACCGGCTTGGTAGAAAACGAGGACGACGGCTCCGAAGAGCTGCTTTTCATGCTCGATGGTAACCCCGAGACCTATGCCGAGTGGGCCGACGAGTACTACGGCGAAGAAACCGACCGCTCGCCGATAGACGTGGCCGCCGTAGCCAAAATTTACCAGGGCGAAACGCTGACCAAGGCCATTGTCCTGGGCATTGTAGATGAGTTAGAGAACTGGGCGCAGCTAGAGGAGGACTTGCAAGCCATCGGTTACTCCTACGATTTCAGCTAGGGACGAGCATTTGGCGGAGGCTGTATCTTTAAGCCATTCCCATTGCTTGAATCTATGCTAATTCGAGAAGCCCAGGTTGCTGATATTTCGAAAATGTCGGAGGTGCGTCTTGCAGTGCAAGAGAATGTGCTTAGCACGCCCGGTTCTGTAACCTACGATGATTACGTGGAGTACCTGATGCAGCGCGGCAAAGGCTGGGTGGCGGAAGTTGAAAGCCGCATCGTGGGCATCGCCATCGTTGATTTGCAGGGTCGTAACATCTGGGCGCTGTTTGTGCATCCCGATTTTGACCGGCAGGGGATAGGCCGTGCGCTGCACGACACTATGCTAGCTTGGTATTTTAGCCACACTAATGAGGCCGTATGGTTGGGCACGGAGCCAGGGACGCGGGCGGAGGCATTTTACCGTAAGGCGGGATGGCGGGCTGTAGGAGTGAGGGGAAATGGGGAAATCAAGTTCGAGTTTAAAGCAGGAGAATGGCTACTCCGTGAAAAACAACAGCCGATTGAACCAGTGTAAACGAAAGTGCTTTAACTGCATGCTCACTAAAAACCTGATAACGGCAACGATATTACTTGTTGTAAGTGGCTCCACCCAAGTCCACGCCCAAATCATTCATTCCCCCAGCCGCAAGCTTACGCTGCAATTCCAACTAAGTCAAGCTGGCGAGCCCACCTACCAGCTCCGCTATGGGCGGAAGCCTGTGGTGCTGCCCAGCCGCCTTGCGGTGCTGCTACAAGACCAGCCGGGTTTCGACAAAGGCTTCACCGTTGCCAAGGTTGATTCGAGTAGTCACGACGACACCTGGGCGCCGGTATGGGGCGAAGTCAAGCAGATTCGCAACCACTACCAGGAGCTGGCCGTGACGGTGCAGCAAGCAGCCGAGCAGAACCGGCGGCTGGTGCTGCGCTTCCGGCTGTTTGATGACGGGCTGGGCTTTCGCTACGAATTTCCGGAACAGGACAAGCTGAAGTACTTCACCGTCAGCGACGAGCAGACGGAGTTTAACCTGCCTGCCAACCACAAAACATTCTGGATTCCGGGCGATTACGATTCCAACGAGTACACCTACAGCACCACCCGGCTGAGTGCGGTGAATACCACGCCCATTACACCCATTGAGAAGCGGGCCGCACCCAACCGGGTACAAACGCCGCTCATGCTGAAGTCGGACGACGGTCTGTACATCAACATCCACGAGGCGGCGCTGGTAAACTACCCGGCCATGATGCTGAACGTGAACACCCAGACCTTCGGGCTCAGCAGCCAGCTAGTGCCGGGTGCTACCGGGGCCAAGGCCTACCTGCAAACGCCGGAGCACACGCCTTGGCGCACGATAGTGGTGGCCGATAATGCCCCGGCCATCCTAGCGTCCAAGCTGATTCTGAACCTGAACGAGCCAAGCAAAATCGCCGAAACGGGCTGGATTCAGCCACAGAAATTTGTGGGCGTGTGGTGGGAGATGCACGTCAACAAAAGCAAGTGGAGCTACTCCGACGCCAGCAACCTCAAGCTCAGCGGCACCGATTGGGCCAGCCTCAAGCCTCACGGCCGCCACGGCGCCAACACCGCCAACGTGAAGCGTTACATTGATTTTGCCGCCAAGCATGGCCTTCAAAGTGTGCTGGTAGAGGGCTGGAATGTGGGTTGGGAAGACTGGTACCGCAACTGGAAAGAGGAAGTGTTCGACTTCGTGACGCCCTATCCCGACTTCGACGTGGAAGAGCTGCATCGCTACGCCGCCGCGAAGAACGTTAAGCTCATCATGCACCACGAAACTTCGGCCTCAGTCACGAACTATGAGCGCCGCATGGGTGCTGCCTACCGCTTCATGAAGGAGCATGGCTATGACGCCGTGAAAACCGGCTATGTGGGCCTCATCATCCCCCGCGGCGAGCACCACGACGGGCAGTGGATGGTGAATCACTTCAACCACGCGGCCGAGAAAATGGCCGAGAACCGCATAATGGTCGACATGCACGAATCGGTGCGCCCCACCGGTCTGCACCGCACCTACCCCAACTGGCTGGCCAACGAAGCTGCTCGCGGTAACGAGTTCAACGCCTGGGGCACGGGCAACCCGCCCGAACACGAGACCATTCTGCCCTTCACCCGCCTCATGGGCGGCCCCATGGACTACACGCCCGGTATCTTCCAAATCAAGCTCGAAGGCTGGAACCCGGCCGAGAACAAAGGCAAGCAGGTGCATACCACCCTGGCCAAGCAGTTGGCCTTGTACGTTACCATGTACTCGCCCCTGCAAATGGCTGCCGACCTACCCGAAGCCTACGAGCAACGCCTCGACGCCTTCCAGTTTATCAAAGACGTGCCCGTGGACTGGGACGATACCCACATCCTGGCCGCCGAGCCAGGCGACCACCTCACCATCGCTCGCAAAGCCAAGGGCAAAGACGAGTGGTACCTCGGCAGCATTACCGACGAGCAGGCCCGGCAGCAACCTGTGCAGCTGGATTTCCTCACGCCTGGCACGCGCTACGTAGCCACCATTTACGCCGATGGCAAGCGCGCCGACTGGGAGAAAAATCCCATGGCGTATCAGATTCGGAAGGTCACTGTGACGAGTAAGTCGGCGCTCAAGCTGCAGCTAGCATCCGGCGGCGGTGCAGCCGTAAGCTTTAAGCCAGTAGTGCGATGAGTAGCCAAGAGGCCTGCTTTATTTCACCAGTAGCTGAATCGGGTACTTCTGGCCGGCCCTGATGCGGAGCCACTCCCTAAGGCGCTGTTGCTCCGCGGGGGGTAGGGGGCGGCGGGTACTCACCGAAACCACTACGGTCGTATCGGCGCGCAGAGAGTCGGTGGCTGGCTGCAGCAGACGGCTCAGGCCGAGTTGGCGCACGTTTGGGTGCTCAACCTGAACTTCGCGCAGAAGGATAGGTGCCGTGGGCAGGCCGGTACTCAAGGGACTGTCGGAAGCCGCCAGCATTTGTTGGAACTGCGCCAGCCGGGAATCGTAGCCTGCCATGGTTTGCGCATTGTGGCTGTTCATGTCGTCGAGCAGGCTGTTGCGCAGGCTTCGGGCATCGGCCGAGTCGATACCGGCGATGCCTTGACGAATGGTCAGCTGCGTGTCGTTAGGCAAGCGGTATTCGTTTAGGCGGCTGCGGGCGACTTGTAGCTGTGTGGGCGTCAGGTTCTGGCCCGCCATCAGCACGTTGATGGTGCGGGCATCGGGGTCGATGCGGCGGGTGACCACAAACGAGGCCGGTAAGTTCAACTGCTCTTCCACAAACTGCCGGGCGTTGTGGTTGAAGGTGGTGCGCCGCACAATGCTGGAGGCCAGGTACACGCTGGGTACCGCCGTGAGTAGCGCCACGGCCCAAATGCTGAGCTGCACCCGGCGGGCCTGCAATTTGCTGATGAAGGCATGCGATGGAAAAGGCAGAATGCGCGTGACCAAAAACGTGGCCAGGGTGATGAACACACAATTGATGAAGAACAAGTACAGCGCCCCAAACAAATAGGCCCAATGCGCCGTGGCCAGCCCGTAGCCGGCTGTGCACAGCGGTGGCATAAGGGCCGTAGCAATGGCCACGCCCGGCACCACGTTGCCACGGGCGCGGCGGGTGAGGCCCACGGCCCCGGCCGCCCCGCCAAACAGTGCAATAAGCACGTCCCAGGTAGTGGGCGAGGTGCGGGCCAGCAACTCGGAGCCGGCATCGGTGAGCGGGGTGAGCCGGAAGTAAAGCGCCGACACCGCCAAGCTAATGCCCGCCGCAATAACCAGGTTTTTCAGGCCCCGCCGAATGATGGCGACCTCCATGGTGGCCGCGCCAAACCCTATGCCCACAATGGGCCCCATGAGCGGCGAAATCAGCATGGCGCCAATGATAACGGCCGTGGAATTGACATTGAGCCCAACCGAAGCCACGAGAATGGCAAAGATGAGCACCCACAGGTTGGTGCCGCGGAAGGCAATACCTTCCTCCACACCGGCCAGAATAGCTTCGGGCTCGGCCATGTCGTGCGAGAGGTCGAAGCGCCAGCGCAGCCATCGTAAAAGGGGGAACTTCATTGGTACAGAGTGGGAGTTGACTCCGCAATTTGCACCGTTCAGGTTCCACCGCAGCTACTGCGCGCTGCTAATCCAGGCGGCGGCCTGGTTGAGGTCGTCGAAAACTGACACGTTCACGTAGCGGGCAAGGTCGCGCACTACGCCACTCGTATGCAGGCGGCGGGGGGCATCGGTTGGTATTACCGCATAGCGCGTGAAGCCCGTTTGGGCCACTGTTTCGGGCAGCCATTCACTCAGGAGCCACTTCCGGTCTGTGTCGGCAGGCGCTTCGGGCATGTCGCGGTGGTCGGCCAGGATGGCCGTCAGCCGGTAGCGTTTCAGGAGGTTGCGGGCGTGCGTGTACAAACCGCGGAATTCTATGCTACTCAGTGGAGCACCCGACCAGTGCAAGTACACGTAAGCATCAGGGACAAAATCGACGGACCCCACAGCATTGGAAAAATAATGGCGAGTGGGCTGCACAGGCATTCTGAGGTTGGGGTGAAATACTTGCTATACGCCTTGGCTGCCGGGTTTGGTTTACTATTGCTCACCGGAAAACCGCACGCTTTGCTTTCCGCGCAGCTAAGCCGTTCAGTAAGAGCAATAGACGAAATGCAATGAATAAAGTCGCCGATAATGCTGGGTAACGAAGTTGGGCCTTGCGCGGCAGCGGAGACCAATTTCTTGGTGGGTTGAATAGAGCATGGCCGGTGTTTACACTAGGCCCCAGTAGTTACTAATTCAATCTTAAGCAAACAACCTGTCTCAACCTTCGTACTTTGATGTAATCTCATCTTATAATGTAATTCATTATTAAAGCCATGAAAATTAAAAATATAATCATCGCCTCTGTATTGCTTGCTGGTTCGACATTAAGTGGTTGCTCGCTTGGTAACTCTCTGACATCAGACCTGAATTCCAACAATCCCGCAATAGTTGAACAGGCCCAGCGCGTGCAGGCACTGGAGCAGGAGATGCGCCAACAGAAAGCTATATCCGACGCGGAAAAACAGAAGCTTGAGGGCCTCAAGCAGCAGCTCGAGGGGGCCAAACAAAACTTAAAGGGTATTAAAACCCAGGCCAAAGCGGGCTAGGCGCTACCTTGCTCCCAACGTAGCCCCTTTCGGGGCATTGCCGCTCTTTATTTAGTTCACCTCTCATGAAAACCCTTCCAAGCACCTCGGCCTTGCTGCTTCTTCTCAGCTTGGCTTGTACCAGCTGTCAGTCTACTGGCGACACTTCCTCAGTTGCCGCCGACCTCAACTCGACTAATCCCGCCGTAGCAGTTCAAGCCCAGCGGGTGCAGGAGCTGGAAGGACAAGTAAAGCAGCAAGAAGCAGTTATTGAAGCCGAAAAATCGAAGCTTGAGGCCATGCGTCAGCAACTGGAAGGCGCCAAGCAAACCCTTGAAGGCGTGAAGAATGAGGTAAAAGCTACGCCCTAGTCTGCTTGGTGCTAACTACTTGGCAATCTGCAAGGGCATGAGCCCGTTAGGAGCTGCGACGTCATTATGGACGATGCAGCCCCTAACGGGCTCAACTGGTTTGAGACCGTACGGAACAGTAAACTCCTTCTAAGTACGAAGCTGAAACACTGAGGCTATCTACCTCGAAAAGATGCTGGAACGTAAGAGCGCTGGCTAGTCGCGGTGCTCGTGGTCCCGGGCTTTTTGCTCTTCGAACTCAGCTTGAACGTCGGCGCGTGAGCGGGGCACGTCGCCCTTACCGGCGGGCCAGCCTTCGCGCTGGCGGCTGCGGTCGCCGTCGCCGATTTCGGTTTGGTTGTGCAGCAGGATTTGCTGGGTAGGAAACGGCAGGTCAATGCCGTTAGCCGAAAGCTTATTCTTGATGGCTTCCAGCACCCGGTCCTGCGCGTCGAGCACATCGGCCTGACGGGGCGGGTTCACCCACCAGCGCGCCCTAATGTTGACAGAGCTCTCGGCCAATTCCATCACCAAGGCTTCAGGGCCGGGGTCCTGGAGCACGCCCTCGGTTTCGCGCATGGCTTCGAGCATCAGCGCGCGGGCTTGGGCAATGTCGTCGCCGTAGCCGATGCCCACGTCGTATTGAAGGCGGCGTTGGTCGTAGGCCGTATTCACGGTTACGGCGTTGGTGAATAGCTCGGCATTGGGAATAACTACGCGCCGACCGTCGTAGGTTTTAATGGTAGTGGCGCGGGTCTGGATGAACTCAACCGTGCCCTCAAAATCCTTGTATTTAATCTGGTCGCCAATCTTAAACGGCTCGGTCAGCAACAGCAGGATGCCCGCTAAGAAGTTCTGAAAAATGTCTTTAAAGGCAAAACCAATGGCAATGCCGCCCACGCCCAACGCACTCACCAAGCTGGCCGGTGTGAAACCGGGCAGAATAATGGTCACCGTGACCAGCATTCCTAGAATGAGCATGGCCACGTAAGCCAGCCGACTCAGCAGCAGAGACAAGCTATGGTGTTTGCCCTTACTACGTGTCACCCGTCGTACCACCGCGCGAACCCCGCGAGCTAACAGCGCAAAAACCACGAATATGACTACTCCAATGGCAATATTGGGCAACGCCCGCATCAGGTCACGGCCAATTTCGTTTAGTTTCTGCCAAGCGAGTGAGAAGTCCATAAGGTGGTTTGGGTGGTAAGCGCCAGAGCCGGAGCAGGCTACTAATAATGTTGTGGCGCCAGCTATGGGCAATATTTCATTGCCCTCTCACTGCGCTAAAATCAGGTTGGACACGCTGCCCGGATATGCGAACTTCTAGGGCGCTAAATGGTACCCAGCGTTTAGGTGGCTGGGTACCATTTAGCCCAATTGCAAAGCAGATGGACCGAAAAAATGCTGGCTTGGTTAAGCAGCCATGGCTTGGCGGCAGGCCTGTTCGCAACGGCGGCAAGCTTCGGCGCACTCCTGGCAGTGCTGGTGCTGGTGTTTGGCGCATTCGTCGCCGCAGGCTTTGCAGAGTTCGGCGCATTCGCGTATCAGGTGCTGGGCGTGTTCCGAGCCACGGGCCACGAAGCGGGCGGTCAGAGCGCAGATGTCGGAGCAGTCGCGGTCGAGGGAAATGCAGCGGGCCATCATCTTCACGTGGTCTTCCTGCAGGCAGGCAGAAGCGCAATGTTCGCAGGCGGCCACGCAGGCATTTAGAGCGTCGAGTAATTGCTGATTTTGCTGATGCATAATAAAAGGATTAAGTGAAAGGAAAGCTTGTTATTTTATACTGCTCGCTTACTCAAAAGGTTAACTAAAGCTTGCTGTGCTTCGGTACATTAAAACTTAACGAACTAAAATATGCATGCGCTCAAAATTGATAGCGGCGCCACGCCCAACTTTGTAAATACGGCTTCAACAATGGTTGCTACCCTGCTGGTACCCAGCGCCAGCACCGTTGCCGTGATGCCACTAGCCAACCAGGTTTTCTGCCATACAAAGGCCTAGGTGGCGTAACCAAATGGCCCTATCCCTTAGCGCAGTCCATGCCCCAATGGAAAAGTAAAGCGACTGGGCCACTTCAACTTAAGTGTGCAACTCCATCCCCCTTGGTCACCACGTTTGCTTACTTCTGCGTATGCCGGGTTCCTAAGCGAAGCAAAACCTCCTGCTTGACGCACTCAGACCCTTTACTTTTAACTTTTCCAGATTAAAAACACTTTATGCCCACCACCGACACTGAAAAGGAAGCGCTGTTTCAAAAAGTAGCAGCCCAGCTCCAGCAACAGGGTTTCGCCATCGCTAAAGAAGACCCCACGCGCCCCTGGGGCGGCTTTTTCGTTATCGACGAAGACCAGGCTCAGCAGTTTGCCGATACTTATTTCGACGGCCTATCCGTCGACCAGCTGCGGATATCCGGCAAGCTGAGCCCTAAAATTTTGTTGGTCGCTCCGCACCAGCGCCTGTCCTGGCAATACCACCACCGCCGGGCCGAAATCTGGCAGGTAGTGCAGGGCCCCGTAGGCGTGGCCACCAGCCCCACCGACGAGCAAGGCGAAGTAAAAAACTACCAGGTCGGCGAACGCATCGTGCTGCAGCAGGGCGAACGCCACCGCCTAGTGGGGCTCAAGGAATGGGGAGTGTTGGCCGAAATCTGGCAGCATACCGATGCGAACCAGCCTTCGGATGAAGATGATATCGTGCGTGTGCAGGATGACTTTGGGCGGTAGAAGTTGAATACGCGGGGGGCCTAGCCCCCTGCCCCCTGCCCCGTGCCCGGCAGGGGGCAGGGGGCTAGGCCCCCCGCGCGCAGCTGGCTCCCCGCGCAGCTACTGGAACAAAAATATTACCCTTCGTTCTCCTCCGGCTTCACCTTTTTCATTGCCTCAGTCAGCGACTGCTGCAGTTTAGCTCCAGAGTCAGCCGCGGCTTTTAAGTCAATATTATATTCCTTTTGGAGCCTTTCCCAGTCCTCAATGGAAATAAAAACCCCGGTGATTTTGCCTTTCTCGTCCGACAGATATTTGATGTCCATGGCGTGCTGAATTAAAAGTTAGAGTGAGTTAGCCCGCATACGCAGCGCTACCTACTCGCCCGGGTGATACGTTTTTTCGGCGTTGGCTTTTACGTCTTCTGGGTAAAAACGCACTTCCTTGAAGCGACCATTGGTGAAAAGCTCGGCTTGGTCGGTAAAATGGGGCATGCCGGGGCGGCTGTCTTGGCCGCCCGTCACCACGGACCGCGCTTTGATGCGAGGCCCGAATTCCACCACGGCCACGAAGCTGTTGCCCACAGCGCCGTAGCGTTTCTTGGTGCCGGGGTAGGTGCGGGCTCCGAAGGCTGCCAACGAGCCCCACGCCGAGGACGTGAAGGCCACAGGTAGGCTGGGCTTCTGGTCGTCGTAGCTTTCCTGGATGTTGCCGGTGAGGCGCTGGAAGCGGTTGATGTCGCCCCAAGCGGTTTTCCAAGTGCCGAAATCGCGGGTGAGGTCATCGAGCGCTTCGGTTAGAGCGGCTACTTTTTCCTGCGGGCTGGTATTGGCCATGGCGTACTTGGTGAAGCTGATGTAGTCGAGCTGCGGCTGGGCGGACGGCACGCGGGCCCGGGCCTTGGCCAGGAGCCGCTCGGCCCAATAGATGGCCACGGTTTGAGCCACGGAGGTCTTGCTGTAGTTGTGGTTCCAGGCCCGTAGCAGCTCAATGGCTTCAGTAAGGGCCGGTGCATTGGCCTTCTCAACGGAAGTGGGTTGATACGCCGTAAGCAGCGCCGGCAGCATGTCGTCGAAGGCGGTGAGGTGCGGGTCGTTGGCGGCCGCAATCAAGGTATCGAGCGTGAAGACGCCTTTGCCGCTCAGCACGCGCACGGCGTTGAGGCCCCGGTAGTTTTCGGCATCGGGCGCCATGTATTTAGGGAATTTGGCGGCGGTTGGGCTGGCTGGCCCCGCCACCGTGAACGGCGTAGAATTACAGTTCTGAATGAAGCCACTGGCGGGGTTGTGCACCTGCACCAGCTCATTCACACTGTGTAACCCTTTCCATTCCGTGGAAGGGTTGCTGCCGTCCACGGGTTGGCTCCAGTCAAATTTGGCGTCGCGCCGGGGCATGAAGTTGCCGTGCCAGTAAGCAATGCTGCCCTTGCTGTCGGCAAACACGGTGTTGTTGGTGGCATTGCCGTTGAGCTTCATCACGTCCTGGAAGCTGGCGTAGCCGGTGGCTTTGGTGCGCAGGTAGGACTGCTGCAGCGCCGCCAGCGGCTCGTTCATCATGCGCACTGCGACCCACTGGTTGTCGGCTTTCTGGCCCACGATAGGGCCGTGGTGGGTGCGGTACATGGTGTATTCCTTGCGGAGTATTTTGGTGCCGTCGCGGTAGGGGAGGAGCACCTTCTCCACCTTCACGGGCCTTAGCTTGCTGCCGTATTTGTAGAAGAACTTCCCATCCTTTTTCTCGATGGTTTCGAGGTACTCGTCCATGGAGTCGGCTTGGCTGGAAGTGTGCATCCAGCCGCAGTTTTCATTAAATCCCTGGTATACAAAAAACTGACCCCAGGTCACAGCGCCGTAGGCATTGAGGCCTTGCTGGCTCACCATCTGCACTTCGGAACGAAAATAGAACGATGTGTGCGGGTTGATGAGCAGCAGGGCGTTGCCACTGGCGCTTTTAGCGGGCGCGATGGCAAACCCATTGGAGCCCACGGGTTCTCGCTCGCGCTTCTCGAAGTCAGTGTTTATCCAGGAGCTGGATTTCTTCTGGCTGTAAAACGCCTTCAGCCGTTCGGTGCTTACTACACTGATGTTGCCGCCAATGCTGCCTTCGCTGAACATAAGCGGCATCCAGGGCTGGAAGCGGCGCAGCAGCTTGGGCTTTACAGTGGGGTGGGTGACGAGGTAGTAGTTGGTGCCAGCCGCGAAGGCGTCTAGCAGCTTTTTCATCTCGGGCGGGGTTTTCTTGTAAATGGCAATGGCCTGGGTAGTGTCCATGAACAGGCGGGCGCGCAAGTCGTGGTACAGCGCAGCTTCGCCTTCTACCTCGGCCAGGCGGCCGATGGCGTCGAGGTAGTTCATCTCGACACGGTCAAAGTCGTCTTCGCACTGGGTATAAAGCAGGCCAAACACGGCGTCGGCGTCGGTCTTGCCGTAGATGTGCGGCACGCCATACGTGTCGCGGGTAATGGAAACCTGCTTGGCCTGCTGCTTCCAGGCAGCTATCTCGGCCGGCTTAAAGGCTTGGCCGTGGGCCCCGGCGCAAGCGAAAACAAAAATCAGTGATAGGGAAAGTCTTGGCATAAAGAGCAAGGGTGGGAGTGCGAGGTTCTTCGCTTCGGTTACCAAAGTAAGGCGAACGGTGGGCACGACAAGCCAAGCATAACCGCAGGGCCTTTGCGTGTAGCTTTGTAAATGACTGTAAACAATTAAGTTGCTTGAATGCGAATGCCCATGCTGCTTGAGTATTTGCAATGCGCTTTTACTCGGCCAGCTTTACATGTCAGAAAAAACGCTTGTTAAACCGGATGACTGAGCAGTCGTAAACAGAGGGCCCCCGGACTATGGCAGTGGCAGTCTGGCGCATAGACTGGGCTATGCAAAGCTGCGTTGCCTTGTCCTTGATGGCCCGCCCATCTACGGAGGCTGGGTTATCTGTCGCCGCCTTGCTGTTTTTAATTATGGAACAATTCTTCTTCTCCAGCTGGACCAGTGTAGTTCGCACCATCGTCATTGGCACACTGGCCTACGCAAGCCTGATTTTGCTGCTTCGAATTTCGGGCAAGCGCACCCTGTCGAAGATGAATGCCTTCGACTTTGTGGTGACGGTGGCCATGGGTTCTACCCTGGCATCGGTGCTGCTCAACAAAAGCGTGCCGCTGATTGATGGGATACTGGCCTTTGCGCTGCTCATCGGCCTGCAATTTGCCATCACGTGGCTGGCCGTGCGCTATAAGGCCGTGAGTCGACTGGTAAAAGCCGAGCCAACCCTGCTGGTGTACCAAGGCCAGTACCAACAAGAGGCCATGCGTGTCGAGCGGGTTACGGAAGGTGAAATACTGGCCGGGTTGCGAGAAAGAGGCATTAGCTCGCTTATGGAAGCAGCCGCGGTAATTTTGGAAACCGATGGCACGCTGAATGTGCTCAAGCAGGCCCCGAGTGGCCCGCAGTCGGCGCTGACTCCAGTGACAGGCCTGCCCAAGTAGCACGCAAAATGCTCGCTGATGGGTTCTAAATAGCCCAACCGTTGAGTTTCAACGTAGACTTGAAATTTGCATCCATGCCGCACAAGCAGCACGGTGAGTCAAGGGCCCTTGTAGTCATCGTTACAGCTCCTACTAATGAACAGACTCCGGCTCGCTTGGTCCAACGTCAACTCCAGCCTGTGGTTTGTGCCCACGCTAATGGTGACGGCTGCGTCGGGGCTGGCCTACGGGCTGGTGATGCTGGACGACAACACCGAACATAAGTGGCTACAGGACTATCCCATGCTGTTCGGGGCCGGGGCCGACGGCGCCCGGGGCATGCTCACGGCCATTGCCAGCTCCATGATTACCGTAGCGGGTCTTATTTTCTCGCTCACGCTGGCCACGCTGGCTCAAGTCTCGAGCCAGTACACGCCCCGGGTGCTGCGCAACTTCATGGGCGACCGCGCCAACCAACTGGTATTGGGGTTCTTCGTGAGCATTTTCGTGTATTGCCTGATTGTGCTGCGCACCATTCGGGGCGGCGACGAAGGCCGGTTCATCCCCTCGCTGGCCGTAGCGGGTGGGCTGGTGCTGGCCTTGGTGAGCATTGGGGTGCTCATCTTTTTCATTCACCACATTGCGTCTTCCATTCAGGCGTCTACCATCATTGCCCGGGCGGCGGCCGAAACCCAGGGTGCCTTAGATAACCTGTTTCCAGAGCAGATGGGCCACGAAGCCACCGCCGCTGAGGCCACCGACTGGCGCGAAACCGACCATCATTGGCACGCCATCCTGGCGCTACGCAGTGGTTACGTTCAAGACGTTAATAACGATGCTCTGCTGGACTTTGCCCGTGAAATCAACGGTGTGGTGCGCATGGAACGGGGCATCGGCAGCTTTGTAGCGAAAGAGGCCCCGCTGGTCTCGGTGGCCCGCTACGACGGCCAACCCTTAAGCGCTGCGGATGAGAAAACCCGCCAGCGCCTCTGTGGCACCTACAGCATCGGCGACCTTCGCACCATCGACCAGGACCTGGGCTTTGGTTTCCGCCAATTGGTCGATATCGCCCTGAAGGCCTTATCGCCGGGTATCAACGACACCACCACGGCCATCTTCTGCGTCGACCAATTGGGCGCCCTGCTGAGCCTGCTGGCTGACCGCAAGCTTAACGAGCCGCTGCGGTCCGAAGGCGGTAGGGTGCGCGTGGTAGCCCAAATCCCAACATTCGCCACTTACGCCGCCTTGGCGTTCGACCAGATTCGCAGTGCTGCCGAAGGCAACTTGTCCGTACTCTTGCGCCTGCTCACGGCCATCGAGACCGTAGCTCGCCGCACCCGCAACGAAGACCGGCTGGCGGTACTCCAACAGCAAGCTGACCGGGTGCGCGAGCAGGCGGAGGCGATGCTGCAGTTTGATTACGATAAACAAGCTGTCTTTGCCCGTTACGTAGCGGTTGGCCAGACGCTAAAGGCGGCCGTTTAATGCAAAAGCCCCCACCGGAAGGCGGGGGCTTTTGGCTAATTACAAAGCTGCGCATTCAGGGAAATCCGCAACTAGCTGATAATTATTAAGCCGAGAACGAAGAGCCGCAGCCGCAGGTGCTCTTGGCTTGGGGGTTGTTGAACACAAAGCCACGGGCGTTCAGCCCATCCTGGAAGTCGACTTCCATACCGAGAACGTACATGGCGTGCTTTTTATCCATGATGAGTTTCAGGCCGTCGAGGTCGTAGATTTCGTCGGCATCTTTGGCTTTATCAAAGCCCAGGAGGTAGCTCATGCCCGAGCAGCCGCCGCCCTGCACGCCGATGCGCAGGCCGTAGTCAGCGGGCACGTTCTTTTCCTGAATAATATTTTTCACCTCAACCACAGCGCGGTCAGTGAGGCTAATGGGAGCGAGGGTGGCAACGGAAGCCATAATGAAAGACGGTTTAGAACTAGGTGGACGACAAAGATACAGCGGCTGCCGGAGTAGCTCGCGGCACAGCGTCTGGAGTAGAAACAGCAGTTGGGGGGAGGTGGTTCACGGCGTAAGTTTGCGGCCGTTGCTACCGGCAGTGGCAATCCGGCACGCGCCAGCCGGCAACTATTTCGTTCCCAGGTTCGAATTAGCTTCTCGCCCCTCACTGTCTCACTTCAGGCTTTATGGATTCAACTGCTTATTTCTTCGACCTACTCAAAGTTATTCTACCGGCCCTGCTCGTCGCTGGGTCTATTTACGTGCTTTTTAAGCAGTTTTTGGAGAAAGAGCAGCAACGCCGATTGATTGAGCTGCGGCTGGAGAGCAACAAAACCACGCTGCCGCTACGCCTGCAGGCCTACGAGCGGGTGGTGCTGTTCCTGGAACGCATCTCACCCAACAACATCCTCGTGCGCCTGAGCAGCGCCGGCCAGTCTGCCCCCGACTTCCACCGCCTCCTGCAACAAGAAATCCGGGCTGAATACGAGCACAACCTCTCCCAGCAGCTCTACATCTCCGGCGACGCCTGGACCATGGTGAAGGAAGCCAAGGAAAACGTGCTGACCATGGTAAACCGCGCCTACCACGGCATCCAAAATCCCAGCCAAGCCCGCGGCACCGAACTGGCCAAGCGCATTCTGGAAGGCCTGATGATGGACGGCGCCGAGCCTACCGCCCAGGCGTTGGCTGTAGTGAAGAACGAAGCAGCCGGGCTTTTTTAAGGCAAAAAGCTGTCATTGCGAGGAGGCACGACGAAGCAATCCGTCCTGTAAAAACCAGACACTTCAACGAATCGGCAAGCCCCGGTACTGCGCAGTACCGGGGCTTGGTCACATTATTGGTCTAGTAGCTGAGAACAGGACGGATTGCTTCGTCGTGCCTCCTCGCAATGACAGCACTCACTATACCGCCACGGCAACCGCCTCCGCTGCCTTGCGATAGCAGTCCTCATATAGCGGCACAATCTTCTCCACCGCGAACTCCTCCGCCCGGGCGCGGGCGGCAGCTTTAAAGCGGGGCAGATTCTCGTCGTCAAGCACGTAGAGGGCATTTTTAACCATGTCCTGCACATCGCCGATTTCGCTAATCATGCCGGTCAGGCCGTGCACGTTCAACTCAGGAATGCCGCCGGCATTGGTGCTCACTACGGGCACTTCGCAGGCCATGGCTTCGAGCGCGGCGAGGCCAAAGCTCTCGTTTTCGGAGGGCATCAGAAACAGGTCGCCCACACTTAGCACTTCTTCCACGGCTTCGAGCTTGCCCAGGAAACGCAGGTCGCGGTGCACGTCGAGGTCGCGGGCCAGTTTTTCCATGCGGTTGCGGTCGGGGCCATCCCCCACGAGGAGGAGTTTGGCTGGAATCTGCTCTCGCACGCCCACAAAAATCCGCAGCACATCTTCCACGCGCTTCACGGTGCGGAAGTTACTGGTGTGAATCAGCAGCTTCTCGCCCTCGGGCGCGATGGCGGCGCGGAAATGGCTTTTTTCCTGCTTCTTGAAACGCTGCAGGTCGATGAAGTTGGGGATGACGGCTATGTCCTTCTCAATGGCGAAATACTCGTAGGTCTCACGTCGCAAATCGGCTGATACCGACGTCACGCCATCACTCTGGTTGATGCTGAAGGTGACCACCGGCTCGAAGCTGGCGTCTTTGCCCACCAGGGTAATATCAGTACCGTGCAGCGTGGTCACCACCGGAATCTGAATGCCGCGGGCCCGCAGAATCTGCTTGGCCATGAAAGCCGCCGAGGCGTGCGGAATGGCGTAGTGCACGTGCAGCACGTCGAGCTTCTCGTTCTGAACAATGTCGACCATTTTGCTGGTCAGCGCCAGCTCGTAGGGCGGAAACTGAAAGAGCGGATACGCCGGCACGTAGACCTCGTGGTAAAAGAGGTTTTCGTTGAAAAAGTCGAGCCGCACCGGCTGGCTATAGGTAATGAAATGCACGCGGTGGCCGCGTTGGGCCAGGGCTTTGCCCAATTCCGTGGCTACCACGCCGGAGCCGCCAAACGTGGGGTAACAAACAATGCCGATGTTCATAAAGCAAGTAACGCGGAAATGGGCTGTGCGTTCTGCTTAACCGCAGTTTGGCCGAGATGTTGGGGCCGTCATTCGCGGAATCGCCTAATTATTTGACGCACTAGCCGACATATTAGTTTATAGTCGTCATAATCAAGCAGGAGTTGCTTTAGGAACCGATACTTACAAATTGAAAAAATAGGTGCCTGTTAGCTGCACCACGCGGTTGTAAGCCGCGTCGCGGGCGAAATCGTGTCCATAGTCGTAGAGAAGATACGGCTCAGAATAATGGAGATTGACCAGCCCCAACTGATAAGCCACCTGTACCTGCGTCGGTCCCCGACGATAGCCAACACCAAAATTAACGCCAGCATCTAGGCGTGAATTGTAGGTATCAGACCCGTAACGAATCTTGTCATCGAAATGGTAAGGAGCATACTTAACGAATGGGGAATAACCAAGCGTGGTTCCCCGCTGCTTGCCTCCTACACCCAGCGCCGCGTAAGGTCCTCCGAATACTTGAAAGCTGCGAATGTGATAAACTGCGTTCACGGGAAGCTCCAGCCAGTGGTACCGGTTGGTGCTTCGGGTTTCACTACTGCTTGTTCCAGCGGCTCCGCTGAGAGATGCAGACGTATTGAATCGCTCACCTTTTTGCGAGAACAGCAAAGCCGGCTGCAGAGCAAATTTGCTAAACGCTACTTCCAGCACTGCCCCGCCTGCCAGGCGTAAATAGCTGACTTCTCAGCCGAATATCTGAATGGGCCGTTTTCCTGCGAGTTGCTGGCGGGGTCCAGCGTGGTAGTAGCTCGGTTGATGCCGCCGCGCAAGCCTACTCGGTACGTAGGTTGGGCTATAGATTGGGCACTGCTTAACAGTGCGGCCAGCAGGATAAATGGGAGAGGTTGCATAAAGCAGGTAATTCAGATAGATGAGGACTGCTATCCTGACCGCCTGCTTCACTCAAGGGTTGCGTGGACCTATTTTTTAGGCGTACCCGCCGCCAACGACTTGTAAATCACATCGTGAATCCGCGTGCGGATGTTGTACTGGCGCAGCTTGTTGTTGCCGGCATCAGGGTACACTCGGTTGGAAAGGAAGACGTAGAGAATCTCATTCTCGGGGTCCATCCACACACAGGTGCCCGTGAAGCCGGTGTGGCCAAAGGTGCTGGCCGGCGACAGGTTGCTGGTAGGACCCGTGGGCTTGCGGGGGTCGCCGTGGTCCCAGCCCAAGCCGCGCCGCCCACCGGGCATGGGCCGGGCAAATTCCGTTACGACTGGCGTCTGGAAATAGCGAACGCCGCCGTAGCGGCCATTCTGCATATTCATCTGCATGAGCACGGCCAGGTCGTTGGCAGTAGCAAACAAGCCGGCGTGGCCACCCACGCCACCTACCAGGGCAGCGGTTTGGTCGTGCACACTACCCTGCAACTGCTCGCGGCGGTAGTACGTGTCGTTCTCGGTGGGCGCGATGCAGCTTTTCGGGAAGCGCTGCAGCGGGTTATACGTCATGCTGCCCAAGCCCAATGGACGGTAGAAATTTTCCTGCAGGAAGCCCTCGATAGGCTGCTTCAGAATTTTTTCGCACAAGCGCTTCATCACAATAAAGCTCAGGTCCGAGTACTCGGTGGGGTACCGGCCTTTCACTTTGGGCAGCAGGCTCGAGCGCATGGTCCAGGCCCACACCGAGTCGTCGGCGGCTTTGGTGCTGTATTCGCCGGGCACTACTTCATTGGGAAAGTCGTCGGAGCGGATACTGGCGTAAAAAGTCGGCTTCAGCCCATTGCTGGTGATAGTGCGCTCCCAGGTCGGAATGCCCACCTTTAGGCCCGCTTGGTGCATGAGCACGTCGCGTACGGTCATTTCGCGCTTGTTGGTGCGGTTAAGCTCGGGCAGATAGGCCGCCACTCGCTCGTCCAGGCTCAGCTTGCCTTGGTCTTTGAGATACATCACGGCCTGCAGCGTGCCCGCCACTTTGGTGATGGAAGCCAAGTCATAGAGCGTGCTGTTCGTCACGGGCTGCGACTGGTCGTAGGTGCAGTAGCCGTAACTCTGGTCAAACACCACAGTGCCGTTTTTGGCCACGAGCACCTGACAGCCTGGCGCAGCGGCATAGGTCTGGCTTTCGAGGGCAATGTTGTCAATCTGGGCCAGCACGCGCGAGCTCAGGCCTTGGCTTTCGGGCGTGGCATAGCGCAGACGCTTGAGGTCGGGCGTGGCAATGCCGGTGGTGACTTTCAGTGTGGGCGACACCGTGACGGGCAGCTTGCCCCGGGCAGGCAGCGCGCCAAACAGCACCTGCGGCACCACCAATTGGGCGGCGTAGTGGTCCTCGTAGCCACACACCAGGGTGCGGGCGTTTTCCAGAAATTTCAACCCGTAGGCGTTGCCCATGGCCACCACCACCGTTTTCAGGCGGGGGTTGGCCTGCAGCTGCTTGATGAACCGCAGGGCGCCGTCGCCCATACCGTAGCTATGGCTGGGCGTGTTGTTCATGTTGTGCAGGCTCACCACCACCACATTGTAGCCGCCCAGGCGGGCCGCTATGCGCGTGAAAGTGGAATCATCGGCGTAGCGGTTGGCTACAGCGTACACGGGGCCCGGCTGGTATTTGTTGAAGATGGTGGCGTACGGGCCTTCCGCCTGCGTGCCAATGGTGATGGCCGCAATGCGCAGCGTGTCGAGCCGCTGAAACGGGAGGAGCTTATCGTCGTTCTTCACCACAGTCACGGCGTGCTCAAAAATTGCCTGAGCCACCACCTTCGAAGAAGGCTGGTTGAGGCTGTCGCGCAAAATGGCAGTGCGCACTGGCTTGTATTTGGAGAGGCCAGCCCAGTGCTTCACGCGCAAAATCTTTTTGATGCGGAAGTCCAAATCTGCCTGATTAAGCTTGCCCGCCGTCACGGCTTCCCGAATGCGCAGCAGCGCAGCCGGCACGTCTTCAGAAAACAGCAGCACGTCGTTGCCGGCGGCCAAGGCCATGGCGTCGAGCTCGCCGTCTTTATACAGCTTGCTCACGCTCTTCATGTTGAGCGCATCAGTAAACGTCAGGCCCTTAAAGCCCATCTTGGTCTTAAGTAGGTCGGTAACCAGCGCGCGCGACAAAGTTGTGGTCTTGGCATTGGTCGTGTCGAAGAGCGGCATATAGAGGTGAGCCACCATCACGCCCATCACCCCGGCTTCGAAGGACTGCTGGAACGGCACCAGGTCGACTTTGCTGAGGCGGGCCAAGTCAGTGTTGATGACCGGCAGGGCTACGTGGGAGTCGGTGTCGGTATCGCCATGGCCGGGAAAGTGCTTGGCCACCGCCATCACGCCATTTTCCTGCAGGCCTTTGATGTACTGAACGCCCAGCTTGGCCACCCGCTCCTGGTCCTCGCCAAACGAGCGGTTGCCTATCACCGGGTTGCCAGGGTTCGAGTTCACGTCAATTACCGGCGCGAAGCTGATGTGCACGCCCAAGGCCCGCATTTTGCGGGCAATTTCGCGGCCCATCAGGTACACGTATTTGGGGTCGTCCATGGCGCCCAGCGTCATCTGCTTGGCGAAGTGGGCCGAGGAGTCGAGGCGCATGTCGAGGCCCCACTCGGCGTCCATGGCAATGAGCAGGGGCACCTTGGCGGAGGCCTGCAGGCGGTTGGTCATGTTGGCCTGGCGCTTAGGGCCCCCTTGCAGAAACATAACGCCGCCAATGCTTTGGTTGCGCACCAGCTGCTCGATGCGGTTGAAGTGGGCGCGGTCCTTATTAGAGTAAGCTGCCACCATAAACAGCTGGCCCAGCCGTTGCTCAGGTGTGAGCGAATTAAACACACTGTCGACCCAGGCCGCCTCGGCAGCGGAGGCGGGCAGTGGGTCGGCGGGTAGCTTTGGCACTTCGGAAAACGACAGCAGCAGTCCCGTCACGAGCAGCAGGACAAACAAGCCAAGCTGGAGGGGGATGCGCATCAGCCCCGCAGGGGTGGTGGGTTTGTTCAAGGGGCAAACGGGCCGCAAAGGCCGTACTTTTGTCGTGGGTAGCAGTGGAACCCGACGGTCGGGTTTGGAGGTTCCAAACCTAGCCAGCCGCGGCGTGAAATGATTGTGGCAGTTGCCATAAAATTTCATGCTACAATTCCGCTATTTAGCCGCAAAGGTACGCAGAAAACAGCGGCGTGGGTTGAAAACGCCGCCATTTTCTACTTATTGTCGGGCGCGTTTCCGCTTGTTTGCGTGCCCGTTAGCTCATCCAATTTTCGTTGGCGCAAGCCCCAGCGTGCGCTACTTCCTATGCCTGATATTATTCACCTGCTTCCCGAATACCTCGCCAACCAGATTGCGGCTGGCGAAGTAGTGCAGCGCCCCGCCTCCGTGGTGAAGGAGCTGCTGGAAAACGCCGTCGATGCCGGGGCTACCCAGGTTCAACTCATTGTGAAAGAGGCAGGTAAACAGCTCGTGCAGGTCGTCGACAACGGCGCTGGCATGTCGCCCACCGATGCCCGCATGAGCCTGGAGCGCCACGCTACCAGCAAAATCCGCTCGACCGAAGATTTATTTCGCATCCGCACCCTGGGGTTTCGGGGCGAAGCCCTGGCCAGCATCGCGGCCGTGGCCCAGGTAGAAATCCGCACCAAGCAGCGCGAGCACGACACCGGCACCCTGCTGCTGGTAGAAGGCTCGCAGGTGACCAGCCAGCAGCCCACCGCCTGCCCCGACGGCACCAGCATAGCCGTGAAAAATCTGTTTTTCAACGTGCCTGCCCGCCGCAATTTTCTCAAGAGCAACGCCGTGGAAATGCGGCACATTCTCGACGAGTTTCAGCATGTGGCTTTGGCCAACCCCGGCATTGCCTTCTCGCTCTACCAGAACGACCTAGAGGTGTTTGGCTTACCTGCTGGCAAGCTCAGCCAGCGCATTGTGGCCTTGCTTGGCAACGGCTACAAGGAGCAGCTGGCCGCCTGCGAAGAAGTCACGCACTCCATTTCGGTAAAGGGTTTCGTGGGCAAGCCCGAGTCGTCGAAGAAAAGCCGGGGCGACCAGTTTTTCTTTGTCAATAACCGCTTCATTCGTTCGGCCTACCTCAACCACGCCGTGCTGGCGGCTTATGAAGGCCTGCTGGCCCGCGACACGCACCCGTTCTACGTGCTGTTTCTGGAGCTCGACCCCAAGGCCATCGACATCAACGTGCACCCCACCAAAACGGAAATAAAGTTCGAGGACGAGAAAACCGTGTACGCCGTGGTGCGCGCCGCCGTGAAGCAAAGCCTCGGCCTGCACAACATTGCGCCCTCGCTCGACTTCGATGGCGATGTAAATTTTGCGCCCATCCGCCCGCTTCGCACCGGCAAAGGCACCGGCCAAGTACCCACCGAAGCCGATGACCACTTGCCCGCTGCCAGCTCGGCCGCTCGCGCCGCCAGTAGCGACGGATACCGGCCCGATGCCCTGGCGGCCTCGACTGCCGCAGCGGCCCGTACCCCACCCGGCCCCTCGGGCTTTTCTAACTTCAACGCCGACACCCGCCGCGACGGCTACGAGCGGCAGATTCCGCCGCGCCCCACCGAGCAGGCCCGCCGCGAGCTCGAAGCCTTTTACCGAGAGTTGGGCCAGCCTGTGAAGGACGAGCCCACCCTCGACAGCGCCACCATGCGCAGCTTCGAAACAGCTGCTTCTGCCGAGCCGGCCCCCGTGAGCACCAACGACCTGCCCCTAAGCCTGGGCCTGACCTTACCTGATGCTCAGCCAGCCCGCTCCGCACCCGCCCGAGAGCGGGAGGGCAGCGCGGGCAGCCGGGCGCTGCAGGTGCAGCAGCGCTACGTGCTGGTGCCGGTGAAGTCGGGCGTGCTGCTCATCGACCAGGAAGCCGCCCGCGAGCGGATTCTGTACGAGCAGTACCGCCAGGAGTTGAGCCGGGCCGTGGGCACTTCCCAAACGCTGCTTTTCCCGCGCACCGTCACCTTCAACCCCACTGATTTTGCCGTGCTGCGCGAGCTCACCGAGCCTTTGCACGCCCTGGGCTTTCTCTTCGTAGAGTTCGGCCCCAACACCATTGCGGTAGAAGCCATTCCGGCCGGCATGCCTGCCCAGGACGAGAAGGAACTGCTCGAAAGCCTGATTGAGCAGTATCGTACCACAGCCGGCCCCCTCAAGCTCGACCAGAACGAGAGCCTGGCCCGCGCCCTGGCCCGCCGCGTGGCCGCCGGCACGGCCGCCACGCGCCTGCCCGAAGCCGAACTCAGCGCCCTGGCCGACCGCCTTTTTGCCTGCCAGGTGCCCGGCTACACGCCCGACGGCCGCAAAACCCTCGTGTTGCTGGACGGGCAGCAGTTGGCCGATTTTTTCCGTAAGTAACCTTCTTTGGGGCCTCCTTCTTTTACAGGGAGACGCCCGCTGCCCGTCTTCCACTTGTCGCTAGCTCAGCTGACTCTTCGTTCACCGATTCTCCAACCATATGCGCGCTTTGTGGCCGCTGGTTGGGGCTTTTAACTTCTTCATGTTCAACCTGACCCCCACCGTTCGGACTCTGCTTTTTGCAAACATCTTCTTCTTTGCGGCGCAAACTTATTTCCTGCCTTTGCTCACCCAGATAGGCAGCTTGTACCCTATCGGCTCCCCGATGTTCTTTCCGTGGCAGTTTGCGACTTCCATGTTTTTGCACGGCAGCTGGATGCACCTTATCTTCAACATGTTCGGTCTGATTTCTTTTGGCCCGCTCCTGGAGCAGCGTTGGGGAGGGCAGCGCTTTCTGGTGTTTTGGCTCATCTGCGGCATTGGCGCCAGCATGTTTTACCAGGGCGTGCGCTACTACGAGGTGCACAAGATGGAAGTGGCGCGGCAGGAGTTTCGGCAGGACCCGTCTGGGGCCAACTTTGTCGAGTTTTTTCGGCAGAATTTCCCCGACCAACAAGGCTACGAGCAAGTGGGGGCCGCTATGACCCGCAACCCTGCCGACGCAGAGTACATCAACTCGGCCAATACCACCCTGGATGCCCTCGTCAATCGTAGCTACCAGGTGGGCATGCTGGGGGCGTCCGGGGCGCTCTTTGGCTTGCTCTTCGCCTTCGCTTACTTGTTTCCGAACACCGAATTGTTTCTGCTGTTTATCCCGTTTCCCATCAAGGCCAAGTATTTTGTGTTCTTCTACGCGGCCTACGAACTGTATGCCGGTGTGCACCGCACCCCCGGCGACAGCGTAGCCCACTTTGCTCACTTGGGCGGCCTACTGGTCGGGTTCATTTTGGTGAAATTCTGGGAAGGCGGCCGGGAGCGTTTCTATTAAGGTATTGGTAGGGTTTAGCCCCTTGTTGATAAAATTCGTCACTTTCGCTTAATTCGAGATATGAGCATCGTTCAAGATATCCGCTCTGCTTTCAGCCGTCGCGACAATGCCCTCATGCAGCTCATCCTGCTGAACGTGCTGGTGTTTGCGGTGCTTATTGTGCTGCGCACCATTCTTACTGTGAGCAGCGCCAGTGGCTATTTTCTGCCCGTGATGCGGCAGTTTGAGCTGTCGTCTGCGCTGCCCGTGCTGTTGCGCCACCCTTGGACGCTGCTGACCTACGCCTTCACTCACAAAGGCTTCTTTCATATCCTGTTCAATTTGCTGAACCTGTACTGGTTTGGCCAACTGCTGCGCGAGTACCTGGGCGACCGCCGCCTCGTGAGCCTCTACGTGCTGGGCACACTGGCAGGTGCAGCCATTTTCCTGCTCAGCTTCAACCTTATTCCGGCGTTTCAGCCCGGGGTGGGCACGCCCATGATTGGGGCCTCGGCAGCCGTTACGGCCATCATTGTGGCCGCGGCCACGCTGCTTCCCGACTACACCTTTTCGCTGATTCTTATTGGCCCGGTTAAGATAAAATGGATTGCGGCCGTGCTCGTGCTCATTTCTCTGGCGGGCGTGAACGGGGGAAACGCCGGTGGCGAAATTGCCCACCTGGGTGGCGCGCTGGTTGGCTTTCTATTCATTAAGCAGCTGCAAGCAGGACGCGACCTGGGCCGCCCCGTGCAGGCGGTAGGCAATTTCTTTACTAAACTGTTTGCTCGCAGGCCGGCCATGCGCGTGAGCAGCACGCGCCGCGCCGAGCCCGTTACGGCCGCTGCCTCCAGTGCCGGCAAGAAGCCCGCTGTGGCCGGCCAGCCCCTGCAGGATGAGATTGACAACATCCTCGACAAAATCTCGCGCTCCGGCTACGAAAGCCTGTCCAAAGAGGAGAAGCAGAAGCTGTTTCGGGCCAGCCAGCAGTAGAAAAGGAACGAGTTGCGCAAAAGCGGTATTGTAGAATTCGCATGAGGCTGGCTTAAACTAAGTCACAGATAGGGGCTCTAAGCACCCATCTTCAGCAATCCATGTCAGGCTCCATGCCCTCAAAGCGTTTAAATCTGATAGCATAACGACCATTGCGGGGAGCAATAATTATTCTTGAAATGCCTACGAGCCCGGTACCGCTGGGAAAGTCGACGATGTCGGATTTCTTACGCCGTGCTCGATTAAGTGAGGTGAAAAACAAATAGGGCAGACGGTGTACAGCCTAGCCGCAGCCATCCCTAGACTCGCCTGCCCAATCAATGAGCTAAGTGTGCTTACCGGTTGAGGCGAGCTAGCCGATTACTGATTTTGGTTTAGAATTATTCTGAACAGTAGAGCGGTTTTTAGCTCATCTGTGCGAATGAATTCTGGACTATATACAGAAACGTGTTGTAACTGAGGGTCGGGTTAAGCGTACTATTCAGCAAGCCGTGCCTCCACAGAAATTGTCAGGCACGGACAAGAATATTTCACCAACAGCCGCTGGACAACCCGGCGGCAAACCCACAGCAACTTATGAAAACAGGCCAGGCAGCCCTTTGGGGAATTGTAGCAGGCGCCGCGGGAGTGGCCGCCATGACGCTAGCAGAGAAGGTAGAGCAACAGTTTACGAAGCGCCCCGATTCTTATGTGCCGGCTCACACCCTAGAGCGCCTGCTCGGCCTGCCCCACAAACCCGATGACCAACGCCTGGGCCTAAACTGGACCATGCACTGGGGCCAGGGCATCCTTTTGGGGGCAGTACGCGGCCTTATGGCAGCAAAGGGAGTGCGGGGGCCGGTTGGCTCGTTTCTGTTTATGAACTTCCGCCTGCTCAACGACCAGACGTTAGAAAATGCCACTGGCGTCGGTGCCTTGCCCTGGACTTGGCCCCGCGATGAACAAACCATCGACCTGATTCACAAAGGTATTTATGCTTTCGTGGCTGGTGCGGTAGCCGACCGGCTGGTCAAAGGGCCGTACCGCCCACCCGTTCCTCGCAAAGGTTGGACCATGGGTCAACCTGCATAAAGTACAGCCTAACAACACAGCAACTCAACGCCACACCAAGAGGAGCTGTAGCAACGCTACCTCCTCACATGGGGCATTTGTCATACTGAGCGGAGCATCTTAATGCCGCGGAACGACTCGAAGCAGCGCGATAAGGTGCTTCCCTCTGCTTGGCATGGCAAACGACTTATTTCAACACGGCTCATTTTGCTGCTCCCGTAGCAAGGCAGCAACAAGTACTTTGCTCAAACAAAAATCCATGACATACAAAAGCCCCACCGGAATCTCCGGTGGGGCTTTTGTATAACACTTGACTTGAATGATTAAGCGGGCTGGCCCATCTTGTCCAGGGCGTCCATTACTTCTTTCACGTGGCCGCGCGAGGTTTCGAGCATCTGCTTCTCCTCGTCGTTGAGCTGCAATTCAATCACGCGCTCCACGCCGTTTTTGCCGAGGATAACCGGGGCACCGAGGTACACGCCGTTGATGCCGTACTCGCCTTGCAGCTCGAGGCACACGGGGAATACGCGGCGCTGGTCGCGCACGATGGCTTCTACCATTTGAGCGGCGGCCGCGCCGGGCGCGTACCAAGCCGAAGTACCCATGAGCTTCACCAGTTCGCCACCGCCCACGGCGGTGCGCTGCACAATGGCGTCAAGCTCGGCTTTGCCGATGAGCTCGGTAACGGGGATGCCACCCACGGTGGTGTAGCGGGGCAGGGGCACCATGGTGTCGCCGTGGCCACCCATAAGTACGGCCTGAATGTCTTTGGGGCTCACATTCAGGGCCTCGGCCAAGAAAGCGCGGTAGCGGGCCGTGTCCAAGATGCCGGCCATGCCAAACACCTTTTCGCGGGGCAGCTTGGCGGTGAGGTGGGCCTGGTAGGTCATCACGTCGAGCGGGTTGCTCACCACGATGATGATGGCGTTGGGGGAGTGGGCCACCACTTGCTCAGTCACCGACTTCACGATGCCGGCGTTCACCGAAATCAGGTCGTCGCGGCTCATGCCGGGCTTGCGGGGAAGGCCCGAGGTAATCACCACGACCTCCGAACCAGCAGTGCGGGCGTAGTCGTTGGTGACGCCGACCGTGCGCGAATCGTAACCGATAATTGGGGATTTCTGCCAGATATCAAGCGCCTTGCCTTCGGCAATGCCTTCCTTGATGTCGACCAGTACAATTTCGTTGGCAATTTCACGGGTGGCGAGCACATCGGCGCAGGTTGCGCCTACGTTGCCGGCTCCGACTACGGTAACTTTCATAGGAGAGGGTGTTTGTGTTGAGTTGGGGTTGCTGGGCAAAAGTACCTCCGGGCAAAGGAAGGCACAACTGAAATGGCGCAGCAGCCTCGGCGCGTTTCGCTGGCAGCGTCGCCGCTACGGCAGACTTCAGGGTTTTCGGATGACTATTGATAATTCTGTATTGGGGTCTCCGTTCAGTCTTTTGCCATTATAAAAAACCGAAGCGTATTCGAACTGCGGGTTTTTGCAGTCGTTTCTAAACAGCTTGAATTCCGCCTGAATGGTGTCTTGGTCGGTTCGCGACAGGTAAATTAAAAACCGGCGCGTAGTTGGCTGGCCAAGGGTAAGTGTTTCGCCCGCTTTGAACAGGCGAAAGGAAACAGGGTCGGATTTGTCTGTGGCTACAATGCTGCCTTGCTCATCGGTTATGCGCACTGAGTCTCGGAAGTAGGTGGTTGACCTAGAAGAAAATAAGGACTGGTTGCCAGTGGCAGCCAGATATTGCAGCGAAAAATGCGCATGGGTCGCATCAAGCGCGCCCTCGCATTTATCAATGTTACAGCTTGATAGGGCTGTGCTTATTAGCAGCAGAAGCGGAAAGAGCAGTTTCATTGGTGCTATATAAAGTCTGGTGAGTTTAGCCCCAAGGTAGCCTGCTAAAGCCGCTGCACGGTGAGCACCCGCTCCGTGGTGTCCTCTACTTTAAACCGGTCGTCGACGCGCCAGCCCACCACCCAGCAGATTTTGCCATCGGCCGAGGTCAGCACGCGCACATCATCTTTGAGGTTGAGCGGCACTTTCTGGTCGATGAGGAAGTCGCTGAGCAGCTTTTTGCCTTTCAATCCCAGGGGCATAAACCAGTCGCCTTCTTGCCACTTGCGCAGCGTGAGCGGAAATTTGAGCTTGTCGGCATCGAGCGCGGCGGTGCTTTTTGAGCGGGGAATGATGAAGTGCTTGGCGTCATCGTGCAGCTCGGCTTTCAGGCGCATGCCGTCGGCCAACAGGTCGGTTTGGCCGGCGGCTAGCTGGAAAGTGCCAAACTGCGTGAGGCGCCGCGGCGTGATAACCAGATGCTCCCGGTCTTTTACCAGGCGGTGCGTGGGCGAGTCAAACCGCCGGCCCGACTCGCCGGGGAAGGCCGCCACAATGTCCTTCACCATCAGCCAGGAGAAGCCGAAAGGGCGCAGCATTTCGTGCAGCACCAGGGCCGTGGCGGCGGTTTTTTGTAGGGTGGCTATATTGAGGTAGGTGACCTCGGCGTCGTCGCGGCGGGCTTGGGCGGTGGCGTCTTCCACGTAGCGGCGCACTATTTCCTCGGCCCCGCCCACGCGCTCGGCCGTGCCGTGCATGGTCTGGTCGAGGTTGGGGTTGATTTTGCGCAGCACGGGCAGCACCTCGTGGCGCAGCAGGTTGCGCTGGTACACGGGGCTGTCGTTGCTGTCGTCTTCGCGCCAGCGCAGGCCGCGCTCTACTAAGTACTCGTGTAGGTCGTCGCGGCCCACGCCCAGCAGCGGGCGCACCACGTTTCCGTTTTTCACCTGAATGCCGTGCAGCCCGGCAAGGCCGGTGCCATGGGTCAGGTTCAGAATCATGGTCTCGGCCTGGTCGCGCTGGTGATGGGCCGTGGCGATGTAAGCCAGTCCCTGCGTGGCGCGCACCTGCTCAAACCAGCGGTAGCGCAGGAAGCGGGCCGCCATTTGGGTTGAGATGCCTTCCTGCTCGGCAAATTCCTTGGTCTGGAAAAATTCGGCGAAGTAGGGGAGGCCGTATTGCTTGGCCAACTTGCGCACAAACTGCTCGTCGGCATCGGCGTCTTCGCCGCGCAGGCCGAAGTGGCAGTGCGCCACGGCCACTTGAACCCCGAGCCGGTGCAAAATGTCTAACAATACCACCGAGTCGAGCCCGCCGCTGACAGTGACCAAGACGGCGTCGTTTTCGATGGAAAAAAGGGTGTGCTCCTCAATGAAGCGGCGAACTGTATCGAGCATGGTAAAAAACTTGTTGGGCAAACCTGCTCTGGGAACCTCACCCTTGCCGGGCACGGCCCCTCTCCAGATGAGAGGAGAGCCTAATAATTTTCAACTGAAAATATTGAAAATATCTATCAAAACGACTACTGCGCCGTGGCTCCCCTCTCTTTTGGAGAGGAGCTAGGGGTGGGGTTCCTCGCGTGAGGTTGCCTTTGGGTACTATACCGCAAAGATGGCCGTTAGCGCGGGGCCCGTCCGTACCTTTGACCACCGAATGTCCTCAACACGCATCTTTTTTCTTCTGCTCATTCTGCTGCTGCCTTTGTTGGGGCAGGCGCAGCGCCCCACGCCAGCGCCCACTCGTCCGGCTCCGGGCCGACCCGGAGCAACTGCCGCGGCGCCGCCCAAAGGAGCCCCAATCAAGCTACTGACGGCTGGCACACTGGTTGGTGGCGATTTTAACGGCACCAAAATTCGCAAACTGCTCGGCAACGTCAGCTTTCAGCAGGAAGACACGTTTCTGTACTGTGATTCGGCTTACCAGTACCTCGACCGCAACCAAGTGGAAGCCTTCAGCAACGTGCGCGTGCTGCAGAGCGATACTATGACCATCACGGGCGACAAGGGCTTTTACGACGGCGACAAGCGCACGGCCCGCATGGAAGGCAACGTGGTGATGCGCGACACCCGCATGACCCTGACCACGCCCAGCCTGTTCTATGACCTCAACCGCAAAACGGCCTCTTACACCGAGACCGGCCACCTTACCGACCCGCAAAACACCCTCGACAGCCAGCAAGGCTTCTACGATACCAATTCCAAAGTCTTCGTGTTTACGAACAACGTGCATCTCGTCACGCCCGACTCGGAGCTGAACAACGACCTGCTGCGCTATAATACGGTCTCGAAAATTGCCTACTTCGACGGGCCTACGCGCATCAAAGGCAAGGATGGCAACCTGTACGCCGAGGGAGGGAATTACAACACCATTACCCGGGTGTCGAACTTTCAGAAGAATGCCAAAATCGACACGCCCAACTACCTGCTGGGCGGCGACCGGCTGGTGTACGACGAGGTAAAACAGTACGGCCTGGCCACCGGGCACGTGAGCCTGATTTCCAAAAAAGACAACCTGACCCTGCGCGGCGATGTAGGCCGCTACTGGCGTGGGTTGGGTCGCACCAAGCTCTACGGCGGCCGGCCGGTGGTGCGCAACGTCAGCGAGAAGGACACCTTGTATATGGCCGCCGACACGCTAATAAGCATGGAGGCTCGCCCCGGCCAAACTACCACCCGCACGGTGCTCTACGCCTACCCCAAGGTGCAGATATTCCGGGGCAACCTGCAGGGCATCTGCGATTCGCTGACCTATGACCGGCAGGACAGCATCATTTACCTCAACCGCGACCCCGTGCTGTGGCAGGCCAAGAATCAGCTCACGGCCGATTCGATGCAGATTCGCTCGAAGCGTGGCCGCATCGATGAGATGCGCCTCTACGCCAATGCCTTCGCTGTGAGCCAGGACACGCTGCTTAATTTCAATCAAACCAAGGGTCGTAACATGATGTCCTACTTCCGCGACCGCAAGTTGCGGCGCGTGGATGTGCTTGGCAACGCGGAAAGCATATTTTACGCCCTGGACAACGACACTGCCACCACCGGCATGAACCGGGTGCTGTCGGCCAACATGCGGATACTGTTCGTGGATAGTAAGCTGAACAAAATTTCGGCGCTCACCAACCCGGAAGCCAAATTCTTTCCGCCTCACGAGTTGAAGCCCGACGACGAGCGTCTGAAAGGATTTCAGTGGCGTGCCAAGGAACGGCCCACCCGCCGCCAAGTGTTGGGCAAGCAGTTCGACGACCGGCCCAAAAAGCGGCCTGCTCCTAAGAAGAAGGCCGTGCCAGCTGCTAAGCGCAACCCCAAAGCAAAAATACCACCCGCCAAAGTGCCCGCAAAAGCCACTCCGCGCAAGCCCACGGTACCTCCAAAGCTGGTGAGTTCGCCTGCTAAGCCCGCAGCCATTGCGCTGCCGCCCAGGCAGCCCGCTACCAAGCCCGCGACGCGGCCTTAGCTGCAACCTTTCGCCGCCTTCTGGCACTCTAGGTTCCGGCATCCCAACCCGAAGCGCTGCTCCGCTTGTCTTCGCCGGCTCAAATCGTTACCTTTGCACCCCTTATGCCGATTTCCCGCCTCACGGTTCTTTTTCTGCTCGTTAGTACGTTGGTACTGGGCTCCTGCGCCAGCAGCTACCAGCGTTTGCTGAAGAACCCCGACGTTAATAAAAAGTACGAAGCTGCTATTGCGTACTACGAAAAGGGCGACTACTTCCGAGCCGGCACCTTGCTCGAAGACCTGATTCCGCTACTGAAGGGACGGCCCGAAGCCGAAAAGGCCCAGTTCTACTTTGCCAATACGAACTACAAACAGCGTAACTATGTGCTGAGTGCGTTCTATTTCAAGCAATTCAACGATACTTACCCGACCTCGGCGTACGCCGAGGAATCTGCTTTTCTGAACGCGAAGTCACTTTTTTTGGACTCGCCTGGCTTTGAGCTCGACCAAACCAATACGGTGTCGGCCCTCGAATCCATCCAGGATTTTCTGAACCGCTACCCCGAGAGCAAGTTCAAGCCCGAGACGGAGAACATGTCGCAGGAGCTCCAAAAGAAGCTGGAAAACAAAGCCTTCGAAAGCGCTAGGCTGTACTATCAGCTTCGCTACAACCAGGCGGCCGTGGTGGCCCTTACCAATTTTCAGCAAGATTATCCCGCGTCGGGATTTGCCGAGCAGGCCGCGTTTCTCCGCCTAACGGCCCAGTTCGCATGGGCGCAGGAAAGCATCGAGTCCAAGCAGCGCGAGCGGTTTTCAGAAGCGGTAAGCTTTTATCAGCAATTTCTGGACGCTTACCCCCGCAGCAAAAACCTGAAGGCGGCCCAGGAAATGTACGACGTCAGCCAGGCCCAGATTGTCAAGTTGAAAGCCATGCCAGCGTCGGCCTCTAACTAATTTGTAATTAATATCAGCCCATGAAACCTAATCCTAACACCCCGTCGAGCTCCATCATCACGCGCAACGTGGCCGACATTACCGGCGACAACGGCAACGTGTACGAGGCCATCGCCGTGATTTCCAAGCGTGCCAACCAACTGTCGGTGAAGCTGAAGGAAGAGCTGAACGACCGTTTGGCCGAGTTCGCTTCCACTGTCGACAACCTGGAAGAAGTGTTCGAGAACCGCGAGCAAATCGAGGTTTCCAAGCAGTATGAGCGCATGCCCAAGCCCACCAGCCTTGCCATTGAGGAGTTTCTGCAGGGCAAAATCCAGTACACCACCCCCGAGCCGGAGGAGATTCCGGTTCCCCGCGAGCTGTTCTAGGCTACCGCTTGCCTGGAACAACAGTCGGTTAAGAACGGCTTGTTGAAAGTGAACGTCATGCTGAGCTTGTTGAAGCATCTCGCCCGCAGTAGTAATCAAGGCTGATTGCAACGAAGCGGGCGAGATGCTTCAACAAGCTCAGCATGACGTTCTTATTTTAAATAGTTGTCTGCCAACGAGGCATATATGTCCGAATCAGTACCGAGCAACCCACTGCCTTCTACGCTACAAGGCCGTCGCATTCTGCTGGGCGTCAGTGCCAGCATTGCTGCCTACAAAGCAGCCCTGCTCACCCGCCTGCTTGTCAAAGCCGGCGCCGAAGTACAGGTCATTCTGACCGAAGCCGCCGCGGCTTTCGTCACGCCTCTCACCCTGGGCACCCTCTCCAAAAAGCCTGTGCTGACGGGCTTTTTGCGTGATGCAGCGGCAGGGGAGTGGCACAACCACGTGGAGCTGGGCCTCTGGGCTGATGCCCTGGTAATTGCTCCAGCCAGCGCCAACACCATCGGCCAATTGGCCAATGGCTTGTGTCCCAATCTGCTTTGCGCCGTGTATTTATCGGCCCGCTGCCCGGTTTTTCTGGCCCCAGCCATGGACGTAGATATGTTTGCCCACCCGGCCGTAACGCAAAACCTAGCACGTCTGCGCTCCTTCAGCAATCACATATTCGACTCGCCCAGCGGCGAGTTGGCAAGCGGCCTGAGTGGCCCCGGCCGCATGCTGGAACCGGAAGAGATTGTGGCAGAGTTGGAGCAGTTTTTTTAAAGGAGTTGAAGCTAAATGAACGCCCTGCTAGGCGGTGCATCCAGCTTGTGTGGGCTAAATCCCCATCGTCTGTCATGATGAGCAAGCCAGAGGCGCTGCCCCATCTGACGTTTTTCCGTTTCTCTCTCATCTCATAGAATGCACGTTCTTCTTACTGCGGGCCCCACTTACGAACCCCTCGACCCCGTCCGTTTTCTCGGTAACCGCTCGACGGGCAAGATGGGCTATGCCATAGCAGAGGCCTTCGCTGCCCAGGGCGAGGAGGTGACGCTAATTAGCGGCCCCAGCTATTTGCCAGACCCAGCCAGCCCGCGCATCCGCACCGTGCGGGTGGAAACGGCCGCGGAGATGTTTGCTGCCGCATCGGCAGTGGCTGCGGATGCCGATGTATGGGTGTTTGCCGCTGCGGTGGCCGACTACCGGCCGGTACAGGTGGCCGTGGACAAGATTAAAAAGTCTGGCGAAATCCTTACCCTGGAGCTGGTAAAAAACGTGGACATCGCGGCTACCCTTGGCCAGCGCAAGCGGCCTGAACAATTTGCCGTAGGTTTTGCGTTGGAGACTACAAACGAGCTGGCCCACGCCCAAGACAAGCTACGCCGCAAGAACTTCGACCTCATCGTGCTGAATTCTCTGCGCGATGCGGGCGCAGGATTCGGCCATGATACTAATAAGGTTACCGTGCTGGATGCCGCCGGCCAAATCGTTAATTTTGAGTTGCAGTCCAAAGCCGAGGTGGCCCGCGGACTGGTGAGCCTGATTCTGGCCAAATTGAACCCTGTCCCATGATGCGAAAACTCCTCGCGTTTCTGCCGATGTTGCTGCTGCTGGCAGCTGGGCCCGCGGCCCATGCCCAAGAGCTGCAGGCTGAAGTGCAGGTGACGACCCAAAACGTCACCATCACAGACCCGACGATAGTGACGCAGATGCAGAATGACATCCGCAACTTTCTCAACACCCGGTCCTGGACTACGCAGGCGCACCGGCCCGAGGAGCGGATTCGGCTGCGCATCTTTATCGGCATCACGGGCATCCCCCAGAACGGTACTTACAATTCGACGATGCGCCTGATTTCGACGCGCCCGGTGTATGGTACTGGCTACGAAACCAACGTCATCAGCGTGGTTGACCGAAGCTTTAACTTCAACTACTCGCCGCAAAATCCATTGGACTTTTCGCCCAATAGCTTCGTGTCCAATCTCTCGTCGCTGCTGGGTTATTACGCTTACATGGTCATTGGCATCGACCGCGACACCTTTTCCCGCCTCGGCGGCACACAGTATTATGAGCTGGCCCGCAATGTGGTCAACTACTCGGCGAACCAGACCAGCACCAGCGAGCAGGACGAAGGCTGGCGCGGCACGGGCTCGCGGGAGCGGCATTTTTTGCTTGATAACATCACCGACCCACAGTTTGAGTCTTTCCGCACTGGCCTGTACGGATACTACCGCCAGGGTTTAGACCTGTTTATTGAAAAGCCCGACGAAGCCCGCGCATCCGTTATGACGTCGCTGAGTGGGATTCAGCGCGCCGCCGTAACGCGCCCCGGCACTTTGTTTGCGCGCGCTTTCTTCGACGCTAAGGCCGATGAAATTGCCAACATATTCCGCACCAGTCAGGACCAGCAACTCAAGCAGCAGCTCGTGACCATGCTCACGGAAGTAGACCCGACGAATTCAGCCAAATACCAAACGGTATTAAAATAGATTAATTATAAAGGTCATGCTGAGCTTGTCGAAGCATCCCTACTGCGCAGGTAATTAATTACTCTCGTGGTAGAGATGCTTCAACAAACTCAGCATGAAGACCATGCTTCTTATGTTAGTCGATTTACGAATTAAAAATTACGCTCTTATTGAGCAATTGGAGTTGCGCCCGTCGCCGCTATTAAATATAATTACTGGGGAAACCGGCGCCGGCAAGTCCATTATGCTGGGCGCCATTGGCCTGCTGCTCGGTAATCGCGCCGATTCGCGGATGCTGTTTGACACCGAGCGCAAATGCGTAATTGAAGGCCAGTTTGATATCGCCAATTACCAGCTGCAGGACATCTTCGATGCCGAGGATTTGGACTACGACGTGCAATGCATTCTGCGGCGCGAAATCAGTCCTAATGGCAAGTCGCGCGCGTTTGTGAACGACACGCCGGTGACATTGGAGGCGCTGCGTAAAATCGGCGCCAATTTGATGGACATTCACTCGCAGCACGACACCCTGCTGCTGGGCGATGCCGTGTTTCAGCTTAATCTGCTGGACTTATACGCCGGCCTGGTACCGCAGCGAACTCATTATAGCAACGCTTTCCGCCAGTACCGGAAACTCGAAGCCGACCTGCAAACCCTGGAAAGCCAAGCGGCCCAGGCCAGCAAAGAGCTCGACTACAACAGCTTTTTGCTGAATGAGCTGGAAGAAGCCCGCCTCGACACCGAAGACCAGGACGCGCTGGAGCAGGAAGTGAAGCAGCTCGAGCACGCCGAGGAAATTAAGTACAAGCTGAGCCAAGCCCTGCACGGCCTGCGCGACAGCGAGACCTGCGCCACCGGCAACATGAAAGAGGCTGTGACGCTGCTGGGCCAAGTGGCCAACTACGCCGACAACTTCCAGGAGCTGCGCCAGCGCCTCGACAGCTGCCTGATTGAGCTGCACGACATCGCCGACGAAGTAGAAATTGCCGAGCGCCGCACCGAGGGCGACCCCGCCCGCGCCGAAGAGCTGCAGGACCGCCTCAACGTGCTCTACACGCTGCAGCGCAAGCACCAGGCCCGCGACCTGCCCACTCTGCTGGCCGTGCGCGACAGCCTGCGCCAGAAAGTAAGCTCGGTGCTGAGCCTCGACAAGGAAATAGCCCGTCTGCGCAAAGATTCGGATGCGGCCCTGGCTGCCGTAACCAAGCAGGCTGCCAAGCTCTCGGAGAGCCGCCGCAAGTCGTTCCCCACTTTCGAAAAGCAGCTGGGGCTGCTGCTGGCCGACCTGGGCATGCCGCATGCCCGCATTGTGGTGCAGCACAGCGTTGGGGCACCTGCTACTAGTGGTACCGACGTGGTGAGCATACTCTTCACGGCCAACAAAGGCGCTCAGCCCCAGACGCTGAGCAAAGCCGCTTCGGGTGGTGAATTCTCGCGCCTGATGTTGTGCATCAAATACATGCTGGCCGATAAGACGGCGCTGCCTACGATAGTATTCGACGAAATCGACACCGGTATTTCCGGTGAGATTGCCGTGAAAGTGGGCCGTATGATGCAGCAAATGGCCCAGAAGCACCAGCTGGTAGCCATTTCGCACCTGCCGCAAATGGCCGCGGCCGGCGACGTGCACTACTTCGTGTACAAGGAAGACCGCGCCGACCGCACGGTGAGCCGCATCCGGGAGCTAAACCAGGACGACCGCATCAAGGAAATCGCGCACATGATTGCAGGCGCCAAGCCCAGCGAGAATGCCTTCCAGAGTGCGCGGGAGCTGCTGGCGCTGCGGGGCGAAGTGGCGGCGTAGTTTGTCATTGCGAGGAGGCACGACGAAGCAATCCGTCCTGGTCTGAGCGACCAACTCAAAAGAAGTGACCAGCCAATTCCATTAAGCCCGCTAACTTGCCGGCGCAAATTCAACGGTTGGGTTTGTCACATCCCAAGGCTAGTCGCTGAGACCAGGACGGATTGCTTCGTCGTGCCTCCTCGCAATGACAGGCCACCACCACACATTCCACACCAAACCACCATGCCCAGTAACCTCCTCGCCGGCAAAGTCGGCATCATCTCCGGCGCTCTCAACGACCAATCCATTGCCTGGAAAGTGGCCCAACGGGCCCACGCCGAAGGCGCCCGCTTTGTGCTCACCAACGCGCCGCTGGCCATGCGCATGGGCGAAATCAACAAGCTGAGCGAGGAGTGCAACGCGCCCATCATCCCAGCCGATGCCACGTCGACGGAAGAGCTGGAAGCGCTGTTTTCGGGAGCGCAGGAGCAGCTGGGCGGCAAGATTGACTTCGTGCTGCATAGCATTGGCATGAGCGCCAACATCCGCAAAAAGAAGCACTACGGCGAGCTGGACTACAAATTCTTCCAGCAAACCATCGACGTGTCGGCCATGTCGTTTCACAAGATGATGGCTGTGGCCGAGAAGCAGGACGCCATGAACGAGTGGGGCAGCATCGTGGCCCTGAGTTACATAGCCGCCCAGCGCGCTTTCCTCGATTACACCGACATGACCCAGGCCAAGGCCATGCTCGAAAGCATTGCTCGCAGCTACGGCCAGCGCTTCGGCAAGCTGAAGAAGGTGCGCGTGAACACCGTGTCGCAGTCGCCCACCAAAACCACGGCCGGCACCGGCATCACCGGCTTTGATGCCTTCTACAACTTCGCTGACATGATGTCGCCGCTGGGCAACGCTCCCGCCGAGGCCTGCGCCGACTATTGCATCTCGCTGTTCTCGGACCTGACCCGCTACGTTACCATGCAGAACCTGATGCACGACGGCGGCTTCAGCACCACCGGTATCTCGGCTGAGGTAGTGGAGTTGCTGACGAAGGCCTCGGGCGAGTAATTGATAGCTAGTTCTTTCGTAAGAAGGCGTAGGGAAAGAGGATTAACAGTCGCCAGTATGACGCGCAGGAGGGAGTTGGCAAACTTCCCCTACCCCCTCTCAAAAAAGCCCGGCCAATTGGCCGGGCTTTTTGCGCTAGTAAGTCACAGTATACGTTCTGGTGGCGCCGGCCGGGATGAAAATTGTGTCCGTGGCGCTAGGGCGACCGTTATTGGTGTTTTTAAAATGACGAACCAAAATGGGTTGGTCACCGGGCATTTCGAGAGGGTTTTGCGATGGCAAACCAAACCAATCAATGACGCTTCCGCCTCCCCTGATGGATTGACTGAAAGTAGTATTTCTGCCATAGCAACTATTAAAGTCCGATATGTATGCCCCAAGGCCAGGTATTTGGGTAGAATTGGTAACAACCAATTTAGCAAATGCTTTACGCGGAATTAAATAGTCGGGGGCGGTGAGCAGGGTATCGCGCTTGAAATTAAAAAAAGCAAAATTTTGCTCTCCAATGAGGTAATAGTTTGATTTGCTGGGTTGAAAAACCACCTCTAGTAGGCCATCAGTTAGCTCGTCATCGGTGAGGAAACCACTAACCCGGTAGTGCCCGTTGGCATCGGTTCTACCAACTGCCTTCCGGTGCACCACACCCTTGAGCCCAACGAACCGTACCCATTGTAGGGTAACAAGGGCATCAGGCAATGCAACGGAGCCTGAAGTGAGCAGCCGACCCGTGACGACGGTGCATGAACCCAGGCATTCGGACAATTCCTCTTGTCTCACGCAAGTGGCCAATCCTACGCTGAGCGCAGTCAAAAGGACAAAGCGGCGCAGTTTCAGGGTAGTGGCTTTCATAGTTAAGGCAGAGAGTGTGGAATGAGCATTGCTAAATTACTATATAATTCACCATTGGCTGCCGAGAACGTTACCGGCATCGATTGCGCAGAAAAAACGCGGTTTCAGGCCTGCTAACCGGTAGGTTTACGGAATACTAACCGCTAACCTATGAAGCAGCTTGTGTTGATTGTGGCCCTGTGCTGGTTGGCGCTCGGCCGCGCTGGAGCTTATGATTTTGTGGTGGCGCAGGACGGCAGCGGCAAGTTCCGCACGGTGCAGGAGGCTATCAATGCCGTGCCCGATTTCCGGAAGAAAGTCACCACCATCTTTATCAAGAAAGGCACTTACAAGGAGAAGCTTATTCTGGCAGGCTCCAAGCAGTTTGTGAAGCTCATTGGTGAGGACCGGGACAAGACTATTCTGACCTACGACGACTACAACCAGAAGAAGAACATTTTTGGGGAAGATAAAGGCACGTCGGGCTCCTCGAGCTGTTACTTGTATGGCAACGATTTTTCGGCCGAGAACCTGACGTTTGCCAACTCGTCGGGGCCGGTGGGGCAGGCCGTGGCCGTGTGGGTGGCCGGCGACCGGTCGGCGTTTGTGAACTGCCGCTTTCTGGGATTTCAGGACACGCTCTACACCTATGGGCCCGGCAGCCGGCAATTCTACAAGAACTGCTACATCGAAGGCACCACCGATTTCATCTTCGGCTCGGGCACAGCGTGGTTTGAGGATTGCGAGATTTTCTGCAAAAAGGGAGGCCTTTACATCACGGCTGCCTCGACGCCCGACACTACGCGGTTTGGGTATGTGTTTCGCAACTGCCGCATCACGGGCGACGCCCCAGCCGGCAGTTTTGCACTGGGCCGGCCCTGGCGGCCCTACGCCAAAACTGTGTACCTGAACTGCCACCTCGGCCCCGTGATTGGCCCCGCGGGCTGGGACCACTGGGGCAAGGAAACCAACAAACAGACGGCCTACTACGCCGAGTACAAGAGCCGTGGCCCCGGCGCGGCGCTCAAGCAGCGCGTGCCGTGGTCGCATCAGTTAACGGATGCCGAAGCGGAGCAATACACCCTCCAAAACGTGCTGCACGGTTGGAATCCACAAACAAACTAAGCCCATGAGTCGATTCTTCCTTGCGGGCTTTATCGCCCTCATGACCAACTGCGTTTCCTGGGCCCAGGTAGGGCCGCCCGCCGGCGCTATTATCGTGGCTCAGGATGGCTCCGGTGCTTACCGCACTGTGCAGGAAGCCGTGAATGCCGTGCCCAACCAGCCGCAGAAGCCAGTCACCATCTTCATCAAAAAGGGTACGTACCGCGAAAAGCTGGTGGTGCCTACGCTTAAAGTCCGCCTGCGGCTAGTGGGCGAGGACAGGGACCAAACCACCATCACCTTCAACGACCATACCGGCGACGCGGCCGGGCACAATACCTATAACTCGCATTCGGTGCTGGTGCAGGCCAACGACTTTGCGGCCGAGAACCTCACCTTCGAGAACAATGCCGGCTACACCGCCGGTCAGGCCGTCGCGCTGCACGTAGAAGGCGACCGGGCGACTTTCAAAAACTGTCGCATGGTGGGCAACCAGGACGTGCTTTTTCTGGCCACTGACGGCAGCCGCCAGTATTTCAAGGATTGCTACATCGAGGGCACAACCGACTTCATCTTTGGTGCCAGCACGGCCGTGTTTGACCGTTGCACTATTAAAAGCAAGAAGAACTCCTTTATCACGGCGGCTTCGACCACGGCGCAGCAGCCTTTTGGCTTCGTGTTCCTCAATTGCAAGCTGACGGCCGATACCACGCTCGCCAAAAAGGTTTACCTGGGCCGGCCCTGGCGCCCCAACGCGCGGGTGGTGTACCTCAACACTGAAATGGGCGCCCATATCGTGCCCGCCGGCTGGGAAAACTGGAAGAACCCCGAGAATGAGAAGACAGCTTATTTTGCGGAGTACAAGTCATCGGGCCCCGGCGCTAACCCGAAGGGGCGAGTAGCCTGGTCGCACCAGCTCACGGCTAAGGAGGCCAAGCGTTACAAGCTCAAAACCATTTTTGCAGGAAAAGGGCGATGGGAGCCAGATATGAAATAGCGGCTGGGGGTTAATTCAGCCCGTCTGCCTTGCCATCTGTCATGCTGAGGAACGAAGCATCTTGTCCCAGCTGAACTAACCGTTGGGGCGCGATAAGATGCTTCGTGCTTCAGCAAGACAGAGTAGTGTTTGGCACTCGGGTTAGTACCCGCGGCTCAACTCCACCAGATTCTCTAGCGGCTCACTATTTCGGAATAAGGTCAGGTTGCGGAGCAGCACGTCGACTTTGCCTTCGTCCTCGAAGGGCTGGCCACCGCCGGTGTGTTGGGTGAGCAATACGTTCGGTAGGGTCCAGAGGAGATGGTCGGGTGGGAGGGGCTCGGTGGCCGTTACGTCGAGCACGGCACCGCCCAGGTGGCCGGATTGCAGGGCTGCAACGAGGGCGGGCTCGTCGGTGGTGTTGCCGCGGCCTACGCTGGCGTAGATGCTGCCGGAGCGCATGGCGGCTACCAAATCAGCAGAGAAGAAGCCCTCGGCACTGCCGGGAAGGCAGTTTACCACGATGTCGGTTTCGGGCAGCACAGCTTTTAACTCTTCTTGGGAACGCAACTGCGCTTGCGGGTGGGTGCGGGCCAGCAGCTGCGTGTGGCACTCGAAGCCCGTGAGCTGTTGGCGCACTGCTTGGCCAATGGCTCCGGCCCCTAGGATGACCACGCGCCGCCCCCGCAGCAGCTGGGCGCGGTTGCGAACGTAGGCGCCGCCAACCCACTTGTTCTGGGTTTGCAGCACGGCTAGCTCGGGAATGTGACGGTAGAGCGCCAGCAGGCCCGCCACCATGGTTTCGGCGCAGGGCCAGGCAAAAAAGTCGCCGAGGTTGGCCACCGGGATGCTCAGTTGTAGGTGGCGGTAGCGTTCAAACCCGGAAGAGTCGATTTGCCAGAAGCGGAGCCTGGGAAGCGGGCGACTCAACCAAGCCGGCGGCGGGTTGCCGAGCAGCACTTCCGCGGTTTGCAGAGCGGCTTGCTCCTCCTCCTTGGGCAGGTCCTCGCGGAAAGTAACTTGTACGTCAGCAGAAATCTGGTGCAGCAGGTGCGCGCGGGCAGGGGCGCTCAGGGGAGAGTAAACGAAGAGATGCATGAGGAAACAGCTAAAGCAGCTGTGAACAGTTTAAATGGCTGAAAAGGGCCTGATATACTATACGGCAAAGTTGCTATTGACGAGTCTTACTTGCTGGAAGGCCCGCAGCTTGGCCGAATATTTTTCTTTCCGAACCAAGATGCAGTCTTTAGTTTGTGAACAGTATAGGCTGATGAATAGTATGACCAATAAAAACCCTGGCTCTGCAAGAGCCAGGGTTTTTATTGGTCGTTGAGAGCAGCACAGCAGCACTTCATTGGCTTGGTTCTGCTTGCAATTGCAGGCGGTAATCGTTCGGCTTCCCTCTCTTTTCGAGAAGGGCAGGGACCGAGCCCGGTAGGAGTGAGGTCCTTTTGGGCGAACCTGACTAAGCTTTAGTACCGCGTCCCTTGGTGCGCACTTTCGTCCCCATCCACGGGCGCGCCCATCTTGTGCAGGTTGGCGGCCACCAGGTTGTCAGGAATAATGTTGCTCACTGCCACCTGCACCTTGTTCATGAAGCCGGAAATGACTTTGTCTTTGCCGGCGAGCAGGGCTTCGTAGCCATCCTGGGCTACTTTGGCGGGGTCGGCGCGGCTGCCTTGCACCAGTTTCGAGCGCTCCATGTCGGCTTTGCGGAAGAAGTCGGTGTCGGTGACGCCGGGCAGCAGCGAGGTGATTTTAATGTTGTACTCCTTCACTTCTTCGCGCACAGCTTCGGTGAAGGAAGTGACAAAGGCCTTGGTGCCGTGGTACACTGATTGAAGCGGGCCGGGCAGCTCGCCGCCGATGCTGGATACCTGCAGAATCATGCCGTCGTTGCGGGCCACCATGTCTTGCAGAAAGAGCTTGGTGAAAGTGACGTAGGCGCCGATATTGAGCTGGATGATGTCGAGCTCACGGCCGATGTCGGTGGTGGTAAAAAGGCCGTACTGGCCCTGACCAGCATTGTTTACCAGCGCATCGATGCGGATGCCCCTGTCCCGGACTTCGTCGTATACTTCAAACGGTGCCTCGGGGCGGAAGAGGTCTTTGGCAAGGGGCAATACTTTCACGCCGTATTGCTCGCGCAATTCGTGGGCGGTCCGCTCCAGCTGCTGCTGGTCGCGGGCGATGATGACGAGGTTGTAGCCGTCTTTAGCGAAGCAGTTAGCCAATTCGCGGCCAATGCCACTGGTAGCACCCGTGATGAGGGCGGCTCTGGGATGGTTTGCCATAGTTGTGGAAAGGTTAGGATGAAGCTTATCCTAACGCGGGGAGCACCCAAGCGGTTATAGTCGGGGTTGCAACAGTAGCGCGACCGTGCCCGCGAGTTACGCTCCGCTATCCGCGCGCCAGAATAGGGCGAGGGAACCCTGGGTACGGCGGGCCCGACTTGCGGCCGGTTACTGTTTGCGAATCAAAGGCAATTCAGCTTCCTGCACCACCAGCGTATCGCCGGCGGCGATACGGCCAGGCAGGGCAGCGTTCAGCACGTTGAACAGATTGCCCCCCGTCCCGCAACTTCCGCCACTTACGGTCGCCGAAAAATAGAAAAACATGACGGCGAGGCTCGCTTTCTCGCCACGTAGGTTAAGCACATACACAGGCTTGAATTCGCACTGTGACCCAAAGCCAGTGGATGGAGGCAGCGCTGTGCAAGCGTATACTGGCGAAACGCCTTGAATGTCGCGCACGATGTTAGTGCACTTGCTGGAGTTACTGGATGGAGTAGTAAACGGCCTCGGGTTCTTCGACGTCAGTACAGCTCTTTCAATGGTGAGGCCAGAAAACGTGAGGGGCACGCTGGAACTTTGTGGAGTTCCGCTCGTCGAAGTAGTAGTGTTGAGAATAGCTTCAGAAGGGCTGGTAAAAGCCAGTTCAGCCGCCAGAAACGGCGGAATAACGCCCGTCTTTATAGGCAGGCCGGCGAATTGACGCTCGAAATATCGACGGATTAAGGCATCGTTTTGTATTTCACCGGTTTGGGTAAACATACGCATCGGCCCGGCCTCAGGCGTAATGGAAACGGTATAAGTGCCAGTAGCCTCAAACTGCGGCCCTTCTATTGAATTGCGTTTGCTGCAGCCGGAAACCAAAATAAGGCCTAGGCCCAATGAATATAAAAGTCGCTTCATTTAGAGAAAAAGAGCTGTGGGTAGAACAGGTAAATGTATAAGAGCCTGTTTGGGATACTAAGCCGGGGTAAATAAAAACGAGCCAGTAAGTTGCGGCGGGAGTTCCTAGGCTCCCGGACGCTTTATGGTTGACGGCTATCAACCCCTTACTGACCCGCAGTGGCAAGTTATGCAGCCGCTCTTGCCCGTGCACGGCAACCGGCGCCTGTGCCTGCGGCGCGTGCTTGACGCCGTGCGCTACGTCTGCCGCACCGGCTGCCAATGGCGCGCCCTGCCGGCTACTTTCCCGGCCTGGACGGCCGTGTACTACTATTTCCGGCGCTGGCAGCCCGCCGTGTGGGCGCACCTCAACGAGGCGCTGAACCGGGCCGACCGCCTGGCGGCCGACCGGGCCGCGACGCCCTCGCTCGTGTGCGTCGACAGCCAAAGCGTGAAGCTGGCCCCGCGCATTTTCGAGCACCGGGGCACGGACGGCGGCAAGCACGTCAACGGCCGCAAACGGCAGCTTGTCACCGACGCGGAAGGCCGCGTATTTGCCTGCTACGTGCACGCGGCCAACGGCCACGACGGCACAGCGGCCACGCAGGGCCTGCTGCCGCGACGCCCCGACTGGGGCCACAGCGCCTGGTCACGGTGCTCACCGACAACGGCTGCCGGGGCGGCTTTGCCGCCCACCTGCAGGCCCTGGGCCTGCGCCACGAACTGGCCAGCCGGCCGCCGAGTGCGCGCGGCTTCGTGCCCGTGGCCAAGCGCTGGGTCGTCGAGCGCACGTTTGCGTGGCTGGCCTGTTTTCGGCGCCTGGCCGTCGACTACGAGTTTACCCCGGCCAGCCACCAAGCGTGGTTGCTGATTGCCAACTCAACCATGTGCCTCAACCGATTATGCCCAGCTTAAATCCCAAACACCCTCTTAGCGCACTGGGCAGTTTACCTATGTTCTCTTGTGTGGTGCCACTCGAAAAATTAGACATTATTTAATGTTGAATTAGTAAAGGGCATGCAGGATTTACTTGGTTATGTAACCTTAGCCGGCAAATGCTGCGTTGCTCTATAGATGCGCTTGTTAATCCAGAATAGATTGGACGTGCAAATTAGGTCTCAATCTGGACAGGCAGGACCAAGTATTTCATCTTAAGAACCAGCCTTGACTGGTTCAGCATCAGCCATCGGAGCGGGAGCATCGGCTTTTTCCCGAAATAGAATCTTGTCAATGCGGCTCTTGTCGACGTCAATGACTTCGAATTGGTGGCCCTGCCAGGTAAATTGTTCACCGGCTTTGGGAATGGCGCTCAGGATGTGCAGCACAAAGCCGCCCAGAGTGTGGAAACCCACGAGGCCTTCCTCCCCGGCGGTCGAAATAGCAAAACGCTCCACAAACTCTGCAAAGGGCAGCTGTGCATCGATGAGGTAGCTGCCGTCTTCGCGCTGCACGATGGCCGGCTCGTTTTCGTCGGGCAGGGGCACGTCGCCCACCAGGGCATCAAACAGGTCGTTGATGGTGACCATGCCCATGACGTCGCCGAACTCATCGACTACAATGCCCTGGTGCATTCGGGCCTCTTTGAACTGCTCCAGTGCCTGGTAGGCTTTGCTATTAGTGGGCAAGTACAGCGGGTCTTTCTTTAGCTCGGGCAACCGAGCCAACTGCTCATCGAGGCTGGGCTTTAGCAAGTCGGCCAGAAAGACGACGCCCTGTATATCGTCCAGGGTGCCTTGGCAAAGCGGGTACATCGACGAAACCCGCGACAACACCTTTTGCTTGTTGGTGGCCACGTCATCGTTCAGGTTCAGCCACACAATGTCGTGCCGGGCGGTCATGAGCGAGCCCAGGCGCCGCTCGCCCAGGTTAAAGACGTTGTTGACAATGTTGTTCTCGACTTCCGGAATCGTGCCTTCGGAGGCTCCTTCCCGCACCATCGACCGGATTTCGTCTAGCGTCACTTTGTTGTCTTCAGTGGCTTTGATAGGCAGGATGCGCATTAGCAGGTTGCTGGACGACTCCAGCAGCCAAATGAAAGGGGCGGCCAAGCGGGCCAGCATCGACATGGGCCCGGCCATCGCCTTGGAGATGCCTTCGGGATTGGTGAGGCCAATGCGCTTGGGCAGCAGCTCGCCTACCACCACCGAGAGGTAGGTAATCAGCCCGACGGTGAGTACGACGGCAATGCTGTGGCTGTAGGGGCGCAGCAGCTCGATGCCAGCAACCCAGCGCTGCACGGTGGTAGTGAGGCCCGCCCCGCTGAATACCCCCATCAGGATGCCAATAAGCGTAATTCCGATTTGAACCGCGGACAGGAATCGGTTGGGCTCGTTGCTCAGGTCCAGGGCCGCCTGCGCCCGGGCATTGCCCTGCTGGGCTTCCGTTTCCAGCTTACTCTTCCGGGAGGAAACCAGCGCAATTTCCGACATGGAAAACACGCCGTTCAGAATGGCCAATAGCAAGATGATGAGAATTTCCATGCCGCAGCTCAGTGAATGCTGCAGCCCTATACGAGCCGAAGAAAGGCTGGTACAGAAACGCAGGGCAACTTTTAGGTCTGTTTGGACTTTTTCCAACTATTGTTCTGACTACTGTTCAGGTTGCACTTTGCTGGGGTATTGCGGCAGTAGGGATGATGCGGGAGCTTTTGCGCAGCAGCTGGCTTTGCGCCGCCTGCTCATTTTGCTGCGGAGCGTCCCGCCTTAGGTCTGGGCAACTAGCGCGAGTTTAGCGCAGCGTAACTCGCGCTAGTTGCCATATAGCTTGCTGAAAATCATTTAAACGCCGTCCTAGCTGCACCGTAAAGACTTAACGTCATTACACCGACCGCTATGGAAAACCAGCCCCTTGCCGCCGCGCCTCACACCGGCCAGCCTCTCAACCGCGTAGATGGCCGCCTGAAAGTTACCGGCCAGGCCCGCTACGCGGCCGAGCACCCGGTAGCTGGCTGCGTGCACGGTGTGCTGGTGACCAGCGCCATTGCCCGGGGCCGCATCCGGCGCCTCGACACCGCAGCGGCCGAGCGGGCGCCGGGCGTGCTGGCCATCGTGTCGCACCTGAACTCGCCCAAGGTGCCCGGCTACCAAACGGCCGAAACCAACCACAACCCGCGGGTGGAAGGACAGGAGTTTCGCCTGTTCTTCGACGACCAGATTCATTTCAGCAACCAGCCCATTGCCCTAGCCATTGCCGATACGCTGGAGCGCGCCCAGCACGCCGCCACGCTGGTGCGGGCCGAATACGAGCGGGCCCCCCACCAAACCAACCTGGCCGCCAGCCTCGGCACCAACCTGGTGCCCGCCAAAGAGAAAGACCACGCCCGCGGCCAGGCTAATGCCTACCGCACCGCGCCGGTGAAAGTGGAGCAAGAATACCGCACGCCGGTGCACGTGCACAACCCCCTGGAAACCCACGCCGCCATTGCCCTCTGGCAGGGCGACCGGCTGACCGTGTACAACAAAACCCAAGCCCCCAAACTGGCCCAGGAAGACCTGATGCGCATGTTTCAGTTGCCCGAGGCCAACGTGCGCATTCACTCGCCGTTTGTGGGCGGGGCGTTTGGGGGCTCGTCGCGCGTCTGGCCGCCCGAGATGGCCGCCATTCTGGGTGCCAAAGTGGTGGGGCGCCCCGTGAAGGTGATGGGCCGGCGCGACCAGGAGTTCAACATGGTGGGCTACCGGCCGCAGTCCATCCAGAAGGTGGGCCTGGGCGCCCTGCCCGACGGCACGCTGGTGGGAGTGACTCACGAAGCCTTCGGCATGACTTCGCGCCATGAGCAGTTTGCCGAGCGCATCGTGCACCCCACCAAAACGGCCTACCGCACGCCCAACATCAACACCACCTACCGCCTGGTGCCGCTCGACCTGAGCACGCCCTGCTGGACCCGCGGCCCTGGCGAAACCACCGGCTCTTTCGCCCTCGAATCGGCGATGGACGAGCTGGCCTATGCCTTGAACATGGACCCGCTGGCCCTGCGCCAGAAAAACTACGCCGATACCGACCCCGAAAAAGACCAGCCCTGGAGCAGCAAGCACCTACGCGCCTGCTACGAGCGCGGCGCCGCCCTCTTCGGCTGGAGCAAGCGCACGCCCGCGCCCCGCTCCATGCGGGACGGCGAGTACCTCGTGGGCTGGGGCATGGGCTCGGGCATCTACAAATCCGAGCGGCGGCCCGCCACCGCCCGCGCTCAGCTGCGAGCCGACGGCACCCTGCTGGTGCAAAGCGCCACCGCCGATACGGGCCCCGGCACCGGCACCATTATGACCCAAATTGCCGCCGATGCCAGCGGCGTGGCCCCCGCCAACATCCGCTTCGAGCTGGGCGACTCGGCGCTGCCGCCCGCGCCCATTCAGGCGGGCTCGCACACCACGGCCTCGGTGGGCTCAGCCGTGCACGATGCCTGCGCGGCCTTGAAACAGCAGTTATTGGCCCTGGCCCGGCGAATGCCCAAGTCGGCCCTGAGTAGGGCGAAGGCGGCGGATATGGTGACAGATAATGGCAGCCTGCAGGTAGCCGGCCGCGCCGCCAGCCGCATCACCTACGCCGAGGTGCTGAAGCACCACCAGATGCCTTTGCTGGAAGTCACCAAAGAATCGAAGGGCGGGCCCGAGATGGAGAAGCACTCGGGCAAGTCGTTTTGCGCCAGTTTTGTGGAGGTGCAGGTGCACCCGCTCACCGGTGCGGTGCGCGTGAGCCGGGTGGTGTCGGTGGTAGATGCCGGCAAGCTCATGAACCTAAAAACTGCCCGCAGCCAAGTGTACGGCGCCGTGACCTGGGGCATAGGAATGGCCCTGATGGAAGACGCCCGCCTCGACCACCGCTACGGCCGCTTCGTGAACCATGACCTAGCTGAGTACCACATTCCCGTCAATGCCGACCTGCCGGATATCACCGTCGAGTTCATCGACCGGCCCGACCCGCTGCTCGACCCCATGGGCGCCAAAGGCCTGGGCGAAATCGGCATGATAGGTTTTGCCGCCGCCGTGGCCAATGCCGTGTACCACGCCACGGGCAAACGCATCCGCGAATTGCCCATTACGCCGGATAAGCTGGTGGGGGAGAAGGTGGGAAATAGCAGCCGTAGCTGAGTTCGGCACCGCGAAGACGCACAGCCCGCGTTGCGATTCGTTGCATACCCCTGGCGTATTCGCCATGAAAAGCAACCTTGCTCCCTGATGTATGTTGCCAATGTGCAAAAAAGGTGTTCATGCTTCGCTACGCGCTGTATGACCATACATTAGGCAATACAGCCACCTCGTCTTACAGTTGAGGTTAGTGCCATTGCATCAGACTTCGCGAGGGTTCAATTATTGTGAAAACATAACAATTTGTTATGAATTTAGCAACTATCAGCATATATTCATGTAAAGTGCAGCGGTTGTGCTCACTCATGCGTATGGCGTAAGGATATGAATTATCATATTAAATGAAGCCACTACTATTCCCGAAATCTATGGAGAATCTGTACCAACTTGATAAGCCTTTGACCAGAGCGGCCATTAACAAGGAAGCAGTGCCCGTTGCCCTGTCTCCACTGAAGATTACCAAGTGGTTGTTAGCAATAACATCCCTGCTTTTGTTAGCCAACATTGCAGCAATGGTTTTGAAGCATACGACAGCTAATCAAACCAAAATTTTCTGGTATTTTGATAAATTCTTTAACTTCAATTACGAAAGCAATTTCCCTAGTTTTTTCTCTTCTGTTCTTTTGATAGGAGCTGCGGGATTACTGCTCCTTCTGTACGTTATATGCAAGCATCAAGGAAATAATTACGCGAAGTCCCGGTAGTTCCTGTTGAGCTTGGTATTTGTGTTTCTGGCCATTGATGAAAACACCCAGATTCATGAAGTAGTGGCCGAGGTCGTACGTCCAAAATTGGCTTCTGATTTGTCCGGGCTCCTGTATTGGGCGTGGGTTGTGCCTTATTTTATTGCATTTGTAATAATTGTTGCTTACTTCCTGCCATTCGTAATCCGGCTGCCGAAAAAAACGCGTAGTCTGATTATTTTAGCTGGATTTATGTTCGTTTTTGGAGCCGTTGGCTTGGAGTTAGCTGAAGGTTATTTCTACAAGAAATACGGGTTAGAGCACATTTATAATGAGCTGCTGTATTGTGTAGAGGAGTTGTTGGAAATGACGGGCGTAATTCTTTTTATTTACGCTTTGCTGAATCACATGGCTTCGATGAACACGCCTTTATTGATTGAAAAAGAAGCGAAAACAATTGCATAAAGCTCCCTGCAATTATTGCTTATTCTTTCTTGGTCTCCTGCCATATTAAGGCCATGAGGGTTCAAGCCGCATACAACAAATGGGCGTCTACTTACGACGCTGTTCCCAATAAAACCCGCGACCTCGAGGCCAGGGCCTTGCAGCAGGTACTGGCGCCGCTGTCCTTCGCAAGCGTGCTGGAAATTGGCTGCGGGACCGGCAAAAACACCGACTGGTTAGCGACCCGGGCAACCAAGGTAACCGCAGTGGATTTCTCAGCGGCCATGTTGGAAGCTGCCAAGGCGAAGGTTGTGAATCACAACATTGCCTTTCAGCAGGCAGATATCACCACCGAGTGGGACTTTGTAACTTCTCCGGCTGACTTGATTACGTGTAGCCTGATTCTGGAGCATGTTCCGAACTTGGATTTGGTGTTTCAGCAAGCCAGTCGGGCGCTGCGCTCAGGCGGCTTTTTCTACGTGGGCGAATTGCATCCTTTCAAACAATACCTGGGCAGCCAGGCCCGATTTGAAACGGAGACCGGACGGGTTAAAATAGAAGCCTTTATTCACCACGCTTCGGAGTACATGGCTGCGGCTAGGAGCAATGGGCTAGCGTGCGTTGAATTCCGGGAGTTGTTCGATGATGAGGGCCAGGCCACTACTCCCCCCCCGAATACTGGCCTTGCTTTTTCAGAAGCGTGGTTAATGCACCCAAGGCGAGCCCGTGCAAAACTGAACAGGACTAAATCTCCGGGCGAGTAACCGCTTTCTTCGCGTTAGCCAAGCGGATAACGCACGTTCGTAGTACGCCTGCTACTGAACAAAACCTGCCAACTTACTCTCACATATCGCGACAGACGGTTATGTTTAGACGCTTTTTGGCGGCGCTTAACACTATTGTTTAAGCGAAACAGGCAAAGCACTTCCCCAATGCTCATCATTCAAAGCTGGCGCTGGTACGGCCCCAACGACCCGGTCAGCCTCTCCGACATCCGCCAAGCCGGCGCTACTGATGTCGTCTCGGCCCTGCATCACATCCCCAATGGCGTGGTGTGGCCCGTATCCGAAATCCAGCAGCGCCAGGCCGAGGTAGCCGCTGCTGGCCTCACCTGGAGCGTGGTGGAAAGCGTGCCCGTGCACGAGCAAATCAAGACCCGCACCGGCCATTACCAGCAACACATCGCCAACTACCAGCAGTCGCTGCGCAACCTGGCTGCTTGCGGCATCCGCACCGTCACCTACAATTTTATGCCCGTCCTCGACTGGACCCGCACCGACCTGGCCTACGAGGTAGAAGACGGCTCCAAGGCCCTGCGCTTCGAAAGAGCTGCCTTTGTGGCCTTCGACACGCACCTGCTCAAACGCCCGAACGCGGCGGCAGACTACACCGCTCAGGAACTCGCCCAGGCCGAAGCTCGCCTGGCTGGTATGAGCGACGCGGACCAGCGGCAACTCCAGCGCAACATCATTGCCGGCCTGCCCGGCAGCGAAGAAAGCTTCACCCTAGAGCAGTTTCAGCAGGCTCTTGATGCCTACCAGGGCATCGACGCGGCCAAGCTGCGCGAGCACCTGATTCTGTTTCTGCAGGCTATTATGCCGGTGGCGGAAGAAGTAGGCATCAACCTGGCCATTCACCCCGACGACCCACCTTACCCCATTCTGGGCCTGCCCCGCGTGGTGAGCACGGCCGAAGACGTGGCAGCTTTGGTTGCGGCCGTGCCCTCGCTGAGCAACGGCCTGTGCTTCTGCACGGGCTCTTTCGGTGTGCGCGCCGACAACGACCTGCCCGGCATGGTGCGTCAGTTTGCCGACCGCATCCATTTCATTCATCTGCGCAGCACCCAGCGCGATGCCAACGGCAACTTCTACGAAGCCAATCACCTGGAGGGTGATGTGGACATGTACAGCGTGATGCGCGAGCTCATCGCCGTCATGCGCCAGCGCCAGGTCAGCCTGCCCATGCGCCCCGACCACGGCCACCAAATGCTCGACGACCTGCACAAGCGCACCAATCCGGGCTATTCTGCCATCGGCCGCTTGCGTGGGCTAGCCGAGCTGCGCGGGCTGGAATTGGGTATTACGCGAAGCCTGCAACCCGCTTAGCTCGCCACTTCCTGCGACGTGCAAAAACAGAAAAGCCGCTACCAATTGGTAGCGGCTTTTCTGTTTTTGCACGTCGCAGGAAGGCCTACTTGTTAGCTTTCCTAGCTGATTTGGCAGCTTCTTTATCGGCTTTGGTGCCCTTCACTTTGACTTTGTCGCCTTTGATTTTGACTTTCTCAACGCCGTCGCCCTGGCCAAAGCCCCGGCCGGGGCCACCGCCGCGCTGCATGCGGTCGGCTTGCGTGGCGGTGTACTTGGTGTACTGGTCGGTGGTCAGCACTTCCTTGAACTGGTTGTCGTACTTGGTGCGGTTGGCTTCCATTTGCGTGCGCATCTGGTCGCGGTTGGTGGCGCCGCGGCCTTGGCCCCGCATGGCTTGCCGCTCTTGGCTGCGGGCCAGCAAAATTTGCTGCACGCGGGTGGTTTGGTCTGCACTTAGTCCCAACTCCTGCGCCATGCGCTGGCTTTGGCGGCTGGCCATCTCTTCGGGCGTGCCCTGGCTGCGGCCGTAGCCGCGGCCATCTTGCGAGCCGTTGGCGGGAGCGGTTTGGGTGGTGGTTTGGGCGGCGGCAGTTCCTACGGTGAGGGCGAAAGCGGCCATCAGGGGCATCAAAAAGGATTTCATGATTCGAGAGAGATAATGGGTGGTTGAGATAATTTGGCCTTTCCGGCGCTGAACAAATCGACTCGTTCTGCCGGAGTATTTGCAAACCATCGGCCCGAAATCAGCCCAACAGCTTAAAGCCGGACGGGTAGGGTGGAAGCACCGACCAACGGCCTGAATCCACAGACGGGACCGACAATTTGGCTGCTGGCTTTCCCCCTTTTTATCCCCAAGATTGGCCCATATGCCCTGCCAAGCCGTGGTAAAGGCCCTGTTCAATGCCTACCTTAGGCATCCTAACCCACAGCAATGCTTTTCTCGATGAATAAACTAGTGCTTCTTGCCCTGGCCGGTGCCTGGGCCAGCGGGACGCCCGCCGCGGCGCAATCCACTGAAAAAACAGACGCGGCTGCGCTTGCCAAAATCCGGGACGAGGGCATGAACCGCTCCAAGGTGATGGAAACCGCTTTCTACCTCACCGACGTGAGTGGCCCGCGCCTCGCCAATTCCGACGGCCTGAAGCGCGCCAACGAGTGGGCCAAAAAGCAGCTTACTCAGTACGGCCTCGCCAATGCCAACATTGAGCCCTGGGGCGACTTCGGCCGCGGCTGGGACATCGAGAAGTCGTACGTGGCCATGACCGCGCCCTACTACCACACCATGGTGGGCGCCCCCAAAGCTTGGACGCCCAGTACGCCCGGCACCCTCCGCCTGCCCGTGGTGGTGATGAAATCCGCCACCACCGAAGCCGACCTCGACAAATACAAAGGCCAGGTGCGCGGCAAAATCGTGGTGATGGACGTGCCCGCCCCGCCCAAGCCCAGCACCGACCCCGACCTGCGCCGCTATTCCGACGAGGACCTGCAAAAGATGGCTGACCCCGCCGCGCCGCGCCCGGCTGCCAACATGCCCGATGCCGCCGCCATGGCCGCCCGCCGCGCCCAGGCCGAACTCCGCACCAAAACCGCCGATATGCTCATAAGCGAAGGCGCGGCTGCAGTGCTCAGCGCCCGGGGCGGCATCTACGGCACCTTCAACACCACCAACGGCGCGTCATACGCCGCCGACGCCAAGCCGGTGCTGCCCGAGATTGAAATGACCATCGAAGACCAGTTGCGCCTGATTCGCCTGGTAAACGCCGGAATTCCGGTAGAAGTGGAGATGGAAACCAAAACCCGTTTCCAGGCCCAGGACCTGAAGGGCTATAACGTCATTGCCGAAATCCCTGGCACCGACCGCAAGCTGAAAAGCGAAGTCGTGATGCTCGGTGGCCACATCGACTCTTGGCACGCTGCCACCGGCGCCACCGACAACGCCGCCGGCTGCGCCGTGATGATGGAAGCCGTCCGCATTCTCAAAGCCACTGGCATGAAGCCGCGCCGCACCATTCGCATTGCGCTGTGGGGCGAAGAGGAGCAAGGCCTGCACGGCTCGCGCAACTACGTGAAAAACAACTTTGGTGACCCCGCAACTATGAAGCTGCTGCCCGCCCACGAGAAACTGACGGCCTACTTTAACCTCGACAACGGCGGCGGCAAAATCCGGGGCATCTACGCTCAGGGCAACGAAGCCATTGCGCCCATTTTCAGCGAGTGGCTAAAGCCCTTCAACGACCTCGGGGCCACCACCGTCACGCTGCGCAACACCGGCAGCACCGACCACATCGCCTTCGACGCTGTGGGCCTGCCCGGCTTCCAGTTCATTCAGGATGGCCTCGACTACTTCCCCCAAACCCACCACACCAACCAGGATACCTACGACCGTCTCATTCCCGAAGACCTCAAGCAGGCTTCCGTAGTAGTGGCCTCGTTTGTGTACAACGCCGCCATGCGCGACCAAAAGCTGCCCCGCAAGGCGCTGCCCACACCACCCAAGGCCCAGTAAAAAACGCTCCACGTCTGAAACGTGAAAAGCCCCGCTGACCATTGGTCAGCGGGGCTTTTTCTTGAAGCTATGCTCGCCGCGAAGAGAGCTTGCAGAACGTTGTGTAGGGACGCGACACTTCGCGTCTCGGCGTTGAACGACTTGTATTAGGAAGGTGACTGTAAGTGCAGTTTTTATGGCGCGAACGCCGAGAAGCGACGTGTCGCGTCTCTACACCGTTCCTGTTGGTCCTCATGCCCGGTGTAGTTAAACTACTTCGCTACTCCACCAGCCCCAGAGTGCGGGTTAATTTATTCTTCGGAATGGTGATAATGATGCTTTGGTCTTGCTTTTCGGAGCGAGCCCGGCGCCGGTCCACCAAGTCCTGGATTTTGTCTTTTTTAGAATCTGTCGTAGTTAAAACCTTGGCCACATCCATAATCAGCGAAACGGCGCGCGGCACCGGTACGCTCACTTCCTGATAATCAGGGTCGGGTGGGGGAGCTTGACTGGGGGCAGGGCCCCCCTGTGCCAAGCTACTGGTGACTTTGAGCAACAGCGCAGCAAGTAAAACGGGTAGTTTCTTACTTGACATGAATACCGAGTGTTTGCGACAAAGATGCCGCTAAACCGTCGGTTTACCTTAGTTTTTCCTTGAAAAGTCGAAGGGTGCGGTCCCAGGCCAGCTTCGCGACTTCGGCGTTGTAGCGCGCCGGCGATGTGTCGTTGTTGAAGGCATGGTTCGCGCCTTCGTACACATACAGCTCGTATTTGGTGCCAGCGGCTTTCAATGCCGCTTCGTAAGCTGGAATGCCGGCGTTCACCCGCTCGTCGAGGCCGCCGTAGTGCAGCATCACCGCGGCTTTGATTTTAGATACGTCTTCGGGTTTGGGCTGCGAGCCGTAATAAGCCACGGCAGCGTCCAGCTTGGGGTCGTTCACGGCCAACTGGTTGGCCATGGCACCGCCCCAGCAGAAGCCCACGGCGCCGGTGCGGCCATTGCAGTCGGGCCGGGCGCGCAGGTACTCCAGGGCCTTTAGGTAATTATTCAGGTTTTTGGCCTTATCGAGTTGGCCAATGAGCTCGCGGCCCTTGTCCTCATCGGTAGGGGTGCCGCCGAAGGGCGACAGTGCGTCCACTCCCAGGGCCAAGTATCCCGCCTGCGCCACGCGGCGCGTCACGTCCTTGATGTGCGGCGTGAGCCCCCGGTTTTCGTGAATAACCACCACGGCGCCGCGCTTCCTGCGGCCCTTGGGACGCACCAGGTAGCCGCGCATGGCCGCGCCATCACCAATCCAGGTCACCTCCTCGGCTTCCAGATTATCGGCCTCGGGCGCGATGGTGGCCGCCTGGGCATAGCCCGGCTCCAGCACTGAAAGGGCCGCCAGTGCCAGGCCCGTGCCGCCGGCTAGCTTCGCCAGCCGGTCCAGAAACTCCTTGCGGGTAAGCGGAGCGTGGGTGTATTCATCGAAGAGGTTGATGATGCGTTGGTCCATGAGGCTAAATGTACTGGGTTAGGGTTGAACGTAAGTCCTTCAGCTGCGCCTAGTCCTGGGCCGGAATAGCGTTAGAAGATGGCGCCGCTGCTTGAGCCGATAAAGCTCGGAGGGCGGCCAACACGCGTTCGGCATCAACTTGGGCCACAAACAGATGGTCATGATAGTAAGCAGCCACCACGTTGCAGCTGATGCCTTCCTGAGTAAGGGCAGTGGCAACGGCAGCCGTCAGGCCCACCGCGGCCAGGGAAGAATGCACGTTCAGCGTAATCCAAGCCGACACATAATCATAAGCCAAACCGTGAGCATCGGCCACCTCGCGGGCCATAATCAACGTGAGGCCATCGGATTCCCGAAACGAGCCGAGTGTTTCCGCTACCGGAATAGCCGAATCAGTAGCGACCGTGCAGAAGACAAATTCACCGGCATTGAGCACTGGGTGCATATTGGTCAGCAACTGCCCCAAGTTGGTTTCGCCAGTCATGTTTACTCCGCCTCCCGGTTCACGGTATCGGGGCTGAAGGCCGGCACGCAAATCGACCAGTACGCGCACTCCTCTTCAAAAGGATTGGAGTAGCGCACCCGTGCCCCGCCTTTGATGAGCAGCGCCTGCCCGGCCTGCAGTTCAACTACGTCGCCATCGATTTCGAACCGCTTGCGGCCGCGCACCACAATTGTGAACTCATCGAAGCTAGGGGTTTGGTGGGGCTCGCTCCAATGGGGAGGTGCCACCATGTGAGCCAGGCTATAGGCCGAGGTGCCAGTGCTGGCCCCGCCCACGTGCTCTTCAATGAGCTTGCCGTCGGTGGTCGGAACTACAAAAGGAGTAGGGTTGAGAACGTAGCGTTTTTCAGACATTGTTAGAAGTGCGGTAAAGTAGGAGAAAGAACAAAATACTTCCCTCCTCAGCTGAGGAGGGGATGTTGGAGCCGCAGGCTCGGACTGGGGTGGTTAAACTCGTTGAACAACACCCGAACGACTAGCGTCGGGCTCTTTCTGCCATCGTTGGCTCCGCCGTCCTTCGGTTCAACGACTCAACCACTTCAATTTTGCCTGCGGCAAAATATCTTATCTTTGAAAAGGAGGGGAACTGGTCGTGCCAGTAGCGGTTACGGCTTCAGCTTCTCCAGTAGCTCAAAAGCGCGCGAATTGTATTTCCAGACAAAGAAATACGGCGTCTGCACTGCTCCAAACTGGACCCTAATCCGCTCAACGGCTGGCAGCATGCTCCCCTCAAAATCAAAGCAGTCCAGCCCCAGCACTTCGCTGGCGTAGCGAATGGCCTCCCAAATAAGCAGGATGCCCGCCCCGCTGTCGCGCAGGGCTGGGTCGTCGCCCGAGAGGTGATAGTAGGCCGCTTGTTTGTCCCAAATAAGATAGGCTGCCGAGTGAATCCGGTCCTGCGCGTCCACGGCAAAGAACATTTGCCGGGCTCCATTGGCGGCAAGAGCCGCATCGTGCTGCTCAAACTGGACCCAGGAGTACGGCATGGGCAAGCTCTGGCGGTCAAAACTCATTTTATTGAGCTTGTAGAACTCCTCGGGCGAACGGTTGTGCACCACCCGCACCAGCTGCTGCGCCTTCTGAATGTTGCGGCGAATGTTGCGGTTGATACCCGCCTCTACCCGCGCCAGCTCTTGTAGGCCGCTGAGGCGGTAGGTATAGTAAGTGGTCTGCCGGTACTTATTCCAGTAAAAAGGCAGCCAATTCGTGAAGGTGGGGTAAAAGTTCTGCTTGAAGGCCGCAAATTCGGGCAACTGCTTTAGCAGCTCCTCCAGCAGCAAATGCTCCTTTTTCAGCACCCCCCGATACCCGGGCAGCAGGTAAGGCCCCAGCATCTTCACAAAGGGCGGCATGGTTACGTAGCGAAACGGGCCCTTCTGCTTGTAGAAGTAAGGCAGCGCCGCCACCACCCGGTCTTGCTCATGGGCCAGCACCACGTCCCAGTGGCCGCCGGCAGCGCAGGCATCGAGGTACCACGCCTGAGCGAACACCGGCACATCGGGCGCGATGCGGCAGAAGTCGCGGTAGCGGGCTTTGGCGGGCAATGAGGCGGGCACTTACTTCGGCTTGGCTTCCGGGCAGGGGCCTTTGGTATAGGTGCGTACGCCAGCGTTGTCGGCGACACAGGCGTTGGAGTAGGTCTTGCCATTGCACCCGCACACCGGCTCGTACTGCATGGTGCAGATGGCTTCGGGATTGATTTTACTCGGGTCGATGCACGCAGCACTGGCCGATGCCGTATCCGTGGGAGGGGCCTGGCGCTGGCAGCCCAGGGCCAGCAGCAAAGCGGCAAATACAAGGCGGGGCGTTTTCATAAGCAGGAAGGATTCGGCGAATCTACGCCGAGGCCTCTAAAGTAGCGTTGGTCAACGGCCAAGCAAACGCCGCTGCTTCGGTATGTTACGGAAAATTTACCGCTAAGCTCAACCCCTGGCGTTGCCCGCCGTATAGCTTGCCAGACCAAACGCGGGTCTAAATCAAAAATGCTATTTTTGAATTTCCTCCAGCGCCTCCTCTAGAACATCTTTCACCCCCATTCACCCTTCATTACCCATTACCATGTCGTACCACGAAGAAGACAACAACGCCGGCAAAATTTTGTTAGCCGCTATCGCCGGTGCCGGCGCTGGCATCATTGCCGGTATGCTATTGGCTCCCGACAAAGGTTCGGCCACCCGCGAGAGCTGGAAAGGCGTTGCTACTAAATACAGCGGCCAGCTCGGCGAGCAAGCCACCAAGCTCGGTTCCGACCTAGAAGCTAAATTTAAAGAATACGCTGGCAAGCTCGAAGACCTCGGTCTCACCGGCGCTGGCAGCACCCTGAGCCTGAAAGGCGACTGGAACGACATCAAAGGTCGTTTGAAGCAGCAATATGCCCAGCTCACCGACGAGGACCTGACCTATGCAGAAGGCCAAGGCGACGAGCTAGTAGGCCGCTTGCAAGGCAAGCTCGGCAAAGGCAAATCGGAAATCACGAAAATGCTGAACGATATGTAAGTTGGCTTTTAGCCCACTTGCTGCAAAGCCCCGCACCGCAAGGTGTGGGGCTTTTTTGTTGATATTTTCCGGCACGAGTCAGCAGGATACGTGTTTTATTGCTGCAGGCTAACAACTAGCTCATTTTACCGTTAGATAAAAAACTGCGAACAACCCCATTTTACTCCATGTCATGAAAGACGACAACGGCAAAGTTATTTTCTCGCTCATCGCCGGTGCTACCGCTGGCATTGTGGCCGGCCTGCTGCTGGCTCCCGAAACCGGCGACCAAACCCGCGCCCAGCTGCGGGAATCTGCTTCGAAGTGGGGCGGCGACCTCAGCAAGCTCGTAAAAGACACCCTAGCTAAGGTGCAGGGCCAAGGCCAGGCCGAAGTGCCCGGCCACACCAACCCCAGCGCCGCCGTGAGCGAAGACAAAGAAGCCGCCGACCGCCTCCTGCAAGGCCTTAGTGGTAACACTTCCGCGGGCCACGACTTCAGCGACGACCCTGACTACGACGGTTTTGGCGATGAGCCCCGTCACCAGCCCCGGGGCTAGAACCGAACCGGGAAGAAACATAATTTTGGCATTTTTATCGCAAGCGTAACCTGCCCGCTTTCGTCCCGTAAAATCACACATAATCGCCTTGAAAGAAGGCCGAAACGTGTTTCCAGTAAAATTGCCGACTGTAGGAGCTTCTGTTGAATTAGGTTAAAAAATTCAGTAGTAAAATCAGACGTGTCCATCGCAAGCTTCTGGCAACAACAGCGGTTTGAAGGGTAAGACGATTGTAAAAGAAAAGCCCCGCACGACATTTCGTGTGGGGCTTTTCGATTTAAAGGTTTAAGCGTTCTAAGTTCAACTCAGTTTATACGCTTGTTACACGTCTGTCATCCTGAGCCTGCGAAGGACCTTATCACGTTATGGCAAGTCGTTCAAACATGATAAGGTCCTTCGCAGGCTTAGGATGACAGAGGATTGAGTATTAAGCTACTACTTCTCGCCCTCCTTCTCCTGCTTAGCCTGCTGCACGTTTTCCGGCTTCATCTGCGGGAAGAACAGCACATCCTGAATAGAGTGCGAGTTGGTCATAATCATGCTTAGGCGGTCGATGCCGATGCCCAGGCCGGCCGTGGGCGGCATGCCGTATTCCAGGGCGCGCAGGAAGTCCTCGTCGAGCACCATGGCTTCAGTGTCGCCGCGCTTGCCTAGCTCCAGCTGGTCTTCGAAGCGTTTGCGCTGGTCGATGGGGTCATTGAGCTCCGAGAAAGCGTTGCAGATTTCCTTGCCGTTGCAGATGGCCTCAAACCGCTCTACCATGCCGGGACGGTCGCGGTGCTTCTTAGCCAGCGGCGACATCTCTACTGGGTAATCGGTGATGAAGGTGGGCTGAATCAGCTTGGGCTCCACGTGCTCACCAAAGATTTCGTCGATGATTTTGGCTTTGCCCATGCTGGGGTCCAGGTGCACGTTCAGCTCGTGGGCGGTTTCGCGCAGCTGCGCCTCATCCATCTCGCCTATGGCCTTCCCCGTGTACTTCTCAATGGCCTCGAACATGGTGTAGCGCTGCCAGGGGCGCTGGAAGTTGATGAGGTTGTTGCCCACCTGCACTTCCGTCTGGCCGTGCAGCGTGGTAGCCACGCGCTCCACCATTTCTTCCACCAGGTCCATCATCCAGGCGTAGTCCTTGTAGGCCACGTAGAGCTCCATCTGGGTGAACTCGGGGTTGTGGAAGCGCGACATGCCTTCGTTGCGGAAGTCCTTGCTGAACTCGTACACGCCATCGAAGCCGCCCACGATGAGGCGCTTCAAATACAACTCGTTGGCAATGCGCAAGTACAGCTCCATGTCGAGCGTGTTGTGGTGCGTCTTGAAGGGCCGGGCTGCCGCGCCGCCGTACAATGGCTGCAGAATCGGCGTCTCCACTTCCAGATAGCCTTTGTCGTTGAGGAAATTCCGCATCGACTGCACCAGCTGGGTGCGCTTGATGAAGGTGTCGCGCACGCTGGGGTTCACCACTAGGTCCACGTAGCGCTGGCGGTAGCGCTGCTCGGGGTCGGTGAAGGCGTCGTAGGTCACTTTCTCCCCGGTGGCCTCGTCTACTTTCTCCTTCACGATAGGCAGCGGGCGCAGCGCCTTGGCCAGCAGCTTCAGCTCCGTGACGTGGATGGACGTTTCGCCCACCTGCGTCTTAAATACGCGGCCTTTCACGCCAATAAAGTCGCCCAAGTCGAGCAGCTTCTTGAACACAACGTTGTACAGGGTCTTGTCTTCGCCCGAGCAGATTTCGTCGCGGTTCACATACAGCTGAATGCGGCCCGAAGTGTCCATCAGCTCAGCAAAGGAGGCCTTGCCCATCACCCGCGACGACATCAGCCGGCCAGCCAGCGTCACTTCCTGGAAGTTGTTCAGCTCGGGGTGGTAGTTGTCGTGAATCTCCTTGGCATAAAACGTCACGTCGAACAGTTCCGACGGGTACGCTTCAATGCCCAGCTTTTCCAGTTCTTCGAGTTTTTGGCGGCGCTGTATTTCCTGTTCGCTGAGGTGCTGCATAAAGATTGGACCACAGATTTAACAGACTTCAACGGACGAGTAGGAATTATTGGTGGTTCCGGTCCGCGAGTTGTGTTGTCTGGTGGTGTAAGCCGCGAGGGCGTGTTGATAGTTGAATGAACCGCAAAAGTACGGCACGAAAAAAGCCGCCCCGAAACCGGAACGGCTTTGTAACAAAAATAACGATTCAATGATAGGAGGGGCCCTAAATAATCCGTCCCAATCCATTGAATCCCTCAGCTTAGGCAGCCATGCGGTACTGCGGAGCATCGGCGGCAATAGCAGGGGCCGTGGGCGGCGTGGGCGCCAGCACCGGCTCAACGCGGGTGTGCAGGCGGTCCTCCACAAAGCCTGCCTGCAAATGCACAGGCAGCTCGGCCACCAGCTGGCGGTAGCGCTCCAAGCTCAGGGCCTTGGCCACGTAGGTCTCGTGCACCCCGTTGAGGTAGCTCACGATGTTGAGCAGCGAGGCATGGAACAGACGGAAGTCGATGTCGGCCTCCACGTAGCGCTCAATCTCGCGGCTGGTCTGCGAAATGCGCAGGCGGCCCAGCAGGTCGAAGATGGTGGTGTAGCCCAGGCGCCAAGTAATCTGCTGCCAATGAGCTGCCGTCCACTTGTCGAGGGGGCGGCCCGTCTTCTGGCTGCGGATGGCCGTATTCGGGTTAGCCTGCACTTGCGCGCGGGTCCACTGTGCCTTCATCTTGCGCGTGGTGCGCAGGAACTGGCCAATTTGAGCTTGGGCATCAATTTCCTTGCTGGCAATGTGCAGCCCGGCCTTGTAGCCCGCCAGTGGCAAGCGGTGAATGCTAAAGTCGCCGTAAGAACCGGCCGCGTAGAATGACACCGGACGCGGGTAGGCATTCTTCACCACCAAGCGGCCCACCTCGCGGCGCACCAACTGGCTGTTGTTGCTACGCACCCCTGTGGTATACAGGAACGCCTGTAGGCCCGATAGAATGGCGTGGTACGCTTGCGGGAACGTCCAGTGCAGGGCGTTACGCAGGAAGTTATCGTCGCCCAACTCGGCCGTAGCACGCAGGGCATACTCCGTACTCCAGCTGGTGTGCAGGAGCTTAGTGAGCGCAGCCACGTCGGCGTCGTTCAGCTCGGCCGTGTGGCTGCGGAAAAAGGGTAAGTTCTGGAGACCGCCGAGCACGTCGTCGTTCTCTTGAATGTGATAGTTAATAGCAAAGAAGTAGTTAAGGAAAACCTGCGCCGGAATAGACTTGCGCCAAGTTTCGTCAGCTAGCTTCTGCTGCTGCTCGTCGCCGCTGGATTCCACCTGCGGGTTGAACGGGATAATGCGGGTTTCCTCTGTAGTCTTCATGATTAGTAAACAGCTCAAGGCATGTTTTTAGTTGCCTAATTACTAACTTTCTTGTCAATTTTTACTAACAATAACTGTATTGTAAATCAACTGTTTATAATGCTAATTGTGAAAAACAACAATCATTCTAATCGGAGTCTATTTACTAATTTAGTTGTCATGCCAAAAAAGTGCCAAAAAAAGTCCCCGCACCTACTGGTGCGGGGACTTTTTGTAACAAGTTCGGCTTGAAAGCTCAATCAGCCAGAAGCTGACTGCAAAGCCTTAAGCAACCTATTTTATCTCATCTTGAATCACTGCCACGGCCTCACCGATTGTAATGTCCTTCTTGAGGGCCTTGGTGTAGCGCGAGGCGCGGTTCACTTTCACGGTGTCGCCGCCCACGGCGCGCACATCGGCGGCCAGGGGAGAGAAAGCGAGACCAGTAGCCGTTTTCTGGGCCGCCTCATAGCGGTCCGAAATGGCCTTGGCCTGCTGCTGCTCTGCGCGGTAGGTACTGAGCTTAAGCGAAACAGTGGTTTCGTCCTTGCGCTTGCGCATGCTTTTCACCATTTCCTCCATCACTTTAAAGCTGGGGTTGTTGGCCACGCGGGCCTTGCTGTTAGCGCGCAGCTTGTCGATGGCCGGCGGGTTGTTCCAGGGGCGGAAGCGAGCCGGCTGAATTTCGTCCCACTTCAAGGGGTAGTCCATCTCCTTTTCGCCTTGGTCGAGGTAGGAATACAGGTCCGGAATTACGATGTCTGACATCACGCCCTTGAATTGGGTCGAGCCGCCGTTTACGCGGTAGAATTTCTGAGTAGTGAGTTTGAGCGAACCGATGGGCTTCACGCTGTTCAACTCAGCCGGCAGCGCTTCGTCGAGGTCGAAGATGCGCTGCACAGTGCCTTTGCCGTAGGTGCTGGTCGAGCCCATCACCACGCCGCGGCGGTAGTCCTGCACAGCAGCAGCCAAAATCTCGGAGGCCGAGGCGCTGTATTTGTTCACCAGCACCACCAGCGGGCCGTTGTACTGCACGCGGGGGTCGTTGTCGGTAAGCACCTGCGTGCGGCCCTGGCCGTCGCGCACCTGCACCATGGGGCCGCTTTCCATAAACAGGCCAGCCATCGACACGGCATCGGTAAGCGAGCCGCCACCGTTGAAGCGTAGGTCGAAAATCACACCCTTTACGCCTTCGGCGTTGAGCTTGGCCAGCTCCTTCTTCACATCATCCGACGAGCTGCGGCCACCGTTGTCGTTGAAGTCGGCATAGAACCCAGGCAGGCGCAGGTAGCCAATTTTCTGGCCCTTATCGGTAATAATAGAAGACTGCGCGTACTTCTCATCGACCACTACCACGTCGCGGATGATGGGAATCACCTTCGTGCTGCCGTCGGGTTTTTTTACCGTGAGGCGTACCTCTGAGCCTTTTTTGCCGCGGATTAGGGTCACAGCCTTGGCCGTACGCCAGCCTTCAATACTGACGGGCTCCGCCATACCCTGTGCAACCCGAATAATGGCATCGCCCTTTTTAAGGTCGCCCTGGCGCGACGAAGCCGAGCCGGGAATGATTTCATCAACGTAAATCAGGCCGTCCTTCTCGCGCAGCGTGGCGCCGATGCCCTCGAAGCGGCCGGTCATTTCGTAATCGAAATCTTCCTTGGCTTTGGGCGCGAAGTACTCGGTGTGGGGGTCGTAGGTGTTGGCAATGGTGTTGGCATAGGTGGCCAGCCGTTCATTAGCGTCGGTCTCGCTCAGGTCGGTAAACTGGTCGTCGTAGTACTTCAGCACGCGCTTGCGAGCCTCGGCCTCCATTTGAGCGGGCGTGCGCACGGGCTCAGCGGCCGTGGGGGCCTCAGGGTTAGCGGCACTAGGGGCAGCGGTGGCCGCGCTGAGCTTGGCCTCTTTAGCTTTTTCCTGCGCCTCTATCATTTCCGACATCCGGCTGAGGGTTTCGTACTTCAGCAGCTTGCGCCACATTTCGCGCTGGGCCACCTTATTGACTGGAAATGGCGCTTTTTCAAAGTCGGTCTGGAATGTTTCCTCCACCGTGAAGTCAAAAGGCTTGGCCAGAATCTCCCGGTAGAGGCTCTGCATTTCCTTAGTGCGTTCCGTAATCAGCTTGGTGCTGAGGTCCAGAAATTCGCTGGAACCCCGTTTTACTTGGTCGTCAATTTCGGTCTGGTAACGGCGGAGCTGGTCCACGTCGGTGGCCAGCAGGAACTGCTTGCGGTAATCGAGGTGCTTCAGATAAAGGTCAAAGACACGCTTGGAGAAGTTATCGTCAATCTTTTCGGGCTGGTAATGGGCCTGGGTAAGGCCCTGTAGCATGGTGCCAATCAGCACCTGGCCTTTGCTCGGCACTGCCGAGTCAGCCCGGCGCATGAGCCGATAGGATGCCAGAACAAACACGGCTGCCACCAAAAAGGCATACAAGCCGACTTTCAAGCGTGGGAAAGACATTAGCAAGAATATAAAACAGGTATAAAAATCAAATGTACGGAGCGCGGCAAGCACTTCAAGGAGCTTAATCCTTACGTTAAAAACGCCCCAGGGGGTGAAATAAGTGCCCGAATATGTGAGCCGTTGCTACTCTCGTTATACAGACCAGTTTGGGGAGGGAGAAGTTGCAATAAAAAAGCCTTCCCCGAATGAGGAAGGCTTTTTTCAGTTATAAGGCCGAAGCCTGGGAACAAGACTAGTACTTGTAAATTTTGTCGCCGTTGTGGCGACGGAACTCCTCTTCGAAGTAGCGAGCATCTTCTTCGTTGCGGGGCTTCACGCCCATCACGATGCCGCCTTCTTTGATGCCTTTTTCGTACTCGGCAGCGTGCTCCTCAGGGATGCCCGAGCCTACCAAGGCGCCTACAAGGCCACCCGTGAGGCCACCAGCACCGGCACCAGCCAAAGCGGCGGCCAGCGGGCCAGCGATAACAAGGCCCAAGCCGGGCAGCGCAACCGAAGTGCCAATGGCTGCGATGGCGCCAATTATAGCACCAGCCGTGCCGCCAATGGCCGAACCTACACCAGCACCTTCCATGGCTTTATCGCCAAGCTCAGTGTGGGCGCTATCGTCACCAAAGTGGGTTTTGCGGGTATCATCCGACATGAGTACGTTCACGTCGTCTTTAGAGTAGCCACGCGAAGAGAGCGACTGGTAAGCGCGTTCAGCGCTGTCACGGTCGCGGAACATACCGCTCATGTTCGTGCCACGGCTCGAGTCATAAGGCTGGCCGGTGGCGGCGTGGGCAGCATGGTCGGCGGTATTTTGGATGCCATCAATGCCGCGGCCTACTACTGCACCGGGGGTGCCAGCCATAGCAGCACCTTTAGAAGTTGCGCTGAAGTCGTCGCCTTCAACCGAGTTTACAGGATTGTTGCCGAGCGAAGCGCCGGAATTCGTAGATGTACCCAAGCCGCTGTCGTTGCCGGTGCCAGCGTTGTAGCTGGTGCCTTCGTTACTAGAGCCGACGCTGTTGCCCAGACCGGTGCCTGTGGCACGGGTGCCGAAGTTTGCGCCTGCGCCAGTACCGGTATTCTGCGGGTTGTTTGGATCGTTGGTATTCATGGTGAAAGAAGTGGTAAAGTGGAAAGGATAGCCAACCTAGCGGTTAGTTGAGTTCCTTAACGGGACCACCGCAGTAGAGGTTACATCCTATTTGTTTTCCAGCTTTTCACTCCGCACCCGAAACATTAGCTAAAAGCTATAATTTGAGCCTATGGCACTCTGAAGGTCAGAGGAGCCGGATTAAGCAAAGTTCTGAAAATTGGCTTCGTCGCGCCAGAACTCCCGGCATTCGCTAATGAGGTCTTTCAGAAACTCTTCGTTTTGCTTAAGGGAGCGCCACTCGCCCATGCCCATCTTCTCGCACAGCTTATAAAAGTTATCACCTTGGCCTTTGGAACCTTGCACTTTGACGAGGCAGCTGAGGGGCGGACGGCCCTCTTCGTACTCACTCATGGAGATTTCAGCCAGCATCTCGTTTAGACGAGACTTTTCGTGTGAAATTTCCAGATTTAGCCCCAGTTCAGCTTCCTGCACCAAGGTGAGGTAGCTTACTGTTCCGGATTGTTGACGGGAATAGCGAATTAAATAAGTGCGTATGCGACCAATCATAGCGGGGCATCAAATGAACGAAAACCGTTTTGGGGGCTGAAAAGTAGTGAAATTAAACGGGAAGGCACCGTTAGAAGGCGCTGCACCGACCGGATAATTCATTCCCTCTTGGTAGATGCCGTGCCAGAATCGTTCCTAAATCGAAAAGGGCGGCGGCTAGGGCTTGTTTGTTGATTAATTAGCCTTTAAAAGAGGATGTCAAATCCTTGGTAATTGACAAAGAAATTATCATAAACCAAGAGAAGGATAATGCCTTGCTGACCGCAAGCATTATCCTTTTTTGAATACTTGGTTAACTTTTTGTCTATACCCGAAGCAAGTTCGAATTACCGACCTTGGCGGCGCCGGATTTCTTTCTGAATGAGCAGAAACTCACGGCTGCTCTGGCCGGCAATGGCGGTATTTTCGTCGGCTCGGCGCAGGAGGTAGGGCATCACAGCGGCTACAGGCCCGTAGGGGAGGTACTTGGCGGTGTTGTAGCCGGCATTGGCGAGGTTGTAGGTGAGGTTATCGCTCATGCCGTAAAGCTGGGCAAACCATACCCGGGGGTCGTTGGGGGCCAGGCCGGCTTGCTGCATGAGCTGGGTGAGCAGCAGCGAACTGGCTTCGTTGTGCGTTCCGGCGCAAATGCTGATGCGGTCGATGTGGTCGATGCAGTAGTGCAGCGACTCGTCGTACAGTGCATCGGTGGCGTTCTTGGTGGGGTTGATGGGGTTTTCGTGGCCGCGCTGCTTGGCTACCCGGGCCTCTTTCTCCATGTAAGCACCGCGCACGAGCTTGGCTCCTATAAAGTAGCCAGCTTCCACGGCGGTGTCGTGGGCGGCTTTGAGCGCGTCGAGTCGGTCGTGGCGGTAGAGTTGGTAGGTATTCCAGACGATGGCCGTTTCGCGGTTGTACTTGGCCATCATCTCGTAGGTCAGCAGGTCGATGGTGTGCTGAAACCAGCTTTCCTCGGCATCGACAAACAGGCGCACGCCGTGCTGGTGGGCCCGGGCACATAGAGCATCGACGCGGGCCACGGCGCGGGCGTGCGAGGCTTCTTCCTCGGCGGTGAGGAGCTTGCCGGCCTGGATTTTCTCGAGAATGGCCACGTTGGCCACGCCCGTGACTTTGAATACCGAAAAGGGTATGTGCCTGGAGCGGTGGGCCTCGTCGATGGTGGCCAGGATTTCGTCGCGGGTGTGGTCGTAGCTGCGGTCGCTGCCTTCGCCTTCCACCGAATAGTCGAGGATGGTGCCGATGTTGTATTTGCCCAGCTCTTCGGTAACGGAGCGGCATTCGGCAATGGTTTCGCCGCCGCAGAACTGCTCGAAGATGGAGTGCTTGATGAGGAACTTGGTGCCGGGCAGGCCCCACTTCAGGGCCGATTTCATCAGACCGCTGCCGGTTTTCACCAGCGTTCCGTTGTTCATGGCCGCAAACAAGGCGTAGACTTTACGAAGTTGGGCGTCGGACTTGGAAGCAAAAGCCACGCGGGTGTCTTCGAAGGAAATGGGCGGGGCCTGAGTGGGGGAAGCGGGCGACATAAGAAACAGCTGGTGGGTGGGAATGGGGCGAAACCAATAAGGCGGGCGAAGGTAACCGGTAAACAACGTTTCGAGGAAACGAGTTACGTTTGCTGCGCTTTTCGGCACGAGCCAGGAACGCGCCCTCATTTGTTGCCTATCAAAAAATGCTCCCAGTTACTGATACGTTCTTTACCAGAATGTTGGCCACGAAAGGTCAGCCCCTTCTCATTGCGGGCCCGTGCTCAGCCGAAACCGAGGAGCAGGTAATGGCTACGGCCCACGGCCTGAAGGCCCTGGGAAAAATCGATTTGTTTCGGGCGGGTATCTGGAAGCCCCGCACCCGGCCGGGGTCTTTTGAAGGCATGGGAGCCGCTGCGCTGCCTTGGCTGCAGCGTGTGAAGGCCGAAACCGGCATTCCCACCACCGTTGAGGTGGCCACTCCGCGCCACGTAGAACAGGCCCTGCGCCACGGCATCGACGTGCTTTGGATTGGGGCGCGGACGACGGTGAACCCGTTTGCGGTGCAGGAACTGGCCGATGCCCTGGCCGGTACCGGCGTGCCCGTGATGGTGAAGAACCCCGTGAACCCCGACGTTGCCCTCTGGGCCGGAGCGCTGGAGCGTATGGAGCGGGCCGGCATTACCGACTTGGCGGCCATCCACCGCGGGTTCAGCACGTTTGCGCCCAGCCGCTACCGCAACGCGCCCACCTGGATTCTGCCCATCGAGCTGAAAACCCGCTTTCCGCACATTCCGCTTATCTGCGACCCCAGCCACATTGGCGGCCGCCGCGACCTGCTGCTACCCATCGCCCAAAAAGCTCTGGACCTGGACTACGATGGCCTCATCATCGAATCGCACCCCGACCCCGACCACGCCCTAAGCGACGCCGAACAGCAGGTGACGCCCGTGCGCCTGGGCGAAATTCTCGATGCGCTGCAGTACCGTCGCAAGGCTTCCGAGAGCTCGGAAGAATTCTTGAACCACGCCGAGGAGCTACGCCAGAAAATGGACGTGGCCGACCGCGAAATAGTGGAGGCCCTGGCCCGCCGCATGGCGTTGGTAGAAGAGCTGGCCGAATACAAAAAGGAAAACAACGTAAAGATTCTCCAGCTCGACCGCTGGCAGGAGATTTTCAAAACACGCCAGGAATGGGCTTCTCGGCTGCACATTAACGAGAAATTTGTGGGCGAACTCTACAAGTTGATTCACATCGAGAGCATTCGCAAGCAAACCGAAGTGCTCAATGGCCGCCCCGTGGATGGGCCTACACATTTGGGGCCCGGCTTGTAGGCCGAGCGTTTTAGGGCACGCGTTGGTAGGTGTCAACCGGAGAGTCGGAGATACAACGGTTGCGGTAGTCCAGCACTAGCTTTTGATTATTGAGCGCGAAGGGAACATTTCTTAGCGACTGATTAACAACGTCAGTGAAGGCTAGTACCGGAATCAGGGCGGTGGTGCCACACGCTGCCGCCGTAGCCTGCGCATAGGTTCCCTGCCTAACAATCAGGCCATCCCTCACAAACGTGAAGCTGGTGGCTGTAAAGGCGACCGTCTCATCGTACACTTGCCCGGCAGGGCAATAGCATTCCTCGCGGCTGGTAAGTTTCCAGGTGCCGACCAGCCCAGTGGCAAGGTCTGCGTCCTTTTTGCAGCTTATCAGCCCAAGGGTCACTACTGCAAGCAATAGGAAGTGGGTAAGAAGTCGTTTCATGGGAACTCTGGTGGCTGGAACCTGGGGAAACAGCAGATTATTGCTTCGTACTCGTGCGCTTGTAGGTTTCTCGCGGGGCATCGCAGGCAATGCCGTAGTCCAGCACCAGCGTATTGCCAGCTACCGTCACAACCACATCTGTCGGCGGATTATTGAGAGTGGCGTAAGTCAGGCGAGCCACGGGTATAAGGGTTGAGCCCCCGCAGGTTTTGCCTTCAGTAAAGGCGTAAGTGCCGCTCGCTGATAGCTGACCTTCCTTGTAAAAGGAAAATTCGCTGTTGGTAAATGTCGCCGTCTCGTTGGGTACCGGGGCCGGCACGCAGAAGCACTCCCGGTTGGTGAGTTTCCAGGTGCCTGCCAAGCCGGATAAAGAGTCCGATTCTTTTTCGCAGCCGGTGAGCATGCTGCCCGACGCCAACAGGCTAAGCAGATAGGGACGGAGGGAGCGTGGCATGATTAGAAACGAAAAAATGGAATTAGCGGCGCGTATAGTAGTAGCCGAGGCCATTGGCATAATCTTCCACGATGACCAGCTCAGTCGGGCTGATTCGCTCGATAAACTCTTTTTCCTGCCCGCTCCGGCGGCCGTAAGCCAGGAAGGTTTGGGGGCAGCGATTAACGTAGGAATTCGCTTGAAACAGAGAGTACGTTGATGAGGCCGTGGCTACTCCATTGCGTATGAACGTGGCCTTGTTGCTGGTGAAGACAAGCTCATGCTTTTCGGCAGGCGCGGCGGGCTGGAGGCCGCCCGTTGGCCCGCCGTCAGTTTGGGTGAGCTCCCAATGCCCGACCAGCAGCTCTGCTTTGGCAGCTTCGGGTGAAACCGGCGCTTTGGAACAGGCCCCTAAATAAAGCCCCGCAACGAGTAGAAAAAGGTGGCGTGCCCGAGGGTATGAGCGTGGCATGACGGCAGAGCTTGAAGTACAAATACAGCTTTTATAGTCGCATGACCTGCCACACCGCTAGAAGGTTGCTCGGGAAAATAGCCACCCGCAAAAATTTCTGCTGACTTTTGTGCCATGGATAGTTCTGTTTTAATCGGGCCCGAAGCCCTGCCGGCGCTCGCCGAGCTGCTGTATCGCCCGGCCGTGACCCGCGTGTTTGTGCTGGCCGATAGTAACACTTCCCGCCTGTGTTTGCCCCTGCTGGAGAAACACCTGCCCGCGGATTATTGCCTCATTCAGATTCCGGCCGGCGAAGAATATAAAACACTGGAAAGCAGTGCCATCGTATGGGCTACGCTCACCGAGGAGCGCGCCGACCGCCACGCCGTGCTGGTGAATATTGGCGGGGGCGTGGTTACCGACCTGGGCGGCTTTGCGGCGGCGCTATACAAGCGCGGCATTCGCTTTGTGCAGGTGCCCACCACACTGCTGGCACAGGTAGATGCCAGTGTGGGTGGCAAAACCGGCGTCGATTTTCAGGGCTACAAAAACCAGCTGGGCGTGTTTCAGGCGCCGGCTGCTGTGTTTATCGAGCCGCAGTTTCTGCAAACGCTCGACCCGCGGCAGCTAAAGTCGGGCTATGCCGAAGTGCTCAAGCATTGGCTAATTGCCGATGCCGACGCCTTCAATCAGCATCGGCGCCTGGGCTGGCTCACCGACGACTGGACCAGCATCATCCGCGAGTCGGTGGCGCTCAAGCAGCGCATCGTGGCCCAGGACCCTCTGGAAAGCGGCCCGCGCAAGCTGCTTAACTTCGGCCATACCGTGGGCCACGCGCTGGAAAGCCACCTGCTGACCCAGCCCGGCCGCGAAGCCCTGCACGGCGAGGCCGTAGCCGCGGGCTTGGTCTGCGAAAGCTGGCTGTCGGTGCAGCGCGGCCTGCTGAGCGCCGACGAGTTAGACAAAATCGAAACGTTCGTGTTCTCGGTATTCGACAAACTGACGTTTGTGAGTCTGGAGACCGCAGCCATTGCCGAGCTAGCGCTGCAGGACAAGAAAAATTCGGGCAGCACCATCAATTGCACCTTGCTCAACGGCATTGGCAACGGTGTATTTGACCAGCCCGTGACCGTAGACGAAATTGCCGAATCATTGCGGTACTACCACCGGTTGTAGCGCGCTTTCAGTTGCGCCCGTCAGTAAATTTCACCGCTAATTCACTAAGGCGTCAGCTCAAGTAGGCGCTATACTTCTTTATGCACTTATCCTGGCTTGGTGGCCCGCTCCGCGGCACCGCCCAACTTCCAGCTTCCAAAAGCGAAGCCAACCGCGCCCTTATTCTGCAGGCCCTGGCCGGTGGCGGCACGCTAGGCAACCTCTCCGACGCCCACGATACCCAGCTCATGCGTCGCCTGCTGGCCGCTGCGCCCGGCACCGACGCACTCGATGCCGAGGATGCCGGCACCGTCATGCGCTTCCTCACAGCTTACCTCAGCGTTACGAACTGGCGCGGCCAACTCACGGGCACCGCCCGGATGCAGGAGCGCCCCATTGCCGTACTGGTCGATGCGCTGCGCCAAGCCGGTGCGAGCATCAGTTACCTCAACCACGAGGGCTATCCGCCGCTGGAACTGGCTGGTTTTGCCGCTGCCCCCGACGTGGCCGAACCCACGACGCTAGCCGTGCGCGGCGATATTAGCAGCCAGTATATCTCGGCGCTGCTGATGGTGGGCCCGCGGCTACCGGGTGGGCTGCGCTTGCAGCTCACCGGCCACGTTGGCTCGCGCCCCTACATCAACATGACGGTGGCGCTCATGCAGCTGTTCGGGGCTGATTATACGGCCGAAGCCGACACCTACGTGGTGCGCCCCAGCGCTTATCGACCCACTGACTACACGGTGGAATCTGACTGGTCGGCGGCCAGCTACTGGTACTCGCTGGTAGCCTTGGCGCCTGCCGGCTCTGAAATTACGTTGCCGTGGTTGCGAGAGCAGTCGTTGCAGGGCGACCAGGCCATTGTGGGCATGATGACCCATTTTGGCGTGGAAACCACGTTTTTGCCAGATGGCATTCACCTCAGGCAGCAGTTGGTTGGCGAAGCATCAAAGTCATTGGCCTTTGACTTTACTGACTGCCCGGACTTGGCGCAAACCGTTGCCGTGGTAGCTGCCGCTCGGGGCCTGCCCGTGGAAATGACCGGTCTGGAAAGCCTGCGCATTAAGGAAACTGACCGCATTGCGGCGCTGCAAACGGAGCTGGCCAAGTTTGGCGGCGACCTGCGCGACCTGGGCGAGGGACGCTTCCGGGCTGAGTCAAGCGGATTCATAGTCAACAACCAATCGGTTGCTACCTACCATGACCACCGCATGGCCATGGCTTTCGCCCCGCTGGCGATGCTGGGGGACCTCACCATTGAGTCGCCCGGGGTAGTGAAAAAATCTTATCCTCAGTTTTGGAAAGAGCTGGCCAATAGCGGTTTTCTGATTAGCGAAGCTGTGTGAAATAAGCAGCCGACTCCCGTAGTCGGCTGCCATACCAGCTGAATAGTTCGCCGTCGACCACTTCAATCCTCGCGCTGGGGCAGAGCTGCTGAAATTCAGCAATGTGTTTCTCTCCAAACGGGTACGGCTCGGATGATAGAAAAATGCGCTGGGGGCCAGCAGCGGCCACTTGCTCGGCGCTTACTTCCGGGTAGCGCGTCAGGCCGGCGAAGACATTGCTGAAGCCGGCGCGGTGCAGCAGGTCATTGATAAATGTGCCGGTGGCGGCTACCATGTAGGGCTTCCTCCAGATAAAGTAGGCCACGGGTACTGTTGCTTCAGGAGAGGCTAGCATCGAAAAACAGGCTTCAATTTCCGCCGCTAGTGCCACCGCCTTGTCTTTAGCCCCAACAATGAAGCCAACCCTCCGAATCATGTCGAGGGCTTCTGGCAGCGTGCTAATGTCGCTCAACCACACGGGGTACTGAGTTGCCAGTTCCTCAATGCCGGCTTGATAATTCTCCTCTTTGTTACCGATAATTAGGTCCGGTTTTAACGCCGCTATTTTCTCGAAATCAAAGTTCTTGGTGCCCCCAATGACTGTAGCTCCTTTCCGGGCTTCGGCAGGATGAATGCAAAACTTGGTTAACCCAACCACTTTGTCACCTAGCCCTAAATCAAACAACAGCTCAGTTTGCGAGGGCACCAAGGACACAATACGCTGCGGGGGAAAAGGCACCGCCACGCGCCGCCCCATTTGGTCGGTTACGGTAAGCGGCAGGACCGAAATCGGAGGCAAGTCCATGGAGAGTTATCACAGGTTGGTCTTATAACACTAAAGGCCCCTCTCACCTCCGGGTTAAGTAGTCCGGTGTAAGAAGGGCCTGATAGTAATCAGACCAGTAAGTTTCGAAAGGAACCCTAGTTAAAATAGCGGAAGTCGTGTCCGTCTTCTATGCGGAGCAACGTTTCGTAAATCAGGCGAATTACGTTGTCTACGTCGTCGCGGTGCACGGTTTCTACAGTGGTGTGCATGTACTTCAGCGGCAGCGAAATCAGGGCCGAGGCCACGCCCGCGCCGGAATAGGCGAAGGCATCGGTGTCGGTGCCGGTAGCCCGGGTCGCGGAGGCGCGCTGGAACGGTATGTCGCGCATCTTGGCCGTGTCGATGATGAGCTCGCGCAGGTTGTTTTGCACAGCCGGGCCGTAGGTGACCACCGGACCTTTGCCGCAGGCAATGTCGCCGGAAGTCTTTTTCTCATACATCGGCGCCTGGCTGTCATGCGTCACGTCCGTCACGATGGCCACGTCGGGCTTGATGCGTTCGGCCACCATTTCGGCTCCTCGCAGGCCGACTTCCTCCTGCACGGCATTTGCGATATACAAGCCAAAGGGCAGTTTTTGGTCGTTCTCTTTCAGCATGCGGGCTACTTCGGCAATCATGAAGCCGCCCATGCGGTTGTCAAGCGCCCGGCCTACGTATAACTTCTCGTTCATCACCGAAAACTCGTCTTCGAACGTGACGACGGAGCCAACGTGGATGCCAAGCTCTTCTACCTCGTCTCGGTTGCTGGCGCCGCAGTCCAGAAACACGGTTTCAATGGTGGGCGCTTTGTCCTGGTCAGGCTTGCGCACGTGGATGGCCGGCCAGCCAAACACGGCCTTCACAATGCCTTTCTCGCCGAAAATATTAACGCGTTTGCTGGGTGCTACCAAGGGGTCGGAGCCGCCGTTCTTGCGCACGTAGATGTAGCCTTCCTTGGTGATATAATTCACGAAGTAAGAAATCTCATCGGCGTGGGCTTCGATGACGACCTTGTATTTCGCATCTGGATTAATCACGCCTACTACAGTGCCGTAAGTATCCACGAAATACTCGTCGATATATGGCTTGATGTATTCCAGCCACAGCTTTTGGCCTTCTTTCTCAAAGCCGGTAGGGGAGGGGTTGTTGAGGTAGGTCTGGAGGAATTCGAAGGACTCGGGACGCATAGTAACTGTCATTCTGAGCGCAGCGAAGAATCATAATCACGTCTGCGCTGCGGGAAATAGTAAGTTGAACGAAGGCAGCCGTGAGAAGATGCTTCCTGCGTCAGCATAACAAACGATTTTAGAGCGGAATGTTGCCGTGCTTTTTGCGCGGCAGTACGTCCACTTTGTTTTCAAGCATTTTGAAAGCACGAATGAGCTTCTGCCGGGTTTGTGAGGGCAGAATTACTTCATCTACGAAGCCCCGGTGTGCGGCGCGGTAGGGAGTAGCAAATTTTTCCTGATACTCGTCTACTTTCTCCTGCAATTTGGCCGCAGGGTCGTCGGCAGTGGCGATTTCGCGCTTGAAAATAATTTCGGCGGCGCCCTTGGCACCCATCACAGCGATTTCGGCGGTGGGCCAAGCATAGTTCATATCGGCGCCGATGTGCTTGGAGTTCATCACGTCGTAGGCCCCGCCATACGCTTTGCGGGTAATGACCGTGATGCGCGGCACGGTGGCTTCGCAGAAAGCGTACAGCAGCTTGGCACCATTGGTGATGATGCCGCGCCACTCCTGGTCGGTGCCGGGCAGGAAGCCGGGTACGTCTTCAAGCACCAGCAGCGGAATGTTGAAGCAGTCACAGAAACGCACGAAGCGCGCCGCTTTGGTGCTGGCGTTAATGTCGAGTACGCCCGCCAAAACGGCCGGCTGGTTGCCCACAATGCCGATGCTGCGACCTGCCAAACGGGCAAAGCCCACAACAATGTTTTCGGCAAAGTTCTGATGAACCTCGAGGAAAGAGTTGGTGTCGATGATGCCTTCGATTACCTCGCGGATATCGTAGGGCTGGTTGGCATTGTCCGGAATCAACCGGTCGAGCGCGGGACGACTTTCGTCGCCGCTGGCTTCGTAAGGCTGAGCAGGGGCCGTTTCTTCGCAGTTCTGCGGCATGTAGCTCAGCAGCTGCTTGATGTGCGTGATACAGGCCACTTCATTGGCGCAGCTAAAGTGCGTAACCCCACTTTTGGCCGAGTGAGTGCTGGCACCGCCGAGCTCCTCACTCGTAACTTCCTCATGGGTCACAGTCTTCACCACGTTGGGGCCAGTCACGAACATGTAGCTCGTGTGTTCCACCATCAGAATAAAGTCGGTGATGGCCGGCGAGTACACCGCGCCGCCCGCGCATGGCCCCATGATGGCCGACAGCTGCGGCACCACGCCCGAGGCGAGGGTGTTTTTGTAGAAGATGTCGGCGTAGCCGCCGAGGCTCACCACGCCTTCCTGAATACGGGCTCCGCCCGAGTCGTTCAGGCCAATAACGGGCGCGCCGTTCTTCATGGCCAAGTCCATGATTTTAACGATTTTCTCGGCGTGCGTTTCGCTCAACGAGCCGCCAAAAACCGTGAAGTCCTGGGAGAAAACGTACACCAAGCGGCCATTTACGGTGCCGTAGCCCGTTACTACGCCATCGCCGAGGTAGTGCTCTTTGTCGAGGCCGAAGTCCTTGGCCCGGTGCATCACAAACTTGCCAATTTCTTCAAACGAGCCTTCGTCCATCAGCAGGTCGATGCGTTCGCGGGCGGTGAGCTTGCCTTTTTTGTGTTGGGAATCGATGCGGGCCTGGCCGCCGCCGAGCAGAGCTTCTTCGTTTTTGCGGGCCAGCAGTTCGGTTTTAGACAGGTGGGCGTGAGCGTGCGGGTCGGGCATAAGTGAGGGTAAGCGCGCTGGTGGGAATGAAGCGCAGAGTGGGAGGCCAAAGGTAGGTTACGGGTAGATTATGGCCGCGTTATTCTGAAAGGGTAATAATCAAAAGAACAAACGTCCAGCTGATAAACACGGAACGTCATGCGGAGCTTGCCGAAGCATCTTTACCGCGTGACTAAAAGATTTACTCTCGTGGTAGAGATGCTTCGGCAAGCTCCGCATGACGTTCTTGGATAGTAACAGGCATTTGTGCCGATAGAACTGCTTACAGGTTCTTGCCCAGCAGCATAAGCATAAACGCGTACTGCCGTGCCGTGTCGTCGATGGACTTAAAGCGGCCCGACGCCCCGCCATGCCCGGCGCTCATGTCGGTGTGCAGCAGCAATTGGTTTTTATCGGTTTTTAGGGCGCGCAGCTTGGCCACCCACTTCGCCGGCTCGTAGTACTGTACCTGCGAGTCGTAGAGGCCGGTCGTAACCAGAATGTTGGGGTAAGCCTGGGCCTTCACGTTGTCGTAGGGCGAATACGAGAGCATGTAGTTAAAGTAATCTTCATCGGCAGGGTTGCCCCACTGGTCGTATTCGCTGGTGGTGAGAGGGATGGTAGGGTCTGACATGGTCGTGACCACATCGACGAACGGCACGGCGGCAATCACACCCTTGTAAAGGTCGGGGCGCATGTTCAGCACGGCGCCCATGAGCAGGCCGCCCGCGCTGCCGCCCATGGCAAAGAGCTTATCGGTGGCGGTGTACTGCTGCTTGGTTTTGTTGCCAGCTAACGTGGCTTCCTGAGGCTTGGTGAGGTAGAGTGAGCAGTCGATAAAGTCATTGAAGCTGTTCTTCTTGTTCAGCATGCGGCCGTTTTCAAACCACTGGCGGCCCATTTCCTGCCCCCCGCGGATGTTGCACAGTGCGTAGATGAAACCTTGGTTCAGTAGGCTCAGGCGAGCGGCGCTGAAGGTGGGGTCCTGCGAAGAGCCGTAGGAGCCGTAAGCGTATTGCAGCAGCGGCGCTGTGCCGTCTAGCTTGGTGCCTTTCTTGTATACCAAGGACATGGGGATGAATACATTATCGCGCGACTTTACGAAAATGCGCTCCGTCACGTAGTCGCGCTTGTTGAAGCCTCCCAGCACCGGTTGTTCCTTCAGCAGCGTGCTGGTGCGCGTGCCCATGTCGTACTCAAATATGGACGCCGGCGTCGTCAGCGAGGTATAGTTGTAGCGAAGCAAGGGAGTGTCCTGCTCCACATTGGTGCCGATGGTGGCCGTGTAGGCCGGCTCCTCAAACGGTAGGTAATGCTCCTGCTTGTCTTTGAAGCTCACTACATGTAGTTGGCGCAGACCGCCCTTGCGCTCATTCAGTACCAAGTACTCGCGGAACAGTGTGAAGTTGTCAAGAAAAATCTCGGGGTGGCGGGTAATGGCGTCACGCCAGGCGGTCTTAGCAGTGTTGGTTATGGGCGTCACCATCAGCCGGTAGTTGGGCGCCTCCCAGTTGGTGCGCACGTAGAATTTGTCGCCCAGGTGCTCTACATGGTAGAGGTGGTCTTTCTCCCGGCGTAAAAACGTGTTAAACTTAGCCTTTGGGGTCACGGCATCGACGTAGCGGTATTCTGATGACAGCGAACTGGCCAACTCGATGGCAACGAACTTCCGCGACTTCGAGCGGCTCACTCGCACGTTGAACGTGTTGTCGTGCTCCTCATACACCACGGCATCAGTTTTGGGGTCGGTGCCCACTGTGTGCCGGTACACTTGGTATGGCAGCAGGGTGGCCACATCTTTTTTGGTGTAGAAGACCGTTTTGTTGTCGGCGGCCCACACCACTTCACCCCCGGTATTGGCAATGCGCTCCGGAAAGAGTTGGCCAGTGAGCAGGTTCTTAAACCTTAGCGTGTAGAGGCGCCGGCTCACCGTATCGGCCGTAAAAGCCAGAAACTGGTTGTTGTCGCTCACGGCCCAGTCGCCAATCTGGAAGTAGGGGCGGCCCGTGCCCATCTCATCCCCATTCAGCAGCACTTCTTCCGATTCAATGGTGCTGCCCTTCTTGCGGCAATAAATGGGGTACTCGCTGCCGAACTCGAAGCGGGTGTAGTAGTAATAACCATTGTCTCGATACGGTACCGACGCATCTTCTTGCTTTATGCGGCCTTTGATTTCAGCCACAAGCTTCTTTTTCGTAGCCTGCGCGCCAGCCATCTGCTTATCAAAATAAGCATTTTCCGCGTTGAGGTACTTTAGCACTTCAGCATTGGTGGGTTGGTTTAGCCAGTAGTAGTTGTCGGTGCGCGTGACGCCAAAATTTATGAATACTTTGGGCTTTATTGGCGCTACCGGAGCCAATTGCGCCAATGCGCCACCACTAAACAGGGCCATACTAACTCCAGCCAAGATTGCCTTGTGCAGAAAATTCATGATAAGAATTAGAATTGTTTCAAATCGATTAAAATTGGTCAAAACCAAGACTCAAGGTAATAGATAGGCAACAAAAAAGCCAGCTCCATTCCTGGAACCGGCTTACGGGATGAGGCAGATGACTCTACTACAGATAATATCCAACCGCCGAAATCTCTCCAGTTTTCCGGTTTATTTCTGCATGTCCTTTTTTCGCTGTGAATAGGAAAAGCACTTCGGAACTCAGGGCCAGTTTTTGAATTTCGGTCTGGCCAATAAGCTTTTGAAAAGCTTTTGCTATGTCGGCCTTCCATTGCAGCTGGCCATTCTGATAGGCTGAGAGCGATTTGCCATCGGCAGCAACCCAGTACACGGTGCCTCCGGCTCCGCTTACTCCACGCACCTGCGGGGTAAAAGTGTGAATGCCTTTTGATGTTCCGTAGGCCTTGTCAGTTTCTTGGTCGGCTTCAAGAAGGGCTTTGTTGTATGGGGACGCTTTTTCTAATTGTTGGGCAAGTCCAACAATCGGAATCAAGAGCGGCAAGGTAAGTTTGAGTGACCAGGAATATGCAGTTTTGATAAGCCGTAGGGTGATGATATCGGATATAATAAAAACGGCTGATTCCTTTATGGAAACCAGCCGTTTTCGTTACCTCTTACCTAATTACTTCTTCGAGTCCGTGTCAGGCGCTTCGGGTTTGTCGGCCGGGCGCTCGTCACTCGCAAGGTTCTGGGCTTCGCCGCTCTTGCTCACAGCAAAAGTCAGCTCTTCTGCACCTTCGGCGTAGTCGGCGGTGATGACGTCGCCATGCACCACTTGCGCTTTCAGGATTTCCTCAGCAATCGGGTCTTCGATATACTTCTGGATGGCGCGGTTCAGCGGGCGAGCACCATATTTCGGGTCGTAGCCTTTATCTGCCACATAATCCTTGGCAGCGTCGGTCAGCTCGACACGGTAGCCCAGGGCCTGCACCCGCGAGAGGAGCTTGCTGAGGCTGATGTCGATGATGCGGTGAATGTCCTTCTTGTCGAGCGAGTTGAAGACAATGACGTCATCCAAACGGTTCAGGAACTCGGGCGAGAAGGTTTTCTTCAGGGCGTTGGTGATGGTGCCCTTGGTCAACTCGTCCATGTTCTCCTGCCGGGCCTTGGTGCCGAAGCCGATGCCGGCGCCGAAATCCTGCAGGTCACGTGCCCCAATGTTCGAGGTCATGATGATGATGGTGTTCCGGAAGTCCACCTTGCGGCCGAGGCCGTCGGTCAAGATACCGTCGTCCAGTACCTGCAGAAGCAGGTTGTACACGTCTGGGTGAGCCTTCTCAATCTCGTCGAGCAGGATAACGGAGTACGGCTTGCGGCGAATTTTCTCCGTCAGCTGGCCGCCCTCTTCGTAGCCCACGTAGCCGGGAGGCGCGCCCACCAGGCGCGATACGCTGAACTTCTCCATGTACTCCGACATGTCGACGCGCACTAGCGCATCTTCCTTGTCGAAGAGATAAGTGGCAAGCACCTTAGCCAACTCCGTCTTACCCACACCCGTCGGGCCGAGGAACACGAACGAGCCAATGGGCTTCTTGGGGTCCTTCAAGCCTACGCGGGTGCGCTGAATAGCTTTTACCAACTGCTTGATGGCTTTGTCCTGGCCAATCACTTTGCCCTGCAGCTCCTCGTTCATATTGAGCAGCTTCTGGCTTTCGTTCTGGGCCACGCGCGAAACGGGAATGCCGGTCATCATGGCGATAACCTCGGCCACGTTCTCCTCTTTCACCGTGTAGCGCTTCTTCTTGGTTTCCTCTTCCCAGCTCTTCTTAGCGGTTTCGAGTTGGTCCAGTAGCTTCTTCTCAGTGTCGCGGAGCTTGGCGGCTTCCTCGTATTTCTGCGATTTTACCACGCGGTTCTTCTCGCCTTTAATGTTCTCAATCTGCTCTTCGAGCGTGAGAATATCCTCGGGCACCACGATGTTGTTGATGTGAACGCGGGCACCGGCCTCGTCGAGAATGTCGATGGCCTTGTCCGGCAGGAAACGGTCAGACATGTAGCGGTCCGATAGCATCACGCACTGCTCAATAGCTTTATCGGTGTACACCACGTGGTGGTGGTCCTGATACTTGTCCTTGATGTTGTGCAGGATTTCGATGGTTTCCTCGGGCGTGGTGGGGTCTACCATCACCATCTGGAAACGACGGGCCAAGGCGCCGTCTTTCTCGATGTACTGACGGTACTCGTCCAGCGTTGTGGCGCCGATGCATTGAATCTCGCCGCGGGCCAAAGCTGGCTTGAACATGTTGGAAGCGTCGAGCGAGCCCGAAGCACCGCCGGCGCCCACGATGGTGTGCAGCTCGTCAATGAACAGAATCACGTCGGGCGACTTCTCCAGCTCGTTCATCACGGCCTTCATGCGCTCCTCAAACTGGCCGCGGTACTTGGTGCCAGCCACCAGCGAAGCCAAATCGAGAGTCACTACGCGCTTGTTGAACAGCACGCGGCTTACTTTCTTCTGAATGATGCGCAGGGCGAGGCCTTCAGCGATAGCCGTTTTACCTACACCGGGCTCACCAATGAGAATGGGGTTGTTCTTTTTGCGGCGGCTCAGGATTTGGGCCACACGCTCAATTTCTTTTTCGCGGCCTACAATAGGGTCGAGCTTGTCGTCTTCGGCCAGCTTGGTGAGGTCGCGGCCGAAGTTATCAAGCACCGGGGTGCGCGATTTTTCGCCGGGCTTCTTGGCAGCTGCACTACCGGCGCTGCCGCGCCCACCGGGGCCCGACGAGCCGAACAGCTTGTCGTTATCGTCGTCGTCGGTATCTGGGCCGGCTTTGGGGCTCGGCGAGGCGTTACCGTGGTAGTCCAGCGAGTCGCGCACAGTTTCGTAGTTCACGTTAAACTTGGAAAGAATTTGAGAAGATATGTTGTCTTCGTCCCGCAGAATAGACAACAGCAGGTGTTCGGTGCCGATGATTTCGGATTTGAAGATTTTAGCCTCCAAATAGGTTATTTTCAACACTTTCTCGGTCTGCTTCGTGAGCGGAATCGAGCCGGTGATGCTGGTGCCCTGGGTCGCGGTGTTGCGCGTGGCCTGCTCCAACGAGAACTTAAGCTCGTCGATGCTCACGCCCAGCTTGCGCAGCAGGCCAAGGGCCGTACCCTCTGCCTCGCGAATCATGCCGAGCAGCAAGTGCTCGGTACCAATATAGTCGTGGCCGAGACGGATGGCCTCTTCCCGACTGAGGGAAATAACCTCTTTGACGCGGTTTGAGAATTTAGCTTCCATGCCAATAAACGTAGTAAAAAATTCAAATAGCCCCGCGTCGGGAATAATACACGCAAAACGGGTTGGGCCGATGTAGCTTGAAAACAAGCAGTCTCGGGCGAAGGTTCGGGCCGGCTACGGCACGTAAGCACTTAATCTAACGTCAGCGGAAAAATACAGGTTGCTGAAAAAAGGCAGTTTACTGTAAAAAAGCGCCGGCAGCCGGGCCCTGCGAGAAAAGCAGGTCCAGAACACTCAGCCCAGGCTCAAAACCTGGGCCAAACACCTGGGGGTAGGGCCGCACCAGCAGAGGGGCTGTCGGACTGTCAGGTTCCGCCGTTTTCAAGTTGGTTTTGGGTGTCAACCAGTCGCGCTGGTCGGCGATGACTGATTGGCTATCAGTAAGACCAAATTTCTCCGAAGAAGGTTGCGCGGAGTAGTTGAGAAGGTACTCGTCGGTGAGGTGGAGGGGCAGGGTCAGTCGGAAACAGCGCAGCAATAACTGAAGGAATTGCAGGTTCAGGTCGAAGAGCAAGTTAGGCTTACGTACATAAATATCATGCAAGTAGTCCGCATAATACTCAAAATACGGGCTGTTGCCGTAAGCGGTTTGCAAGGTGCGCCAATGCCGGTGAATCCAATTCTGACAGTAATCAATCTCAATGGCCGAAATGCTGACTTTCTCGGCCCGGTTGCCGTCGATGACCGGCACCGTGAGCGGCTGCACACCCTGTGCCGTGCGGATAAGGCAGCGGTTGCGGTAGGTTTGCTTGCGGTAGTGCTCGTGGGCTTCCAGCAAAATGCCATCGGCACGAAGCAGCTCGGCGAAAAGCGCGGCAGGGGGGTGGTAGTGAAGCTCGGTTAATAGTATCACGGAGTGTATAAGATGGCGCAGGGGGCTACGCGTGGCGGGCAGTTTGGGCTGAAAGTTGCAACTGTTTGGGTAAGCAGGTTGCTTTGGGTGGGTAGCGCTTGATATTGGCACCCGCTCGGGCCTGTTATTATGTCTCAGCAGCACAAACTACAGCGGGTGACTTTTGCTGGACATGCCAATTTGCACTTCCTTACCTTTGCTTGCCATGTTAAAAAGCCCAATTCTCGTTGTTTTTGCCCTGCTGCTGCACTTAGCGGCCTACGCGGGCCCACCACAGATTCTGCTGGACGTGGCCCGCTTCCGCAACCTGAACAAGGTAGAGAAAGGCGCAGAGGTAGAAATCTATGTAACGGTTCCCACGCAGTCGCTTACCTATCGGCAGCGGGCGCCGAAGTCGTTTCAGTCGGCAGCTACCGTAACGCTGGAAGTGCTGAAAGCTGACGGAACGCCCGCCTACCGTGAAGTGGTGACGCTGAAACCGCCGGTGCTTAACGACACCACCATCGCCATCAAAAACCCACAGAGCTTCCTGAAGCGGATTCTGCTACCCGACGGCAAATACACCCTGCGCGGTACCGTGCGCGACCAATATCGCACCGCCAACGGTGAAACCACTGTGGAGAAGCCCTTGGTGCTGGAGGCACCCGCGGGGCCGTTTTTCAGCGATATTGTGCTGCTGGCCCGGCCTGCGGTCCGCGGTGTGGGTGTCGATAACTTCTCCCGGGGCGGCTATCGGCTCACGCGAACGCCGGGTAACGTTTATGCTCGGGGCGCCGAAAACATCTTCTTTTATACGGAACTGCACAACGCGCCCACCGGCCACCCCCTGCGCGTGCATTATCACCTCACCACCCCGGATGGCTCGGCCGCCGATGCCGACGCTGTTCTCAACGCCCAAAGCGGGCGTCCTACTGCCATAGCAGGCCAGCTGCCGTTGGGCCCGCTGCCGGACGGGCCCTTCACCTTGTTTGTAGAAGTATACGGCGGGCCGGGTAATAAAACGCTGCTGACTGGGCACCGGGTAATTGGTGAGCGAAACTCTCCAGAATACGCGCCGGCGGGCGCGGCCGTGCCGCGATGAGCAGAACCGTAACCGACGCAAACGCCCCGCTCGCTTCCCGCTCTTATCCTTGGTATTACGAGCCTCTGCGGTGGGTGCTGCTGGGCGTGGCCCACCTGCCTTGGCCCGTGCTCTATGCAAAAGCGGAGGTTATTTATCTCCTGCTCGCCTACGTGGTGCGCTACCGGTGGAAGGTGGTGCGTACCAACCTGCAGAAGTCCTTCCCCGAGAAATCTTCGGCTGAAATTGAGCGCATTGGCAAAGCGTTCTACCGGCACTTTTCTCAGGTGATGGTGGAGACGCTGAAGCTGGCCGTAATGCCCGACGCCGAACTCAAGCAGCGGGTAAATGTGCGCAACCCCGAAGTGTTCGAGCGCCATTTTCGGGCCGGCCGTATGGCGTTGGGACTTTCCTCGCACGCCGGCAACTGGGAGTGGGTCCTTACCTCAGGGGCCGTGTGGCTATCGGCGGAAGTGAGCGGAATATACAAGCCGCTCAACAATCCGTTTTTCGAGTATTTCATGACTTACCTGCGCACCCGAACGGGCGCTAGCCTCGTGCCCATGCGCGATACCTTGCGCCACATGGTGCAAAGCCGAGGGCAGAAGCGCGTAGTGAGCCTGCTTTCGGACCAAGCGGCCGGGCCGGAAGACCGGCCCTACTGGACTACGTTCATGAACCAAGACTCGGGGTTTTACACCAGCGCCGACCGGCTGGCGGCCAAATTCAAGTGCCCGGTAGTGTACGTGAGCATCCGGCGCCTGCGGCGGGGCTACTACGAAATGGTGCTCACGGAGCTTTACGACGGCGACTCTCCTTTGCCCACCGATTCATTCCCCATTACCGACGCTTTTGTGCGGCACCTGGAGCAGGATATCCGGAAGTCGCCCGAGCAGTACCTCTGGACGCACCGCCGCTGGAAGCATAAGCGGGCATAGCAGCCAATAGCAATAAGCAAAAAAAGAACGTCCTGCAGAGCAGGACGTTCTTTTTTATACAGAGCAAAATAGGCAGCTGCCTACTACAAATACTGCTCGATGTCGCCAGCGCCCTGGCGGATGAGGTCAAAGTCGTCGTTGGTGCAGTCGACAATGGTGCTTGGCACGTTACCACCGAAGCCGCCGTCGATAACGAGGTCGACCAAGAGGCGGTATTTCTCGAAAATCAGGTCGGGGTCGGTTACGTATTCTTCCAGGGTGTTCTCATCTTCGCGCACCGAGGTGCTGACGATGGGGTTGCCCAGTTCCTTCACCAACTGCAAAGTAATCTGATTGTCGGGCACCCTAATGCCGACCGTCTTGCGCTTCACCCCGCCAAAGCGGGGGGCCTTGGGGCTGGCTTCGAATATGAAAGTGAAGGGCCCGGGCAGAGCTTTCTTGATAACCTTGTAGGTGGAAGTAGTGATGCCGTGGGCGTAGTCGGAGATGTGCGACAGGTCGGAGCAGATGAAGCTCAGGTTGGCTTTTTCGGGAAAAAGCTTTTTGATGCGGCAGACCTTGTCGACGGCCTTGGCATTGGTTACGTCGCAGCCGATGCCGTAAACGGTGTCGGTGGGGTAAATAATGACTCCGCCCCGACGTAGTACCTCAACTGCTTGCTGGATACGGCTATGAGGTGGGTTTTCGGGGTGAATGCGAAGCAGCGTGGCGGGCATATGGTGGAATGAGAAGTTGAAAACTTACGGCTTGCGAAGGCCGGCTGATGACGGGCTGGGGCAGCAACAAGTTGCCGGCCGGGGTCGAAGGCGCGGGCAAGGTACTACGTCTGGCCGAAATGAAGCAACAACGGCGCAGCATGTGGTTCGCGGTAGCGGCCTTTCGTACTTTTGGCGTCGTCCCCTCCGAATCATTACAACTTCTCATGTCTCAGCCTGCCAAAAAGACGGTCCTCGAGCGCCGCGACCAATCCCTGAAACGCCGTCGGCGCTGGGCTACAGTAAGTGTCATCTTCACCCTTGGCCTGGTGTGTTTCTCTTACTATTTCTACCAGGTATTCTTCACCGCTAACATCGAAACCAAGGGCAAGCCCACCCACGTCATCATCCGCCGCGGCGACGACTGGAAAGCGGCCCTGAAGACCATCGACGAAACCGGCGTGGTGGTCGACAAGCTGTCGCTGCACTTTGTGGCCAAGCTCATGAAGTACCCCGAGCACGTGAAGCCCGGCCGCTACGAGCTGAAGGAAGGCTACACCAACCGCCAGCTCATCAACGTGCTAAAGGCCGGGTTGCAGTCGCCGCTCAAGCTCACCTTTACCAATGTGCGGTTGCGCAGCGAGCTGGCCGAAAAGCTCTCGAATCAGATTGACGCCCGCCCCACCCAAATCGACTCGCTGCTGAGCAGCCCCAGCTACACCCGCAGCCTGGGCTTCGACACCACCACCGTGCTCAGCATGTTCATCCCCAATACCTACGAGCTTTATTGGAACACTTCCGCCGATAATTTAATGAAGCGGATGAAGAAGGAGTACGAGAAGTTCTGGACCCCGGCCCGCGACGCCCAACGCGAAAAGCTTAACCTGACTCGTGCACAGGTGAGCACCCTGGCCAGCATTGTGGAGGCCGAGCAGCAGCAGCACGCCGACGAGCGGCCCCGCATTGCGGGCGTCTATCTGAACCGCTTGAAAAAGGGTATGAAGCTGCAGGCCGACCCCACTGTGGTGTACGCCAACCGCGACTTCACCATCAAGCGGGTGCTCAATGTGCATTTGAAAAAAGACTCCCCCTACAATACCTATAAGTACGCCGGCCTGCCGCCCGGCCCCATCAACCTGCCCAGCATCGCCAGCATCGACGCGGTGCTGCAGCCGGAAAGCAACAACTACCTCTACTTCTGCGCCAAGGAAGATTTTAGTGGCTACCACGCCTTTGCTACCAACGAGCGCGACCACATTCTCAACGCCCGCCGCTACCAGGCGGCGCTGACGCGGGCCGGAATCCGGTAGCGGGCCTATGACCCGGGTGCCGGGGCCTTGGCAAGCGGCTGCTTTGGGGCGCTAAGCTTTGGCTGTTTCCAGCCCTTGAGGGATTGCGTAATCGCCGCTAGGACGCCCGGGTCGGCATTGAACGACCAGTCCAGGGCCTTGTAAGTCGTGGTGATGTCCTGGGAGTTATTAAAGAACACCACGGCTTTCACCGCCGGAAATTTTACTGGCAGGGCCGTGAGCGCCTCGCGGAACCAAGTCGCCCGGTCGCCGCCAACGCTCAGCGAACCCATTTCGCTAACCATAAGGGGTTTGCTGTACAAGGAGAGTTCCGAATAGGCCTTGCCGAGCGTTTCCTCGAAGGAATACCACTTGCTCCACGGGGCTACTGTTCCGTAGTTCAGGGCCGTGGTGCCTATCCAGTCTACGTAGCCGTGGCCGGGGTAGAATTCGGCGTAATTCGCATAGGCTGGATGCGGCGACCACACCCAAACGGCGTTGGTAGCGTTATGGGCCCGGAAGCGGCCCACAACGTGCCGCCAAGCGGCAATGAAGTCTTCAGGCTTGTTGTTTTGGGGTCCCCAGGGATAGCGGTACGGGTCATTCATCTCGTGGCCGAAGCGCAGAAAGAACGGCTTGCCGTAGGCTTTGGCATCCTGCGCCCACTTGTCGAGGTAAGCGTCGTATTTGCCGGAGGCAATGGCCTTCAGACCGCCGACATTGGCTTGGTCGGGACTGCTGGCGCTGGGGAAGCTTTCCGGGTCGAAATCATTGAGCCAAGGCTCCCAGGTGATGAGGGCGATGGAACCCAGGTCGGAGATGGCCTGCGCCCGCAGCATGGGAAACACCTGTTCTTTCTTGCTTCCCCAAGCCGTATAAAACTGAATAATGGGCAGCTTCAAACCCATCGAATCTTCCAGGGACACGATGCGCTCGTACGACTCCACGGTGTTGTTATCGTAGGCTCCTATCAGAAGGGTATCTGTGTTGTTGAGAAACAGCTTGTTTTCGCGATACGGCTTGAACCAGCCGAGGGCAGCCGAGCGGCTGGCGCGCGAATCGCCGTTAATCATCCTTTTTTCAAAGCTGGCCACCTGGCTGCCAATGCTGCCCACCAAGGATTCGAGCGGGCCCCGGCCTTTGTTGCCGGCTAGCAGCAGCAGGCTAAAGAGACTGACGCCCATGATAACAATGAGCACAACAGCTAAGGCCCGGTATATGATGGTTCGTACGGATTTTGAGGAGATGCTCATAAAAAACAGGTTGCGATGGGGGAGGCCGGTCGGTGCGGGAGAAGTCGCTTTAAGCCTTGATGTGGTTTAAATCAACTTTCACCCAGGGGTCTTCCGGCCGGATGGTGGTGGACTGGTAGGCCGCGTACAAGCCGCCCACCGTCATGGCGAAGGCAATGGCCGCAAAGGAGACCATGCCCCAGGTATCGACGCTGCTGAGCGCCAGCCGGGATTCGGGCGTGTAGTACACGCGCTGCACCACCACGTAAATCAGAGTCAGAAAAAACAGGGCCTGGTGCAGAAACAAGGGCCGCGCAAATGCCGTGAACTGCTTCACCGCCCGCTTGGCCGTGGGGATGTAGGGAATCTCGCCGTTCCAGATAGAGAGGACGCAGCCCAGCGCAAACACCGGCCAGCACGCAAACTTCAGGCACATACCGCGCCAGTGCAGCCCGGTTTCCTGGTCGGGGTGGCACATCCAGCGTTGCACGTACCCGTAGATGCCGAGGCTGATGAGGCCAACGGGAATCCACCGGCCCAGAAACTCGATGAAGTCCATATTGGCTGGCAGCAGTCCAAACCAGAAATACAGGTAGGGAATCAGTAAAAACAGAAAGGTGGTGATTCCCGACATGTAGTAGGTGCCCACCGTGAGGTACGACAGCCGCTGCCAGTAGCTGAGCTTGGTCCAGAGGCGCGGCAACTCGGCAAACAGCACCTCCTGCACCCCGCGGGCCCACTTCAGCTGCTGCTTGCAGAAGGAGCCCAGGTCTTCGGGCACCAGGCCGCGGCTGACGATAACGGGAGAGTACACCGATTTCCAGCGGGCGGCGTGGATGCGAATGGCCGTGATGAGGTCTTCGGCCAGGCCAATGCCGTGACCGCCAATGCTCTCCAGGGCCGCGCGCCGAAACGTGCAATTGGCCCCGATGGCCACGGCGCAGTTCAGGCCATGCATGCCCATTTGCGTAGGGCCGTAAAAGCCATAGGTCTGCTCGGCCGCGCCGGCTGCCGTGAACGAGCGGTACTGGTTGTAATAGGCCTGGGCCACTTGCACAAAGCCCACCTGGGCGTCTTTGAAGTAGCCCAGCACCTCGTCCAGAAAATTGGGAAAAGGAATGTGGTCGGGGTCCAGCACCAAGATAAACTCTTCGGTGGTTTGCTGCAGCGCGGCGTTGATTTTGCCGGCTTTGGCTCCCGGCAGGCCCACCAGCTCGAGCCACACGGCGCCGTGCCGGGCCGCCGCCTCCCGGAAGCGTCCGTCCTGGGTGTCGTCGAGCAGGTAGGTGGTGTGGGGGTAGCGGATGCGGGCACACGCGGCCAGCGTCTTCTCGAACATCCCCAGGGGCTCGCCCGGCGAGCTGGTGGTGAAAATGGCCACCCGCAGGCCGGATGCGGGCGGCACCCACTGCGGCTTGCGAATGCGCAGGTACGATATCCAGACAATGACCGTGCGAATGAGCCCCCACCAGAAAACAAAGGTGAGAAGCATGAACAGCGGCCACGATGCGACGTGCTCGGGCCGGAACCACCAGTTGCCCAGCCGCCCAATGCTGATGCAGCCGGCCACCACCAGCACCGCCAGTACTATTTTTCGCGCCGGCCTAGACGAGGTCGCCGCCCGGTACTGCCACAGGGCAGACTTATCGATTCTTTTCACGAACAAGGTGGTAGTTGAGCTGCAGGCTTACTTGCTGGCTGGTGTAGAAGAGGAGGTTGGCGTAGTCGTAGGCGGCAGTCACTGTGAACCAAGGCGAGGCCCGCAGCGCTACTTCGCCGTGCACCTCTACCGGGCGGTAGGATTGCGCGGCAAAGCCCTGTTCGAGGTACAGAGGTCCGTTTGCTCTGCGGTTGAGGTAGAAGTAGGGCACGTCGGCCGTGCCCAACACCCCGAGGCTGGCGCGGGTAGACAAGTCCACGGCTTGGAAGGGTGACACTTTCAGCGACAGCAGCAGCGCGCCAACGTATTGGTTCAGCGGCGTGAAGTAGGGGGCGTATCTGGCCTGCACCAAGCTGCCGCTGGCCGTGCCCGCGGTGTAGGTGCTCCGCGCCGCGTCGCCGTAGCTGAGCGAAAGGCCGCTTTTGATGCTGGCCGTTTTGGACGCGGCCACCGGGGCCAGCAGCCAGGCATAGGCCGTTTGAATGAGATTGTCATCGCCGTAGCGCCGCTGGTCATAGCCGGCTTTGCCCAGCCAGCCGCCGCTGCGGCTATAGCGTAGCGCAGCGCCCGCCACCTGCTCAAACACCGGCTGCCGCACGCTGGCCAGCACAAACTGATAGGGCTGCCGGGCCACGGTAGCGTCCACGTCCAGCTGGCTGCTCAGTTTTTTGGTGAGCAACACGGCGCCCGTCGCGGCGCTGGTGCGGGTGGGCTGGTGCTGAAAAAGGCCGGCGGTAACACTCACTCCCAGGCCGGCGCGTAGCAGGCTGACCTTGTTGCCGGCCTGAAACCAAGTTGAGCGGTACGGCACCTGCGTGTCGGGCAACTCGAAACTGTTGGCCTGCAGCTGCACCGTAGGCGACAGCAGCCACGACTGAAACCACGCCGCTTCGGCTCGCAGCGCTAGCGTTTGCAGGGGCTGGTCGTCGCTCGCGTAGCTGCTGCTCACCTTAAAATACGGGGACGTGGCCTGGTTGATGTCCTTTAGCAAGGCCGTGGCTACCGCGTTGCCCGGGTAGGCAGTTAGCAAAGCAGCCAGGTCTCTTCTGGCCGTGGTGGGGCGCAGGTTCTGGTAGCCAATCTGGGCCAGCAGCAGGTTAGCTTCGGCGTGCTGGCTGTCGTGGGCCACAAAATCACGCAGGAGTTGTTGCGCCAGGGGCAACTGGCCGGTTTCATACAGCAGGCGGGCGTAGTCGAGCTTGAGAACGGGCTGGTCCGGAAAAGCGTCGATGGCGCGGCCGTGCACCGCCGCGGCGCGGGCGAATTGCTTGTCCCAGTACAGCACCTGTGCCTGCAGGCGCAGTCCATCGACAGTTGCCCGGGTGGCGTTATAGGCCGTCAGCAGTCTGTCGGCTTCGGCAAAGTCTTTAGCATACGCCTTGGTGCGGGCATGCTCCAGGGTATCCATGGGTTGTTCGGCTGCAGAGTCTGGTAGCAGCTGGGTCTGGGCTTGTAAGGCAGGGCTAAACAACAGCAGAAGCAGGAGCGGCGCTAGTTTTTTGAAGAGCTTTCCAGCGTGGAGTAAACTTAGAATCATCGAGTCAGGTGGTCGCAGAGGTTCCGGCGCCGGACGGGGGAGGGGGCATAGGATGGGAGGAATTCCGCAGGCTCTGCAATGCCGGGCCAGGCGCTGGTGTACCGCAGAGCAAGCGGCAGCACAATTGCGGCGAGGCGGGCAGTACCCTGAAGAATAATGGCAAACCTAGACCTGCTACATGATGCCAACATGATGAAAGCAGCGCTCGGTGACCCGGCCAGCGGCCTGGGGCAAGCCGCTAATCCAGCCCCGACCACGGGGCGCCCCGTGCCAGCCGAACCGCGTTATCTTTACCCCAGCACCGGCCGGTCCGGTTGGCGCTCGAGGCAGTCCCGTTAGCGTTTAAACCACGAATTCTCTCCCCGTAAAAAGCGAACAGTCAGCAGCTCCATCATGTATTCTTCCGACATCCAAATCCGAGTGCGCTATGCCGAAACCGACCAGATGGGCTACGTCTACCACGGCAACTACGCGGCGTATTTCGAAGTAGCCCGTACCGAGGCGTTTCGCAAGCTGGGCATCAACTACAAGGACCTGGAAGCCGACGGCGTGGGCATGCCGGTGGGCGAAATCCGGACCCGATTCCGGCGCCCGGCCCGCTACGACGACCTGCTAACGGTGCGGCTGCTGCTGCGCCAGCCGCCCGAGGGTACCCGGGTTGTGTTTGAATATGAGATTTATAACGAAGCCGGCGACTTGCTCACCGAAGGCCACACGCTGATGGTGTTTGTGAAAACAACCACGGGCCGCCCCGTCACCATGCCCGAAAGTATTCAGGAGCGACTGGCTCCGTACTTTAGCGAAGAAGACCTGGACAGCCCCGTGCTGCCTGCGCCCGGCACGATTCCGCCCGACGCACCCGCCCCGGCTGCGTTTCGTAAGTAATAAAAAGAAGGAACGTCATGCTGAGCTTGCCGAAGTATCTCTACTGCGTAACTAATCCAAACAAAAAGAATAGTGTTGCGGTAGAGATGCTTCGGCAAGCTTAGCATGACGTGCTACTATTTTTCTTTACCTCCCGCCCTTGAAAGCCCCTGCCGCCATTCGTCGTGCCCGCTTCCCCGATGTGCGCAAACAGCGGCCTTACCGGCGGCTGATTGTGGGGTTGAAGCGGCTGCGGCTGCCCGGCGGCCAGGCGTCGCTCTACGACGTACTCGACCGCATCATGCACGAGCTGCGCCTCGACAGCCTCGAAAAGCGCGCTGCCTACATGGCCTTCAACCTTACGGTGGCCTTGTTCCCTACCATCATTTTCCTGTTCACACTCATTCCGTACATCCCCGTACCGAACCTGAACGTGGACATCCTGCAATTTCTGAGCGACTTCATGCCGCGCGAGCTGTACGCGGCTACGGCGTCGACCATTGAGGACATTGTGAACATTCCACATGGGGGCTTGCTCTCTTTCGGTTTTGTTACGGCCTTGGTGCTCAGCTCCAACGGCATCATGGCGCTGCTCGATGCCTTCGAGAAAAAGTACCCATGGTTCAAGCACCGCAGCTACCTGCGCAAGCGCATGATTGCCACGGCGCTCACCTTTGTGCTCTCGTTGATTCTGGTATTGGCCATCGTAGGTATCTTTTTCGGTACCTACCTCATGGACTGGCTGGTGTTCTATGAAGTCGTACCTGAGCGGTTCACCGACTTGGTGCTTACCCTCATTCGCTATGGTTCGCTGGTCGGCTTGTTTTTGAGCACCACCTGCGTGATTTATTACTTCGTGCCTCCAGTGCAGGACAAGTGGCCGCTGCTCTCGGCGGGGGCCATTGTGGCCACGCTACTCATCTTTCTGGTGTCGTTTCTGTTCACGCTTTACGTCCGCATCTTCAACTCCTACAATACCTTCTACGGCTCTATTGGGGCGCTGGTGGGTTTTATGGTGTGGCTCGAATTTGTGTGTATGACGCTGATTATCGGCTTCGAGGTGAACGTGAGCATGGATGCCGTCACGGGCCGTCGCCAGCAGATGCTGAAGGAGCAACTGGCCGAGAAGGTCCGGCAGGAAGGGCGCCCGGTGAGGGGCTAATGCTATTATGTGTCAGCATCGTAGGGCTTGCGTTTTGAGCGGCCCAGCAGAAATTTTCAAACTATTCCGCATTCTTTATTCCTCATTCCGCATTCCTTCCTACTTTTGCACTCCCCAATCACTCGGGGAGCCTGTTAGAGAGGTGGCAGAGTGGTCGAATGCGACGGTTTCGAAAACCGTTATACCGGTAACGGTATCGGGGGTTCGAATCCCCCCTTCTCTACAAAATGCTTTTCTGCGCTGGGAAAAGCATTTTTTGTTGTTTTGCGTACACAGCGTAAGTGTGATTGACCCAGAGAGCTGGCAGAGTGGTCGATTGCGGCGGTCTTGAAAACCGTTGAGGGTCAAACCTCCGGGGGTTCGAATCCCTCGCTCTCTACATAAAAGCCCCGTTTCCGATTTGGAAGCGGGGCTTTTGCTTTTTAGCTAAAATTTTTCTTTACTGCTTGGTTGAGGCGCAGCGCCACGTAACGCCAACTTTGTAGTTCGCGTCCCGGAACGAAACCCGAACAGTATCCAAACGATTCGCAAACGGCGCTGGGACGCGAACCACAAAGTTCGCGCTACGGGCTGTGGTGATTGGACGTTTTTGCCTTCCTGCCAAAGCCAGCGGGCTGAACTACCTTGTGTTATGAGCTTACATTCAGAGCCTGCAGCCGACGGTCAGTGTGCCTGGGCCAATCAAAGCGAGCTGCTGCGCGCTTTTCACGACCACGAATGGGGCGAGCCCGTGGCGGAACCGGCGATACTGTTTGAGTACCTGGTGCTGCACACGTTTCAGCTTGGTTTCGATTTTCCAGTGGTGCTGAAGCGGCGAGAGGGCTTTCGGGAACTGCTGGAGAACTTCGACCCCGAGCGACTGGCCCGGTGGGGAGAGGCCGAAATAGAGGAGGTAATCGTCAATCCGCGCATACTGCGGAACCGACGTAAGCTGGAAGCCACGGTGCGCAACGCCCAAGCCTGGCTGCAACTGCGCGCCGAAGTGGGCGAAGAGGAACTTTTGCCGTTTTTCTACGCCTATGTGGGCGGGCGCACCGTGGATGGGCAGCGGAGTGCGGCCAGCCCCGCGCCGCTCTCGACTCCGGAAAGCATCGCCATGAGCCAGGACTTAAAGCGGCGGGGCTTTGTGATGACCGGGCCCATGACGTGCTATAACATCCTGCAGACGGCCGGCATGGTCAACGACCATTGGCTGACTTGTAGGCGGCACGCTGAGTGCGCGGCGCTGTCAGCTGACTGGGGGCGATAAACCTGTTGCCGATAGGCTAGCTTTTCTTGTCGGTCCCAGCAGGTGGGCCCAGCACTTTTACCTTATCGCTCTTGGCCACGTCAAACTCTTTTTCCACGCCGTTTCGGAAGCCCCGGCCCGCGCCCAGCAGCAGCACGAATATCCCTTAGTACACGCCAAAAGCCGTCAGGAACGTGCGCAGCTTGTTGCGGCGCATCGTGCCCAAAATCTCCTGCCCTTTGTCGAGGTCAAACATTTGTAATGCAGAGCGCAGGGAACAGCATGACGGTCTTTCTTTTAGTTTTTGATTTAAGAACAGGTTCAATGCTGGCAGCGCTGGCGCACTTTTTCAAGGCGGGCGGTTACGTCTTTCACCACGGCTTCGTTGGTGGTGAAGAGCGGGAGGGAGAAGCTGGTGTTGCTGCCTTTCTTCTGGTTGTTTAGCTTGATGTTGAAGTGTTTTTGGCCTTTGTCGTTGGTGGTCGGCTCATAGGTGAGGGCGGTGACGTTGGCCCACTCGAAGCTCATTTTCATTTCGAATACCCCGTTGTCCATTTTCATGGCCCAGCCCGAGTCGCCGCGGTTGAAGCTTACGGCCAGAGGTTGGCTGGTTTGCACGTCGGCGCCCCGGTCGCGAATGAGCTGCTCGGCGTGGCAGCCGGCGAGGGTAAGCGTCAGCTCCTGCTTGGGCTTTTGCGGGTCGCGCATCAGCTGGTTGATTTGCCGGGCCAGGGCCTGGGTTTCCGTGGTCGGCGTTGTTTGAGCCTGCGCTACTGAGCAAATCGACCCAGACAGGATAAGTAGGAGCGTTTTCATATGAGTTGGGATTGGGGTTATTTGGGATTGGGGTTATTTCTTCACAATCAGGCCGTCGCGCACGCGAATCATGCGTTGGGTTTGGGCGGCAATGTCGTTTTCGTGGGTTACGATGACGACCGTCATGCCGGCGCCATGCACCTGCTTGAAGATGTCCATCACTTCCTGCGTGGTCTGGGTGTCGAGGGCGCAGGTGGGCTCGTCGGCCAGAATGAGCTTGGGTTGGCTAATGAGGGCGCGGGCAATGGCCACGCGCTGCTTCTGCCCGCCCGAAAGCTCACTGGGCAGGTGTTCGGCGCGGTCGGCCAGGGCCAGCCGGTTGCGCTCGCGGCGGCTCACCTTCTGGTAGTAGAGGGGCAGGGCCACGTTCTCCAGTGCGCTCTTGAAGCTGAGCAGGTTGAAGGATTGGAAGACAAACCCGAGAAACTGGTTGCGGTAGTGCGCGGCCCGGGTCTGCGACAGGTTCCGGTCGATGCGGGTGCCGGCCAGCGTGTATTCGCCTTGGTCAAAATCGTCGAGAATGCCCAGGATTTTGAGCAGCGTGCTCTTGCCCGACCCCGATGACCCCCTGATGCTCACCAGCTCGCCCGCCCCAATGTGCAAGTCGATGCCCTTGAGCACTTCCAGGCGCTGGGTGCCCACTGCGAAGCTCTTGCGAATGTTGCGCAACTCTATCATAATGCCAAACCCGGGTAAATGTGCTTCGAAACTATGTAGTTAGCGATATGTACTTTGTTAATCATCGGGAGGCGGTACTTGCAGGGTTTCGGGTGATTGATGCAGCCATTGCTGGCGAGGTTGCCTAGGGCGAGACAATTATCTCACTGGGTATTGAATTGATTGTATCAGACCTGTGGGCCAACTACCGGGCGGTGCTTTGTCGCCTAGACAAGCGGCAGCGGGGGAGGAGCATTTCAGAAGAGTACAGGACAGTTGGCGCGGTCAAGGAATGGTCCTTGCAACGGTGCGCCGCTCGCTTGCGCTTTTCCGTCATGCATGGCATTGGTTGGAGGAATCTTGAAGGCGTGGGCAACCTGATGGTGCAAGGCAGTGAGCCCTTGAAAAACGGGACGCTGCAACAGCTCAAATCAAAAGCCTTTTAACGTGATAGCCACTCGCTGACTATGAAAAATGGGATGATGCTGGCAGCCCTCGGCTGCACTCTTTTATTGGCTGGAACGGCGGAAGCGCAGATTGGGCGCCGGTTTCCCTCGGAGCGGAAAGTGGTGAAAGACCCCGTGACGGGTACCCCGCTCACCTTCCTGACCAGCTCGGCGAGCGGCGATTCCAAGATTTACCAAACCCACAACCAGTGGACTTCCGACGGGCATTGGCTCATTTTCCGGTCGGGCCGGGTGAGGGGAGAGGCCATGGCGGTGCACGAAAAAACGGGCCAGATGGTGCAGGTGACGGAAGGCGGCTTCACGGGCATGCTCAACATTGCGCGCAACACCATGAAGCTGTATTTCATGCGGCGCCCGCCCGGCGAAACGGCTCAGCAGCCCGGGGCATCGGCTGGCGCACGGGCCTCGGCTGGGCTGCAGATTGTGGAGGTAGACTTGGCCAAGCTGTTTGCCGACAGCAAAGCCGGCCGGCTGCAGGCCGCCAGCGAATACCAGCGGGTGTGCGGCACCACGCCGCCCGAGCTGCAGGCTGGCGGCGACATGGCCCTGGACGGCGACGAGGCCTGGGCCTACTTCCGGGTAGGCCGTGAGGAGGCAACCCGGTACCTGGCGCCGGGTGCCAAGCTGGAACAAAATTTCGGCCCACGCAACATGGGCGCCGGGCCTTCGGGCATTGCCGCGATGAACGTGCGCACGGGCGCCCTGAAGCACGTGGTGTCGGTGCCTTTCCAAATTGGGCACATCCAAACCAACCCCTGGGTGCCGGGAGAGCTGGTGTTTTGCTGGGAAACCGGCGGCAAGTCGCCCCAACGCACCTGGACGGTGCAAGCCGACGGCCGCGACCTGCGGCCCCTGTACCCGGAGGCGGAATACGAGTGGGTAACGCACGAGGCCGTGATTACGCGGGATGAAACCGCCATTGCCATCATGGGCCACCGCAAAATTCCGGGTTCAACCAAAGACGTGGCCGCGGGCACGCCCGTGAGCGGCGCCAACCCGGGGCAGGAGGTTGCCTGGGGCCCTTCGGGCACCCGCGAAAAGCCCACGGGCCTGGGCATTATCAACCACCGCACCCGCGAAATGACCATTGTAGGCCAGACGCCGAGCGGCAGCGGCCTATGGCACGTGGGCGGCTCGTCGGACGGCCGGTGGGCCGTGGGCGACGATTTTGCCCGCAACATCTACCTGATTGACCGGCACACCCGCGAAATGCTGCTGCTCTCGGCAGGCCACAAGCAAACCGCTGCCGACCACCCGCACCCCACCATGAGCCCCGACGGCACCCGAATTCAGATTCAGTCGGCCATGCTCTCGGCCGATGGCCGGAGCATGAACATCTGCATTATTCCGGTGCCGAGGGCGTGGCTGAAGCGGAAGTATTGAGATTGGTTGGGTAAAGCTCGCAGCCGTGGAACCTCACCCCCAGCCCTACCGGGTACGACCCCTCTCCAAAAGAGAGGGGAGCCACGGCGGTGCGAGCCTCTGTTAGTTAAAAGTTAGCGCTGCTATCCACCGACTTCGAGTACGCTTAAATCGTGAAAATCCGAATAAACACAGTGAAATCTTTATTTCAATCACTCGGCTCCCCTCTCTTTTGGAGAGGGGTCGTACCCGGTAGGGCTGGGGGTGAGGTTCCACGGCTGGCAAGATGCTTCGCTACGCTCTGCATGACGGTCTTATGTATTGCCATTACCCAATCTGCCCGTGCGCAGGAGGACCGGGGCTTTAAAGTCTATCAGTTTCCGCCTAACATGATTCCGCGTATCGATGGCAAGGCCGACGATTGGGCCACGTTCCCGCGGGAGTACATTGTGGGCACCAATGAGCTTCGTGAAGACTCCGGCCGCTACCCCAAGCCCGATTCTACCAACCTCGATGTGAAGGTGCGGGTGGCCTGGGTAGCGGGCCTGAATCGCCTATATTTCCTCTACGAAGCCTACGACAACTACTGGGATTTCGCCCTGCCCTGCCTGCACCACGACACCTTCGAAATCGTGGTGGACGGCGACCTCTCCGGCGGCCCGCTCACCGCCGAACTGCACCCCAACCAGGACCTGCCGTTGATGGAGCGCTACTTCGCCTTTCACGGCGTGCACGCGCAGAACTACCACATTTTCATGCCTGCCGAGGGCAAGGACTGGGCCCTGGCCTGGGGTAGCCAGCCCTGGATAAAGCGCCTGCCCTATGCCAACATCGCCTACTCCTACGATTTCCGGCCCGGGCAACCCGGCAAGCTCACGGCCGAGTTCTGGATAACGCCCTTCGACTACGCCGGGACAGAGGGCCCCGCCCGCGCCGTAGAATCGGTGCTGACAGATGGCAAGAAAATTGGCCTCACCTGGGCCGTGATTGACTACGACGACGAACGCGACGAAAGCAAAAAAGGCTTCTGGAACTTGTCGAAAAACCACAAGATGTACGGCAATTCCAGTCTGGGCACCATCTTCACGCTCCTGCCCCTGGCCGAGCAGTACCGGCCGAAACTAGCGGCCCAATGGTCGTTCGTGGTAACAGACATGGCTCGGCGCCAAGTCGCGTTCACCGACGAAAGTCGTGGCCCCATCAAGCGCTGGCACTGGGATTTTGGCGACGGAACCACCTCCACCGAGCAAAGCCCAGTGCACCGCTACAAAGAAGCCGGCAAATACATCGTTGTGCTGGACGTGGAAGGCCCGGCCGGTAAGGCCCGCATGGCCAAGGTGTGGGACGTGGCGGTGAAGTGAGAGGTGGTCCCTAAAACAACATCCTAATCCGGCTTCACCATTGGCAACAAAGCTTCCATTTTCGGAATTATGCTTTTCAAGCCTGTTAATACATCTTGGTCAGTTTCGCATATTAACCAATCGTACTTTTTCGAAACGAGGTAATAATTAAGCGAATAGTGTTCGCGCAGCACCGATTGTATAGCGTGAATCTGACCTTGAAAAAGCCAGAATTTACTTGGGTCTCGGTCGATGTCGCAAGCGACAAACCAAACCAATTCCTGTGCATCAATTAACTGGTGCAAGCATTCATAGGCTTGACCGTGCTCGAAAAAGATGCTGTAACGCGGACTTTTAAGGCTTTCCCGCCACCAGTTGAAGTGGGTATTGGACGATGTTTTAATGACAAAGGCTGCCTGAATTTTGTGAAGCACTGCTGGCCATGCGTGAATGCCGACTGCGTCGAATGCTTCGGGAGGAAGTTGCAGTTGTCTGGCCAGTTTGAGGAGGTCATCTTTAAGTCCGGGCATGACTGAGCTGTTTGCAGTGGCAAAAAGCAAGGTAGTGATTCATCAATGCAACGCTCTGTTTACCTAAGCGTCTGCACTGAACTGTCGTTAATTCCATAGGGGTGCTGCTTGAGCAGCTGAATAGTTTCGGCCCCGGCCAGCAGCACCGGGCCGTAGCCGTGCGCAGCGTATAGGTTGATGGGGCGGTAGTAGTAGAAAGCCGGGTCGAAGCCCATGCCGGTGCCCACGCAGGTGCCTGCTACCTGACCCTGGGCGGTGACTTTGGTGCTCACCGCGTTCCAGGCCAGCAGGGCCATGGGGCCGTAGGCTTTGGCGTCGAGCCAGCCTTGGTTTACGGCGTGTGCAATGGCGTAGGCGTAGATGGCAGTGGCCGAGGTTTCGAGGTAGGAATCGTTGCGGTCGAGGAGCTGGTGCCAGAAGCCACTGCCCGACTGCCGGGCCGCCAGCCCGCGGGCGTGCGCGCGCAGCAGCTCCAGCACGGCCGGGCGGCCGGGGTGGTCGGCGGGCAGCACGTCGAGCAGCTCTACTTTAGTGAGCAGGGCCCAGCCGTTGGCTCGGGCCCAATGAAACTCGGGGTGCTCGGCCATGTCCTGCACCCAGCCGTGCATGTAAAGGCCTTTTTGCTGGTTGAACATGCGCGGGGCAAATTGGGTAATCTGCTTCACGGCCTCGTCGTAGTAGCGGCGCTCGCCGGTGAGCTTGCCCATCTGGGCTAGGGCCGGAACGCTCATGTACAAGTCGTCGAGCCAGAGCGTGTTGGGCTGCGGGCGGTTGCGGGCCAGGGTGCCGTCGGGCAGTCGAAACTCCTTGGTCATGATGTAAGTCATGAAGTTGTCAATCATGGGCCGGAGGTCGGCGCCCGCGCCGGCGCGCTGCGCTTTTATCATGGCTGCGCAGATGGCCCCGGCATCGTCGAGGGCCTTGGGGTTCAGTACCGAGCGCATGGGGGTAGGGGCCTCGGGATTGGCGCTTTGGTAGGCGCGGAAGTAAGGCACCAACTCGCTCAGAAATTTGAGGCGGCTGTTGGTGTAGGCCGCGAATTTGGGGTCGCCGGTAGTCTCACTGGCCCGCAGCATGCCGGCGTAGGTTACGCCCCACTCATAGCTGGTGAGGCGGAAGTCGCCGGGCCGGATGATGGCGTCGGGCACAAACTTGCGGCGGTTGGTGAGCGTGGCGTTGGTTTTTTTGTCGACCAGTTCGGCGGGTGTGGCCGCGTTCAGGTAATTATATACCCGGTCGAGCACCTGCTTCACTTCTTCAGTTTTCACTTGGCCGTAGGGCACGGGGTAGTCGGGCTTGAGCAGGTGCAGCGGGGTAGTGGTGTCGTTGGTTTTGGGCGAGGTGGTTTGGGCCAGCAAGGGTGCGGCACCCAGCAGAAGCGCCGGCAGCAGTAGTATTTTGCTGAAAGAGAAGAGAAAGTGCATAGAAGACAGGAAATGAGAGACAGGAAGTTGAGGCGGCATAACTGGCCGGTTGTCTTGTCTGGCAAGCTGGGGTAGCCTCCACCATACGAAGGGAAACTTACTAGTCTGCGGAGGCTAGTGATGCAGTGTGGGGAAGGTAGCAAGTCCTGCCAGGGCCACCTTCATGTACTTTCGGGTGCCGGCTGCGTTTGTGGTTGGATTGGGTAGGCCGACTGTTGGAATTAGCACCATGAACCCAGGCGCCGGCAAGGCTAGCTAAAGCCAAATGGAAGAATTATACCTAGGTATTTTGCTCCAAATCAGATGAATTCGAGGGAAGTGCATAGCGGCCAGCCAGCACTGTACGCTTTGGGGAACGATGCTCGAAAACGGGAAGGTGCTTCAGGCAGGAGGCTTGTTTTAATCTCGGCATTGCCTGGCTTACAGCTTAATAAGCGGCCGCCAATAGGCCAGAGCCAGCGGATGGCAAAATGTGCTCTCAATGAAGCTCAGGTGGTTTTTACAGGCGCTGGGGCACCAGAAATGGCCGGGCTGCTGGTGGGGTTTGGGTGTACGTACGAGGATTCTTTCGCTCGATTATCGGGACAAGCGCAAGCTCTGGGATGGGAGCCAGAATCGCCAAAGGCCTATTTGTCAGCCGGACCAATCCGCTTGACTTTACTAGCTTTTTCGTGGCCGGCAACGCCCGGACAGCGCGGGCTCCCTACGCGCGGTATAACCTTCTGGCACATAAAAAGTATAGAAGTATAGCCCATAAGTCAGCCAGTGCGCCTCTTCGGACGCTGCTGTCGGGCTTTTTCATCACCCAAACACCTTTTATATGAGACGTTCTCTTACTTCCCTGCTGGTTTTGCTGGGGCTCACACTAGCAGCGGTCCCGGAGGGACATGCCCAAAGTGCCGACCGCAAAACCGCCATCAGCCTTTCTGGTAGTGCCTACCAGTACAAAGGCAACTTCGGTTCAAATTTCTGGGACTGGAGCAGCAACAACTACGGCCCTGGGATTGGCGTGAATCGCTACCTGACTTCCGGCCTCGACCTGGGCCTGCACCTGGGCTACGTAGAGCTAAAAGGCAATCAGAACGCGGCCAACTTCTTTAACACCAATGTGGTGCACGGCAACCTGGCGCTAAAACTGAAGCTGAACAACGGTTGGGCCATCAAAGAAGACGCCGTGATTCAGCCCTATCTGCTGCTGGCGCCGGGCCTGACTTATCTTAGCCGCGAAGGGCAGATTCGGGGTCGGAATACTGACGAAAACACCACCCACTTTGACGCCTTTGGTGCCGCTGGTATCAACTTCCGCCTCAGCGACGGCATCGGTTTGTTCGTGCAAACCGGGCAGCACATTCCCCTCAACGCCAACATCGACGGCGAGCCAAACCGCGACGTCAACAGCTTCGACGACCGGTTTCTGCAGCACACCGTGGGGGTAAATATTGCCTTCGGCAAGCCCAAGGACACCGACGGTGACGGCGTGCCCGACCGCAAAGACAAGTGCCCGAACACGCCCACCGGTGTAGCTGTGGACCCCAACGGCTGCCCGCTTGACCGCGACGCCGACGGCGTGCCCGACTACCAGGACAAGTGCCCCGATGAGAAGGGCCTTGCTAACCTGGAAGGCTGCCCCGACCGTGACAGCGACGGCGTGCGCGATGGTGACGATAAGTGCCCCGACACCCCCGGCAAAGTAGAACTCGCGGGCTGCCCCGACGCCGACAACGACGGCGTAGCCGACCCCGACGACAAGTGCCCCGACACCCCCGCCGGCACGCAGGTAGATGCCACGGGCTGCCCATTGGTGCTCGACCAGGATAACGACGGCATTATCGATAGCTTGGACCGGTGCCCCGACACGCCGGCTGGTGCCCGCGTCGATGCCAACGGCTGCCCAAGGGTGGTTAACCCCAAGATTAAGGCTCTGGAAAAACCTGTTCGGTTTAGAACTAACAGCACCATCATCGAGCGCAGCTCGTACCCGGCCCTCAACAAAATGGTGCGGGTATTGAAGGATAGCACCGATTACAGCCTGCGTGTTACCGGCCACGCCGACAGCCGTGGTACCGACGAGTACAACCAGGGATTGTCGGAGCGCCGGGCAGAAGCGGTGAGGCAATACTTCACCAGCCGAGGTGTCGACGCCAACCGCATTATTACGGAAGGCAAGGGCGAATCGGAGCCGGCAGCTCCCAACACCTCGCCGGCCAACATGTCGCGCAACCGCCGGGTCGAGTTCAAGTTCGACTTCGTGCCTGCGCCCGCGCCCCAGCTCTAATCCGGAGCCGGTAGGTTAGCACAGAAAAAGGAGCCGATTGATTGGGTAAAGGAGTAACTCTCCTAGCTCAATCAATCGGCTCCTTTTTTTGTGGGCTGGCGAGGGAAGCTTTGGGTGGCTTGCTCGTGTCGGCACCTCAGCTGGTCTTAATTTCGGACCCGGCCGGGGGCGGCAACAGCGGCGCCTGCAAGGGGCGCCCTTTGCCAAAGAAAAGGGCGTAGAACCCCGTGATGCGCCGCTTTTCAACCAGGAAAAACAGCAGCGTGCAAAACACCGTGGTGCCCATGATAACGGCAAACGTCATGGTTTGGATGGCGGCGCCGTTGGGGATGCCCCGCTGCACGGGCAGGGTGGCCAGCACGGCTGCGCCCAGGCCTTTGGGTATCATAATGCTCATGATGGCCATGTCGAGCTGCGGCGTCTTGCGGCCGGCCGTGGCCAGCACCACCGGAATACGCACCAGAAACAGCACGGCCGCCATGCCCAAGCCCAAGGCGATGAGGTAGCCGTTGTCGAGCACGATGGACATGCCCACGTACACAAAGAAAAAGGTGCGCAGCAGAAAGACGATTTCCGCGAAAAAGTCTTTCTCCATGGCCGTGAGCTCGACGTGGCGGGCGGGAAAGTACTGGCGCAATCGGCGGGGCCGGAGCAGGGTAACGTTGGCGAGTGTGATGCTGAAAAATAGCACCGCAATGGGCCCGCTGAAGTTCAACATCTCGACTAGGCCGTAAACGATGAATACGAAAGCGGGCGTCGAAAACCGGGTTTTGAGCAGCATCGGCACATGGTTCAGCAGTATCGACCAGAGATAGCCGCCACCCACACCGGCCAGCAGCGCCACCACCAGCGACGAGATAATCTGGCTCAGGAGCGTGACGATGTTGAACGAAGCGCCGGTGTACACGCTAATCAGGGCAATGGGGATGGCCAGGGTAAAAATGTCGCTCAGCGCCGACTCCATGACCAGTGTGGTGGAGGTCTGCTCCAAGATGTGCACCTTGCGCACCAGCGTGGTAACTACCGCCGAGGACGTGCCGCCCAGAATGGTGCCCAAAATCAGGGCACTCAGCAGGTCGAGCCCGCCAAATAGCTGGGCCAGCATGGACACCACCAGCGTGGTAACCACAAAGTTGAGCGTGGTGAGCCCTATGGTTCCCCGCAAGGCCGAACGCAGCTGCTCAAACCGCACCTCCAGACCGCTCTCAAACAAGATGAACACCAGCACCAGGTTGGAGAACACGCGGCCGGCCCGCCCAAAGGTCGCGGGGTCGATGAGGTGGAAAATAGGTCCCAGCAGCATGCCCACCAGCAGCAGGCCCACCACATCGGGAATTTTGGTGCGGTCGAAGAGCTGAGCCAGGTAGTGACCCAGGAAAATCAGAAAGCCAATGAGGATAATTAATATGGGAGTAGTCATAGCAACTTGCGCCGAGAAAAGGAAGGAAGGAAGGCGCGAGCTCGCCAAATTAAGTCGGCCAACGGCAGCAACGCCCAGGCGCGAACCGTGGCGCGCAGTTGTTGGCGTTCGGCCTTAATGGAGCAGCAAGGCCTTTTCGGCGGCACAGGCTGGTCGTGCAAGCAGAGAACGGTGTAAGGGGTGGGGTGCATCTTTGCGGCAGCTCGTAGCGCTCAATTGCCGCCGCTTGCTACGGTATAATCATTTGTAAAGTAGGGTTGAATGCTGGATAAACGACCCAAAGACTCCAGCGTCTTTCCGCAAATTCAGCCCCCATAAAGCCTCTTATACCAGTTGTGTTTCGAATTCCGCGAACCGATAATGCTGCCACCACCATTCTGATTCGGTTGATGGTGGGGTTGGTCTTTTTCACCGAATTCCTACAAAAATTCATTTTGCCAGAGCTGCAGGGCGCTGGGCGCTTTGCTATAATTGGACTGCCCACTCCCAATTTTCTTGGCACTTGGGTGGGCAGTTTCGAAGCGGTGTGCGGGCTGCTTGTGCTGATGGGCCTGCTTACCCGCGTGGCTAGCATTCCTCTGCTTATTATCAAGCTCGTGGCCATTTTCACAACCAAGGCCGAGATTCTGGCCAACAAAGGCGTGTGGGACCTGCTGCACGAGAGCCGTACCGACTGGGCGATGCTGCTGGGTAGCCTGTTTTTGATTATCAAAGGCGGCGGGCGCTGGTCCGTCGACCGCCAACTGACGCCGCCTCAGTATGCCCGCCTCTGATGCCAACCGCCTCCGGGAAGTGGCCGGGGTGTTTTTCCGCCTCGGGTTGCTGGCCTTTGGCGGCCCGGCGGCTCACATCGCCATGATGGAGGACGAAGTAGTCCGCAAGCGCCAGTGGATGACCCCGGAGCATTTCCTGGACTTGGTGGGCGCCACCAACCTCATTCCGGGCCCCAATTCCACCGAGATGACCATGCACTGCGGCCACGAGCGGGCCGACATGCCCGGGCTGGTGGTGGCCGGGATGGCCTTCATTATTCTGGCTGTTACCATCACGGCGGGGTTTGCCTGGCTGTATCAGCGTCAAGGGCAGCTGCCGCAGGTGGCACCTTTCGTGTACGGCATTGCGCCGGCGGTTATTTCTATTATTCTGGGGGCGGCCTACACGTTGGGGCGCAAGGCCGTGAAGCCGCCGCTGCTGGCCGTGCTGGGTGTGGCTACGCTGGCCGCGGCGCTGCTGGGCCTGAACGCTATAGTGGTCCTGCTGGGAGCAGGGATGGTAGGAACACTGGTGCACGTGCTGCGCCAGCCGCCGGCTGCCGGCGATGCTGCCCGCGCGGTTCCGCTGCTGGCGCTACCGGCCGGGCAGCTAGCGAGTCGCCTCTCGGCCAGCGGCGGGCTTTTCTTCACCTTCCTGAAAATCGGCGCCACGCTCTATGGCAGCGGCTACGTGTTGTTTGCCTTCCTGGAGGGCGAGCTGGTGGCGCCCGGTTGGCTTAGCCGGCAGCAGCTACTCGATGCCATTGCGGTGGGGCAGTTCACACCCGGGCCGGTGCTGTCGTCGACCACCTTCGTGGGCTGGCAACTCGATGGGCTGCGCGGGGCGGCCTTGGCCACGGTGGGTATTTTCCTGCCCTCGTTCGTGTTTGTGCTCGCTCTGAACCCGTTGCTGCCGCGCCTGCGCCGGTCCTAGCTGTTCTCGGCTTTTCTGGACAGCGTGAACGTAGCTTCCGTGGCGCTTATCGCCGCGGTGCTAGTAGCCATGAGCCGAGAGGCGCTAATGGACTGGCGCACGCTACTGATTGCCGGGTTCAGCATTGCCGTCACATTTGGCTACAAAAAGCTGAACAGCGCTTTTATCGTGCTGGGCGGGGCGCTGTTGGGCTATTTGCTGACGTTGGTATAATGAAGCAATATCTGTGCTGGCAAATCCTGGTGTTAAGCTTATGAGAAGGCTATCGCTAAGGAGATTATTGCAATAGCATTTTCCATACCTGGCAATTGATTAAGTACTACAATAAAAGAGTCAATTACATTATCATGTTGAACAATGTCAAGCCTATAACTACATTCTGCAAATGTGGTTAAATATAATAATTAAGACAAAAATATGTTCTTTATAATTTTAAAGTTAAAATTATTATTGAAAAAGTTAGATTTTATCTTTTTATGTTATTACCTTAGGTTACTAAACAAAGCCAACGACCTTAATTAGTAAAGGTTCGAAGGCGGGTGACCTCGCGTACTACTTGCACAGGCCAGTAGGTGTATTGTGTTGTGGATAGGCCTGTTATGGCATCGGAAAAGCCGATTATCGATTATTGCTGTAGGCTAATTACCCTTAGCGCTTAAACGCTCAATAGGTTTCTGTAAATAGCCTCCCCACTCTACCATCATGGGTTTTCCATCGCCATTGGCAGTGGACGGGACGCTTTTTGCCCCGCGAATTCTAGTCTATATGTACCATAACCCCGCAAAGGAACTTGGTCTGCTGCTACTCTAGTAGCCACTTCTGACTCGAAGCAAATTCCAAAACTTTTCCGTCAAACGTCATGAATATAACCTTTAAGACACCCAATTTTACCTATGCAGAACTGTGTACACTGACCTCAAATTATTTTGCAAAGCGTGGCACTGCCAGTTGGCTTCACTGCTTGATTCTGCTATTGGCGGGATTGCTGTTATCTGGCAGTGCGTTAGCACAAACCCCAGCACCACTAAACTGCCCATCCGTAAATCGTTGCACTGCCAATGACTTAACAGTTCTTGACGCCTATGTTGAGGGAGCTGACGAGTGCACTTGTACTGATGGCCTAAGGAATGTATACCTGAGAATACGAAATAACAACAACTCGTTACGAACATCTGTCGCCCTTTTCGGAAACCTATCGGGCAGTGTAATAAATGGGACTGGGAGCGTACCAACAATATTGTGTGGGGGCCCAATACTACCAAAGGATCAGCAGCCTGCAGATGGTAGTGGTCAGGTTATTCTAGCAGGTCAGGTTAATGTAGTATGCGGCCAGGCACTGACGCTTACTGACGTTTTTATTGCATTTACAGATGCTTCAGGTACTACCACCGGTGATACCAAAAACAGCTGCAATACTATTATAGCTGACAATTGCAAAAGCATTGCTCCTAAATGCGGTACTGTAGGAACACTTACTATTAGAACTCCGCTATCAGCTGTCGTTTCCAGTGCCACCAGTGTCTGTCCCGGAGGAACGGGCTGTATCACGTTGACAGTGAGTGGTGGCACGAGCCCTTACTTCTATACCGTGGACGGTATAGCGGCCACACGCACCACAACTAGCACAGCAAATGCTCCAACTTTCTGTGGCCTTACGGAAGGTCCTCATACCATCGTAGTTACTGACTCGAAAGCTGGAACAGCTTGCACAAAAACGGTAACCGGCACTGTAGGTACCACCGCCGCACCTGCTGCACCGACCTTAAGCCCCACTCAGCCCACCTGTACAACCGCTACGGGCAGCATTACGGTGACAGCCCCTGTGAGCACTACGAATACTACTCCTCCCACATATACTTACAGCCTGGACGACGGCACTTTTGGCACTGCCACCACATTTAGTGGCCTTGCTGCCGGGTCGCGGCACTGTGTCCGAGTAAAGAACGCAGCCGGGTGTATTTCGAGCGAAACCTGCCTCACACTTAATGCCCAGCCGCCTACTCCGGCCGGACCCAATGTCCTGATTACGGAGTCTACGCTTTGCGGGACAGCAACTAGGCCCACTTTGACGATATGCAGTCCGGAAATTGGAACCAGTTATGCCATCTATGAAGCAAATGGGACAACTGCGCTTTATACCACTGCTGCCTATACCTCAGGCGGAGCGGCCTTGACATTCCCGATGAACGAAGGCAAGGGCTTCAGGGTCATTGCTACCAATTCAGCCGGTTGCGTATCTGACGCCACCACTTGCTCAAATAATCCTTCCCGTATAGTATCCTCAGCCAACTGCACTACAACTACTACTAGTGGCGTGGTTATGGGCGAATCGGCAGATAATGCCATGGTCTCCAAAGATATAAGTACCGAGGCTTACCCGAACCCGACCGGCCGGGATGCGACTATTAACTTCTCGGTGCCCAAGAGCGGGCGCGTAGTGGTGGAAGTGTATAACTCCATTGGCTCGCGGGTCGCTACCCTCTATGACGGCAAAGTTTCTGCTGGCGAACAGCGCTCAGTGGTTCTGAAAGGCAGTACGTTGCCCTCGGGAACCTATACCTACCGTGTGATTTCCAACGGTAAAACGAAAACGAGTCGCATCAGCCTAGTGAAATAGGCACCGACGACCCGATGCTAAAAAGACCCGTCCAAGTCGGACGGGTTTTTTTGTTGCGCTGAAGGCTCATTTGTCCGATTAGGGCTCATCCGCTTAATATGAACATCAACGTGTTGCTCGCACAGGTAAACCGATGGGCAATTGGCCAGTCGACCCATGAAGTGGCAGTAGCTGCCCACCGGCCAAGCTATTGCTGGCTATCCAGCGCAAATCGCTCGAAAGCGGCCGTGACCGAAGAAGGGCCTTGGGCAATGACACCCACGCGCACGCCGCGGTCCCAGGGCGGCAGAAACTTGCCGTCAATGGCGCCGTCATTGGCCAGCGGGTTGGTCCAGGTGGTGCCGTCGGCGCTCCACGAGAAGCGGTAGCTGTTGCCGCCGCTCACCTGCATGCGCAGCTGCACGGCTTTGCCGGCGGTGGCGGGCAGGGCGGTTTCGGCCAGCACGCGCTGCTTGCCGGCGCGCCGCTCCCAGAGGCGGAGCTTGCCGCCGCCCGTGGTTAGGGCCAGGGCGTTGTTGGGGTCGCCGTGGGCCGCGAGGCCAGCGGCCGTGCCTGCGGGCAAGCTGGAGGGCGTCAGCAGCGTGGTGCTGGCCGTGTAAGCCGCCGTGAGGGTGTGGCGCCCGAGCGCTGCGCCGCCCTTTGCAGGGTGGGCGGTGAGGCGGAGCTGGCCGTTGCTGAGGGCAAATTTGGGCTTGTCCTCGATGGGCCACTGCCAGTCGAGACCCAGCTTGTCGCCGGTAAACTCATCGGCAATGGGGCGGGTAGCGGCGGGGTTAGGCGTGGCGGGCACGCTGGCGTTGGCCGTAAACTCGGGCCAGTTATCGTCTTTCCACACAAACTCACTTAGCACACCTTGGCGGCCCACGTTCTCGAAGCTGCTAGTGGCGTAGGCGTGGTGCAGCAGAAACCAGCGGCCGTCGAAGCCCTGCGTGACGGTGCCGTGGCCGGGGCAGCGCCAAGTTTGGCTGGCCGTGATGATGGGGTTGCGCGGGTGTTTCTCCCAGGGGCCGAGCAGGCTTTTGGCGCGGGCTACTCCGGTGCCGTAGGTGCAGGACGGCCCGCAGCAGCCGTTGGCCGCATAAAAGGAGTAGAAGTAGTCGCCGTGGCGCACCATGCTCACGCCTTCTACCAGGTTTCCCTCCCAGGGCTCGGTGTTGCGGAACAGCTCGGTTTTGGTGCCGGTCAGGGCCGTGCGGCCTTCATTCAGTGGCTGGGCCCAGATGGGCGTGGGCTGGTTGATGCTGTTGCCGTCTTCTTTCCAGATGAGATACAGCTTCCCGTTTTCGTCGCGCATGGGGAAGCCGTCAATCGAGCCGGCGGCCTGGGCTACCAGCGGGCCGTGGTCGGTGTAGGGGCCTTCGGGGCGGTCGGCGCTGGCCACGCCCACGGCTAGGTTGCCCCCTTTTTTGTGGGCGGAGTAGAACACGTAGGTCTTGTTGCCCTCGTGGGTGATTTCCGGGGCCCAGAAGTAGTAGTCAGCCCAGGCCGGGAGCTTGTCCGGAAACACGTGGCCGACCAGCTGCCACTCAGTCAAATTATCGGATTTCAGCAGGGGAAACGCCGGGCCCCAGTTCGACGATGTGGCCGAGGCCCAGTAGGTGTCACCCACCTTCACCACAGAAGGGTCGGGGAAGTCGCCGGGCAGCACCGGGTTGGCAAAGGGAGCAGGGGCAGGGGCTGCCGTTGCCGCGGCAATCGGGGCCGTTGTAGAACCATCCTTGCTCCCAGTTTCACTTACCTGGGCATCCGTTGGGGTTCGTTGGCAGGCTACGGCCAGTAGTCCACCAACTATCAGAAAAGGCTTAAGCTTTGAAGCGGTGATATTCATACTTTCAAGTGAAAAGCAAGGTGCTACGCGTAGCAGATGAAAAATTAAGAGCCGAGCGCCCGTGGAAGGGCACTACTCTCCCCCGGGGCGGGGCAGGGCTGCCCCAATCGATACCGGCGTGCCAAAATCGGGCGTGCCATCGGCGCGGTAAGTGAACGGCTGCATGCGGGGGTTGCGGGCATCGCCGCAGCCCTGGTTGGGGCGGCTATTGGCGTGGTAAATCAGCCAGTCCTGCTGCCCATCCTTGGATTTGAAGAAGGCGTTGTGGCCTGGCCCGTAGGTGCCGGCCGTGGCATTGGTCACAAACACCGGCGTGGGGGTTTTGGTCCAGGCTGCGGCGTTCATGGGGTCGGCGGTGGCGGAAGCCGTGAGCATGCCCAGCGCGTAGTCATCGGAAGTACAGTGGCTGGCCGAATACACGAGGAAGGTTTTGCCGGCGTTCTTCAAAATCTGCGGGCCCTCATTCACGGGCAGCACGCCCTGCTGCTCCCATCTGAATTGGGGCCGCGACAGCTCTACCCGTGCGCCGGTGAGGGTCCAGGGGTTGCTCATGCGCGAGATGTAGAGGCGCTGCTCTTCGGTATTGGCAGCGGCGTGGCCCGACCACACCAGGTAGCGCTGGCCGTTCTGCTCCAGCACGGTTGGATCAATGGCCCAAAAATCCTCGTTGGGGTTGAAAACACGGCCCTTCTCTATCCAAGTGCCAGTGGTGGGGTCGGCGGCGCTGTTTTCCAGCACCCACATGCGCTGGCCGCCGCAGCAGTTGCCGGGGCCCGCCGTGAAATAGATGTACCACTTGCCATCCAGAAAATGGAGTTCCGGCGCCCAAATATCGCGCGAGTTAGCCCCGTTGCTGGGCGGCGTCCAAACCACCGTGGCTGGGGCACTGCTGAGCTCCGACATCTTGGCCGTTTTCCGCAGGGTCACGTTGTTGCCGGTGGTGGCCATGTAATAATAGAAGCCGTCTTTCTGGTACACCCACGGGTCGGGGCCCGACGAGAGCAGCGGATTGGTGTAGGTGGTGCTTACCACGGGGGGCGTCACCACCGTCGGCGTAAACGGAGCCGGTTCTTTTTTAGCGCACCCCAGCAGCCCAATCAGCAGCCAGCCAGTAAGTATAGAGCGAAGTTTGAACATGGGCGGAAGGTAAGGTAATGGCCAGGTAATTCAGGATATGCAAGGTTACGTATAACGATGCAACAGGGGGATTAAAGAACTAAACAAGGCCGAAGGCATTTATGGTTGGCACCATTCAAATCTCAAGAATTAAGAAGCTATAACTCATGTACGGGTACAAAAGGGGCCGGAACGAACTGCTGCTTTCCCACCATAAACGGCCGCTCCACCCGCAAGGAAATGAAGCGGCCGTTGGTATGGGGCGTGGGCCAGAAACTGCCTCCAGTCGTCGTTTTGCATGATACACAACAGGTCCACATCCGTGCGCGGCAGTGGCAACAGGCGCGATTTGTCTAGCACAAAGCTGTTGAAGTGTTCGTCCCTGGCCTTCAGTTGGTCGACGCCCGCCTAGAAACGGGTGGCTCTTGAGTTGTTTACTCGCCTGAGGGCCTGGCCAACGGCTGGCCGGGGGGTACTGGCTTGCCAAAAATTGGGATTCCATCGGCCGTCCAGGTGAAGGGCTGGGCCCGGGGCGAGCGGAACCGGCCGCAGCCCTGGCCCGGCTCGTCGTTGGCGTGGTACAATATCCAGTCTTCGGTTCCATCTGGCGACTTGAAGAATGAATTGTGGCCCGGTGCAAATACTTTGGCTGCCGGGTCCTGCTGAAACACCGGCACCGGCGACTTGGTCCAGGAGCCCGGTTGCAGCAGGTCGCTGTCGGCCGGAGCCGTGAGCATGCCCAGGGCGTAGAAGTCGGTCCAGCATCCACTGGCCGAGTAGATGAGCACGAGCTTGTTGCCACGGCGTAGTACCTGCGGGCCCTCGTTCACGTCGACGTGGGGCGGGTCGTTGGGCGAATTCAGGTCGCCGTGCCGCTCCCACGGAAACACGGGAGTCGATACCTTCAGGCTCGGGCCGTCCACGGTCCAGGGGTTTTTCATGCGCGTCAGGTAAATGCACTGGCGGCCGTTCACGTCGCCTTCCCAGCCCGACCACACCAGGTAAAACTGGCCATTGTTTTCGAACACCGAGCCGTCGATGGCCCACTTGTTGGCGACATCGCGGAGCTGGCCTTTGTCAGTCCAGGTGCCCTGCATGGGGTCGGGCGAAGCGTTTTCCAGCACCCACAGGCGGTGGGTTTGATTGATGCCGGCATCGGCGGCGTAGTAGAGGTACCACTTGCCGTTGAGAAAGTGCAGCTCTGGTGCCCATATGTCGCGCGAATTGGGGCCGGTAGCGGGCGGCGTCCACACCACTTTGCTCGGCGCAGTGCTGAGTTGGCTCAGCGACTTAGTTTTCCAGAGGGTGATGTTGCGGCCCGTGGTGTGCGTGTAGTAATAATAGCCCTTGTGGTAAATGCTCCACGGGTCGGCCCCGGAGGTGAGGAGTGGGTTGGTGAACGTTGGTTTTACGGCGGCGGGCGTCTGCGCCTGAGCGGGGCAGGCGAGGAGCAGGGCCGTGCAGAGGAAAAGGAGCAGGGGTTTCATAGGAATGAAGGTTTTAAATTTCTAGAACAGGACTTCACTTCCCGGCATGGATGTCATTGCGAGCGTAGCGAAGCAATCCGTCCTTTAAGTACCAGATACTCTAAAATGTGACAAGCCCTACCGGGTACGACCCCGGTGCTGCGGAATGTCGGGGCTTATCACATTAGTAGGTTAGTCGCTGAGAACAGGACGGATTGCTTCGCTGCGCTCGCAATGACAAATTGCGTGGCCGGGGGATGAGGCTCTGCTAGTCGAGCCCTGCCTGGTTTACTTCCCGTTCAGCTTCTTTATCAGCTCCGTCTCGTCCTGTCGGTACGGCGTGCCGTCTTTGCGAAATACCTCATGGAACCACTCCACGGGCTCGCTGCCGTCGGCAATGGGCACGTCCCACTGGTACTTGGTGTTGGTTTTGCCATCGACCAGGCCCCAGTTGATGGCGCCTACGTTTTGCTTTCTAAGCAGGGGCATGATGTTGGCGAAGCGGCTGTTGCGGGGGCGGGCCATGTACTCGGTGCAGATAAGAGGGCGGCCATGGGTTTCGAGCAACTCGATGATGCGCTGGTGCGCGGGTGCCTCGTCGTAGTTGTGGTAGGTCACGATGTCGGAGTTGAGCGCCTGGTACTTGTTCAGCGCCTCAAAGTCCCAGTTCCAGAGGCCGATGCTCAGGGGCTGGGTAGGGTTTACTTCGCGGGCCCAGGCAAACACGTTGCGCACCAGCGGCAGCGAGGTGTTGAACTTGTCGGAGTTGCCGGGCTCATTGAACAGGTCCCAGAACAGGATGCGCTGGTCGCGGCCGAAGCTGCGCAGCACGTCCTGCACATAGGGCTTGAGGGCGATGAACTTGCTGGAGTCGCGCGAGATGATGTCGCCGGGGTCCTGCATCCAGCCCGAATTGTGAATGCCGGTTTTGGGGGCGGGCTGGGGGCCGGGCTGGGGGTTTTTGTTCCAGCAGTCGTCGAAGAAAACCAAAATGGTTTTGATATGGTGCTTGTCGGCGATACCCAAGTAGGTGTCGAGGCGTTGTTTGAACCCTTTGGGGTCCTGCTGATAGGCGAGGCTGTGCAGAAACACCCGCATGGTGTTGAAGCCAATGGCTTCGGCCCAGCCCAGCTCGCGGTCGATGGTGGTGGGGTCGAAGGTATCGGCCTGCCACATTTCCAGCTGGTTGATGGCGGTGCTGGGAGCGAAGTTGGCCCCGCTCATCCAGGGGTGCATTTTGTACCAGGCGTTGGCTTTCTCCACGGACCAGCGCTGGCCTTGCACCGCGCTGGCCGCGCCTTTGGTTTTAATCTTGGTTTTCTGCGCATACGAGCCATTGGTGGCCAGTAGCATTAGCAGAAACAGAAGCAGTTTTTTCATGGAGCGGGTGGGATTGGAAAGTGCGGAAGTGGTGACCGGAGCTACCCGTGCCTGTGGTTGGCAAAACGCAATGCCTAGCCGAAAAGCTTGCGGCTACTACGCTTTAGGCTGGGAAGATAGTTGGATTGTTTATGACGAAGATTATCTGCTTTGGCCAAGTGGTCCCGCTGGGGAGGGGCCCCTACCTTGCAGCTGCATCTGGGGCGAGCAGCCCTATCTTACTTCCTTCAAGCGCCCATTCCCACCCACTAACGCGTTTCTGTTATGCCTTCCCGCCGCGATTTTATGCTCCAGGCCACCGCTGGTCTGAGCGCTCTGGCTCTGGCCAGCCAGGCGGCCGCCCGTGCCGCGGCCCGCACTTACACCAACCCCGTGTACGCCGGCCAGTTTCCCGACCCGTTTGTGCTGCGCCACCAGGGTCGCTACTATGCCTTTGGTACCACGGGCACGGGCCGCACCCGTGACGGCCGCATTTTCACGCTGCTCACCTCCAGCAACCTCGTGGACTGGAAGAACGCCGGGGGCGCCCTCGCGCCGCCCGCCGGTGCCGAGGGTGCTGACTTTTGGGCGCCCGAAGTGGTGTTCCACAAGGGAACCTTCTACATGTACTACTCCATGGGCGGCGGGGCCATTGGGGCCACCGTGGGGCACCGCCTGCACGTGGCCACCAGCAAAAAGCCGGAGGGGCCGTACCAGCAGGTGGCTCTGCTCGACGTGCCGGCCAGCAAGTTCACCATCGACGCCCACCCGTACCAAGACACCGACGGGCAGTGGTACATTTTCTACGCCCGCGACTTCATCGACACCGACAACGGCTACCGCCCCGGCACCGGCCTGGTGGTCGACCGCCTGCTCGACATGACCCGCCTGGCCGGCGAGAGCCGCACCGTGATGCGCGCCCGCCACGACTGGACCGTGTTTGAGAAAAACCGCACCATGCCGCTCTACGACAACAAAACTTTCCCGGAGTGGCACACCCTGGAGGGGCCGTTCATTCGGCGGCACGGCGGCAAGTACTACTGTTTCTACAGCGGTGCCAACTTCCTCACGCCCCGCTACGGCGTCGACTACTGCGTGGCTTCGTCCATTATGGGCCCGTATTCCGACGCCGGGGCCGAAAAAGGCCCGCGCGTGCTGGGCGCCGTGGCCGGCCATGTGCGTGGCCCCGGGCATCATTCCCATGTGCTCAGCCCCGACGGCAAAACCGAATACCTGGTGTACCATGCCTGGAACACGGCCATGACCGAGCGGCAGCTGTGTATCGATAAGCTGGCCTGGACTGCCCAGGGACCCCGCTGCGTGGGGCCCACCTACACGCCCCAGCCGCTACCCAGCTAGTAGGAGTAGGGTAAAATTTGTTTGGGCCTGAGACACTGAGGCCAAGGGCCGACAACGGTGGAGCGATATTTGTCGTTGCAAGCGCTATAAGTTGTGCTTACTTTGCTCATGCTTCGTCCCCTTTCCTTGCTGCTGGCCGTGGTGCTGGCCCTCACGGCCCGTCCGGCGGCGGCCTATGCTGTGCTCACCCACAAGGCGAACATCGATTCGACCTGGGAAAAGAGCTTGGTGCCAGCGCTGGAACGGCGCTACCCCGGCGCCAGCCCCGAGGAGCTGGAAGATGCCAAAGCCTACGCCTATGGTGGGGCCATCATCCAGGACATGGGCTACTATCCTTTCGGCAATGTGCTCTTTACCAACCTGACACACTACGTCCGCTCGGGCGACTTCGTGCGCAACCTCATCAGTCAGTCACGCGACCGCCTCGACTATGCCTTTGCCCTGGGCGCCCTGGCTCACTACGCCGCCGATGTCAGCGGGCACGCTGAGGGCACCAACCGCGCCATGGCCAGCGTGTACCCCGAGTTGGCTGCCAAGTTCGGACCTGTTATTACCTACGAGCAGGCGCCCAAGCAACATTCCCAGCTGGAGTTTGCTTTCGATGTGGTGCAGCTGGCCAGCGGCAAGTACCGCAGCCAGGACTACCACAAAAGCATCGGATTTAAAGTAAGCAAGTCGTCACTGGAACGTGCTTTTCGCCAAACTTACGGCCTGGAGCTGGGGCAGGTGATAGCCAACGTGGACCTAAGCATTGCCACCTTCCGCTTCGCAGTAAGCGAGCTGATTCCGACTGCGGCCCGTGCCGCTTGGCACCATAAGCGCAAGGACATCATGAAGATGAGCCCTGGTGCGCGACGCCGCGACTACCTCCGCCGCGAGAGTCCGCGCGAGTTTCGCAAGAAGTACGGCAACGACTACAAGCGGCCCGGCTTTGGCGCCCGCATCATCTCCTACTTCATCCGGGTGCTGCCCAAAATCGGCCCCCTCAAGCCCTTTGCCTTCAAGCTGCCCACGCCCGAAGCCCAGGCCCTGTTCAGATCCAGCTTCCGGACGGTGATGGATAAATATCGCGCCGACGTGGCCCGGCAGCCCGCTGACACAGCCGCCTCGCCGCTCTCCCTCGACAACACGGACTTCGACACCGGCCACCCCACCCGCGCTGGCGAGTACGCCCTAGCCGATGAAACTTATGGGGAGTGGCTGCGCCTGCTGGCCAAAAAGAAGTTTGAAAATGTTAACCCCAAAGCCCAGCAAAATATCCTAAATTTTTACAATACGCCGCCCAAAACTCCGGCTTCCGAAAAGGAGAAGGAAGGCGACAAACAGCGCGAAACCATGGAAGCGTTGGCGCAGCTTAAGGCGCTGCAGTAGCGCCGCCGAAAGGCAGCCCAACCGCAAAATACGGTGGCTACTCTACGGCCAGCAGCTGTGTCGTGCGTTGGGAGCCTGCCTGCATATGCACCACGCGGTAGAGGCCGGGGGCCAGCCCCTGCAAGCTCAACTCGCATCGGGCGCCGCCGGGGCCCGGAGCAAGGGCATAGTCCCGAACCACCCGGCCCAGAGCGTCGACGAGCGTGACCCGGCCTGGGGAAGCACCCTTGAAGGCTGGCACCACCACAGTGGCCGAGGCGTGGGCCGGGTTGGGGAATACCGTAGGGGCCGCCAGGAGGTTGGAAGAAGTAGTTGATAAGACGGTCTGGTCCGTAATACTAGCGAGGAAGGGCACGTAGCTGTTGTTAGGGTAAGTGAAGGCGGTGTTGCCAAAATGCGCAGGCGTTTCCACCCAGCCGCCCAAGTAGACAATACTGCCCGACAAGGCCATGGTGGAAGCTTCATCACGCCCGAATCCGCCCGCGCTCTGGGCCCAGTTGAAGCTGACGCTGGAGCCGGCATCCGTCATTTTTGCCACAAACGCGTCGCCGGAACTGTTGTTGCCGGCAAAGTTGCCCAGGGTATGGGGGCCGAACTGGCTGGTTTGACTAGAGATATTTCCTGCTAAATACAGGCTGGGTCCATCGGCAGCCAGTCCTACCACGGCTTCACTGTTGACGCCACCGGCTCGCTCGGCCCACGTGAAGCTGCCGGAAGCGCCAGCGTCGGTTAGCTTGGCAATAAAGATGTCTGAATTAGATATGGTGGGCGACGCATTGGTCAGCGTGGTAGCGCCAAAGTTGGCCGTAAGCCCATCAAAAACGCCGGCTATGTAGACGCTGGAGCCGCTTAGCGCCAGGGAACGAACGTAAAGCCCAGGCCCGAACCCTCCACTGGCTTGTTGCACCCACGTGAAACTGCCACTGGTCCCGGCATCAGTTAGCTTGGCCACAAACACATCTTCGGCGTAGTTCAGGCACGAAATCGTCAGGGAACCGAACGTGGCGGGTTTGCTGCTCAAGCGTCCGGTAAGGTACACATTGCTGCCCTGCACGGCCAGGGCCCGGCCGCCGTCACTGTGGGTGCCGCCAGCCTGCACCGCCCAGGTAAAATCAGCGCTTAGCCCCGCATCGGTCAGCTTGGCCACAAACACGTTTTCTCCTCCAAACGTGGCGCGGTTGGTCAGGACGGTGCTGCCAAAGACAGTGCTTGGCCCCTTAAAGAATCCCGTCAGGTATACGCTGCTTCCGCTCACGGCTATCGACCTGGCTATGTCCTCGCCAGCACTGCCCGCCTGCCGGGTCCAAGAAAAACTAGCTGTGCTGCCGGCATCGGTGAGCTTGGCGATGAAAATATCCGAAGTGAAACTGGTGGGAGCTGAGTGGGAAAGCAGCGTATTGCCAAAGCGGGCGCTATCTCCCTGGAAATAACCAGTCAGGTATACATTGGGGCCATTTACGGCTAGGGCCGTGATGGCTGCGTGGCCGCCGTGGGCACCTTGTTCGACCCAAATAAAGCTGCCGGTGGCCGGGCTCCACTTGGCGAGATAAAGAGCCGGCACACTTCCACTGGTGAGGGTGAAGGCCCCCAAATTAACGGTGCCATTAAACGACCCCGCCACATACACGTCGCCATTGGCCGCAGCGGCAGTGGCATATACCGAAGAGCTGTTAATGCCAGAGCTTCGCTCGCTTACGGCTATTGCCGTCTGCCAGGAGGGAGCCTGCGCCCTTGCCCCGATGCTGACCAATAGCGAGAGCGAAACCCAAACAAGTATGAAGGCCCGCGTGCCCCCAGAAAAGGTACCAAGCCAGTTGAATAAAGGTAGAAGCATGGAAGGTAGAAAATAGGTAAAAGCCACTATAGTCGAGAGTTAAAGGTAGAGCTGGACAGCTGAATTTATTTCGCTACTCTGCTTAAACCAGCCGGCACTCGCCGCATCTATGGTAATGAATGCTGGTCCTCCATTTTTTACTTCTTCAATTCATATTATGAAAACAAAAGCCTCTTATTTACTGACGCTTGCCTTGCTGGTGCTGCTGGCAACCTCTGCCGCTGCCAGCGGCCCCGGCCCGCGCCACCGCCGGCCTGTTAACCCCGAAATCACAGCTTACCACCGGGCCAACATCCAGCCTGTGCTCCGGCAGCAGCGCCAGAAGTTGGAAGCCCAGCTTGCACCCGCCGACCGTACTCATCTGGCCACCTACCGCACCCAGCTAAAGGCCCTGCGTGACCAACAACTGGCCCTGCGCCCGAGCACGCCGCCCGCCGACGGAACCCGTCCCCAGCTCACGGACGCCCAGCGCGAACAGCGCCAGCAGCTCCATTCTCAAGCCAAAGCCATTAGGCAGAGCGTGGCTCAGCTGGCGCAGAAATACGAAACCTCCATTCAGCAGCTGGCCAAGGAAGTGGAGTCCCAAAATGAGAAGTGGGCTACTGACCTGCAAGCTCTCGCCACCAAAAATGCCACCCCCCAGCAGCAGGAGCGCATGGCCACCCACCACAGCCGCATGCGGCACCATGGCGGTGCGCACCGGTTCTTCACACCCACCCGGTTTTTGCTCATGAACCCCAACGCGCCAGCCGCCACTGAGCGGAGTTTGGGCAGCACCAGCTTTTACCCTAACCCTGTTGCCGCCACCAGCCAACTAGCATACGATGTGAAAAAAGCCGGTCCCGTCACTGTCGAGTTGCTCGACGGCAAAGGCAACAAGCTGCGCAGCTTGTTGCCCACCACCGAACAGGAAAAAGGCGCCTACATTCAGCAGCTCGATTTGCGCGACTTGCCGGCCGGCACCTACTTCTATAATATCACCACCAAATCCGGGAGCGAAACCAAGCGGTTCATGAAAGAGTAATCGCCTGTGCTCAGGTCTTGGAGAACCTCACCCGGTGGGGGTGATGTTGCTTGGCGCGAGCAGCAAAGCCTTAACCACCCTGAACCAGTCCTCCACTTAAGCGTCGCAGCGTCGTTTCGGCCTGCTTGGCCTGGAAGCGGATGTCCAGCAGCCGCACCTCAGCATCGAGCTGGGTGCGCTGGGCTTCGCGCAGGGCTAGGGTAGTGAGCAGGCCAAGCCGGTAGCGCTCCAGAGCGATGGCCACGTTCTCGCGGGCCAGCAGAATGTTGGTTTCTTCGAGTTCCAACAGCTGCAGGCGGTTCTGGTATTGCGCGTAGGCCTGCTCGGCGGTAGCCTCCAGGTTCAGTTCGGTCTGGCTGAGCTGCAGCTGACTTTGCTCCTCGCCGATGCGGGCGTTTTGCTCGATGCGGCGGCGGTTGAAACCGTCGAAAATAGGGACTGATGCCACCAGGCCATAGTTGTAGCCAAAGGTGCGGCCGGTGTTGGTCACGAGCTGCGTGCCGAAGAAGGCCGCGCCGTTTATGTTGCGGTTCAGGCCGTAGCCCGACGTGAGGCCGATTTGCGGGAAGCGGGCGGCGCGCGCCAGCTTGCGGTCGTAGGTGGCGACTTCGGTGTTGGTGCGGGCTTGCTGCAGGCGCGGGTTGTTTTGCCGGATGGCCTGCGTGATGACTTCCCGGTCCAGGTTAGTGGTAACCACAATGGAATCGGCAGGGCTGAAATCGAGCCGCGGCGAGCGGCCCAGCAGGTTGTTGAGGTTAATCTTGGACGTGGTTAAGGCCTCTTGCTGCTGAATGAGAATAGAACGGTCGGCGTTGTAGTCGACGCGGGCGGTCAGCACTTCCACCTTGGCGCTCACGCCCACGTCCACACGGGCCTGGGTAAGGTCGATGCGGGCTTGCCCAATCTTCAGTGCCTCTTCGATGGAGGTGATTTTGCCCTTCTCGCGCACCACGGCGTAATACGCATCGGTGATGTTGGCCACGGTTTCTTCCACAATGGCGCGGGTAAGCTGCCGCTGGCTTTGGTCGAGGGCCTTGAGCCGGTCGTAGGCAATAAACATCCCGAAGCCGTCAAAAATCGTCCAGGTGCCAGTCACGTTACCGTTGAGCTGGTTCGACTGGGCATTCCTGGCCGTGCTGGGCTCGGGCCGGCTCGACGACTCTTGCCGCACGTTGTTGGTGTTGAAAACTCGGGTGAAGTTGCCGTTCACCGTGGGCAGCTGCCCGGCGTTTCCGCGAGTCACGTTGTTTTCACTCACCAACTCATCCGTGCGCGACAGCCGGATGTTAAAGTTGTTTTCCAACCCCAGCCGAATGGCCTGCGCCAACGTCAGCGGCGCAGCCGCTGCCACGCTGGCGGGCCTGGTAAGCTGTGGCTGGCGAGGCGTAGAAAGTTTTTGTTGTTGAGCGTAACCAGCCAACGGAAGCAGGAAAGCAAGAAAAAGAAGCTGCGAGGGTTTCATGTGGAAAATTCAGAACATCTAACTCCCTTCCTTTTTTAAGGAAGGGATGCCAAGCTGCTAGGCTCAGCTGGGGTGGTGGAGTCGTTGAACGATGGCAAAACGACATCCGCGTAACTCACGCGGCTATTGTTCGGGTGTCGTTCAACGAGCGCAACCAACCCCCGTCCGAGCCCATCACGCGAACATCTCCTCCTTGAAAATAGGAGGGGAGTTTAGCCCTAGGCTGTCACGGCGTCGGCTGCCTTGGGCTTATGCTTTTTGGCTGTGGCGAAATATGAGTACATCACCGGCACCACGTACAGGGTGAGAGCTGTGGCAAACAACAGCCCGCCCACCACACCAATACCCATGGCCCGGCGGCTAAGCGCGCCTGCTCCGGTAGCAATGGCGATGGGCAGAATGCCCAGAATGGCGCAAAGCGAAGTCATCAAAATGGGGCGGAAGCGGGCCGTGGCACCTTCCACCAGCCCGGTCATATAGTCGACCCCGCCTTTTTCTACACGCTGGTTAGCGAATTCCACAATGAGGATACCGTTCTTCGTGACTAGGCCAATGAGCATAATGATGCCGATTTGCGAGAACAGATTCAGCGTTTGGTTGAAATACCAGAGGCTAAGCAACGCTCCGGAAAGTGCCAGCGGCACCGTCACCATGATGACTATCGGGTCGCGGAAGCTTTCGAACTGCGCGGCCAGCACCAGGTAAATCAGCACCAGGGCCAGGCCGAAGGCAAAAACCAGCGACGAGGAGCTTTCCTCGAAGTCGCGCGAAGTGCCCGAAAGCTCGGTGGTGAACGTATCGTCGAGGTTTTGTTCGGCAATGGCACGCATGGCAGCAATGCCGTCGCCCAAGGTTTTGCCCGGCGCGAGCGAGGCCGAGAAGGTGGCCGAGTTGTAGCGGTTGAAGCGGTAGAGCTGGGGCGGCGTGCTGCTTTCCTCGAGGCGAATCACGTTGTCGAGCTGCACCAGCTCGCCAGCAGCATTTTTCACCGACAGCAGGCGCACGTCCAGGGGCTGGTTGCGGTCTTCGCGGGCCACTTGGCCAATAATCTGGTACTGTTTACTGCCCCGAATGAAGTAGCCGTAGCGCTGCCCGCTGAGGCCAGCCTGCAGCGTTTGCGAGATGCTTTGTACCGAAATGCCCAGGCTCTGGGCCTTCTCTCGGTCAATGTTGACGCGCAGCTCGGGCTTGTTGAACTTCAGGTTCACGTCCACGAACTGGAAGGTGGGGTCCTGGCGGGCCAGCTCCAGAAACTTGGGCACTACTTCGCGCAGCTTGTTAAAGTCCTGGGTTTGCACCACAAACTGCACCGGCAGGCCGCCGCCGCCGCCGCCAATGCTCTGGTCCTGCGACACCGACGTGCGGGCCGCTGGTAGGTTCTTCACGCCCGCGCTCAGGGCCGTGGCCACCTGGTCCTGCGTTATCTTCCGCTGGTCGGCCTCCTTCAGCAGCACTCGCGCAAAGCCCGAGTTGGAGCCGCCGCCAAAGCCCGGCGAGGTTACCGTGAACACACTGTTCAGGTTTTCAAGGCCTACGGAGTCAATTGCCATCTTGGTGAGCTGGCCGATGAAATTGTCCATGTACTCAAACGAGGCTCCTTCCGGGCCAGTGGCGTTCACGGTCACCCGGCTGCGGTCTTCCACCGGTGCCAGTTCTGAGGGAATGACCTTCATAAACACCCAAATGCCACCTCCCGTCACCACTATCATAACCCAGGCCAGCCAGCGATTGCGCAAAAACGTAAGCAGGCTGCTTCGGTAAGAAGCTATCATTTTCTCAAAAAAGGGCTCGGTTTTGCGGTAAAGCCAATTGTGCTTCTCTTGGCGCTTCAGCAGCTTGGCGCACATCATGGGTGTGAGCGTGAGCGACACAAACGCCGAAATCAGCACCGAGCCCGCCACCACAATGCCAAACTCGCGGAACAGGCGCCCCGTGATGCCGGTGAGGAACACCACCGGCAGAAACACCGCCGCCAGCACCACCGTGGTGCTCACCACGGCCATCAGAATTTCATCGGTGCCCTTGGTAGCGGCTTCTTTGGGGTCCTCGCCGTCCTCAATGCGCGAGTAAATGTTTTCCAGCACCACGATGGCATCGTCCACTACCAGGCCAATGGCCAGCACGATGGCCAGCAGCGTGAGCACATTGATAGAGAATTTCAGCAGGTACATCACGAAGAATATACCAATGAGCGATACCGGGATGGCCACCACCGGAATAAGCGTGGAGCGCCAGTCGCGCAAAAACAAAAAGATGATGACCACCACCAGCACAAAGGCCTCGATGATGGTGTGCTGCACTTCGTTGATGGAGTTGCGGATAAACACGGAACTGTCGATGCCCGTCTGCAGCTTCAGGTCGGGGGGAAGGTCCTTGCCAAAGACGCGCAGGCGCCGGTTAAACTCGTTGGCAATGTCAATCTGGTTGGAGCCCGGCTGCGGCACCACGGCCAGGGCCACGCCGGGCATGCCATTTACCCGAAGAATGGTCTGGTCGTTTTCCGGATACAGCTCGGCGTAGCCAATGTCGGATAGGCGCACGAGCGAGGCCGCGTCCTTGCGAATAATCAGGTTGTTGAAGTCTTCAACCGAGGACAGGCGACCCATGGTGCGCAACGTCAGCTGCGTGGCTTCGCCCTGCACCGAGCCGCTGGGCAACTCCACGTTTTCGCGGGTGAGGGCCTGCTGCACATCCACGGGCGAAACCCGCAGCGCTGAGAGTTTCACCGGGTCCAGCCACAAGCGCATTGAGTATTTCCGCTCGCCGTACACGCGGATTTCCGACACGCCGGGAATGGTTTGCAGGCGTTCCTTAAGAATGTTGTTGGCATAGTCCGTGAGCTCCAGCAGCGTGCGCTTGGTAGAGATGACGTAGGTGACGACAATAGGCTGCGAGTCGGCGTTGGCCTTGCTCACCACTGGCGGGTCAATGTCGCGCGGCAAGCGGCCTTGCGCGCCCGATACCTTGTCGCGCACATCGTTGGCCGCGGTTTCCAGGTTGGCGTCGAGGTCAAACTCCACCGTAATCTGGGTGCGGCCGTCGCGCGAGTTCGACGTCATGTTTTTGATGCCGGCAATGCCGTTCAGGGCTTCTTCCAGCGGCTCGGTCACCTGACCCTGCATCACGTCGGCCGAAGCGCCTACATAACTGGCTGATACCGTGATAATAGGCGGGTCCACGCTCGGGTACTCGCGCACACTGAGGTAGCGAAACCCGATGACGCCGAAAATGACGATGACCAAGCTCATCACAATGGCGAGCACCGGCCGGTTGATACTAGTGGAGGAAAGACTCATAGCACTTGGCTGATAGAACTAAAAACTCCCCTCCTTACCAAGGAGGGGATGTTCGAGCCAACGGCTCGGACGGGGGTGGTTGCTGTCGTTGAACGACTCCCGAACGATTCACATGAGAGTCGTTCAACGCCCACAACCACCCCAGCTAAGCTTGGCGGCTTAACGTCCCCTCCTTGGTAAGGAGGGGAGTTTGACGGTTTTACTTAATAACTCTAACTGCGTCGCCGGGCTTCACTTGCAGGATACCAGTCCTAATCACGGAGTCGCCCACAGCCAGGCCGTCGGTTATTTGAATGACTTTATCAGAGCGGATACCAATTTTCACTTTCTGCGGCACCATTTTGCCGTCCTTCACCGTGTACACGTTGTAGCCGCTGGCTTCTGGTATCACGGCTTCGGTGGGCACTTGGAGGGCGGTATTGATTTCGCCCAGTTTCAGGTTCACGCGCACAAAGGCGCCGGGGCGTAGCTCGTTGCTGGTATTGGCGTAGCGGGCGCGCACCGGCTGGGTGCGGCTCACGGGGTCAATCTGCGGGTCGATGGCGTAGACTTTGGCGTCGAAGGTCTTGTTGGTGGTTTCGTCGACCACGCTTACCACGTCGCCTACGCGCACGTTGGCGGCAAAGCGGCCCGGCACAGCAAAGTCAATCTTAACGGGGCGCACCTTCGAGAGCGTTGTGATTTCGGCGCCCGGGCTCACGAAAGTGCCTACGGTGGCGGTGGTTAGGCCCAGTACGCCGGAAAACGGCGCCCGCACGTAGGCCTTGGCCAGGGAGGCACGCAAGGCCTGCAGATCGGCCTGGGCGGTAAGCAGCTGGTTGTTGGCCTGCTCATATTCCTGGGCGCTGATGTACTCTTTGTCGAGCAAGGTGCGTTGGCGTCGCTCCTGGTCGCGGAAAAGCTTGATGTTGTATTCCTGTTTTTTAATGGCGGCCTGCGCTTCGAGGGAGTTGATGGTGAACAACAGCTGGCCCTTGCTCACCGACTGGCCTTCCTTAATGTTAAGACTGGTGATTTTGCCCGAAAGCTCGCTTTTGATGACCACCGATTCCTCGGCCAGCACCGAGCCGGTGGCGGCCACCTGGTCGGTGAGGGAGGTGGCTTGCACCACGTACACTTGGACGGGCTGGACGTCCCCGCCCTTGCCTCCCAGGCCGCCTTTGCCGCCTGGCCTGCCGCCTTTGGCACCAGCCCCTTTTTTATCGCCCCCGGCTGTGCTGGGGAAATACTTCATTTTTACAAACACCAGCCCGGCAATGACCACGGCCGCAAGCAGCCAGCCCAGCCAGCCGCGCCCCCTGGAAGGCGTCGTCTCGGGCATGGGCTCAGGGGTAGGAGGAGTAGCGGTGGGCCCGGGCGTAGTGGTGGTGTCCCAGGTAGGAGCAGGAGCCACGGTGGTATTTTCGAATGACATAAGTTGCAAGAACGCGCAAGCAATAGTGGTTGTTTGCGACTTTTATGGCGGCACGACCGGCGTCGGTTAAAAGAGGACTCGACTCGAACTGCTATAGTGCAAATTTCGACGTAAAGGTTGCGTCATCGGCTCTAAAATAGACGTAGCACAACTCCAGCCAGACCGAGAGTACCTTCGCCCCGATGAAGCCAACCGCCCAAAATTTGCCCGAGCCGCGCAATTTTTTTCAGGACGTGCACGAGGTCGCCCGCCTCATTCCGCCGGGCCGCGTGAGTACCTACGGCGCTATTGCCCACTACCTGGGCTCGCGACGCGGCGCGCGCACCGTGGGCTACGCCATGATGGCCGCCCACACCGCCGAGCAGTACGTGCCCGCTCACCGGGTAGTCAACCGTCTGGGGCAGCTCACTGGGCGCCTGCACTACGCCACGCCCTTCGCCATGCAGGAAGCCCTGGAAGCCGAAGGCATCCGCGTGGAAGAAGACCAGGTGGTGGATTTCGCCAAGCTGTTCTGGGACCCCAGCACCGAGCTGGTTTAGTTAGCCGGTTTCATTATAGAGTTTTAGTGCGAGCCCGGATTACGCGCAAGTCAAACACGCCTTTCTTTTCGTTGGCTTTTTCCAGCGCCGGCTTGGTAGCATCGGCAAAATTACGGGCCACTTCCACGTATGAAGAGCCGCCAAAAGCGGGAATGAATGACATGCAGCGCCCGGCTGCTGTTTGCAGGCAGAAGCTGGCTTCGCGAAGCTTATCGGTATAAGGGATGGCGACAAATTGATACTCGCCCAGCTCTGCCACCGCGGTGCCATTGAGCAACACGCGCACGGAGCCGGGCACGCTACTGGCGCGGCGGTAGACGTAGATGGTAGCCGTATCGGCCAGAGGCGTGGTGCCGGCATCGGCAAAGGGCGACACGCCGCCCGTCACCATGTTCAGAGTATAGTCGCCGGGCCGGCCGGAAGTGGCCGCCGCCGCAATTGCTCCGCCCAGCGGCCCGGCCAAATAGCCTGCCGTACCCACTGCGCCGGGGTCGGCGAGGTTGAAGCCCACGAAGCGAAATTCGTTGCCGGACCGCACCAGCGGCTGGTAGTGGCGGTTGTGTAAAATGTAGACCTGCTGGCCATCGGAAAAGCCCCAGGCTTTTCGCAGCGCATCCTTGCCATTGCTGCTCACAGCGGCCAGGGTGGGTACTACCTCCTGCGTGCCTTCCCAGCCCTTGGCCGTGCGGGGCGTGGTTTCCATCGTGAGGGCCGGCTCCGTAACGGGCTGGTTGTTGCGGAAAGCCAGAAAGGTGGGGTAGTACCCTTTGGGTCGAACCGAGTCGCTAAGAATAGCATAAGTAAGCGTCGGGGCTGGAGCGTGGCCCAGCTGTTCTAGCTCCGCTAGGGTCAGGGCGGACTGGGCCGGCAGTTTTTCCCATGCAATGGTTTGGCACTGCGCTAGGCAGCGCTGCAGGGCCTGGGCCAAGTTGCCGGGGTGCTGGGCTGTGGTTTCCATGCCCTTGCTTTCCACCTGCTCGGCGGCGCTCAGCACATAGTGGTAGCCATCGGGCAGGCGTGCGTACACGTCTAAAGCCAGCTCCACACGGGCCTTTTCCGAGAAAGCGCTAATTTCTTCCGTCAGCTTGAGCTCACGCAGCACCAGCGCCACGGGGTGGTCGGTGGAGCGTGCCGGCAGCTGGGCTTGCACCCAGCTGGTCAGGGCCTGGGCCACGCTGGGACGCAGGTCGGCTCTTTGCGGGATGTTGTTCAGGCCACGGTGCACCGTGCCAATGCCTGCACGACGCGGGCGGGCGTCAAACACTTGCTCCACTGTCACGGCTCGGCCCGGGACAGTTATAGGCGTTTTGTTTAATTCCAGGTAATATACTTGGGCTCGGGCAACGGTGGGAAGACCCAGCCAGCAGGCCAGTAGAAGAAGCAAGAAGAGCAGTGGAGCGTAGCATTTTTTCATAGAGCAAATTTCATATGTAGTTGGGTAAAGATTGCACAAGCCTCGTCACTAAGCAAGCAATATACTTGATGGCTCCAGAGTGTACTGGGGCCTTTTTTTGGTATGAAACAACTCTTTACTGTACTTTTTACGGTTCTGCTCACCTAGCCTGCCGTGGCTCAGAACACGTTTTCCATCCGCGGGCGAGTGCTCGACAAAGTGACCGGCGAAACCCTGCCCGGGGCGACGGTGCAGGTAACCGGCGGCGGGCAGAATACCGGCACCGATGCCGACGGTTCGTATAAAGTGGCCAACCTGTCGGCCGGCACCTACACGCTGCAGGCCAGCTTCGTGGGCTACAAGCCGTCGACCCAAACGGTAAAAATTGCCACTCAAAATGTGGTTGCTTCCTTTCCGCTGGCTTCCGACAACGCCAGCTTGGGCGAAGTGCAGGTGGTGGCCTCGCAGGCCCAGGAGCGCCAAACCCCCGGGGCCTTCTCGGCTGTGAGCGAGGTGAAGCTGCGTGAAACCCTCTCGAACCGCGACCTGCCGATGATTTTCAACGAGACGCCCGGCGTGTACGCCAACCAGGGCGGCGGCGGCACCGGCAACTCCCGCATCAACGTGCGCGGCTTCGACCAGCGCAACGGGCCCGTGTACCTCAACGGCGTGCACGTGGGCGATGCGGCCCAAAACCAGTTTCAGATTGACTTGCGCTATGAGCCGTTCAGCGGCGCTTACATCCGCTTGTCCTACCTGCTGTTCACCTAGTATTACGCGGCTTTCAACCCCGAAACCATCCGCGACGAGGCCAGCAGCACCGACTCCTACCGCCTACCCACGTCCCGCAACATCGACCTGCACATGGGCTACGATTTCAAGCCCGTTCTCAACAACCGAGTGCGCTTTGGGGTAAAGGGCTTGGTGCTGAACGTGCTGAATGAGTTCTACTTTACCGATGTTTCAACCCGCGCTTCTTCCAATACCGGCAGCCTGGACAACCTGCAGGCTTTCTTCAATCGCGGCCGCACCTTCACCGTAGGCCTCTCCGCTACAGCCTGTCATAAGCGAGCAAGTGGGTCAGCAGAATTTAGCTGGCTCATCAGGTACCAAAAAACCGAAGTCTGCGAGGGCTTCGGTTTTTTCATTTCGTCGTAGGCAACGCTCGGCTGCTGCCACCAGCTGAAAGTTGCGGCCGCGTGCTTGTTTGCTGCTAAGGCTTACCGGCGGCGGCGGCGGCGGCCAGCACGGCGCTGCGCATTTCTTCGGGCGAGGTGTTTTTTACGAGGTAGCTGTGGGCACCCTCGGCCAGCACGGTGCTCACCAGGGACGGGTCGTCGTGCATGGAAATGATGACCACGCGCACCCCGGGAAACTGGGTGCGCAGCAGGCGGGTGGTTTGCAGGCCGTCGAGGATGGGCATTTGCATGTCCATCAGCACCACGTTGGGGCGGCTGCCTTGGTCGAGCAGTTCGAGAAGTTCTTGGCCGTTGCTGGCCTCGCACACTACCTCTATGCCCGCGTAGCCACTAAGCAGGGCTCGGAGTCCCTTACGGAAGAGAATGTGGTCGTCGACGATGGCCAGGCGTACTGGCACGGCCCCGGCCGCGGGAGTGTTGTTGGAAATCATGTGTTTAAGGTAAAGGAGGGAGTGAGCGTGCCAGCTGGCAACAGCGTCACGGGCAAAATGGCCTCGACGCGGGTGCCCACGCCGGGCTCGGAATGGTAGTGTAGCTGGCCGCCAAGCACGGCCACGCGGCTTCGTAAGTTAATCAAGCCCATGCCCACTTGCTGGCCGTGGGGGCCCGGCGGGGGCAGTTCTTCCAAGGCTGCCAGGTCGAACCCCTGGCCATCGTCGGAATACGTGAGAGTGAGCAGGCCGGGCACGGCGTTCACTCGCAGCACAATGTGCGGGGCTTCGGCGTGCAGCAAACCGTTGGTCAGCAGCTCCTGGGCAATGCGGTACACCATGAGCTCGTGGGGCGGAATGAGCCGGCCCAGGAGGCCTTCCTGCTCCAGGCGCACGTCTGGGCCGTTGTCGACGGGCACGGCCTGCACCAGCGCCCGCAGCGCTTGGGTCAGGCCCAACTGCTGCAGAGTGGCGGGCTGCAAGTTGCGGGAAATGCGCCGCACCTCTGCCACGGCTTGGTCAATCAGGGCACTGGCTTCGGGAGCGGGCGGGCTGCCGGGAGCAAACAGGTGCAGCTTGGCCAACGCCAAGATGGTGCCCACGCCGTCGTGCAGTTCGGCCGCAATGCGTTGCCGCTCGTCTTCCTGCGCTACCAGCGCCGCGGCCAGCGCCTGCTGCTGGGCGGCTTCCTGCATCTGGGTCATCTCCTGCTGCTGCCGAAGCTGCATCCGTTGGTAGCGTACCACAAACCACACCAGCCCAAGCACGAGCAGGAGCAAGGTAGTAGTGAGTAGTAGCAGGGGTAGAAAGTCCGTCACAAAAAGGCTTCTGACAAGCAGGAAGCGCAAAAAAGAAGAAAAAACAGCGCCTCCTATTGGCACAGTTACGCCTGGGGCGTGTAGCGTAAACGCTACAGTTAGGAGGATTTTAAGAAGAGCAAAGTCGCACGCTGCAAAAGGCACTTGGTGTTGTGGGCTACAAGAAAAGCAAATGCAGCGGCATTTTTGAAAAAGTGCTTATTTATACATAGCTACGGCACTAGGAAATTAGTCAATCATTACAAGCAGAAGCGTAATTAACCAAGGCTTGCCGCGGCGACTCTTTACTAAATTGTGAGGGATAACAAGACTGTAAAAATGCCCACATGCATGTATAAGTAAGAAGCCCTTTAAATTCCAGTAAAAAATGTACAAAAATCAGTTTTTACTGGATTTATACATCAAATATACACAACTGTTGTCGAATAAAAAGGTGTTTTGAACCTATCTACCAAGGCCGTCCGGCCCCTCCAGCCAGGTTGTCGTGTTCATCCTCGTCATCTTCGCTCTCTTCTTCATCGTCTTCGCTTTCTTCCTCGTCATCTTCTGCCAATTCATCGGCTTCGTCTTCGTCGTCCAGCGTATCAAACACTCGGTCGAGAGAAGCTTCGGCGTGCCGCAGCTTGTGGCGGCACAGGCGAATCAGCTCGGCGGAGCGCTCGACGCGAGCGGTGAGGTCGTCCACGTCCACGGCATCGGTTTCGAGGGCGCGGAGAATGGTTTCCAACTCCTCAATGGCTTCGCGGTAAGTCATGTGTGTACTGTAGTGAATTAAAGATGTATTAATAGGGGAATGAGCGGCACCCAAGTACTCCACTGCCGGTTACTGACCCGTGATTAGCCGCTGGCGCAAGCTGGTTACGGCAACCTGCTCGCTAATGACTGCTAACCGGAGTTCTTGGCGGTGCAGCTGCCGCTCCAGGGCCAACTGCAGCTGAAAGCGTCGCCGCAGCAGCACCTCGCGCCGCCGGCGGTGATGGCGTATGAACCGGCCCAGCAGCGCCCGCCCGCGCTGGCGCAGGCCGCGCTGCTCCCGAGCTAGGGCACGCCTAGCCGCCCGCGGCAGCTGGTGCCGAAAACGAACGAGCCCCAGCCCCAGCTGCCGCAGCTGCTCGCGCGGACCCTGGGCTGCCTGGCGGGCGCGGGCGTGCAGGGCCTCGCGGGCATTGTCGAGCTGGCGGTGCGCGGCGTAACGGCTTTGCCCGCTCAGCTGGTCGAGGCGGGCGTGGCGCTGGCTGAGCTGGCGGCGGGCCAGCGCCACCACTTGCTCGCCGTAGCCCAGGAAGGCTGCCTCCAGCCGGGCCAGACGCTCGACCAGGAAAACGGCCACGGCCGTGGGGGTTTTGAGGGCGCGGTGGGCGGTGAGGTCTACAATGGCTTCGTCGCGCTCGTGGCCGATACCGGTGAGCACGGGCAGGGGAAAGGCGCCTATGGCCGCCGCTAAGCCGTATTCGTCGAAAGCCAGCAAGTCGGTGCGGCTGCCGCCGCCCCGAATGATGACCACGGCGTCGAACTGGCCACGCCGAACCCGCACGCCATCGAGCGCCGCCCGAATGCTGGCCGGGGCCTCGTCGCCCTGCATCATGGCCGGAAACAGGGTCAGGGCAAAGTCATAGGATGCCTCGTCTAGCTGCTGCACAAAATCCTGGAAGCCGGCCGCCGTGGGGGAGGAAATAACCGCCAGTCGCTGCGGGGCCAGGGGCAGCGAGAGCCGCTTCTGACGCTCCAGCAGGCCTTTTTCTTCCAGCAGGCGCAGGGTTTTTAATCGCAACAAGGCCAGCTCGCCCACCGTGTAGCTGGGGTCGATGGCCGTTACGTCGAGGCTCAGCCCGTACTGTTCATGAAACCGCACCTGCACCCGGAGCAACAGCTTCAGGCCGGGGCGCAGGGGCTGGCCGGTGTGGCGCTCGAAGGCCGGCGCCAGCTGCTGGTAGCGCTGGCTCCAGAGCGTGGCGCGGGCCTGAGCCTTCACAGGCGTGCCGCGGCTGTCGATGGTTTGTTCGGTGAGGGTGAGGTAGCAGTGCGCGCCGGCGAAGCGGGGCACGGTCAGCTCGGCCACTTCGGCAATTACCCAGTATGAGTCGGCCAACTGTTGCTGCAGGGCCTGCCGCACGCGGCCAAGCAGGTCGGCGAGCCCAAGTGGGGGAGGAGGCAGAATGGGCGGAAGCTCCGGGCGGCGGTTGTAAAGCGGCATCGGTGCAAGTTACGGGCGAGGGGGCGTAGCAGGGCAGGAAAGAACAGAAAACTCCCCTCCTTAGATGAGGAGGGGACGCTGGCGTGAAGCGACGGCTGGGGTGGTTGAAGTCGTTGAACGATGGCTGAACGACTCGCGGTAGAACCGTTTGGGTGTCGTGCAACGACTTCAACCACCCCCGTCCGGGCCGTTGGCTCGAACATCCCCTCCTCGTCTGAGGAGGGGAGTTTTCTATTCTTTCGGCCTGTCCTGCAACCCTGCCGAGCCCTACGTGTCTGTAACTTCACGGCATAATTTCCCAACCCAACACTCTTTTCATGTATTTAACTTCTATTGCGCGGCGGCTGAGCTTGGCTGTGCTTGGTCTGGGTAGCATGGCTACCACGGTGGCGGTGGCCCAAACCACCAAGCCGGCCGCGGCTTCCACCCAGAAAGGCGTCGGCATCAACGTGGCCAACATTGACCCGTCGGTGAAGCCCTGCGAGGACTTCTTTCATTATGCTTCGGGCAACTGGCTGAAGAACAATCCAATACCGGCCGCCGAATCGCGCTGGGGCTCGTTCAACGAGCTGGCCGACCGCAACAACGCAGCCCTGCGCGCCATCCTGAACGAGGCCGCCAAAAATGCTCCCAAGGCCCGCAAGGGTTCGAATGAGCAGAAAGTGGGCGACTTCTACGCCTCGGCCATGGACTCGGCCGCCATTGAGGCCGCAGGCCTTAAGTACCTGCAGCCGCACCTCAACCGCATTGCGGCCATTAAGGACCTCGGCGAGATGCAGCGCTTCCTGGCTGACCCCAAGGCCCACGCTGGCAGCGTGTGGTACAACTCGGGCGTGGGTCAGGATGAAAAAATCAGTACCCAGTACGCGGTGCAATTTTACCAGGGCGGCCTCTCGCTGCCCGACCGCGACTATTACCTGAAAGACGATGCCCGCTCCAAAGCCATTCGGGCGGCCTACGACACCTACCTGGTAAACGTCTTCAAGATGCTCGGCGACAACGAAGCCACAGCTAAAACCAACGCTGCCGCTGTGGCCCGCATCGAAACCCGCCTGGCCAAAGCCAGCAAGAGCCGCGTGGACCTGCGCGACCCCTACGCCAACTACAACAAGATGACGCTGGCCCAGGCCGACGCCGCCTACCCTAACCTGGCCCTGCCACTCACGCTAAAGGAAAACAACCTTAGCGCAGCCAAAGAGGTAATTGTGGGCCAGCCCGAGTTTATGAAGGAAGTGAGCGCCATGCTCAAGGAAGAGCCCATTGCTGACCAAAAGCAATACCTGCGCTTCCACCTCGTGACCAGCGTGACGCCGGCCCTGCCCAAGGCTTTTGTGGATGAGAGTTTCCGCTTTGCCCAAACTCTGACCGGTGCCAAAAAGCAGCAGCCCCGCTGGAAGCGCATGCTGGCCTCGACGGACCGCGCCCTCGGCGAAGCTTTTGGCCAACTGTACGTCGACAAAGCCTTCTCGCCCGCGGCCAAGGCCCGCGCCAAAGAGATGATTGAGAACCTGCGCGTGGCCTACGCCGACCGCATCAAGGCTACTGACTGGATGAGCGAAGCCACCAAGAAGGAAGCCCTGACCAAGCTCAATGCCTTCGTGGTGAAAATTGGCTACCCCGACAAGTGGAAGGACTACTCGAAGCTGAACATCAGCCGCGAATCGTACCTCAACAATCTGCTGGCCGCCCGCGAGTGGGCCAACCAGGATGAGATTAGCAAGTTCGGCAAGCCCATTGACCGCAACGAGTGGGGCATGACGCCGCCCACAGTAAATGCCTACTATAACCCGCCGATGAACGAAATCGTGTTTCCGGCCGGCATCCTGCAGCCGCCCTTCTACGACCCTAAGGCCGACGACGCGGTAAACTACGGCGGCATCGGCGCCGTGATTGGCCACGAAATGACCCACGGCTTCGACGACCAGGGCCGGCAGTACGACTCCAAGGGCAACCTGCGCGACTGGTGGACCAAGGAGGACGCCGACAAGTTCAATGCCAAGGCCGCGGTGGTGGGCAAGCAGTACGACGCTTTTTCCCCACTGGACTCGGTGCACGTGAACGGCAAGCTGACCATGGGTGAGAACCTGGCCGACCTCGGTGGCCTCACCATTGCCTACGCCGCCTTCAAAAAAACGCCCCAGGCCAAGGCCGGCAAAACCATCGACGGTTTTACACCCGAGCAGCGCTTTTTCCTGGGCTACGCCCAAATCTGGCGCAACAACTCCCGCCCCGAGGCCCTGCGCCAGCAAGTGCAAACCGACCCACATTCGCCCGCCGAGTTCCGTACCAACGGCCCGCTGATGAACATGCCCGAGTTCTTTGAGGCTTTTGGCTGCAAGGATGGCAACAAGATGATGCGCCCCACCGCCGACCGTTCCAAAATCTGGTAGGTTGAGAGCTAGGCCTGAAATCAACAAGGAAGAATGAAGGTTATAAGCACAATTGCTAAACCTTCATTCTTCCTTGTCTTTTCTTGAAATTTTCAAGCTGAACTGCTGGTTGTACCTTGCGGTTCGTTACGTTTCACTCATTCCTGTTTCATATGTATCAATTTTCTTTTGTTAGGCGCGCGGCTTTATCTGCAGCGCTGTTGGGACTGATAGCCGGTGCGGCTCAGGCCCAAACCAAGGTGAAAACCAAGACGAAAACCAATAACACGACCACTAAGAAAAAGGTGGAAGTACAGGGCTCCAAAGCCCAGAGCGGGGCCGGTATTTCGGTGGCCAACCTCGACCGTTCAGTGTCGCCGTGCGACGACTTCTTTCAGTATGCCTCGGGTAGCTGGTTGAAGAACAACCCCATTCCTGCTTCCGAAACGCGCTGGGGCGCTTTCAACGAGCTGGCCAACCGCAACCAAGCCGTGTCGCGGCGCATTCTGGAAAAAGCCGCCACCGACCGGAGCGCCAAGCCCGGCACCAACATGCAGAAAGTGGGCGACTTTTACGCCGCTTCCATGGACAGCATGGGCATCGAGAAAGCCGGCTTGAAGTACTTGCAGCCCCGCCTCGACCAAATCAACGCCATCCAGGACCTAGCCGGTATTCAGGCCTACCTAGCCAATCCCAAGATGACCTCGAAGGGCTGGTACGGCTTTGGCGTGGGCCAGGACAGCAAAAACAGCTCGCAGTATGCCGTGCAAATGCGGCAAGGCGGCCTCTCGCTGCCCGACCGCGATAACTACCTCAAAGACGATGCCCGCTCGAAGTCTCTGCGCAATGCGTACAAGACTTACCAAGTGAACGTGTTTAAGCTGTTGGGCGACGACCAGGCCACGGCCGAGAAAAACGCCGCCGCCGTTACCCGCATCGAAACCCGCCTGGCCAAAGCCAGCCGCGACCGGGTGGCCCTGCGCGACCGCGAAAGCAACTACAACAAGATGACCCTGGAGCAAGCCACGGCCCAGTTTCCCAACCTCAACCTGCCGATGCGCCTGAAGGAAGGCGGCCTGACCGGGGTGAAGGAAGTGATTGTCGGCCAGCCCGATTTCCTCAAAGAAGCAAGCGCCATGCTGAAGGAGGAGCCCATTGCTGACCAGAAGCAGTACCTGCGCTGGCACTTGGTGTCGTCCGTGACCTCGGCTCTGCCCAAAGCTTTTGGCGATGAAGCCTTCAAGTTCTCGCAGGTGCAAACCGGTGCCAAGCAGCAGCAGCCCCGCTGGAAGCGCGCCCTGCGCGCCACTGACGGTGCCTTGGGCGAAGCCTTCGGCCAACTGTACGTCGACGAAGCCTTTACGCCCGAAGCCAAGGCCCGTGCCAAGGTGATGGTGGAGAACCTGCGCGTGGCCTACGCCGAGCGTATTCAGGCCACTGAGTGGATGAGTGCTCCCACCAAAGCCGAAGCCCTGAAAAAGCTGAATGCCTTCGTGGTAAAGATTGGCTATCCCGATAAGTGGAAAGACTACTCCAAGCTGAACGTCAGCCGCGAAAGTGCTCTGAACAACCTGTTTGCCACGGCCGAGTGGTCGACGAAAGAAAACCTGAGCAAATTCGGCAAGCCGATTGACCGCACTGAGTGGGGCATGACGCCGCCCACGGTAAATGCCTACTACAGCCCCAGCATGAACGAAATCGTGTTCCCGGCCGGCATTCTGCAGCCCCCGTTCTTTGACCCCAAAGCGGATGACGCGGTGAACTACGGCGGTATCGGTGCCGTGATTGGCCACGAAATGACCCACGGTTTTGACGACCAGGGCCGCAAGGTGGACTCGGAAGGAAACCTGCGCGATTGGTGGGCCAAAGAAGACGGCGAAAAGTTTATGGCCAAAGCCGCGGTGGTGGGCAAGCAGTTTGATGCCTTCTCCCCACTGGACTCGGTGCACGTGAACGGCAACCTAACCATGGGCGAAAACCTGGCCGACCTCGGTGGCCTCACCATTGCCTACCAGGCCTTCATGAAGACGCCTCAGGCCAAGGCTGGCAAGAGCATCGATGGTTTCACGCCTCAGCAGCGCTTCTTCCTGGGCTACGCCCAAATCTGGCGTTCGAACCAGCGCCCAGAGGCCCTGCGTCAGCAAATTCAGACCGACCCGCACTCGCCCGGCCAGTACCGGACCAACGGCCCGTTGCAAAACATGCCCGAGTTCCATCAGGCCTTTGGCTGCAAGGATGGCGACAAGATGGTGCGCTCGGCTGCCGACCGTGCCAAAATTTGGTAAGCTATTTGCAAGGAGCTACTTGAATCAAGGGTGAGAAACTGTTCTCCCTCTTGATAGAAAAAGGCCCGTTCCCTTTGGGGGCGGGCCTTTTTATGTACAACAGCCTGCTTTGTTTAGATCTTGAAATACTCAAATGGTGGCTTTGCCTCCCAATTGCCTACCCTCGGGCTAAGGTGTTACAGCGTTAATGTAAGCCGAATGCGTGGACTCCATTTTAGGTCCGTGGGAGTGCTCTAGCTTACTCGGCCAGTATCAGCGGAAGCATTTGCAAGCGTTGCTGCACCTGCTGCAGGACAGCGGGGGGCACGGGTACCAGGGTGCCGTGCTGGGTTAGCAATTCGCCCAGGAGCGAGTGTAGGCTGTGCATGTCGGGGCGGAGGCGGTGGCACACGGCATCCCATTGTTCGGTGCCCAACTCGGGGGTGGCCAGGCACATGTGGCGCACGGCGATGGCGAGGCTGGTTACATCGGCCAGGGCCGTGAGTGCCTCTTGCTCGGTGGGGCTGAAGGGGCGGGGCTGCTGCCCAATGAGGCAAAGCACTCCAATGGTCTGGCCATCGGGCATGCGTAGCGGCGCTGCGGCGTAGAAGGCAGCCCCCAGGGCCATCGCCGAGCGAATGGCTGGCGCATCGGCGCCGGTTTGAGCCGCTACGGCTAGGTTTTCATAAGCCAGCGCGTTGGGGTGCAGAATGGCGGTTGAGCACAACGCGTTTACCCGGGGGAGGGGCTGCACGGGAGGCCGCCCGTATAAGGCAGGAAAGCGCACTTCCTGCTCGTCCACGAGGGCCAAAAAGGCCAGGGGCTGGTTAAAAATCGTGGCGCTCAGGGCCAGCAGTTCATTTAAGATGTCGTCGGGGGCGACGCACGTGAAATCGTAGTGGCGCAGGGTTGCCAGGCGTTCGGCCTCGTTGGGAGGAAGCAGGGAAGCAGGCGTAAGCATGGTAAGCAAGAAGGGCGGAGATGTTAAGGAATATGCAAAAGAAGCAGCTGCTGGCAAAGAAAGGTTCTACCCACCAGACAAATTCGGTTGGTGACGCACCCCCGCTGACCGCTAGCAGAACCGTGCTCTGGTCTGCTTTCTTGTTATCTGAAGTATAACAATTAAGGAATTTACACATTTTCAAACTCTCACAATTTGTGCGTCAGAGAGTTGCGGCAGCTTGCCAAGCCATTGGCTTGCGTGCGTGTCTAGTACCCGCAACCGACTGATGCATGAGCCCGTTTACGGCTTTGTTCTGCTTACTAGCGGGTCCCCGCCCGTCAGTGCTGCGAGCCACTATTGTTCCATTCCATGCACCCTCAGTCCGCTCTGCCTTCGTCGGCCCCTACTCCGGAAGAAACCGAGCTCGTGCAGCGCCTGCTGGCCCGCGATGAACGAGCTTTGGGTATACTGCACGCGCGCTATGCGGCTTCGCTCCTGGCTGTCATTCGTCGCTTGGTGCGCGACGAGGCCCTGGCCGAAGACCTATTGCAGGAAGGACTATGCAAAGTATGGACCGGCCTGGCCAGCTACGACGCTTCGCGAGGGCGCTTGTTTACGTGGATGGCCCGGGTTTGCAGCAACCACGCCATCGATGCCCTCCGCAGCCAGCACCACCGCTTCCAGAAGCGCACCACTCCCTTGGAGACAAGCGTTGCCCAGCATGCGGCCGACCCAGGCTCCTTTAACCCGGAACACCTTGGCGTGCGCACCCTGCTCGAAGACCTAAAGCCCCAGCAGCGCGAGGTAATGGACCTGGTGTACTTCGGCGGGTGGACCTATGCCCAAGCCGCCGAGCAGCTCGGCATTCCGGTAAATACGGCCAAGACCCGGGCACGCGCCGCGCTATTGGTGTTGGCGCGCCGCGCCCGCTGACGCCGCCGACAGCTATGGTCAAGCTGTAGCCTTCCTGGAGGCGTATCGCCGGCAGGTATCGGCCGGGGAGGGTGTGAGGTGAGTTGCCGCTGGATGGCAGCTCCAATTAGAGTGTGTAGCCAGCGGGGAAAGAGGCAGTCATGCATGACGGTTCAAAGGATAACGCAGCCACTTGGCCGCCCTCGGTCTACAGCCCCCAGGTCGCCTATCACATGCTTCTACAAATTGGCCGGCCTACCCGAGTCCGCCGGCTGGGCTACCAGAATCGCTCTGCCTTAGTTAGTTGCCTTAGGTAATCCAGCCGGCGGTCTACGGTAAGAGAGGTAGCGCACCCGATAATTTCTTTCAGCAGCGTAATAAGTAAATGCTTCTGATTAACTGCTGATAATCAGCAATATATTATGTGGATAACAAGTGGTTTCCCTTACAATATTAAAATAATTGAATTTATTAACTTTATCCGTTTTTTTGAAGGATGCGTATCGTAGCAATTGAATTCTTTTCCTATATAGCTGTCTTTCTTTCTGTGCTATGAAAAATGCCTTACAAAGCCTAGAAGCCTTCCGGGGCAACGACTATCACGGCCGGCTCGTGCAGAGCGTCGAGCCCTGGGAAATTGCCGTGCTGCGGGCCGGGCAAACGGTGGCCTCGGTGCCGCTAACCCCTACCGAGAGTGGCTACCTCACCCAAGCCATTACCGGCCTCGACCAGCGGCGGCCGCTGGTATTCTTTCGCTGCGCGCTGCGCCAGGGAGATTGGGCCCGCGGCGACAGCGCTCAGGCATAGCTGCTTCCCCGGTCAGCGCTTTGTCTAGCCCAGGAAGGCGTAAAAAACGGCGGGTGGGCCCTAGCGTAAAAAACGCGCCTGCGTGACCGTGGTGGCCAGCACCCGGGTGGCCGGTTCCGACGGGCAGCAAAGGGCTTCGAGCTGGTCCACGGTAAGTTCTCCCACAATGTAGCCGTGCAGGTAAGCCCGTACCTGGGGTTCCAGGGGGGTGTGACCGAGGCGGGCGGCGGCGATGCCCCAGGCCACGTGGTGGCGGCGCTGCCGCTCGGCCTGGAGTTCCGCTTCCGATTGCTCAGGTACCTCAGAATCGGAAGAAGTAGGAAGTGTATTGGGCATGATTCCGGGAAAAAAAATAACAATACCAGTGGGATGGACCCCTGCATACGCAGAGGCTTAAGGCGGGGTTGACTGTGGATTAACCTGCCCTAGTAAAACATACTGCTTGGTCGGGCCGGGCGCTGTATAGTGCGTTTGGGCCCGCCGTTAGAAATGCAGCAATGTCCTGTCAATGAGCAGGACAACGTGGTCTTTTTGCTCCGAACACGACTCCGTTGGCGCTGAAAGACAAGTAAGCGTTCCCCTCTTTGGGGCCTAAGTTAGCATAATATCACGAATTGATGGTGTTGCAGCGTCAGTCCAGCTAGCAGGCAGTGGTGTTTGATGATGACTTACTACCTGCGCTCAGGTGGCGTGATGCTTGCTTACGTTGTTTTGTTGGGAGCGCGGCGAATCACCTTGCAGGTATGGGGCTGAGTTAATGCCTCCGCTTCGTCGGCCGCCAGGCGGCCGTATCCAAGCGTAACTGAGGCCGGAAAAACGCCCAGGCCCGCCCGGCAAAAAGGGGCAGATATGGCCGGGGCTCAGCAGCCAGCTTGGTTAAATAGACAAACTGAAAAGTTCGCCCTTGCCCTTGAGGGAGGACCCGCGAATTACCAGCTCGCCCGTGATGACGAAGGTACGGGGCTGGAAATCCTCCTTCTGGCTTACTTGCTCAAGGAACAGCCGCGCAGCCTGCTGGCCAATGCGGTAGGGGTGCAGGTTGACGGTCGTCAGGCCTGGCTCTATCATCGATGCCATGAACTCATCGCCGAAGCCGACTACGGCAATGTCGTCGGGCACGCGCAGGCCTCTTTTCTTTAGGGCCACCAGCAGGTCAAAGGCATTGGTGTAATTAATGGCGAAGATGGCATCGGGCGGCTCAAGCAAAGCTAGCCACTTGTCGAGGGCGGCCACGGCTTCTTCGGTACGAAATTCGATGTGCACCTCGTATTCTTCCCGCAGCGGCAGATTGTAGCGCTTGAGGGCGTGCTGGTAGCCCGCCAATCGATTGCGGGAAATTAGCAAGGATTCTGGCCCGGCCAGGATGGCAATGCGGCGGGCTCCTTGCTGAATCAGGTGCTCGGTGACGTTGAACGCGCCGTTCCAGTCGTCAAGAATCACCTTGGCGCTGTCAACTTCGTCGCTCACCCGGTCGAAGTGCACCACGGGCACGCCCCGGCAGGCGGCGGGCTTCACGTGGTCGAAGTTCCGGGTTTCGCGGGAGTGGCAGATGAGCAGGCCATCGACGCGGCTGGCTACCAGGGCCTGCACGTTGCTCACTTCCGTTTCGTACGATTCCTTGGACTGGCAAATCATCACCCGGTAGCCCGCCTCGGATGCCACCGACTGAATGCCGCTGACCACCGTTGCAAAAAACGGCCGCTCGATGTCCGGAATGATGACGCCCAAGGTGTGTGTCTCGCGGCTTTTAAGGCTTTGGGCCAATAGGTTGGGGTGGTAGTCCATTTGGCGGGCTACGTCCAGAATGGCCTGGCGCGTCACGGGGCTGATGTCGGTGTGCCCGTTCAGGGCCCGCGACACTGTAGAGGAGGCCACGCCCACGGCCTTGGCCACGTCGCCGATAGTGGTTTGGGAGCGGCGGCGTTCGGTGAGCTGCCCGGCAGGTTTTTCCTCGGTGAAGTGATAATCGCAGGCCTTGCACAGGAAGCGCTGGCGGCCGCGCACGAAACCGGCCTTCAAAACCGAGTTACTTAGTTTGCATTTGACGCAGGTTATCATCTTGATTTGTACTTTTTTTGGAAAAAGACTCTCGCCGATACCGTTGCCCCCCTCCGCATTGTCTAGTTGTTCAAAGGTAATGCACAAATTTTTTTTTCGGGTGCCGTAACGTAAAGATATCTATCGGCAACGATTCCGGAATCGTTGCCGATAGTTTTTATGCGAAAACAAGTTGTGAAGGCCGTTTTTGGAGTATTGACATTGCGGTAACATGGCGTACTTTCGGTACGAAGTCCAGTAAATGTGTTTCCAGGAGCTTTTCAAGCATCTTACGCAACTAGACGGCAACTGGTATAGATAAATTGTATTCTGCCGAAGAGTTTATGCTACACACCATGCGTTGGTTCGGTCCGCACGACCCCGTTTCGCTTTTCGACATTCGCCAGGCCGGGTGCACGGGCGTGGTAACGGCCCTGCACCAACTGCCTGTGGGCACGGTGTGGCCCGTGAGCGAAATACAGGCGCGCCAGCAATTCATCGAAGCCGACAATGTCACGCACACACCCCTGCAATGGGTGGTGGTGGAAAGCCTGCCGGTGCACGAAGACATTAAAAAAGGTCGGCCCTCGCGCGAGCTTTATATAGAGAACTACAAAGCCTCGCTGCGCAACTTGGCCGCCTGCGGCATCCGCACGGTCTGCTACAACTTCATGCCCGTGCTGGATTGGTCGCGTACCAACCTGCACTACGAAATGCCGGACGGCTCGCTGGCCCTGCGCTTTGTGTGGCAGGACTTTGCTCTGTTCGACCTCTGTATTCTAAAGCGCCCCGGCGCTGCAAACGATTACGAAGGCGCCGTGGCGGACGCTGCCCGCGAGCAATTTGCCGCCATGAGCGCCGCGGAAGTGGCGGCTCTGACCAACACAGTATTACTAGGCTTGCCTGGTTCGGAAGAAGCGTTTGAGCTATCCGGCTTTCAGGATTTGCTGAACGAATACGCCGCCATCGATGCCGATACACTGCGCGAGAACCTGCACTACTTCATTCGCGAAGTGGCGCCTGTGGCCGAAGAGCTTGGCATTGGCCTTTGCATTCACCCCGACGACCCGCCCTATCCGCTGCTGGGCTTGCCCCGCGTGGTGAGCACAGCTGGCGACATTGCTCAATTGATGGCGGCCTGCGACGTCCCCGCTAATGGCCTCACGTTTTGCACGGGCTCCTTGGGCGTGCGGGTCGATAACGACCTGGCTGCCATTGCCCGTCAGTTTGCCCCCCGCATTCATTTTGTGCACCTGCGTGCCACCAAGCGCGAGGACAACCCGCGCAATTTCCACGAAGCCGACCACCTTGAAGGCGACGTAGACATGTACGCCGTGGTGCGTGAGTTGGTGCTGGAAGAGCAGCGCCGCGCCGCGCTTGGCAGCAGCGCCCTGCCTATGCGCCCCGACCACGGCCACCAGATGCTCGGCGACCTGAAGAAGAAAACTTATCCTGGCTACTCAGCCATTGGCCGCCTGCGTGGGCTGGCCGAGCTGCGAGGCCTGGAATACGGCATCCGGCGCGGGCTGGCTGCCGAAGCCCCGCAATACTCCTGATACCTCCGCCTCCCAAATCCCACCCTATGTTGCTCCGGTCTTTCTTGCTATTGTTGATGTTTGTTGCCGCCGCGCCCCGCAGCATGGCCGACGATGGCTATCGGCTATGGCTGAAGTACGACCTGATTACGGACGTGGCCCAGCGCAATGCCTACCGGCAAGCTGCTCAATACATTGCTGCTGATGGTAGCTCGGCAGTACTGAAAACCGCCGCCTCAGAGTTGCAGCGCGGCTTGCAAGGATTGCTGGGCCAGCCGGTGCCGGTGGTGGCGAAGGCCGGGGCCGGGGGTACCAGGCACGGCATTCTTCTTATTGTAAGCCCGACTGCAAACGTTCCCGGTGGTTCCGCCGCTAGCAACGATGGCTACCGCATTCTCACCCAAGGCCGCAACCTGGTGGTGACGGGGAGGAGTGGGTCCGGCGTACTCTATGGCGTATTTGCTCTGCTGCGCCAGCTGCAAACGCGGCAGCCCGTGGCGAACCTGGCCACGGCCAGTAGCCCGCGCATTCAGTACCGCATGCTCAACCACTGGGACAATCCCAACGGCACTGTGGAGCGCGGCTACGCCGGCTCCTCCATCTGGAAATGGTACGAGTTGCCCGAGCACCTCGACCCGCGCTACACCGACTATGCTCGCGCCAACGCCTCCATTGGCATCAATGGCGTGGCCATCAACAATGTGAATGCTAGTGCCCGCTACCTCACGCCCGAATACCTGCAGAAAGTAAAGGCCTTGGCGGGTGTATTCCGGCCTTATGGCATCCGGGTGTACCTGTCGGTGTTCTGGGCGGCGCCCAAGGTTATTGGGGGCCTGAAAACTTCTGACCCGCTTGACCCGCAGGTGAAGCAGTGGTGGGCGGCCCGCACTGCGGAGATTTACAAGACCATCCCCGACTTCGGCGGCTTCCTGGTGAAGGCCAACTCCGAGGGAGAACCTGGCCCGCAGGACTACGGCCGCAACCATGCCGATGGCGCCAACATGCTCGCCGAAGCCCTGGGCACCCACGACGGCATTGTGATGTGGCGTGCCTTCGTTTACAAGGCCAACAGCAACGGCGACCGGTTCCGGGAAGCCTACGAGGAATTTAAGCCGCTCGATGGCAAGTTCTCGCCCAAGGTGCTGGTGCAGGTGAAGAACGGCCCGATTGACTTTCAGGCCCGTGAGCCCTTCCACCCGCTGTTTGGGGCTATGCCCCAAACGCCGCTGGTGCTGGAAGTGCAGCTGACGCAGGAGTATCTGGGCTTTGCCACGCACCTGGTGTACCTGGCGCCCATGTTCAAAGAGTGCCTCGATTCGGATACCCAAACCAAGGGCCCCGGCTCTACGGTGGCCAAGGTGGTGGATGGCACGCTCGACCAGCACCGCATCAGCGGCATTGCCGGCGTGGCCAACATCGGTTCCGACCGCAATTGGACCGGCCACCCCATGGGCCAGGCCAACTGGTATGCTTTCGGCCGCCTGGCCTGGGACCACACGCTGACTTCGGCCGCCATTGCCACCGAATGGGCCAAGATGACCCTGACCAACCAGCCCGCCGCCGTGGCCACCATCGTGGATGTGATGACCAAGTCGCGCGACATCTATGTGCGCTACACCACGCCACTGGGCCTGCACCACATCATGGGTCAGAGCATTCACTACGGCCCCGAGCCTTGGCTGGCCCAAGCCGGCCGGCCCGACTGGACGTCGGTGTACTACCACAAAGCTGACTCAATAGGTTTGGGCTTCAACCGCACCGCCACCGGCTCCAACGCCCTGGCGCTGTACTCGCCCGGCGTGCAAAAGCTGTGGGGCGACCCCAAAACCTGCCCGCCCAACTACCTGCTCTGGTTCCACCACGTGGGTTGGAAGCAGCCGCTGCCCACCGGCCGCACCCTCTGGAACGAGCTGGTGACCCGCTACTACACCGGAGCCGACTCCGTCACCTGGATGCAGCAGCGCTGGGCCAGCGTGAAGCCTGCCGTGGACCCCGCCCTTTTCAACGACGTGACGGCCCGGCTCAAAATCCAGCGGCAGGAGGCCCTTTGGTGGCGCGATGCCTGCGTGCTCTACTTCCAGACCTACGCGCGGCAACCCATTCCGGCGCCCTTCACACCGCCCACCCGCACGCTGGCCGAAGTCAAAAGCTTGGTCGACCTCTATCAGCTCAAATAATTATTACCCGCCACTATTCTCGACATGAAAAACATGCCGCACCCTACTCACCTTAATTCCGGTGGCCAGTCTGGCCACGCCGCAACGACCGTTGCTCATCCACAGACGGCTTCTGTGTTTTCGCTCGAAGGCAAGCTGGCGCTGATAACCGGCGGCGGCACCGGCATTGGCCTGGAAATAGCTCGCTGCATGACGGAGGCTGGCGCTACCGTTGTCATCACGGGCCGGCGCGAAGAAGTACTGCGCGACGCTGTGCAAGGCCTCGGCGAGTCGGCGCAGTACATGGTGAACGACATTACCGAGTTGACTGGAATTGAAGACCTCGTGGCTCGGGTTGAAGCCACCCACGGCCCGCTGGATATTCTGGTGAACAACGCCGGCATCAATCTCAAAAAGCCCGCTTTGGAAGTGACCGATGAGGAATTCAGCCGCATTCTACACACCAACCTGCACTCGGTGTTTGCCCTCACACGGGCTTGCGCAGCGCGCATGGTGGCCCGCCGCCAGGGCGTCATTCTGATGATTTCCTCCATGGCCGCCTATTACGGCATCGACCGGGTAGTGGCCTACGCCGCCTCTAAGTCGGCGGTGGAGGGCATGGTGAAGGTGTTGGCCTCGGAGTTTTCGGGCCAGGGTGTGCGCGTGAACGCCATTGCGCCCGGCTTCATCGAAACCGAAATGAGCCGCAAGGCCATGAACTCCGACCCCGACCGCCGCGACCGCGCCATGCGGCGCACGCCCATGGGCAGCTTCGGCCAGCCCTCTGACATTGGCCACGCGGCCGTTTTCCTGGCTTCGCAGGGTGCCCGCTACATCACCGGCGTGTCGCTGCCCGTCGACGGCGGCAATTCCATAGGCTTCTAGTATCCCATCCATTTCTCACTCAACTCACACACCCATCACAACAACCCCACTGATTATCATGCGAGTACATTTATTAAAAATTGCGCTGTGCCGGGTTAGGCTGTGCACGCAGCTCATGGGGGCTGGCCTTCTGCTGGGGGGGCTGATGCCCTCTACCGCTTGGGCCCAGGCCAGCCGCACCGTCACAGGCAAGGTAACGTCGGATACCGGCGAGGCGCTGCCCGGCGTCACGGTGATTGTGAAGGGCACCACCGTGGGGGCCACCACCAACGCAGAAGGCGTGTATACCCTATCGGTGCCCGCAGGGCAAAATACGTTAGTAATCAGCTCTATTGGCTACGAGCGCAAAGAGGTTGCCGTGGGTACGTCGGGCACGGCGGACGTCCGCCTCGTCACGGAATCCCAGGCGCTGAACGAGGTGCAGGTAGTGGGCTACGGCGTGCAGAAGAAAAGCCAGGTAACCGGCGCCATCTCCTCGGTAGATGAGCGGGCCCTGCGCGACGTGCCGGTGGCCAACGTGGGCCAGGCCTTGCAGGGACGCGCGGCGGGCGTGAACATCTCCAGCGCCAGCAGCTCGCCGGGGCAAAACCCGGTTATCCGCATCCGGGGCAACCGCTCCTTTGCCGGCAGCAACGACCCGCTGCTGGTGGTGGATGGCGTGCCCTTCGACGGCAACCTCAACGACCTGAACCCCGACGACCTCTCGGGCGTGGAGGTGCTGAAAGACGCTTCCTCTACCGCCATCTACGGCGCCCGGGGAGCCAACGGCGTTATCCTCATTACCACCAAGCGCGGTAAAGTAGGCGCACCCAAGGCCAGCTACAACGGCTACTACGGCGTGAAAAAGGCCTACGGCCTCTTCGACCTGCAAGACGGCCAGGAGTACTACAACTTCCGTTTCGAGGCCTACCGGGCCAACGGCGCCGCTAACCCTAACACCGTTTCGGGCTTCCTTACCGCCGACGAGCGGGCCAACCTGGAGGCCGGCAGAACCACAGATTACCAGGATATGCTCTTTCAGAAAGGGCACATCCAGAACCACGGCATGGGCCTGAGCGGCGGCAGCGAGCAAACGCAGTACTCGGCCTCGCTGGGCTACTACGATGAGACCGGCATTGTCCCCGTGCAGCGCCTGCAGCGCTATTCCCTGCGTGCCACGCTGGACCAGAAAATTGGCAACCGGGTCAAGATTGGCCTGAACACGCTTAACAGCTTCACTGACCAGGACGACCCGGGCCTGAACATCATCAACGCCATCCTGACAGGCAGCCCGCTGGCCTCGCCCCGCGACGCCAACGGCATTCCTGTGCTGTTTCCCAACGAGGACACGGCCCTGGGCAACCCGCTGACGCTGTACACAGAAAATGCGCACCTCGACAAGCGCCGCCGTGTCCGCACCTTCAACAGCCTCTACGGGCAGGTGAACATCCTGCCAGGGCTGGACTACCGCCTAAACCTCGGCCTAGACGCGCGCTCGGAAAACAGCGAAAACTTCTTTGCGTCGAACACCTCTGCCCGCGGCGGGGGACAAAACGCGGCCTCCCGCTTCCAGAACCTGGCCTTCAACCTGCTGGCCGAGAACATTCTGACCTATAACCGCACGTTCGCGGAGAAGCACGACTTCAACTTCACGGGCCTCTACAGCGCCCAGACGTTCCGCATCGACGGCTTCGGCGCCGGCTCGCAAAACCTGCCCACCAACTACCAGTTGGCTTCCAACCTGGGCGCTGGCACGCCCACGGCGCCGTCGAGCTTCCAGAACGAGTGGGGCATTCTGTCCTACATGGGCCGCCTCAACTATTCCTTCGACAACCGCTACTCGGCTACCGTAACGGTGCGCGCCGACGGCTCGTCGCGCCTGGCGCCCGGCAACAAGTACAAAGCCTTCCCATCGGCCGCCGTGGCCTGGAACATAGCCAACGAATCCTTCCTCCGCGACCAGGCCTGGATGAGCAGCCTCAAGCTGCGCGCCAGCCTGGGCCGCGTGGGCAGCACCGCCGTTAACCCCTACCAGACGCTGGGCTCGCTGCAGTCGGCCCTGGGCAACGGCTACTACAACTTCGGCGCCAACGGCGCCGTCGGAGTGGTGCCGGCCAGTATTCCAAACCCGAACCTGGGCTGGGAGTATACCACCACCACCAACGTGGGTCTGGATTTCGGTTTCTTCAACAACCGCGTGAGCGGTGCCATTGAAGTGTACCAGCAGCGCACCAGCGACCTGCTGCTGCCCGACGCCCTGCCCACAGCCAGTGGCTACGGCTCCTTCACGCGCAACATCGGCCAGACCCAGAACCGCGGCATCGAAATCGGCCTGACCACCGTGAACCTGCGTTCGGACCGAGGCTTTGAGTGGAGCACCGACTGGAACTTCACCGTGAACCGCGAGAGGGTGCTCGACCTCGGCCTGGGCAATGATGAGAACGGCAACCCCCGCAGCGACATCAGCAACCAGCGCTTCATCGGCCAGCCGCTGTATGTGATTTACGACTATAAGAAAGTCGGCATCTGGCAGCTGGGCGAAGAAGCCGCCGCCGCCAAAGCCGGCAGCCGCGTGGGCCAGATTAAACTGGACGACGTGAACGGCAACGGCCTGGTAGACGCCGCCGACCGCCAAATCATCGGCAGCCGCCAGCCCAAGTTTGAGGCCGGCATGACCCAGCGTTTCCGCTTCGGCGGCTTCGACCTGTCGGCCGTGGCCCTCACCCGTGTGGGCGCCACCATTGTTGACCCGCTGCTGTTCGGCAACTCCTACTTCACCACCTTCGAAGGCCGCCGCAACCAGGTAAACCTCGATTACTGGACGCCCACCAACCCCACCAACGCCTTTCCGCAGCCCCGCCAGGGCAATGGCGACTTCCCGCCCTTCAGCCAGACGCTGGCTTACGTGAACGGCACGTTCATCAAGGTGCGCAGCATCGACCTGGGCTATAACCTGCCCGCCGCGTTGGCCAAGAAGGCCCTGGTAGGCAGCGCCCGCATCTACCTGCAGGTGCAGAACCCGCTCATCTGGTCGCCCAACAGCTTCTACAAGAAGAACAAAGCCATTGACCCCGACGCCCTGTCGTACTCGACGCGCTTCGGCGGCAGCGGCAGCCCCAGCGGCATCGCCTTTGCCGAGGGCGACCTCAACAGCGGCGTGAACACCAACCTGGCTGGCCGGGGCGTGAACTACCCCGCCACCCGGGCTTTCATTGTGGGCTTAAACCTGGGTTTCTAACATCACCTCAACTTTCCCGCGTAGCTCTACGCCCTGATTTTATATGAAAAAGTCCTTTATTACTGTCTCGGCTCTGGCCCTGCTGCTGGCCGCGACCAGCTGCAGCAAAGACTTCCTGAGCGAGAACCCCCGCTCCGTGTTGGTACCCTCGTTTCTGGGCACCCCCGAGGGTGTGCAGGCCGGCCTGACCGGCGTGTACTCGGGCCTGCGCAACGTTTCCATCAGCAACGAAGAAGCGGCTTACATGACCGTGACCGGCACCGATGAGTTTATGCGCGGCATTGCGGCCTCGCAGGGCTACGAAGACTACAGCGGCCTGCTTATTCCCACCAATTCGGCCGCCACCAATCAGTGGTCCATCATTTACCGCTACATCAACAATGCCAACGGCGTCATTCAGTACGCATCAACGGTGCAAGGGCTGCCCCCAGCTACTGTGGCCCAGATTGTGGCCCAGGCCAAGATTTTGCGCGCCCACTACTACTTCCTGTTGGTGCAGTACTACGGCGACGTGCCCCTGCAGCTAGCGTTTGTGGACGCCCCTACCAAAGACATTTCGCGGGCCCCGAAGGCCGCCGTGTACAACGCCATCATCGCCGACCTGACCGATGCCCTGGGCACCATTGCCGATAAGGCTGCCCAGCCTGGCCGCGTGACGCGCGCCACCGCCCTGCACATGCTCTCTAAGGTGCACCTGACCCGCGCCACCTCCACGGCCAAGCAGGCCGACGACTACGCCAAGGCGGCCCAGTTCGCCACGGAGCTCATCAACAACAAGGCCCGCTACGGAGTGGACCTGGAGGCCGACGCGGCCGACGTGTTTCGTGAGGGCAACGAGAGCGGCAAAGAAGTACTGATGAACGTGCAGTTCAACGCCGACCCCACGTTTACGGGCCTGGAGCCCTTCAACGGCACCGGCACCAACCAGAGCAGCTTCTTCTTCCGCACCCGCTACGAACTGCTGCCCAACGTGGCGCGCAGCATCGTGTACGGCCGGCCATTTGCGCGCTTCATCCCCACGCCTTATTTGGTGCGCAACTATATTCTGCCCACGGAATCTGGCCGCCAGGTAGGCAGCACTGACACGCGCTGGAACAAGTGGTTTACCAACATGTGGCTGGTGAACTCGCCTGGCACCAACGGCACCGGGGGCCGCACCGCCGTGGTGGGCGACACCGCCGCGCTCTACCTCAACCGCGAACTGCTGCCCGCTGAGCGCGCGCGCATCAACAGCCGCCCCGGTGGCGCCTACGTGGTGGGCACGCCCAGCAACTTCACCACCCAGTTCTCGCCGGTGCTGAACAAGTACGACGACCCCACCCGCACGGGTGTGAATAACCCCTCGGACCGGCCCCTGATTGTGTACCGCTTTGCCGAAACCTACCTCATTGCTGCTGAGGCCAACATGTACTTGGGCAACACGGCCGCGGCCGTGGGCTTCATCAACACCATCCGCCAGCGGGCCGGCGCCCCTGGCCGCAAAAACGAGATGAACATCACGGCCGCACAGCTCAACATCGACTTCATTCTCGATGAGCGCAGCCGCGAGCTGGGCGGCGAAGGCATGCGCTGGTTCGACCTGGTGCGCACGGGCAAGCTCATCGAGCGAGTGCAGGCCCACGTGCCGGCCTTTGTGGCTTCGAAAACGTCGCCCACCGGTGGCACCGACAACTACGGCTCGAATGCCGCGCGCAACATTGTGGCCGGGAGGACGCCCGAACAATTCTACCTGCGCCCCATTCCGCAGCAGGAAATTGACCGCACGGGTGGCAAAATCACCCAGAACCCCGGCTATCTGTAGGCCGGTAGCCTTCCCGATTAGCTCATAAATAAGCCCCGATTTCGCTCCGAAATCGGGGCTTATTTATGAGAGGCTACTGTATTTTGCTTTTTGCCGCTTTATCTGAATGAAAAACAGTGTATTAGCTTTTTTTTTGTTGCTGGCTGCGCCCGGGGTACATCAGGCCGCTGCCACCGTGCGCCTGCCCCGTCTTGTGAGCGACGGCATGGTGCTGCAGCGCGACGCCGACGTGAACGTGTGGGGCTGGGCCACGCCACAGGAAGCCGTGAAGCTGACTTTTCTGGGCAAGACCTACCGCACCACCGCCGGCGCCGATGGCCGGTGGAGCATCCGCCTGCCGCGCCTGAAATCGGGAGGGCCTTTTGAGATGAACATCGCGGCCAGCAATCAGCTGGTCATTAAAAATATTCTGGTGGGCGACGTGTGGCTGTGCTCGGGCCAGTCGAACATGGAAACGCCCCTGAGCCGCCTGCGCGATAAGTACCCCGATGTAATTGCCCAAGCCGACAACCCGCGCATCCGGCAGTTTGAGGTGCCTTTGACCTACAACTTCCAGGGGCCTCAGCAAGACGTGACCGGCGGCAAATGGATTGCTGCCGACCCGCAGACGGTATTGAAGTTTTCGGGCGTGGCCTACTTCTTTGCGAAGGAAATCAACGCCCGCTACCAGGTGCCGGTGGGCATCATCAAGGACGCCGTGGGCGGCTCGCCCGCCGAGGCTTGGCTGAGCGCCGACGCCCTGAAACAATTCCCAACCTACGAGCAGCAAAGAGCTAAGTACCGAGACAGCGCGCTGGTGGCTGGCATTCGGCAGCGCGAGGGCGCTGCCGTGGCCAACTGGTACCAAAGCCTATACCGCGCCGACCAGGGTGCAGGCCGGGGCCAAACAAAATGGTCGGCGCCCGACTACGATGCCCGCGGCTGGGCCACCATGCAGGTGCCCGGCTATTGGGCCACCGATACCCCGCTGGGCCCGGTGAATGGCGTGGTATGGTATCGGAAAGAAGTGGACGTGCCCGCAAGCCTGGTGGGCGTGCCCGCCCGCCTAGAGTTGGGCACTTTGGTCGATGCCGACTCGACCTACATCAACGGCCAGCTGGTGGGCAGCACCGGCTACCAGTACCCGCCCCGCAAGTACGAGGTAAAGGCGGGAGTGCTGAAGCCTGGCAAAAACGTGGTGGTGGTCCGCCTCATCAGCAACGGCGGGCGCGGCGGCTTTACGCCCGACAAGAAGTATGAGCTTACGGCGGCGGGGCAGACCCTGGACCTGCGCGGACCCTGGCAGTATAAGCTGGGTGCTGCCATGCCTCCTACGCCGGGAACCACTAGCTTTCAGTTCCAGCCCGGCGTGCTCTTCAACGGCATGATAGCGCCGGTGCTGCCCTACGCCATCAAGGGCGTGCTCTGGTACCAGGGCGAAAGCAACACTGGCCATCCACAGGATTACCAGGCCCTCATGACCAGCCTTATTGCCGACTGGCGCAAGCATTTTGGCCAGCCCAAACTGCCCTTCCTCTACGTGCAACTGGCCAACTTTATGGCTGCAAAGCCCGAGCCCGGTGAAAGCGGCTGGGCCGCCGTGCGCGACGCCCAGCGCCGCACCCTGGCCGTGCCCCACACCGGCATGGCCGTGAATACGGACGCGGGCGAGTGGAACGACATTCACCCCCTGGACAAGCAAACCCCCGGCCACCGCCTAGCTTTGGCCGCTCAAAAAGTGGCTTACGGTGAGAAAAACGTGGTGGCTTCCGGGCCGCTGTACCAAGGCATGCAAATTAATGGCAACAAGGTCACGCTGAGCTTCACGAGCGCCGGCAGCGGCCTCCTGGCCAAGGGCGGTGGCGAACTGAAGGGGTTTGCCGTTGCCGGTTTGGACAAGAAGTTTGTGTGGGCTCAGGCCAGGATTGAAGGCAACAGGGTGGTGGTCTGGAACGACCAGGTAGCTAACCCCGCAGTGGTGCGCTACGCCTGGGCCGATAATCCCGAAGGGGCCAACCTCTACAACAAAGAAGGCCTGCCGGCTTCTCCTTTCACCACCGAGCCCGAAGTGCCGCTGGCCACCCGCCGCCTTTAATTCGCGTTCTGCAGCAACGGGGCTACGATAATTATTCTTCCTCATGAAATACCTTCTCGGCTACGACATCGGTAGCTCTTCGATAAAAGCCTCCCTGCTGGACATCAATACCGGCAAGTGCGTGGCCGCTGCTATATCTCCTAAACAGGAGATGGAAATCACCGTGGCCCAGGCCGGCTGGGCCGAGCAGCGCCCCGAGCGCTGGTGGCAAGAGGTAGTGAATGCTACCGCCGAGCTCAAAACCGCCCATGGCTTCGACACCGACTTGGTGGCGGGCATCGGCATCACCTATCAGATGCACGGGCTGGTGCTGATTGACAAGGCCGGCAAGGTGCTGCGCCCTTCCATCATCTGGTGCGACAGCCGCGCCGTGGAGTACGGCAACCAAGCCTTTGAAGAGCTGGGCGAAGAGTATTGCCTGAGCAATTTCCTGAACTCTCCGGGCAACTTCACGGCTTCCAAATTGAAGTGGGTACGCGAAAATGAGCCCGATGTTTATGCTCAGATTCACAAAATTCAGTTGCCCGGTGATTACATCGCCTTCAAGCTGAGCGGGCAGCTGCAAACCACCGTTTCGGGCTTGTCGGAGGGTGTGTTCTGGAATTTTAAGAAGCAGGCCATTGCGCAGGAATTGCTGGATTACTACGGCATCAGTGCCGACTTACTGCCGGAGGTAGTGGACACGTTCTCGGTGCAGGGGCACCTGAGCGCCGAGGCCGCCGCAGAGCTGGGCCTCACAGCCGGCACCCCCATCAGCTACCGGGCCGGCGACCAGCCCAACAACGCCTTCTCGCTGAATGTGCTGAACCCCGGCGAGGTAGCGGCCACTGGCGGCACCAGCGGCGTGGTTTACGGCATCAACGAAACCAATACGCCCGACCCGCGCTCGCGGGTGAATTCCTTCGTGCACGTAAACAGCACGCCTGCGCAGCCCCGCAACGGCGTGCTCATGTGCCTGAACGGCACCGGCATTCTTAACAGCTGGCTGCGTAAAATCGTGGGCAAGCTGCCCTATGACCAAATGAACCAGCTGGCCGCCCAGGCGCCGGTAGGAGCGGAGGGCCTCGTGTTTCTGCCCTTCGGAAACGGCGTGGAGCGCATCCTTGAAAACCGGGCGGCCGACGCCGAGCTGCGGGGCCTCAATTTCAACATTCACAGCCAGGCCCACGTGCTGCGCGCCGCCCAGGAGGGCATCGTGTTCGCCCTGAATTACGGCATGGACATTATGCGGGCCAGCGGTGTGCAGGTGCGCAAGGTGCGCGCCGGCAACGCCAACATGTTCCTGAGTCCGGTGTTTCGCGAAGCTTTCGTGAACAGCGGTAACGTGGAGCTGGAGCTCTACAACACCGATGCCGCCCAGGGCGCGGCGCGCGGCGCGGGCATCGGCGCGGGTGTGTACGCCAGCCCGGCCGAAGCCTTTGGCGGCCTTGAACGCATTCTCACCGTGGAGCCCACCGACCAGCTCCGTGAACAATACCAAGCCGCTTACGGCCGCTGGCAAAACGCTTTATCTCATCTTATCCCCAACTCAATCACCACCCCTTCCTATGTCTAGCAACACGCTTTCCAAAACTGAATTCTTTACGGGCATCGATACCATTCGCTTCGAGGGCCGCGAGTCGGACAACCCGCTTTCCTTTAAATGGTACGACGAAAACCGCGTGGTTGGCGGCAAGACCATGAAGGAGCATTTGCGCTTCGCCGTCTCGTATTGGCACACCTTCACCGGCACCGGCGGCGACCCGTTCGGCCCCGGCACCAAGCAGTTTGCCTGGGACTCGCACCACGAAATCATTGGCCGCGCCAAGGACAAAATGGACGCCGCGTTTGAGTTTTTCACCAAGCTCGGCACGCCTTACTATTGCTTCCACGACATTGACATGGTGGAGGAAGGCGACTCGCTTTCAGAGTACGAGCGCAACCTGCAAACCATCGTCGAATACGCCAAGGAGCACCAGGTCGCCAGCGGCGTGAAGCTGCTCTGGGGCACGGCCAACGTGTTTTCGCACCCGCGCTACATGAACGGCGCCAGCACCAACCCCGATTTCCAGGTGGTGGCCCATGCCGCCACGCAGGTGAAAAACGCCATCGACGCGACCATCGCGCTGGGCGGCGAGGGCTACACCTTCTGGGGCGGCCGCGAGGGCTACATGACCCTGCTCAACACCGACATGAAGCGCGAGCAGGCGCACCTGGCCAAGTTCCTGACCATATCCCGCGACTACGCCCGCCAGCAGGGCTTCACCGGCAAGTTCTTCATCGAGCCCAAGCCTGCCGAGCCCACCAAGCACCAGTACGACTTCGACGCGGCCACTGTCATCGGTTTCCTCAAGGAGCACGGGCTGGAGAATGACTTCATGCTGAACCTGGAAGTGAACCACGCCACCCTGGCCGGCCACACCTTCCAGCACGAGTTGCAAGTAGCCGCCGATGCCAACCTGCTCGGCAGCATCGACGCCAACCGCGGCGACTACCAGAACGGCTGGGACACCGACCAGTTCCCCAACAACCTGAACGAGTTGACCGAGTCGATGCTCATCATCCTGGAGCACGGCGGCATTTCGCCCGGCGGCATCAACTTCGACGCTAAGACCCGCCGCAACTCAACCGACTTGGAGGACATCTTCATCGCCCACATCGCCGGCATGGACACCTTTGCCCGCGCCCTGGTGGTGGCCAACGACATTCTGGAAAAGTCGCCCTACCGCAAGTTTCGCCAAGAGCGGTACGCTTCGTTCGACTCCGGCCAGGGTGCCGAGTTTGAGCGCGGCGGCCTGACGCTGGAAGACCTGCGCACCATTGCCCTTAAGAGCGGCGAGCCGACCCCAAAAAGCGGCAAGCAAGAGTGGCTGGAAGCTATTATCAACCAGTACATCTAAGCCCTGATTACATAAAAATAGCACGTCATGCTGAGCTTGTCGAAGCATCTCTACCGCTTCGTTGAGCCGATTGATGTAGTACTGAGGTAGAGAAGCTTCGACAAGCTCAGCGTGACGTTCCGGATTAAACTCCATAAAGAGTTAACCCGCCAAAACTGAACCAGCCAGCCGCCGAGTGGTGGGATTAGCAAGGCGGCTGGCCGGGGATGTTTTGCCGACTGCGGCGGGTCTGCATAGCTCGCTGGCCAGTAGGCGGCACCGGCGTTTCGGCACGAAGCACAAGGCCCGTTGGTGAGCGGGGCTGCGCTTCACGCAGGCTTTTTGTGCCTGCGCGCCGGAACGCCGATTTGCTGCCCGCCGGGTTCCGTAGTAGCTTGTGGCTATTACTTCACTTGAACTTCCCCCATATGAACATTCCCAAACGCCTGGCTGCGGTTGCCACGTTAAGTTTCGCCCTTTCTGCTTCTGTCTCGGCCCAAACCGTGCAGATGACCGTGCAGGCCGGCGACCCCAAACTGCAAATCAGCAAGCACATCTACGGACATTTTGCCGAACACCTGGGCCGCTGCATCTACGACGGCATCTGGGTCGATGAAAAGCTCAATGTGCCCAAGCAGGGCCGCATCCGCATGGACGTGGTGGAGGCGCTCAAAAAAATCAAGGTGCCCAACCTGCGTTGGCCCGGTGGCTGCTTCGCCGATACCTACCACTGGCGCGACGGCGTGGGCCCCACTGCCCAACGCCCCAAAATGCTGAATATGTGGTGGGGCAACAATATAGAGGACAATAGCTTCGGCACACACGAATTCTTGGAGCTGTGCAGCCTGCTGGGCACCGAGCCCTACCTGGCTGCCAACGTGGGCAGCGGCACGGTGCAGGAAATGGCTGGCTGGATGGAATACCTCAACTCCAACGACGACACCCCGCTGGTGCAGGAGCGCCGCAAAAACGGCCACCCCGAGCCCTACAAGGTGAGCTGGTGGGGAATAGGAAACGAAAGCTGGGGCTGCGGCGGCAACATGACGGTTGATTACTACACCGACGTGTACAAGCGCTACGCCACCTTCGCCCACAACTACCCGGCTTCGCCGCCGCTCAAGAAAATTGTGAGTGGTGCCAACGGCGACGACGCCAACTGGACAGAGGTGTGCATGAAGAAAATCCCCCTCAACCAGATGTGGGGGCTCACCCTGCACTACTACACCCTGCCCACCGGCAGCTGGTCGGGCAGCAAAGGCTCGGCCACGAATTTCGACGAGGCGCAGTACTTCAACACCCTGAAGAACTGCCTGAAAATGGATGACATCGTGGCCAAGCACGCGGCCATCATGGACAAGTACGACAAGAACAAAAAGGTGGCCTTGCTCGTGGACGAGTGGGGCGTGTGGACCGACGTAGAGCCCGGCACCAACCCCGGCTTTCTCTACCAGCAAAACACCCTGCGCGACGCCCTGGTGGCCGGCACCACGCTCAATATCTTCAACAACCACTGCGACCGGGTGCGCGGCGCCAACCTGGCGCAGGCCGTGAACGTGCTGCAAGCCGTCATCCTAACTGAAAAGGAAAAGATGCTGCTCACGCCCACCTACCACGTGTTCGACCTATACCAGGTGCACCAGGACGCGCAGTACCTGCCCCTGAAATTCAGCAGCCCCGACTACGCGGTGGGCAACGACAAAATCCCGGCCCTGAACGCTTCAGCTTCCAAAGATGCCAAAGGCGCCGTGCACATTTCCCTGGTTAACCTCGACCCCAACAAAGCGCTGAAGCTGGAAACTGCCCTGGCCGGCGTGAGCTGGAAAAACGTGACCGGTCGCATCCTCACTTCCGCCAAAATCACCGATTACAACACCTTCGACAAACCCAATGCAGTGAAGCTAGCCAGCTTCTCGGGCGCCAAAAAACGCGGCGATAAGCTGGCCGTAGAGCTGCCACCCAAGTCGGTGGTGGTGCTGGAGTTGCGGTAGCGTCTGTTCCGGCGGGCGTCTCACCCCGGCCCTTCTCCGGAAAGGAGAAGGAGCCAACCGAATTAGGTTCTCACTTCTAATAATGACTGTGCCTGCTTGCTGCGCCGCCGTGGCTCCCCCTCGCCAGCCGAGAGGGAGCCGGGGGTGAGGCGCCACGCCCGAACAATACTGCCCTATGAAAACCCCAGCCCTCGTTTCCGCGGCCCTGCTCATAACCGCTAGCGTCCTCACGGCCAGCCAAACCGCACCCCCTGCGAAAGGCCTGAAAGACTACTACAAGCCCTATTTCCCCGTCGGTGTAGCCGTTTCTCCCCAGGGTCTGAAAGGCGCCGAAGGCGAGCTGATTAAGCAGCAGTTCAACAGCATCACGCCGGAGAATGCCATGAAGATGGGCCCCATTCATCCCGAAGAAAACCGTTATGACTGGAAGGATTCAGACGAAATCATAAAGTTTGCGCAGGACAACAAGCTTCTGGTGCGCGGCCACAACCTGCTCTGGCACGAGCAGACGCCCAAGTGGCTGTTCAAGAATGCCGATGGCAGCACCGTTTCCAAGGCAGTGCTGCTCAAGCGCCTCAAGAGCCACATCGATACGGTGGTGAAGCGCTACAAGGGCAAAATATACGCCTGGGACGTGGTGAACGAAGCCATTTCTGATAACCCCAAGGAGTTTCTGCGTAACTCGGAGTGGTACAAAATCTGCGGCGAGGATTTCATTGCCAAAGCCTTCGAATACGCCCATGCGGCCGACCCCAAAGCGGTGCTGTTCTATAACGACTACAACACCGAGCGCCCCGAGAAGCGCGAGCGCATCTTCAGGCTGCTCAAGAAGCTGAAGGACGCCAAAGTGCCCATTGATGCTGTGGGCCTGCAGGGGCACTGGTCATTGCAGGAGCCCACGGAACCAGAGTTGCGCGCCGCCCTCGACCAGTACAAGTCGCTGGGCCTGAAAATTCAGATTACCGAACTCGACGTGTCGATTTATCCTTGGGAAAAGGACCGCCGCGCCAAGCGCCCCGATGAGTCGGACGCCTACACGCCTGAACTGGAGCAGAAGCAGGCTGAGCAGTACAAAATGTTCTTCAAAGTCTTCCGCGATTACAAAGACGTGCTCACCGGCGTGACATTCTGGAACATCTCCGACAAGTACACTTGGCTGGACACCTACCCCGTGGCCGGCCGCAAAAATTACCCGCTGCTCTTCGACCAGAACCAGAAGCCGAAGAAAGCTTTCTACGAAGTGGTGAATTTCTAAAAGACGAGCACAAGGCTGGTGTAGAGACGCGACACTTGGCGTCTCGTCGGCCGCGCCGTTTGGGTATCGTTCCAACCACCGTTTAACGCCGAGACGCCAAGTGTGGCGACTCTACCTCCTGCTATGATAACAATATCTTTCCGCGTATTGCTGTTGCCCCTGGCGGTGCTATTCTGCTCGGTTGATGCATTAGCCCAAACGACCCTGCCCGTCGGTGCAACCACCGTATCGACGAAGAAGGGCAAAGGCGATTTCACGCTAGCTGCCGCTGGCAAAGTGGCGCCCATCTATGCCAGCGCCAGCGACTGGCCCGGCGTGCTGCGGGCCGCCAAAGACCTGCAGGCCGATGTGCAGCGCGTGACCAAAATCTCCCCGGCTTTTGCCACCAGCAAGCCAGCAGGGCAGGAGGTCGTGCTCATCGGCACCATCGGCAAAAGCCCGCTGATAGACCAGTTGATAAAGAATAAGAAGCTCGATGCGAAAGCCGTGGCCGGTAAGTGGGAAGTCTTCGTGCGGCAGGTGGTGGAGAAGCCCATGCCTGGCGTGGAGCGCGCCCTGGTAATTGCCGGCAGCGACAAGCGCGGAACCATCTTCGGAATTTACGACCTCTCGGCGCAGATTGGCGTGTCGCCCTGGTACTGGTGGGCCGATGTGCCGGTGAAGCCTCAAAGCGCGCTCTACGTGGCACCTGCCCGCTACACCCTGGGCGAGCCCGCCGTGAAGTACCGCGGCATCTTCATCAACGACGAAGCACCGGCGCTGCAGGGCTGGTCTCAGGAGAAATTCGGCGGTGTTAATTCGAAAATGTACTCCCACATGTTCGAGTTGATTTTGCGCCTTAAAGGAAACTACCTCTGGCCGGCCATGTGGGGCAATATGTTCAACGTAGACGACCCCCAGAACCCCGTGCTGGCCGATGAGTACGGCATTGTGATGGGCACCTCCCACCACGAGCCCCTAACCCGCGCCCACGAGGAGTGGAAGCACGCCGGTAAGGGCGCTTGGAACTACCAGACCAACGCGGCCGCGCTGCAGGAGTTCTGGCGCGGCGGCATGAAGCGCATGGGCACCCGCGAAAACATTGTGAGCGTGGGCATGCGCGGCGACGGCGACGAGCCCATGAGCCAGGAAAGCAACATTGCCCTGCTGGAAAAAATAGTGGCCGACCAGCGCAAAATCATCGCCGAGGAAACCGGCAAGCCCGCCGAGCAAACGCCCCAGCTCTGGGCCCTCTATAAGGAAGTGCAGGACTACTACGACAAAGGCATGCGCGTGCCCGACGACGTGACCCTGCTGCTCTGCGACGACAACTGGGGCAACATCCGCAAGCTGCCCAAGCCCGGCGACAAGCCCCGCAAAGGCGGCTACGGTATCTACTACCACTACGACTATGTGGGCGGTCCCCGCAATTACAAGTGGTTGAACACGAATCCGCTGCCCCGCGTGTGGGAGCAGATGCACCTGGCCCACGAGTACGGTGCCAACCAAATCTGGATAGTGAACGTGGGCGACCTCAAGCCCATGGAGCTGCCCATCAGCTTCTTCCTGGACTATGCCTGGAACCCCGCCCGCATTCCGGCCACCGGCGTGGCAGCCTATACCCAGCGCTGGGCCAGCCAGCAGTTCGGGCCCAAGCACGCGGCCGACATTGGCGACATTCTGGCCAAGTATGCCAAGTACAACGCCCGCCGCAAGCCTGAGCTGCTCGATGCCAGCACCTACAGCCTGGCCACCGGCGAATGGGCCACAGTAGTGGCTGACTACAACCAGCTACTGACACGCGCCGAGGCCATCAACCACCAGCTGCCCGCCGCCGACCGCGACGCTTATTACGAGCTGGTGCTGCACCCCGTGCAGGCCTCGGCCAACCTCAACGAGCTGTACTACACTGTGGCGCTGAACCGCGAAGCTGCCAAAAACGGCTACTCTACGAGTAACGCGCTGGCCGATAAAGCCAAAGCCTTATTTGAAAAAGATGCGGAGATTAAAAACCGCTACCACGCTGTGGCCGGCGGCAAGTGGAACCACATGATGGACCAGACCCACATTGGCTACACCAACTGGCAGCAGCCCCCCGTGGATAAAATGCCGGATGTGATGACCCTACCCGCGGGGGCAGCCACGGCCGCTGCCCCACCCGCCCCCACGACGCCGGTCTTAGGGCCCTACGTGTCGCTGGAAGCCGAGCACTATACCCAGGCCATGGCCGCCGGCCCCATTAGCTGGCAGCACCTGCCCGACCTGGGCCGGACCCTGGGAGCTGTTACTACCTTCCCGGTCACGGCTGCCCCCACTGCTGCGCCCGGCGGCGGCAGCCCGCGCCTGGAGTACCGCATCACGCTGGCCCAGCCCGGCCCCGTCACGGTAAGCGCTTACCTAGCCCCGACGCTGGACTTCACCAACACCACCGGTCTGCGCTATGCCGTGTCGATAGACGATGAGGCGCCGCAAATCATCAACCTGCACACCGGCCTCAACCCCGACAATGGCAACCGCCCCTGGGAGCGGGCCGTGGCCGATAACATCATCCTCAAATCCTCGCAGCATCAGGTGGCTGCAGCCGGCCCCCACGTGCTCAAGTTTTGGCGCGTGGACCCCGGAGTAGTGCTTGAAAAGCTGGTGGTAAGCCAGGGCCCAGTGCCAGCCAGCTACTTGGGCCCGCCCGCAAACAGCCGCAGCGGCGGAGGCGACAAGGTTCCGACGAAGAAAGGCAGCGTAGGCAGCCGCTAAACGTGCCGGACCCCGCAAGCCGCGGGTAGCCGGCGCGGCAAAGGCTGGTCCAACTCAACGTAATTGGTAAATCCATTCTCAACTATGCGAAAACTCTTAGTCGTTGCCATGCAGCAGGCCGGAAATAAGGCAAAAGGCTGGCTGCTGGCTGCGGGGCTGGCGGCTGCGCTGCTGACTCCTGCGGTTCAGGCCCAGCGGCGGGCCAAGCCTGTGGCCCCCGAGCGCACCTGGCGGGCCGACAACGGCAACGGCACCTTCACCAACCCGCTGTTCTACGAGGAGTTCTCGGACCCCGACCTGATTCGGGTAGGCAACGACTTCTACCTCACCGGCACCACCATGCACGCCATGCCGGGCCTGCCGGTACTGCACTCCAAAGACCTGGTCAACTGGAAATTGCTCAGCTACGCCGCCGACAAGCTCGACTTCGGCCCCGAGTACCGTTTGGAGGGCGGCAAGAGCGTGTATGGGCAGGGGATTTGGGCGCCGTCGTTTCGCTACGCGCGGGGCAAGTTTCACATTTTTACCAACGTGAATGGTCGAACCACCCAGCTCTATACGGCCACCAACCCAGCTGGGCCCTGGACGCACACCGAGCTGAAAAAGTCGTTTCACGACTTGTCGGTGCTCTTCGATGACGACGGGCGGACGTACGTCATCTGGGGCTACAACGAGGTGCGCATTGCCGAGCTGACCGACGACCTGACCGACACCAAGCCCGGCACCGAGCACGTGCTCATTCCCCGCGGTAGCGGGGCAGGGGAGGGGTCGCACTTCTACAAGATTGACGGCCAGTACGTCATCACCAACACCAACTACGACCCCGTGGGCTACATGGTGTGTGCCCGGTCCAAGCAAGTAGGCGGGCCCTACGAAATCGCCGTCATCAGCGCCGAGGAGGCCTTGGGCGTGGAGGTAGGATACCGGCTGGGCCGCGGCACCAAAGAGCAGCCTTTCCCGCTCGTGCCGCCGCAAATGGACTTTGGGGGCGCCAACCCCCTGCACCAGGGCGGCCTCGTTCAAACACCCACCGGCGAGTGGTGGGGCTTCTCGATGATGGACCACAACTCCATCGGCCGCCTGCTGTGCCTCTCGCCGGTGACGTGGACCAGTGGCTGGCCTTACTTCGGCCTGCCCGGCAACCTCAAACGATCGCCCCGCACGTGGGTGAAGCCCAACGTGGGCAGCGTGGCCGTTGCCCCCACGGCCCCGTTTCAGCGCAATGACGAATTCAACGGTCCCGCGCTCAACCCGCTCTGGCAGTGGAACCACGTGCCCGACGTCGGGGCCTGGTCGTTGCGGGAGCGCAAGGGCTTCTTGCGCCTGCACGCCCGGCCCGCGCCGGATTTTTGGCAGGCCCGCAATTCGCTCACCCAGCGTGCCATTGGTCCGGAGTCGACGCCGCTGACGGAACTGGACCTGAAGGGCCTGAAGCTGGGCGACGTGGCGGGCCTGGCCCTGCTCAATTACCCCTACGCCTGGCTGGGCGTGGCCCGCACGGCACAGGGGCTAGAGGTGCAGCAGTACGACCAGCGCACGGGCCGCACCGCGCGCCAGCCCCTAACAGCCAATAAGGTCTGGCTGCGGGCGCGCTGCAACTTCGACACCGAGCAGGCTCAGTTTGAACTGAGCACCGACGGCGTCACGTTTCGGCCCGTAGGCGAGGCGGTGACCATGGTATTTCAGTTGCGCACCTTCCAGGGCGTCCGCTACGCCCTGTTCAGCTACAACACCGAGGGCGCGGCGGGCGGCTACGCCGACTTCAACCGCTTCGAGGTGACGGAGCCGCGGCCCCGCGGCCTGACCCGGCCCATTCCGGCGGGGCAGACCATCCGGCTCACCAGCTTGGCCGACAGCACGGTGCTGGTGAACTGGCGCGGCTACCTGCGCCCCATGCCGCGCTCCAGCCCGTTGGCGCAGGGGCCCGCCGCGCACTTTCGGGTGGTGGACCGCGGCCAGGGCCGCGTGGCGCTGGAGTCGGCCGGCGGCGAGGAATCGACGGGCGGCTTGGTAACAGTGGAAAACATGGGCGGCATGGCGGAGGTGCGCATTCGACCTGGGGGGCCGGCCGAGGCCACCACGTTTCAGTGGCAGGACATGCTGCGCGGCGACCTCATGCTCATGTCGCTGGCCAACCACCGCTACCTGCTGGCCCAGCCCCGCGCCCGCAGCCTGTGCGCTGCCGACGCGCCCGGCGCTACCGCCGACCGCCTGAACGGAACCTGCTTTAACTGGGAAGTGGTGTCCGGCAAATAGTGGCGGCTTGGCCCTTCACTCACTAGCCGACACTCTCTTCAGTGTCGCTGGCTTGCTGCTTTTGTTTCAAAGAGCGATGAGATTACCTGCCTGGCGGCATGAATCGCCTGCCCGACCACCTCGCCTACGCCTTCTGTATCATCCGCCCAGCGGCCACGGCCGTCCACATCAGTACCAATCCTCTATGAAAACGACGCTGACAGTTGCCTTATTGGGCTTGCTGCTGAACTCTACCAGTGGGGTTCCGCATTTGCCCTCCGTGCCTTGGAATGCGGCGGCCGAGGCCGACTATGACTTCCGGAACCCCGACCTGCCCATCGACCAGCGGGTGGATGACTTAGTGGGGCGCCTGACGCTGCCCGAGAAGGTGTCGCAGATGCTGAATGCCTCGCCGGCCATCGAGCGGCTGGGCATCCCGGCCTACAACTGGTGGAACGAGGCCTTGCACGGCGTGGCCCGCACCAGCCTGAAAACGACGGTGTTTCCGCAGGCCATCGGCATGGCCGCGACCTTCGACCAGGACGCCATGCTGAAAATGGCGACCATCACCTCCGACGAGGCGCGGGCCGTGCACCAGGAGTTTGTGCGGCGCGGGGAGCGCGGCATCTACCAGGGCCTGACGTTCTGGACGCCCAACATCAACATCTTCCGCGACCCGCGCTGGGGCCGGGGGCAGGAAACCTACGGCGAAGACCCCTACCTGACCGGCCAGCTGGGCTCGGCGCTGGTGAAGGGCTTCCAGGGCGACGACCCAAAATACCTGAAAATCACGGCCTGCGCCAAGCACTTTGCCGTGCACAGCGGGCCGGAGTCTTCGCGCCACGAGTTCAACGCCCAAGTCAGCGACTACGACTTGTGGGATACCTACCTGCCGGCGTTCCGGGATTTGATTGTGGACGCCAAAGTGGCCGGGGTGATGTGCGCCTACAACGCCTACGCCGGCCAGCCCTGCTGCGGCAGCGACAAGCTGATGAACGACATTCTGTACAAAAAATGGCAGTTCAAGGGTTACGTCACCTCCGACTGCGACGGCATCAATGACTTTTGGCAGCACCACAAAACCGACCCCGACGCCGCTACCGCCGCCGCCAACGCCGTGCTGCACGGCACTGACCTTGAGTGCGCAACCGGCAAGCTCTTCACCTACAACTCGCTGTTTGAGTCGGTGCAGAAAAAACTCATCTCCGAAGAGCAGCTCACCACTTCGGTGAAGCGCCTCTACAAAATCCGCTTCCAGCTGGGCATGTTCGACCCGGTGGAGCGCGTGAAATACGCCCGGATTCCGCTGAGCGTGGTAGAGAGTGCTCCCCACCAAGCCCACGCCCTAAAGATGGCGCGCGAGTCGGTGGTGCTGCTCAAAAACGAGCGGAACACGCTGCCGCTGCGCAAAAACCTGAAGAAGATTGCGGTGCTCGGTCCCAACGCCGACAACGAGAGTGTGCAGTTGGGCAACTACAACGGCTTCCCCACCGACATCGTGACGCCGCTTGAAGGCATTCGGGCCAAAGTGGGCAAGGGCACGGAGGTGATGTACGTGCAGGGCGTGGACTACGCCAGCAACATCGTGTATGAGCCGCTCGACATCAACAAAAATCTGGCCTACAACGGCCAGCCAGGCTTCCGCGCCGAGTATTTCCGCGGCACCAACCTGGAAGGGGCAGCCGTGGCCACTCGCCAAGAGGCCGGTCTCGACCGCTACCTCGCCAACGTGAAAATGGAAGTGGCGCCCGGCCTGCCCGCCGAAAATTTTTCGGCCCGCTACCAAACCAGCTTCACCCCGGAAAAGACAGAGGAGCTGGCCCTGCAAATCAGCGGCGACGACGGCTACCGGCTGTTCGTCGACGATAAGCTGGTCATTGATGCCTGGCAGGGGCGCGGGCTTTCCACCAACCAGCACGTGCTGAATGTGACCGCCGGAAAAAAGCTGAACCTGCGGCTCGAGTATTTCCAAACCGACCGCCGCACCATCCTCAAGTTCACCGGCGCCAAAGTGGTGCCTATGAACGCGGCCAACATCCTGGCCCGGGTCAAAGATGCCGACGCCATAGTGTTCGTGGGCGGCATCTCGCCCAAGCTCGAAGGCGAGGAGATGAACGTAAAAGTGCCCGGCTTCAGTGGCGGCGACCGCACCACCATTGGGCTGCCCGCCGTGCAAACCGAATTGCTGAAGGTGCTTCACGGCACGGGCAAGCCCGTGGTGTTTGCCCTGATGACGGGCAGCGCCATTGCCACGCCCTGGGAGGCTGCCAACCTGCCGGCCATTGTCAATAGCTGGTACGGCGGGCAAGCGGCCGGCACTGCCCTAGCCGACGTGCTGTTTGGCAATTACAACCCTTCCGGGCGCTTACCCGTGACGTTTTATAAATCGGAAATCCAGCTGCCGCCCTTCGACAACTACGACATGGAAGGCCGCACTTACCGTTATTTCAAGGGCGAGCCGCTGTTTCCTTTCGGCCACGGGCTGAGCTACACCACCTTCAAATACAGCGGTCTGAAGGTGCTGCCCCAAGCCGCCACGGGCCAGCCCGTGCAGGTGAGCGTGCAGGTGCAGAACACCGGCTCGCGGGCCGGCGACGAGGTGGTGCAGCTCTATGTGCGGCATGCCGGCACATCGGGCCGCGTGGCGCGCCACGCGCTGCAAGGCTTTCGTCGGGTAACGCTCGCCCCGGGCGCGCGTCTGACGGTGCAGTTTACCTTGTCGCCGCGCCAGCTCTCGCGGCTCGACGCGCAGGCCCGGCGCATTGAAGCTCCCGGGAAAGTGCAGCTGTTTGCGGGCGGCGGCCAGCCACTTACCGCCGATGTGGCCGCAGGCCGAGTGTTGAAGGCAGACATAAGCTTGACCGGAACACCAGTGGTGCTTGATTAAGCCAGCAGGGCGGCTGGATGTCCGGTTGGCAGTGCTTGCGAGGCGAGTGCTGTTCGTGCTGCTCAGGCATCAAGCGTTTTTAAGGAGGTGAAGCCCTCCAATATCCGCTAAATATGAAGCTAAAAGCAGTATTAGTTTAGTAACAACGGCTTACTTCACCACCTCAACTTTGATGGGAATGTCCTTCACTGGCCACTTGTCGGACTCCACCGGCTCATTGGCGATTTTATCCACCACGTCCTGGCCTTCGATGATTTCTCCAAACACGGTGTACTGGCCGTCGAGGGAGGGCACGCCGCCCACGGTGGCGTAGGCCTTGATTTGGGCAGGGGTAAGCTTGCGGCCGGCCATGGCCTGCGATTGGTTTGGGTCTAACTTTTCGCCCACCACAAAGTAGAAATCAGTGTTGGAAGAGAGGCGGCCGGGGTTCTGCTCGTCGTCGTAGCGGGCCATGCCCAGCGCGCCTTTTTTGTGAAAGTGTTCGGCCCGGATTTCGGGGGGCAGCCGGTAGCGCCTCAGCCGGATGGTGCGCGAAACGTAGGTTTGCCCGCCCTGCACAGCGAAGTTTTTCACCACCCGGTTGAACATCGTTTCATCAAACACGCCTTTGCGGGCCAGCAGCAGAAAGTTAGCCTTGTGAATAGGGGTGTCGTCGTAGAGCTTCACCCGGATATTGCCCAGGCGGGTGCGCACCAGCACTTCGGAGCCGGGATACTGGCGGCCGTAGGCCAGCAGGGCAGCCGGGGCAGCACTGTCGGTTAGGGTCGCGAGGTCGGGGCCGGGGAGGACGGGTGCCGTTTTAGGTGCTTCGGACACCGGTGGAGCCTGGTTACAGGCAGCTAGCAAAGCCAGCCCCAGCACAGCGTAGCGGCAATTGAGGAGAATGTCCATAGGAGCAAATGTAGAACCCAAGGGCGAGGCAAGGTAAGACACCTTCAACTTGCTTTTTTAAGTAACCGTGCAGCTGTAACCGTATTTAATAAGCAGTCATGCCGCGCGTCTGCTTTTGAAGAAATCTTTCGCCGTCTTTATACGAACACAAAAAAAGCCCACGTCATCGACGCGGACATCAAGGCGCAGTATCATAGGCAGAAAGTGGTAGGAGGTGAAAAATGAAAATCCGGCCCCGCAACCGCGAAACCGGATTTTCTTATGTCTGCTTTTTCAACTTGGCTACCAAGATTTGAGTGAGCTCGCCGGAAGATAAAAGCTGAGCGTTGCTTAGCACAAGTCTCAACTAGTTTGGCGCGTCGCTCTTCTGCTTAATCTTTTCAGTGCCGGCGGGGCCTTTGGATTTCACCTTCAGCTTATCGAAAGCCGGAGTTGGAGACGGAGCGTCGTCGTCATCATCTTCAGCCGCCGCCGCTGGCTTGCGAGGCGCGCCGCTCTCTTTGGCCGCTTTAATTTCGTCGGGGGTTTCCACTCTCTTCTCCTTTTGCTGGGCCAGCAGCAACTGGTCCTGGCTCAGGGTGTTTCGCTTCCAGGCGGCCAGCTCGGTAATCAGCTTTTCTTTCTCTTCTTTGGTGGGCTTGCCTTGGTACATCAGTTCGTTGAGGTTGGGGCGGCCGGCGTCTTGCCAGGCCGTGAGCCAGAGCGAGGAAATCATGGTGGGAGCCCCTTTCAGGCGGTAGCTCACCATGCCGCCCACTGCCTTTTCGTACTCGTCGGCAAAGGCGTCGGAATAGCGGCGCGAGGTTTTGCCGTAGCGGTGCGAGAAGGTGAAGCGCACATCGGGCTTCATGTTCTTCTCAATCTTGCTGGCGCGGTCGAAAGTCTCACCCACGAAGCCAAAGCTCTCCTGAATAACCCCCCACACGGCCGCCAGCGGGTCTTTCACGTACTTGGCCGGCTCGCCCGCCAACTTGTAATCGTTGATGAACCGTTCGGGAAGCTGGCTTTCCCAGAGGCTGTGCAGGCCTTTCTGGTCGGTGAGCTGGCCGTCGTAGTTGATGGTGGTGTGGAGCGGCACAAACGCATCGCCCATGTAGTGGCTCAGCTCCGCCGAGTACTTCACAATGTTGATGGTATCGCGTTGTTTGAAGGCTTCCGTGAGCTTGTTTTTGGTTTCGAGAATAACCCACGGCACGGTGCCGTACTTCTGGAGCGTATCGGCCGAGAATTTCTCTACTGCTTTCTCGTATTGCCGGGGCATTCTGCCAAAGGGGTTGTCTTCGGAGTAATGGTCGATGTCGATGAAGTGCTTGGGCGCTTCGGTGGGGTCGGAGTTGCGGCGCTCGTCGGGGGCGGTACTCAGGCGCACCAGCTCGGCCATGTGCCGGTAGTAGAACGCCTGCATCGACGCCGGCAGCTCATACACCGCCACCTGCGTAATGGTGCGGTGGCCGAAGAAACCCCAGGCGCCAGCGGTGCCGTGGGCAAGCATGAGGGCCGCAAGCATCAGCGGCAATAAGGTTTTTTTCATGATAAATGGAAAGATTGCCGGGTTGAGAATAGTTGCCCTCCCCAAAGTTCGGCAATGGCCGTGACATTCAGTAAACGCACCGTCAGCCTGGCAAAAACCAGGCCCGCGCGGCCAGTTCCTTTTGGTGGGGCAGTGACTTTACCGAAGTCTGTTTCAGTGCTTTAGTCACCTGCCATGTCTTTTCCTTACCTTCCTTTTCTAGTTAGCGCCGTGCTCCTCGCCGGGCTGGCAGGGACCAAGCTTTACCACCATTCCGCCGGGCGCCTACCGTACCGCCGAAGCCCATTGGGCGCGCCAGCCCCAGCCCGGCGGCACCAATGCGTATTACCACGATAAGCGCGGGCAGCTAGTGGTGGTAGCCCAAGGCGCCCGCACCGCCAGAGTGCGCGTGGCTCCCGATAGCGTGTGGGGCTACGTCACAGACAAAGGGCGCATCTTCCGGCCGCACCGGGGCCAGGAATATCTTCTCCGATTCGCAGATACGCTCTGCGTGTACTCCAGCTCCCTGGCACCCGGAACGTGCGCAAACCACCGCTACCCCGAGCACTCCGGGCCTACCTGCTACTACTTCAGCCGCGGCCTCAAAGGGTTACTGTTTCCGCTCACGATTGCGCTACCTGCGCGAGGTGTACGCAGCCAGCAACCCCACTTTTGTGGCCGCGTTGAGTCAACTGCGCTTCGACCAAAGCCTCGTCGATTTTGACTGCAAAACCGACTTGTATGGGGTCACCAAGCTCTATCGGGCAGCGCGGTAGTCCGCAGCACTAAGGACACTGAACCGTAGCGCGAACTTGTAGTTCGCGCTACGGCGCGATACCCGAACGGCGTGGGGACACGAACTACAAGTTTGCGCTACAGTCCACCAGCGGGAGAATGGCGCTACGCCAGGTCGACCAGGTGCTTTTTGCTGGGTAGGGGAGCCCCGTCGGCGTCTTGCCGGCGCTGCAAAAGGTCGGAGAGCTTGGCGTAGATAAAGCCCGCGGCCTGCTCGCGCAGCTTATCGGCGTTGCCCTCAAACACCTCGCGGTATTCGTAGGCCTGGTCTTCCAGCAAAATGGTGACAAACATAGTTCCCACCGGTTTGTCGGGCGTTTCGGACGCGCCGGGGCCACAAAGGCCGGTCACGGCCACGCACACATCAGCCGCAGGCAATTGCTTGTGTAGGCCCTGGGCCATTTCATTGGTGGTTTGCTGGCTTTCGGCAGAGTAGGTTTTGATGGTTTCTTTTTTCACCCCCAGCAGCTTCTGCTTGGCTTCGACGTGGTACGTGACCACGGAACCGAGCAACACCTCGCTCACCCCGGTGGCCGACGCTAGCTGGGCCGCCACCAAGCCACAGGTGCAGCTTTCAGCCAAGGCCAGCGTTAGCTTATGCTGAAGAAATTTCTGAACGAGCGTATTTATATCGGCTGGCTTCATAAACAAAAAAAGAGGTGGCTTGGCCGGTGCATACGCGGCTCCCAACTGCTTAGGTTGCGGTTGAGCTTAGCTTATGATGTCGCCTATTTCGCTACGGTAGCGCTTTTTCGAGCCCAGCGCCACAGCGGCCAGGCCCCCGCCACCAGGGCCAGAGCAACCAGCGCGTGCCTTGTATCGGACACGGCATTCATGACGAGAAACGCCACCGACAGCGCCATCAGTAAGCCCGTGCTCCACGGATGGCCCCACGCTCGAAAATCGCCGGGCGTCGTCGGTTGCAAGCGTCGTAACCTAAAGAGCGCCGCGAAGCCTACCACATAATACCCTACGAAAAGCACGCTGGTGATGGCCTCCAGCTCAGCCACCGTGCCACTCAGCAGCAGGCCCAGCGTGAGCACTCCGGCCACCACCAGCGCTGGCCGGGGCGTGCCGCCGCCGTGCACCCGCGCCAGCCCAGCCGGCAAGTGTCCTGCCCGCCCCAGCGCAAACAGCACCCGCGTGGCCATCAGCAATACCGAGTTGAGCACGCCTACCATGGCCACCACGCCCAGGGCCAGCACCAGTTTCCGGCCCAGTGGCCCAAGCAGGGTGGCCGCTAGTTCTGCCAGCGGCAGCTCCGAACCCTGAAGGGTGGCAAAGGGCAGCTTTCGCAGCAGGGTGGCGTTCAAGACAAAGTAGAGCCCTAGCACCACCGCCACGCCCCACATCAGCGCCCGCGAGAGCGTGCGTCCCGGCTGTGGGGTTTCTTCGGCGAAGTAGATGGGCCCGTACCAGCCATCGTAGGCGAACACCACCACTTGCAGGGCCGCTACCACGCTCACGGCCGTGAGACCAGTCGTGGGCGTAACCCGCGCTACGGCAGGGGCCGCGCCCGGTAGCCCGAAGCTGGCCACCAGCAGCCCCACCACGCCCAGCAATAGAATGACCGCCGTGATTTCCTGCGCCCGGCTGCCCTCTCGCAGTCCCCGAAACTGTATTAAGCATAAGGCCAGCACGGCCACCGCTGCCAGCACCGTGGGGCCGTGCGGAATAGCCAGGGGCAGCAGTTGGGCTAGGTACTCGCCCAGCAGCAGTGCCACCAGCGCACCGGTCACGCAGCTGCTGGTCCAGTCGGCCCAGGCCACCGCAACGGCCGGAAACTCGCCAAAAGCGGCTTCGGCATAGCCATACCAGCCCCCGGCCTGGGGGAGGCGGCCGGCCAGTTCCGCCATGGTGTTTGCGGCCAGCAGGGTGTAGAGGCCACCCACCGCCCACAGCACCAGCACCGGGCCGGGCCCGCCCAGCGTCCGCGCCAGCTCGCCGGGGCTAGTGAGTACGCCTGTGCCAGCCGTGCCCCCCACGGCCACAGCCAGGCCAAAGCCCAGGCCTACCAAGCGGCGCAGCCCAGCCATGCGGGAAGGTGCTTTCAAGAAATAGTCAATTGATTATCAGTCTTGGCGGTACGTTGTGCCGGCCTTCATCACGAAAACAGGGCGCATCATAGCCGAAATGTCCTGGAGCGGGTTGCCGTCGACAGCAATGATGTCGGCAAATTTACCGGCTTCCAGCGTGCCTAGGTCGCTGCTGCGGCCCAGCACCTCGGCAGCGCTGAGGGTAGCGCTGCGAATGGCTTCGGTGGCGGGCATGCCGGCCTCGGTCATGTAGCCGAACTCCAGCGCGTTTGCGCCGTGGCGGAATACCGCAGCATCGGTGCCGAAAGCAATTTTAACCCCGGCCTTGTAGGCCCGTCCGAAGGTGCCCTGCAGCTTGGGCCCGATTGCAAGGGCCTTGGGCGTCACCAGTGGTGGGTAGTAGTTGGGGTTTTTAGCTGCGGAGTCGGCCACCGACTTGCCGGCCGTGATGGTGGGCACGTACCAAGTACCCATTTTCTTCATTAGCTTCATCGTTTCGTCGTCCATCAGCGTGCCGTGCTCGATGCTGGTGACGCCAGCCCGCACGGCCCGCTTCATGCCTTCGGCGCCGTGGGCGTGGCAGGCTACGGCCAGGCCCAGGTCGCGGGCGGTTTCCACCACGGCCCGGATTTCGGCCTCGGTCATCTGCGGGGCCGAGCCGTCCTTCGCTACCGACAGCACGCCGCCGGTGGAGGCTATCTTGATGAGGTCGGCGCCGCGCTTGTACTGCTCGCGCACCGCTTGCCGGGCCTGGTCGGGCCCGTTCACGATGCCCTCGGCTGGGCCGGGCACGCCCATCAGGTTGAGCCGGTAGCCATTGGTGGGGTCCATGTGCCCGCCCGTGCCCGAGATGGCCTTGCCCGCCGTGATGATGCGCGGCCCCACCACCTGCCCACGGTTGATGGCGTTGCGCAAGCTCACATTCACGCCCGAGCCGCCCAGGTCGCGCACCGTGGTAAAGCCCGCCATCAGCGTCTTGTTGACGTGGGCAATGGCTTCGTACGCCACGTCGGCGGGGTTCTGGGTCAAATCCTTGATGAAGTTGTCCTTGCTGGTTTCGCCCTCCACGTGCACGTGGCAGTCAATCAGGCCGGGCAGCACCGTACGGTTTTCGAGGTTGATGACTTTGTCCTGGCCCCCGCTGGCGGCCGTATAGCCGCTTTGAACCGCCACAATTCGGTCTTTCTCTACCACAATCGTTTGCTGATTCAGCAGTTTGCCGCTGCGCACATCCAGCAGGCGGCCGCAGTGCAGGTAGGTTTTTTGGGCGAAAGCGGCCGGGGCGGTTAGCAATAGCGCCGCCGCAGCCCATGCTTGAATAGATTTGCGCGTCATACGTTTGTCTTAATGAGCTGCCAAGGTACAACGGCGCTCAGCACTTAAAACAACAGCATTTTACCCATCCTCATGACCACACAAGAAGAATTCGAAGCTGCCAGCCAGCGCGCTCAACAGCTCTCCTCCAAACCTTCCAACATGGTGCTGCTTCAGCTTTACGCCCTCTATAAGCAAGCCACCGAAGGAGACGTAACCGGCGTCCGTCCCGGTGGTTTCGACTTCAAAGCCATTGCCAAATACGACGCCTGGGCCAGCCTGCGCGGCACCAGCAAGGAAGCCGCCCGCCAACAATACGTGGAGCTGGTGAACGAGCTGGCCGTCTAGTAAATAAGAGCGTTAGAAGCGCGTCATGCTGAGCGGAGCCGGAGCATCTCTACTGCAACACTAAAATCAATTAGTCACGCAGTAGAGTGCTTCGGCTCCGCTCAGCATGACGTTTTGAATTTTCACCCATTGCCTTCATGGACATCTCCCGCAAAAAGCCGTCGTACCCCCTCACGCCCGAGCTGCGCCAGTACCTGCGCGCCTACGACCGGGAGGCCCCGCTGCCGGTAACATACGATGAGCTGCGGTATTTCAGCAGCTCCTATCCGCTGCTCGACCGCACGGGCAAGGACACGCTCTGGCAAACGGTGTTCTTCGAGCCTCAAACCCTGCGCGAGCTCAGCCAGGGCCTTACCGAAGTGTACGCGCTGCTGAAAACGGCCGGCGACCTGTCGTTCAGCGAGCACCTCGTGGCCGACCGCATCGATTATTGCCAGTTCGGCAATTCCAACCCGTTTCGGGTGCGCATCGTCAACCAGTTCAACGACAATTACGACTACTTCTACGTGAAGAAGGCCGACGCCTCGCGCCTCTACGGCCTGGAGCTGGAGCACCTGCTGTCGCCCAACTCCATGAACTTTCTGGTAACCGGCGATACCCTCATCGAAGAGCACATTGCCGGCATTCCAGGCGATGATTTCATCCGCCTGCGCCTCAGCCAGCCGCACATCAACCAGGTGCGCATAGCCAAGGAGTTCGTCAAGTTCAACGAGCGCTGCTTTGTGCGCCTGCTCGGCGACATGCGCGCCTACAACTACGTCATCGACGTCACGCCCGACTTCGAGGACGAGCAGTACCGCGTGCGGGCCATCGACTTCGACCAACAGAGCTACGAGGGCCGCCGCGTGATGTATCTGCCCCAATTCTTCAAGGACAACGCCGAAGTTGTGGCCATGTGCGCCCGCCTGCTCAAGCCCGAAACCCTCCGCCAGTACCAAACCGAAGAGCGTGCCCTCATGGCCCGCCGTGCCCGCGCCGAGCGCCACCGCCTCCGCGACCTGCTCGATGTGATGCGCCGCCACGAGCTGGCCCCGCCCAAAAAAGTAGCCCAACTCAAGGCCGAGCTCAACCGCTACCACAAAACCGAAGCCTTCGAAAAGTGCGACTCCATGGGCGACATCGTGCGCCAGAACCTTTGGCTCATGCTGGGCGCTGGGGCCAAACCTGTTTAATGAAACAGGCCGAGCTAGCCGTAGCCAAGGGTTGAGCATGTGAAATCATGCTCAAATACCCAGTTCAAATGCTTATTGTACTATTTCTACTTTGTGCTATTTGTTTGAAAATTGGCATTTTAATTTATGATACTAAAATACAATTATTTGTCTAACGGGTAAAAAATCAAAGTAGCTGTTTTAGGATTTTATAGAAAATATTTTTTAGGATTTATAGCGCAGTAAAATGATAGAAGTGAGTGTTTCATAATCACATACGTTGAAACTGTTTCATTGGAAATTTGATAATATTTGAGTGGTTTGTTATGAATTTGTTAATGATATGCAAAAAAAACGCATACATTGGAATCACAATTCAACCACAGCCAAATTTTTCAAGTCACCCCAAAAAAATTCAGCTACCTATGAAAAAAAAGTACAATGCCTTTACTGGCAAACCCCTCGTGGCTGCGGCCTTCCTTTCGGCCTTTGCGTTAGCCAGCTGCGAAAAAAGTGTCGAAGCACCTACTTCATCCGTAAGCGCCAGTGAGACAAACAGCGACGCCAGACAGTATGGTCAGCCGGGAGTTAATCATGTGGCCAACGAAGTATTGGTAAAGTTTAAGGCCGGTGCTTCGGCAACGGCTCGTGCTGCCGTGCTGGCGCGGGTTAAAGGCGAAGTTGCCGAACGCATCCTGACCAAAGCCATGGAGCGCGCCGGCGAAAGCGAAGCCCTCTTAGTAGTGCGTACCCCAATGGCTGCAATTGAAGCTTTGGGCCGTCTGCGCGGCGAAGAAGTGGAGTTCGTAGAGCCCAACTACATTTACCAGCACACGGCTACTTCCTCCGATCCGTACTTCACCAACGGCTCGCTCTGGGGCATGTACGGTGCCACTACCACGCCGGCTAACCAGTTCGGAAGCGGTGCCGCTGCTGCTTGGGCCGTGGGCCACACCGGCTCGAAGACAGTAGTGATGGGCGTCATCGACGAAGGCATCCAGGTTAGCCACCCCGACCTGAAGGCAAACGTGTGGACTAACCCCTACGACCCGGCCGACGGCGTCGACAACGACGGCAACGGCTACATTGACGACATCAACGGCTGGGACTTCGACAAAAATGACAACACCGTGTATGACGGGGGCACCCGCGGTGCCTACGACGACCACGGCACGCACGTGGCCGGCACCATCGGCGCTTCGGCCAACGCCGAAGGCGTAGCCGGTGTGAACTGGAACGTTACCATGATTTCCTGCAAGTTCCTGGGCAGCCGCGGCGGCACCACCGCCAATGCAGTAAAAGCCGTTGACTACCTCAACGACCTGAAGTCACGCCACGGCATGAACATCGTGGGCAGCAACAACTCCTGGGGCGGTGGCGGTTTCTCGCAGGCCCTGTCCGATGCCGTTTCCCGTGCCGAAGCCCGCAACATCCTCTTCATCGCAGCGGCCGGCAACGGCGGCAGCGACGGCGTGGGCGACGACAACGATGCTGTAGCCAGCTTCCCCTCCAACCTGCCCCAGGCTAACGTGATTGCCGTAGCCGCCATCACTTCGGCTGGTGCCAAGTCGTCGTTCTCCAACTTCGGTGCCACCACGGTCGACATTGGCGCTCCGGGCTCGGGCGTTTGGTCTACTACGGCCTTCAACACCTATAGCTCCTACAATGGCACTTCCATGGCTACTCCGCACGTAGCCGGCGCCGCAGCGCTTTATGCCTCTACCCACCCCGGGGCTACTGCTGCCACTATTAAAGCAGCTATCTTGGATAGTGCCATTCCCACAACTTCCCTCACAGGCAAGTGCGTGACTGGTGGCCGCCTCAACGTGAGCGGCTTCTAAGCAACGCTCTGGCTGGTTAGTTCTGACCTCATTATAAAAAACGCCTGCTGGATAAGCAGGCGTTTTTTTGTTTTACCCTTTTCTATAAATCCATGAGATAGACGCTGGGTTTTTGCCTCTAAAACGATGTTAGTTTATGATGGCTTGACAGTCTTATTAATTCTTAGAATACTGTATAAAATTTGTAACTTGATAATGGATGGGTTAGCCATCCGACTTCATTCCAAACTTATACTCAGCTGTCTATGAAAATCAAGTACAATGCCTTCACCGGCAAATCCCTCGCGGCTGCGGCCATTCTATCGGCGTTCGCCCTGGCGAGCTGCGAAAAAAATGTTGAGTCGCCCCAGCCCACGGCCGGCGAAGTCAGCAGCGAGGCCCACATTGCCGGCCAGCCCGGCGTGAATTACGTGGCCAACGAGGTTTTGGTAAAATTCAAAGCCGGTGCTTCGGCCACGGCCCGGGCTGCGGCCTTGTCGCGTGCTAAAGGCGAAGTTGCTGAGCGTATCCTTACCAAGGCCATGGAGCGCGCCGGCGAGAAGGAAGCTCTTCTCGTGGTGCGTACCCCCCTGGCCGCCGCCGAAGCCGTTGGCTTGCTGAAAGGCGCGGAAGTGGAGTACGCCGAGCCCAACTATATCTACCAGCACACGGCAGTTTCTTCTGACCCTTACTTCACCAACGGTTCGTTGTGGGGCATGTACGGCGACGCTTCGTCTCCCGCCAACCAGTACGGCAGCCAGGCTGCCGAGGCATGGGCCTTGGGCCACACCGGCTCGGCATCGGTGTTCATGGGCGTCATTGACGAAGGCATTCAATATGACCACCCCGACCTTGCTGGCCAGATATGGACCAACCCTAAAGACCCGGTTGATGGCGTCGACAACGACGGCAACGGCTACGTGGACGACATTCACGGCTGGGACTTCGATGGCAACAACAATTCCATCTACGACGGCGGCACCCGCGGCAGCCTCGACGACCACGGCACGCACGTGGCCGGTACTATAGGCGCCAAAGCCAATAACGGCGCAGGGGTAGCCGGTGTAAACTGGAACATCACCATGATTTCCTGCAAGTTTCTAGGCCGCCGCGGCGGTTCTTTGGCCAACGCTGTGAAGGCCGTGGATTACCTTACCGATTTGAAGACGCGCCACAGCATTAACATGGTGGGTAGCAACAACTCCTGGGGCGGCGGTGGCTTCTCCCAGGCCTTGTTCGATGCTATTAAACGCGCCAATGAGGCCAATATCCTCTTCATCGCCGCGGCCGGCAACGGCGGCAGCGATGGCGTGGGCGATGATAACGATACAACTCCTAGCTACCCTTCAAACTATGATTTGCCCAACGTTATTGCAGTAGCTGCCATCACTTCGTCGGGTGCCATTTCGTCATTTTCAAACTTTGGCGCCACCACCGTTGACATTGGCGCGCCCGGCTCGGGCGTGTCGTCTACCACAGCCTTCAACACGTATTCAACGTATAGCGGCACTTCCATGGCTACCCCACACGTAGCCGGTGGCGCCGCTCTCTACGCTGCCTCCCGTTCTGGCGCCACGGCTGCCGCCATTAAAGCGGCCATCCTAAACAGTGCGGTTCCTACCCCTTCGCTCTCGGGCAAGTGCGTAACTGGTGGCCGCCTCAACGTGAGCGGTTTCTAAGCTTTCTTAGCGGCTAAGAAATCTAGCCGAAGTAGCAATAAAAAACGCCTGCTGAGTAAGCAGGCGTTTTTTATTCAGGGGTAGAACGTTGATAAGCGATAGAAGAAGCGCAGCTTCTATGTTTCCAGCCAGTTAGACAGCCTTTGGTGCTGGCAAATCAAATGCCGTGGCGTCGTGCTCGAAATGGCCCTTGTGCGAGCCGTCGCAGAACGGCTTCTGGCTCGACAGGCCGCAGCGGCAGATGCTGATGCGCTGGCGGCCACCCAGCCCGTAGGGCTGGCCTTGGGCGTCAACTAGTTCAATGTCTTCGCCCTCCACGCGGAGGGAGCCATTGGAAAGAACGGTGAGTTTAATAGCCATGTGAGGAGTTATGAGGTTAAAAAGAAGAATACTTAAAGGATTTTACACAACAGGTGTGGAGCGCAAGAACAAGAAAAAATAGCCTACAGCGCTTTCCGCATAATGTAGTCGTTCATGAAATACGGCCCGATGGGCACGTCGACCTCCCGGTGCCGGGCAAAGCCGCGCCGCTCGTAGAAGGCAATGGCGGGGTTGTAGCGGTTCACGTTTAGGTCCAGAAACTGGCCGCCGGCTTCATGTGCGGCGTTTTCTACAGCCTCGATGAGGTGCACGCCCAGGCCTTGACCCTGGCGGGTGGGCAACACATAAATCTTGTGCAGCTTAAAGCCCGAGCCCCCGTCTTCTTCGGTTGGCAGGGGGCTGAAGGACGCAAAGCCAGCCGGCTCGCCGGCTACATAAGCCAGCAAAAACGAGTGGTGCTGCTCGGCCATTTGCCGCTTGAGGGAGGCCGGCGTGTAAATCACGCGGTACATGTAATCAATCTGCTCGCGCGAGATAATAAACCGGTACGTGGGCTCCCAGGTAGCCTCGGCCAGCTGAATAATGGTGGGGATGTCGTTGAGCGTGGCGGGCTCAATGCGCGGCGGCGCGGTAGGGGCGTCAGAAGTCATAAGCTGCAAAACACGAAATTGCGGCGAAAAAAACGAAACCGAACCGCCCGTTTGAATACGGTTGGCTCATTCCTTGCGTTAAAGCCCCTATTCTGGTTTTTCTTACTTCCTTCTTCATGAAATCTGCACCTTTCTTTTTGCTGCTGCTCGCGGGGCTGCCCTTCACCAGCTCCGCCCAAAGCTCGACCTCCGATAGCATGCGCCAGCGCGGCGAGCTCACCGGAGCCCGCCCCTCCGGCGATTTGTTGGCCCGGCCGGGGGCCCGAGCCCAGGCGGCTCCCCGCCGCGCCGATTCTGACCCCATTCAGCAGCACCTGCTGAATTCCGACGTGAACCTGGCCCGCGTGAGCGCCCACCAGCTGCCCGACCTCTACGAGCGGTTCATTGCCACCACCCGCGACGAACGCCGCAAGTGGAGCTACCAGGACTGGGACAACGCCGGCGTGGTGCTCGCCCGCCTCAACCAGCGCTACGAGCAGGTGCGCACAGAACTGCCCCTCGAAGAGCGCCTGCGCGTTCGCACGTTCCAGGGCGAGTTTCACACCCTGCGCGGTGCCCGGCAGGTAAAAGACAAGGTAGAGTAGCCAAGTAGCTCTTAATGCCTGGGGAATGGGGCCGCAGGGCGGCTGTTCCCCGGGCATCTTTGTTGCCGCAGCCATGCCATGGCCAGACCTAGGTCTTCGAATACCTCAATGGCCATGTGGGGGCGCAAGGCGTTGACGAAGGTTTGGCTGGCAAACCGATTTTCGCGGTTGGGCGAAAACACGTAGGCCATTGCCTTTACGCCAGCCTCCAAAGCCAGCGGCAGCCATTCGTACTGGAGCCAGGGCAAAGCCTCGCTCCAGTCGCCGCCGGTATCGCTTTTGTCGTTTAGAATGAGGGAATACGCAAATTGGTCGCGCCACTGGCTGCCCTGCTGCACGCCCTTTATGACTTCGGCACCTGTGAGGTGGCCATGCCAACGCACGCACAGCAGTCCTTCATCGGGATAAATAGTGTATTCGGCCAGCGCCGACCCTTGGTCATCCTTGAGGGCAAGCAGATGGGGAGGAGCGGTGTACATGGTAGAAGGGGTAGACTAAATATATACAACTGTTGATAAATAGGTTGTAATTCCGGCGTGCTGCTACCTTTGGGGTTCTGCTTTTCTCTCGTCTTTTTCGTTCGTAGCGCATGCACATTGCCATCGTCGGCAACATTGGGGCTGGTAAAACCACGCTGGCCCATAAGTTGGCCCAGCATTTCCGTTGGGAAGTATTTTTGGAAGATGTGGACGACAATCCTTATTTGAAGGATTTTTACCACGACATGCCCCGTTGGGCCTTCCACCTCCAGGTTTATTTTCTCAACGGCCGCTTCCGCCAAACCCAGCGCATTAAAGAGCTGCAAAAGGCCGGCAAGGGCATCATCCAGGACCGCACCATCTACGAAGATGCCCACATCTTCGCGGCCAACCTGCACGATTCCGGCCTGCTCGAAACCCGCGACTACAACAACTACTACGCGCTATTTGAGTCCATGATTGACCTTGTGGCACCGCCCGACCTGCTGCTCTACCTCCGCGCCGACCTGCCCAAGCTCATCAGCCAGATTGAGAAGCGCGGCCGTGACTACGAGAACAGCATCAGCATCGAGTATCTCAAAAACCTCAACGAGCACTACGAGAAATGGATTGGTACCTATAGTGCCGGCCGCCACCTCATCGTGGACGTGAGCGACCTCGACTACGTGCGCAACCCCGAAGACCTCGGTACCATCATCGACAAGATTAATAACACGCTTTTCGGCCTGTTTTAAAGGCTTAATACCTGCTAGCTTGCTATTCAGTAAAAGCCCCGCTTTCTGGTTCAGAAAGCGGGGCTTTTACTGTTGAAGAACGATGTACAGACGCCACACTTGGCGTCTCGGCGTCTGCGCCGTTTGGGTATCATTTCACCCACCGTTCAACGACGAGACGCCAAGGGTGGCGTCTCCACAGCCGTGGCCTCAGGTGGAAGGCAGCGCTTCGTTCAGAAAATCCACCAGCGGCCGCGCCGCCGCAATGCCCGCTACTACCTGCGCTACAAAACCAGGCGCCAGCACTTCCGCATCAGAATAGAAGCGGCCCGCACCGTAGGTTTTAAGCCGTAGCCAGGCCAAGTCCGGGTCGTCGGCCGCGTAGCCGCGAGGCGGCCGGGTGAGCTGCGGGCCCGTGGTGTCGAGGCCCGCCGAAAAGTGTTCAAGCAGTGCCGGAGCCTGCCGCCGCCGATGAAACTCCTCGCCGTTGTAATGAATCTCTTGCCGGATGGCCGCCAGCATGGCCGGGGTAGGGTGGAAGGTGCCCGCGCCCAACCAGCTGCGGCCCTCTGGCTGAATAGCCAGGAAATACCCCGCTCGGGGCGCGTGGCGGCCGCCCAGCTTTAGGCCGGCCCCCATGCGGCGCTTGTAGGGCTCCGGGTCGCGGTGGGCCCGGTCGTTCTTGTGGAGGCGAAACATTACATCGGCCGTGGTCAGGCCGGCCAGGTCGGGGTCGGTGGCCGCGGCTTGGGCTAATACCTCGCCAACGAGTTGGGTGCAGGCCGCACGGGCTCGTTGGTAGTCGGGGCGATGTTCGGCCATCCAAGCCGTGGTGTTGTTGGCCGCGAGCCGGGCCAGAAAGTCAAGCAGATAATCCAGTTCCATGCAAAAGCGGGGCGTTGAGCCTAGCTCAGCAGAACGCTGTCGTAGCTGCCGGAGTTGCGCCATTGGCCCGATTGGCATCGGCCGCATCGAAGCTAAAGCCAGTGCTACTTGTGGCTGAGTACAGTCAGGGCATCGCCTACCCGCAGGCGGCCTTTTCCCGCGCCGGTTACGTTCTGGCCAAACATGATGCTGTGCTCCACTTGGCGGTAGGTAGCCAGGGTGCGCAACGGGTCGCCCACGGGGTTTTTGGTAGCGCTTTGCTGGTCGATGGTGGTGAGCACGCACCGCCCGCAGCCCCGCACCGCCCTGAAAGACACCCCGCTAACTTGAAAATCCTCCCAGTTATCGTCCTCGTAGGGAGTGCCGCCGCCGAATACCAGATTGGGTCGGAAGCGGTTCATCGGGACGGGTTGGGCCAAGCGCGTGTTCAAATCAGCCAGGGCCGCTTCCCCAATCATTAGGAAAGGGTAGCCATCGGCAAAACTCACCAGTTGGCCTTCCGGATTGTGCTCCGGCTCCACGTCTCGACGCACCATGTCCGACATGTACACCAGGCGGCAGGGGCGGCCCAGGGCTTCGGTCAGCCATTCATCGGCTTGCGGCGTGCCCCGCCAGGCCCAAGCCATGTCATCCCAAATGGTGACGAACAGCGTGCGCTCTAGCGTGGCCTCGAAGGGAATGAACAGGGGCAGCAAATCGGGCCGCTGGCGGTGGGTAATCAGAAAGCCATTGTACGCCGGTGCGACGGATAGCAGGGCCATTTCCGGCAGCTGCCGCTGGGTCATGAAGCGGTTGCGTTCGTCTACCAGCAGCCAGCGCCGGTCGTGCTGCAGCCCGCGGGCCGTCACGTCGGCTTCGGCCACCGCGTAGCCGCCCAGGGATTTAACAGGATAAAGAAACAGGCCAGTAAGCGTGAGGGAAGCGGACATACCCACAAAAGTACCGGCCTGGTTTTATAAATAAGGTGGTGAAATGCTGAAATGATGAAGTGGCAGGCTTGAAATTTCAACCATGCGACTCAAGCAAATCAAACAGCAAGCCCACTATTTTACCCATTACTCCTACTCCACCACCAGCAAATCGGCTTCGCGCACAAAAGCTTCGCCTTGTTGCCATTTCACCCGGTACCAGATATCCTGGCGCCCCAGCACCAGCAGGCGGTCGCCGACGGCGGCAGTGCTTAGCCATGCTGCCCCTGCGCTGGGCCCGGCCATCAGGACCGCGCCGGAGCGGGCCACCAGCCCCGCGGGATTGGGCCGCAGGAAATACAGGTAGGCACCCAGCAGCCCAACGTACCCCGCATAGGCCAACCAGGCCCTACGCGGCCCCCGCCGCCACAGCAGCCAGATGGCGCCCACCACTGCGCCCCCCAGTAGCACCTGCAAGCCGGGGTAATAGTAGCGCTGGGCCTGCACGCGTACTTCCTGCTGCCACGTCATGGGGTAGCCCACCAAGCGGTGCTGGGCTGCCAGAGTAGCCAACTGCCGCCAGGTGCGCACACGCGGTTCCCGGGCATAAGCCAGGCTTAAGTACAGCAGGGTGGCCGGGTAGTGGCCCAACTGCTGCTGGGCGTACGCCAATTTCAACAGCAGTTCGGGCGAAGCCTGGCGTTTTTGCCACACTTGCCGCTTATAAGCCGGAATTGAAGCGACGTAATGGCCTGCCGCAAAAAGGGAATCGGCCTGCTGCAACGTCTCGATTGAGTCCGAAACAGATTTATTTAATAAATTATTTTGGGTCGGTTTTGCAGCCAAGACCCAGAGAGGCAGGACGATTAATCCCAGCAAAACCGTGCGTACAGAAAGAAAGGAGACTTTTTTTTGAATCAAGGTTGTGTAATTCGGGAGGTGCTTGTACTTTTGTGCCCACAAACAGGGTATCGCCCTTGTGAAGTGACAAGGTACCGATTCTGTAGCTCAGCTGGTAGAGCAGTACACTTTTAATGTACGGGTCCTGGGTTCGAATCCCAGCGGGATCACAACAAAAAGCCCCTGTAAGTTAAGTACTTGCAGGGGCTTTTTCATGCATACCAAGTTGATGCTGGTTTGGCCGCTCGGTTGGTTTTTACGGCCTGCTGGTTTCGTCCAGTTCCTTGATTCGGCTAGCCATCCGGCTTGCCCAAAGCTTTCGACTGGTTAAAAATGCGCGGGTGTCGAGCCAATATCAATGAAGCGGGATATGCAGCCCGTCCCGTTTCTAGTAGCTGAACCCTGCTATACAGAGTGGGGCTGCATCATGAGGTGCTGCTCTAGTTGTTGAACGGCGAGGCCAGGAGAAGCGACAACTGGATGCGTCAGGTCATCCCTGAACTTATGCCTCTTCCGTGCGTACTGTCTGCATATTACCACCATCCATGGCCCTGCGCACCCTATACGACGTTCCGACCCTGACTATTTCCTACGACTATAGCAACGACTGGCTCTACCTGGACTGGCACGGCGCCTTGGATGATGAGTCGGTGATGGCAGGTGCCCTTAAACTGTTGGAACTGCTGAAGCAGGAAAACTGCACCAAGGTGCTGAACGACAACACCCGCATTACGGGCTTGTGGGCTGACTCCGCCAAATGGGGCAGCGACGTATTCTTTCCGATGCTGTACGAGGCAGGGTGCCGGTACTTTTCGTGGATATATTCGCCGGAGCGCTACAGCCAGCTGTCGGCGCAGTTGGCCGTGGAACACACCACAGCGGGCATCACCATCATGACCTTTCAGAGCTTGGATACGGCTTCCGAGTGGCTGCAACGCATGTAGCTGGGCCATGTCTTTGCTAGTAACCCCGTAATTTTTATGACTCCTTCGATTTCCGCCCCCGGCACCTTTTATACGTTGTGGCAACTACCGGAGCATTACCTGCTCATGGCTCCGGACTACACCATTCTGGACGCCAGCGACCTGTACTTGGCCGTGACCTTTAAGCAGCGCGAAGCCATTGTGGGCCGGAATGTATTCGACGTGTTTCCCCGGGCAGACCAGAACGACTGGAAGGTGTTTACCGATTCGTTGGAGCACATACGGCAGCACGGCACGCCCCATACCATGCCCCGCATTCGGTACGACATGCAACGCACCGCCGAGCAAGGAGGCGGCTTGGAAGAGCGGTATTGGGAAACCACCAACTACCCCCAACTGGATGCGCAGGGCAACGTGCAGGCCATCCTGCTGAAAACGTGCGACGTGACGGAGCAGCACCGCGTCGAGCTTCGCGCCAAGGAGATGCAGCACGTTCTGCTGGAAAGCCAGGAGCGCTCAAATTTCATTCTGGAGGCATTACCGGTGATGGTCTGGACCACCCGCGCCGATGGCTCGTCGGACTATTTCAACCAGCGGTGGCTGACGTTTACGGGGAAAGGAATGGCGCAGGAGGTAGAGTTTGGCTGGCTTGAGGGCGTGCACCCCGAAGACCGGGAATCGGCCGGAGCCGCATGGCGCAAAGCATACGAATCGGGCACGGCGTACCAGACCGAGTACCGCCTGCGCAGCGCCGATGGCGACTACCGCTGGGTGTTGGCCCGCGGCATTCCGCGGCTTAGCGCGGAGGGCCACGTGAGCATGTGGGTGGGCTGCTCCGTGGACATACACGACCAAAAGGCGCTGGTGGCCGAGTTGCTGCAGGCCAACGAGGAGCAGGCGGCATTGTCCGACCAGTCGTACCAAGCGTTTCAATTGGCCCAGAGCCAGCGCGAAACTTTCTATAACCTGTTTCAGCAGGCGCCGGCGTTGGTGGCCATCGTGCGGGGCCCGCAGTATGTGTTCGAATTTGCCAATCCGCTCTACCACGAGCTATTCGCGACGGACGAAATAGTGGGACGAACGGTGCTGGACATTGTGCCCGAAGCCGCAGAACAAGGCTTCATTGCCCTGCTCGACCAGGTGTACCAAACGGGCGAGTCCTACTATGGCAAGGAAATGCTCCTGCAGTTGCACCGCCGCGCGACTGGCCAAATCGAGTCGCGCTACTTTGACTTTGTGTACCAGGCGTTCCGCGAAAACGGCGCGATAGTAGGCATTTTCAGTTTCGCCTTTGACGTAACCGAACTAGTAGAAGCCCGGCAGCAACTGCAGGCCTTTACCAACTCGGCTCCGTCCCCCTTAGCTTCCTAATGCAAGTAAGTGCGCCCTTTCCGACTTTACAACGCCCTTACCGATGGATATAAATACCCTTGATTTTCAGCAGGCCCGGATTAAACAAATTCTGTTTAAGTCGCAGCTGCGCTCGGTGCTGTACGGCGTTCGGGAGGCCGATGAAGCGCTGTTTTCTCCGCAGGGCAACGCGCTCGGGCAATGGCTGAACGCCGTTATCAAGCCCAAGTTCCCGCTACGACCTGAAATGCGGGAAGCCGAACGCCTGCTCCAGGAAATGCTCCGCGTGGGGCGCGAACTAGCCGCGCAGTACCGCCACGGCCAAATAGAGGAGGCCCGCCGGGGCCTGACGCAGATTGACCGGATTGGCGAGCAGCTAGTTGGCGCCGTGCAAAGGTTGGGTGCTGGAACAGAGCGTCTCGGAGCAGCCGCGTAGTACCACAGTAGTTTCGCCCTCCTACGGGAGTAGCCTAGCGGGGGTGTTACGTTCGGCTAGTACTGCCGACATAGGCGCCGGATATGTTTTCTTTTTGCTGACCTATCGAAACATATCGTAGTAGGGATGCGTCTGAGTCCTTCGTGCTTATAAAAGAAGGCGGCCGATACGCAGGTGCTACGAGCAGGGGCTTAAAAGCCGGCCTCATTTTGAGACATGAACAGGAGAAAAAAGCCCACGCAACGAATGCATGGGCTTTGTTGGTGATGGGGAGAGATGGGGCTATACCACCGATAGAGAAGCGGGGTGGCGTACTGATATGAAGCGGCGTCCGATGCTAGCCGGTGTTCAGAACTATAGCTTAAGCTGCTGAATGGCGGCCTTAATCTGGCGCTGCAGGGTTTTGGCCACGACGGCCGCTTCCTCCCGTTGTGAGACCTGATAGGCCAGTGCAGCGGGCGTATCGGGCGTATCTTCCCACTGCAGGAGTTCGGCCAGGGTGTCGAGACGGCTGATGGAAGAACCGATGGCGGCGTAGATGTCGGCCCACAAAGCCAGCGCGGGCGCCGAGGTGGTGGCCAAGACGGCCTGCAGGTCGAGCAGCAGCATGGCCACGTCGGCCAGTTCGCGCAGCAGCGCTACTTCTTCGGTCGCCAACAGGCGAGGCTTGCGGTCAATGACGCACAGAGTGCCCACAGATTCACCAGTAGCAGTTTGGAGGGGGGAGCCAGCATAGAAGCGCAGACCGAGTTCACCGACGGCGGTGGCGTTGATGAGGGTGCAGGGCTTGTTGACCAGGTCTTCGAACACGGTGGCTTCGTCGCTGAGTACAGCCACAGAGCAGAGGCTCTCGCCACGGGGCACCCGCTCGGGAACTTCTTCCAGGCCCACGTTGCCGCGAAACCAGACCGTGTCTGCTTCGACCAGCGAGACTAGGGCAATGGGTACCTGGAACAGCTTGCCAGTTAGGCGCACGAACTCGTCGAAAAAGGGGGCGTCGCCGGTTACACGGTAGGCTTGCAGGGCTGCAAGGCGCTGGGTTTCGTTGGGGGCAAGCAGGTGAGAAGAGGTCATCATAAAGCAAAAACGAAAGGAGGCCGAAAGTGCCGTTGCACACCCAGCCGAACTAAGTTAAACATGTGCTTTGCCCTTGGCGTTCCGCTAGCACCGGCATGCAGAAGGCAGAGCGCTGTCCTGTAGAGCGAAACAATCAACGGTGCTAAGAGCGGTTCCTGGGTGGCTGCGGCTTCACGCTACTCAAGGGCGTCGGATTCCATACCAGCGAGGCCGACGCGGGCCTGTTTAAGGTAACCGCGCTGGTGGTGCTGCTCAAAATGCGGCACCTCAGCCGCGCCGGCGTATTGGGGTTTGAGGTTGGTTTCTACCCACTAGTGCAGGTGATTTGCCAGCAGGGCGTGGGACAGGCACTGGTACTTAACGCAGGAGGAAGCCAGGGAGGACATCGGTAAGAAGACGAAAGCAGAGCGGTAGCATGTGCTTATCAGGACAAAATTAAGCGCGAAAACGTAACTCAAAGCAGTCGCATAGCTGCTTGAGGGCCTGCCAGCCAAGCCTACTGCTTAGTTGCACTCCTGTGTCCGATAATTTCCTTGCTACTACCCTGTATTTTCACAACGCGCCGGGTTGGTTTGAGCTGGTTTTAGATGTCTGCGTGCCCATGACTTGGCAACCAGCTGCAATGGGCAGCGCGTACCTGCGCGCCTTGTATGAGCACGTCCTGCACCTGCTCCAACGCTCGGGACTGACCAAAACCCTCATCGACCAAAAGCCCCGTTACCTGAATCAGAACCACCAAAAGCTGAAGTTGCAGGACCTAGCCGCCATTGTCATGGACGAGATTGAGCTGCGCCTAGCCGCCCGTACCACCGTGGCAGCCAGCACGCGCCGGGGTGCGGAGCTAGAGCAGGAATTAAAGGAGGCTAAAAAGCAAGCATAGCCAGTCCAATCCCAAGCCGAGGTTCCGCCTTCTGCCTTCACAAGAAGGCATGGGATTCGGGCCCCAGTGCCTCGCAAGGGCGCGTCCGTGTTCCCGAAAGTCAGCGCCTACTCTAGGGGGCGTGTGCTTTGGAACGGTTTTATGAGGCTCTTCCTGAACCTGTTTTTAAGAACAGCCCAATAACAACACACAGCGGCCCTGCAGAAATAGCTTCTGCAGGGCCGCTGTGTTCTATTTAAGAAGTATCGTTACTTCAGCAACTCGTGTAGCACGGTTTGCATGGAGAAGGTGCGGTTGCCGGCTTCCTGAATGATGAGCGAGCCGGGTGAGTCGAGCACGGCATCGGACACTTCCACGTTGCGGCGCACGGGCAGGCAATGCAGAAACTTGGCCCTGTCGGTGTAGGACATGTGGAGAGGCGTGAGCATCCAGTCTGGGTTGTTGGTGAGCACTTGGCCGTAGTCGCGGTAGCTGCTCCAGTTTTTGGCTTGCACGTAGTCGGCGCCTTCCAGGGCTTTCTTTTGGTCGTATTCGATGCGGGCGCCTTTGGTGAATTTGGGGTCCAACTCGTAGCCTTCGGGGTGGGTGATGACAAAGTCGACCCAGTCGATTTCGGAAAACCAGTCGCAAAAGGAATTGGGCACGCACTGGGGCAGGGCGCGCACGTGCGGGGCCCAGGTAAGCACCACTTTCACGCGTTGCTTCTGCTTGGTTTCGGCCACGGTAATCAGGTCGGCGAACGACTGCAGGGGATGCAGGGTGGCGCTTTCCAGGCTGATGACGGGCACGGTGGCGTATTGCAGAATCTTATTGAACACTGCTTCCTCGTAGTCTTCGGCTTTATCCTTGAGGGTGGGGAAGGTGCGCACGCCCAGCACGTCGCAGTATTCACTCATCACCGCAATGGCGTCCTTGATGTGTTCCTGCGTGCCGCCGTTCATCACCGCGCCATCGGCCATTTCCAGGGTCCAAGAATCGGCACCGGCGTTGAGCACCCAAGCCTGGGCGCCCAGGTTGTAGGCCGCTTTCACGGAGCTTAGGCGGGTGCGCAAGCTGGGGTTGAAGAAGATGAGGCCGACGGTTTTGTTGCGCCCGATGTGCTGATAGCCGTAGGGATTGGCTTTGATTTCCAGCGCTTGTTGAAGCAGGGCATTGTAGTCGCCGGCATCGGCGAAGGATGTGAAGTTTTTCATAGAGGCGGTTTGGAGAGGAATTAAGAACGTCATGCTGAGCGCAGCCGAAGCATCTCTACCTCAATTGTAACTCCAATTGTTCAACGGAGCGGTAGAGATGCTTCGGCTGCGCTCAGCATGACGTTCTTTTTGTTTTTCTTACGCTGTTGTTCTGCTAATTACATTGCCTTGTACTCGTTCCAGCTCTTAATCTTCAAGTCCTTCATTTCCAGGGTGCAGAAGGCCTGGATGAAGGCCTTGGCCAGCCGCGCGTTCGTCAGCAGGCCCACGCCGAAGTCCACGGCCGTGCGGCGGATGTTGTAGTCGTTGTCCAGCTCGCCTTTCGAGAGGTTTTTGGGGATGTTGATGACCAGGTCGATTTTCTTTTCCTTCAGGTACGTCAGCACGTTGGGCTCCTGCGGTTCGTCGGGCCAGAAGAGCAGGCTGCTGGGGATGCCGTTTTCGGCGAAGAAGCGGTGCGTGCCCTGCGTGGCGTACAGGGCGTAGCCCTTCTTGACGAGCAGCTCCGTGGCCGAGAGCAGGGCCACTTTCGACTTGAGGGGCCCGCCGGAAATCAGCACCGAGCGGTGCGGGATTTTGTAGCCCACGCTCAGCATCGATTTGAGCAGCGCTTCCTCGGCCGTGTCGCCCAGGCAGCCCACTTCGCCCGTGCTCACCATGTCGACGCGCAGCACCGGGTCGGCGCCGGGCAGGCGGGTGAAGGAGAACTGCGGGGCCTTCACCCCCACGAAGGGCAGGTCGTAGACCCGCTCGCTTTCGTCGCGCGCCACCTCTTTGCCCAGCAGCACCTGCGTGGCCTTTTGGATGAGGTTGTTGCCCGAGACCTTCGAGACGAACGGGTAGCTGCGCGAGGCGCGCAGGTTGCACTCAATCACGCTGATGGCCCCGTTCTTTTCCAGGAACTGGATGTTGAACGGGCCGCTGATGGCGTAGCGCCGGGCAATCTTTTCGGCGATGATTTTCAGCTTGCGGATGGTGCCCACGTACACCTTCTGGGGCGGGTAGTACATGGTGGCGTCGCCGGAGTGCACGCCGGCAAACTCCACGTGCTCGGAAATGGCGTAGCTCACGATGGCGCCCCGGTCGGCGACGGCATCCAGCTCGATTTCCTTGGCTTCCTGGATGAACTCCGACACCACCACCGGGTACTCGGCGCTCACGGCCACGGCGGTTTGCAGGAAGGCCTCCAGTTCAAAGTGG